>PHDJ01000032.1 GCA_002842575.1 Bacteroidetes bacterium HGW-Bacteroidetes-2
TGTATATGAAATCATAGCCGCCTATCGGCAGGCTACGCTTCATATACTAAACGTTGGGTAGCATTACAACTGAACAAAAAAATTGAAAAAACTAATCTACATACTGGGAATAATAACTTTCTCGTGTTTTTCACAAGAAAACTCTTTGGAAAATTTTCAGAAAAGACAAGACTCACTTCGAAACGAACTTTTGAAAATTAAAAATGACAAACTATTGTTAAATTCAGTTTTCGAGGAACATTACATTCGTGGACTAGTAGCAAATGGAAAGAACTCGTTAAAATTTAAACTACCATTTAATCTTCACGCACCTGATTGTGGAGCACCTGATTGTTACACTACGGAATTGAAGTTTGAAATTTTGAATAATTCACCATTAAAATTGCCAAAAAAAATTAAAATAAATGGAAAGGAATATGGTTGCGTGGAAAGTCAAAACTGGTCGAGTGAATTTAAATTGGTGGAATCTAATGAACAACTTGTAAATTATTACTCAGCTGAATTAAAAAGCAACCTTTACTTTACAAAAAAAGGGAGACTAATTTATTTTCCCCACAAAAAAGGAAAATCAATAAGCTTAACGGAATTAGACAAAATGTATGAGAACTGGGAATTTGATGATGCGGAATTGACACCATATTTATCGAACAGAATGACCACTATGGAATATGAACATTTTATGGATAAAAAATAACGCTACCCAACAATATATAAAATCAATACGGGGGATTTTCCTTCAGGAAAATCCCATCTAATTTACTAACTTTGGTCTATTAACAAAGTTGGTGGCTTATTTAGTCCGCACAGCTTTTATACGCAACGTTGTGCTTCATTATGATAAACCGCTAACCAATGATAAAAATTTTCAGAAAAATTAGACAAAGATTGATAACAGAAAATAAATTTAGCAAATACCTACTTTATGCTATTGGAGAAATTATCCTTGTGGTTATCGGAATTTTAATTGCACTGTCAATCAACAACTGGAACGAAAACAGAAAAAACTCGATTGAGGAAAAGGTCATATTAGAAAACTTACTAGAAAATTTAAAACTCTCAAAAAAACAATCTGAATTATTAATCTCTGAAGAAATCACATTAAAGGAAAGTCTTATCCAAATTCTTGGAATTGATGACAACAATACTAAAATCACTTCACAAATAATTCCCGATTCTATTTTTAAAAGTGCCGTTTGGGAATTACAAAGTGACCAACCAACTTTTAACGCTTATAATAATTTGAAAAGCACCAATAAGTTGAATTTAATTAAGAATAAAAAGATAAATGAAAAGTTTACAGAATTAGAATTTCGCCAAAATAAACTCAACGACATTCTTGACGACAGACTGAAAGTACATCAAATTCGTGTAGATGATATAATGGAAAATGACATTAATTTCATTCCTTTAGTAAAATCTAACATTCCAGATATCAATATCGAAAACGAACCAAAAAACAATTATTCTCAATTACTGGAAATTAAAAGAATAAGAAACCTTCTAGGAATGAAATTGACATTTACGCAAGATGTAATTAATTCAAGAGAGAACCTAGATAGAGAAATTAAAGGTTTAATAACCTCAATAGAAGAAGAATTAAGCGAAAAAAATAACGAAAGCACAACAAAGAACTAAGGTAAAAACCAAGTTTATTTTCAAAAAAAATTAGCCATAAGTTTCCTGGCATTGTTGAAAATCTTTTCTAAAAACCATTTCTCATTAATTTACTTTACATGTTTTTTGCTTTTATTTTTTTTCTATTTTTGAATAGAAACGCTCCTCTTACAATGAATTGCCCATTAACAAATTTTTGAAACCAACCGATATATTCAAATGGCAATCCACCTGCCTGCCAGTATAGGTAGGGCTGAACTTTAAAAAAAATAATATTAAACAAATGAAATATCACGCCTTTATTTCTTATAGCCACAAACAAGACGATGTCTTAGGGGCCAATCTTGAAAAAGCTCTAGAAAAATTTGCAAAGCCAACCTTTAAACGACGAGCACTTAATATATTTAGAGATGCAAACGATCTTTCAGTAGCTGCCGATTTAGGGGAAAAAATAAAATCTGGCCTTTTGGAATCGGAGTATTTTATTTTTATGGCATCCGCTGCTTCTGCACAATCCAAATGGTGCCAAAGAGAAGTCGCCTTTTGGACAGAACATAAATCGATGGATAATTTTTTAATTGCATTAACCGACGGCGAAATTTTTTATGATGAAACGACCTCCGATTTTGACTGGTCAAAAACCACTGCATTACCCAAAATTTTATCCAAAGCCTTTGCTGGAGAACCTCTATATACCGATTTTAGAACCATTAACACAAAAGAAGAACAAACACTAAAAAACATAAATTTTGAAGGCAAAATTGTACATATAGCAGCTACACTGCATAAAAAATCAATAGGCGATATGGTGGGCGAAGCGGTGAAACAACATAAACGCACTATGCGTTTGCGCAATGCTGCCATATCAGTTTTAAGCGTATTACTGATAATAGCAATCATCACATCATTTATTGCGGTAAGACAGAAAGACAAGGCGTTACTCTCCACCTATATTGCATATTCACAAGCGCAATTCAACCAAGACCCCACTAAATCCTTGCGTCTTGCTGAATATGCTTATCAGTTTGCGAAACGAAAAAACCTACCCGTAAAAGATGCTTCGGAACAGCTTATCAAAGTTTTTTACAGTGGTTTTGGCTTTTATCAAAAAAATCCGGAAACTGACTTCCAATTCCAAGAAAACCCACCTGATTTTTTAACAGACAACGAACTTTACAAGTATTTCAGGGATATCGCAGAGAACATAAAAAGAGGAATTTCGGATGGTTTTTATCTAGGTAAAGCTGAGGACTTTCACTTTAACCCCACCACCAACCAAGCCATATATCTTTTATCTGGTACGGAAATGCCATTTCCTAAAATTTATTTTATTCAATATGATACAATTAACGGCAGTACCCAAATAGATTCGGTAGATATTAAATTGGACGGATTTAGTGGGTACACCGCCTATGTGCAAGATATAGAAATATCGCCCGATGGCAAATACGCCCTTTTGGGTTTTGCAAATTCAAAAACGGCACTTATTGAAAACGAAGCATATCACGATATTAATGTTGAAAAAAATATTTTTAAAGATCGTTCCATATTAAAAACGAAAACAAATTATCCTATTAGTAATGTTGCTTTTACTGAAGACACAAACTATATGGTAACCTTGAGTTATGATACAGAAATAGAAAATGAGTATAGAAAAAATATAGATCCTACTTATTATTATTGGAAAAAAGAACCTTTCCCATATATCGAAATACGAAATTCGGAAACAGAATTTGGAAACATTTCTTTAGATGGCAACTATTATATGCAACTGACCGGCGAAAATAGAGACCCTTATTTTTGGTTTCATTATTCCCAAAAAATATATGCCCTAAACGCCGGCGAGGTTATGGAATTTTCCGATGCTATTGCTGCTGATATTGTAGAAATTAAAACCTCTGACGGCCAATTTTCAGCAAACTATAAGGGTTTATTTAATGCAGAAAAAGAGTTGCTCATTCGTTTAGATGTAGATATAATTGACAACCCGGGTATCTCTTTGTGTTTTTCAACAGACAACCAATTTTTAAAAGTAAGCTACTTAGGAGGTATACAACGCATTTTTGCCCTTAATCCTGAATTTATTATTCAGAGAATAAACAACACGGAAATTATGAGAACTATTTCCGATTTAGACAAAAAGGATAAAACCAGATTTCTTATAAAAGAATAAATGAAAGGAAACAAGGCTTTGTATAAGTATAAATTAATACAAAATTAGTGGACGTCCATAGACTGCATTAATTGAACAACTTCCACAGCTTCCTTTACATCATGAACACGTAATATTGAAGCCCCTTTTAAAAGTGCAATAGAATGTAATGCCGTTGTACCGTTTAACGCCTCTTGTTGTGTGACGCCCAATGTTTTATAAATCATCGATTTTCTAGAAAGTCCAACTAAAATAGGAATGTCTAGGCTTTTAAACAAGTCTAAGGTACGCAACAACTCAAAATTTTGGTCTATTGTTTTTGCAAATCCAAATCCGGGATCTGCTAGAATGTCATTAATTCCTGCCTTGCGCGCTGCAGCAATGCGTCCTGAAAAATAGTAGAGTACTTCCTGAGTTACATTATTATATGTTGCTAAGGTTTGCATAGTTTGCGGAGTTCCACGCATGTGCATCATACAATATGGTACTTGTAAAGTTGCAACACTAGTAAGCATATTTTTATCTAACATACCTGCGGAAATATCGTTTACCAAAGCGGCACCTGCTTCTACACTTTGTTTTGCCACTTCACTACGAAAAGTATCAATCGATAAAACTGCTTCAGGAAACTGTTTTGTAAGAGTTTCTATTACCGGAACAACACGAAGTAATTCATCTGCTAGCGGCACTTCTTTAGCATCAGGACGAGAGCTATAACCCCCAACATCTATAAAAGTGGCACCATCATTCAGCATCTTTTCGGCATGTCTTAAAATAGCAGTTTCAGATAGGAATTTACTCCCGTCGTAAAACGAATCTGGCGTAATGTTTAAAATTCCCATTACTCTGGGTGTAGAAAAATCAGTTAATAATCCTTTACAGCTAATGCTTTGCATCTTTAAAAATTATAAAAACAAAGATACGTCTTTCTTCCTTTTTTTTTTAGAACTTCCCATTTGAAAGTGTATTTTTGTAAAACAACCAGATTAAGCCACCCTATTAAAACTATGGTAAAAACCGAAAAACAATATGATGAAGTTATCGCTACCTGTAGAGCTTTGTTTATCAATAAAATGAAGGATTATGGCAGTGCATGGCGCATATTAAGATTGCCGTCACTTACAGACCAAATTTTTATTAAAGCACAACGCATTCGTAGTTTACAACAAAATGAAGTACAAAAAATAGAAGAAGATGAACAATCTGAATTTATTGGAATCATCAATTATAGTGTAATGGCACTTATTCAATTAGA
Organism: Bacteroidetes bacterium HGW-Bacteroidetes-2; assembly: GCA_002842575.1. Taxonomy (GTDB): domain Bacteria; phylum Bacteroidota; class Bacteroidia; order Flavobacteriales; family Flavobacteriaceae; genus Planktosalinus. The sequence goes on from PHDJ01000032.1 coordinate 5,022, forward strand.
AAAAGGAATTGTAGAGCAACCCGATTTAAATTTGGAAATAGCAACCCTACTTTATGATGAAAAAATTGCAATAACTAAACAATTAATGCTTGACAAAAACCACGATTATGGCGAGGCTTGGCGAGATATGCGCGTGAGTTCATTAACCGATTTAATATTACAAAAACTTTTACGCGTTAAGCAAATAGAAGATAACCAAGGTAAAACACTTGTTTCTGAAGGCATCCAAGCCAATTATCAAGACATGATAAATTATGCGGTTTTTGCATTAATTCATTTAAAGAAAGATATATAAGTAAAAGTAACCATTGATTTAAAGCAAAATGCCTCAAGGGTATTAAATAAAACCATACCATACTTGAAAATATTTAACAATAATTGCCATTAAATACCCTTACGTAGAACTATGAAAATACTCGTTTTAATTTCCAGAATACTTGTAGGAGGATTGTTTATTTTTTCAGGTCTTATTAAGCTAAACGATCCCGTAGGTTTTTCATTTAAACTAGAAGATTATTTTGCACCCGATGTGCTTAACCTAGATTTTTTAGTGCCTTATGCCCTTGTAATTGCAGTTTTTGTGGTAATTTTTGAAGTGCTTCTCGGGGTTATGATTCTAATTGGGTATGCTCAAAAATTTACGGTGTGGAGTTTATTACTTATGATTGTTTTCTTCACCTTTCTTACCTTTTATTCTGCATATTTTAATAAAGTAACAGATTGTGGATGTTTTGGTGATGCCATAAAACTCACCCCTTGGGAATCCTTAACAAAAGATATTTTTTTATTGATTTTTATTTTAATACTGTTCTTTGAAAAAAAACACATTACCTCTCATTTAACTAAATACACCCAAAAATATCTACTTATCGCCTCATTATTCTTTTGTATTTTTATTACCTACCAAGTGCTAAATCACCTTCCTTATATTGATTTTAGAGCATATAAAGTCGGTAGTAACATACAAAAATCCATGACCATTCCTGAAGATGCCCCAAAGGCTATTTATGAATACAGCTGGAAATTTAAAGTAGATGGTACCGAAAAAATTGAAGTTACAAACGGTTCTTACCCTTCGGTAGATGGTGAATTTATTTCGGTAGACACTAAACTAATTAAAAAAGGCTACTTACCTCCTATTTTAGATTTTTCAATAGAAAGTGATGAGGAAAACCTCACCCAAGAAATTCTTGCCACTGACAAGCTTATTTTAGTAATTGTATATAATGTAGAACAATCAGAGCCCTATGGTTTTGCAAATATTAAAAAAATTACCGATGAAGCTATCCAAAAAGGATATACTGTAGTAGGTCTTTCGGCATCTATAGGAGATAGAATTGAAACTTTAAAAACAACTCATAAACTCCATTTTGACTTCTATTTCTGCGATCAAACCGTTTTAAAAACCATTGTAAGAAGCAATCCGGGAATATTAAAACTACATAAAGGAACCATCCAACAAAAACTGCATTGGAATGATGCATTAGACATACAACTATAATAATTGATAGGCTATTTAGTAAATAAAATTTTTTATTCCATTCTTACTTTATTAGGTGTGGTTACTATCATATTTTTTCTTTTTACAATACTTCCAGGCGATCCTGCAAGTATGATGCTAGGTCAAAATGAAAATCCGGAGCAATTGGCAATCATTAAAAAAAAATATGGTTTTGACCAACCTATTTCTACACAATATGGCTATTATTTAAATGATTTGTCCCCCCTTTCCTTTCACAGTAAAAATCCGAAAGAGTATACTTTTTTATCTAACGGAAAGTACCTCGCTACAACCCTTTTTTCTTTTGCAAATACAGCGATTGTACTCAAAACCCCTTATTTTAGAGAGTCGTTTCAAAAAAACGGAAAAAAAGTAAGTCAAGTAATTGCCGAAACGCTACCTAACACATTTGTTCTAGCCGTTTCCGCAATTTTTATAGCACTAGCCATCGGTGTTTTTTTTGGAATACTATCTGCATTGGTCAAAGACAGTTGGCTTGACAAAAGCATTCAAATTTTTAGCACACTCGGTATGAGTGTGCCATCCTTTTTTAGTGCAATATTATTTGCTTGGCTTTTTGGATATGTACTGCATAAATACACCAATCTAAATATGACCGGAAGCTTATATGAAGTAGATGATTTTGGAGAAGGAAAATACATTCAATGGAAAAATTTAATCCTTCCAGCCGTTGTTTTAGGAATTCGCCCATTAGCAGTTGTTATACAATTAATGCGCAATTCGTTGCTAGAAGTACTTAATCAAGATTATATAAGAACCGCAAAAGCAAAAGGACTAAATACCTTTCAGATCATACAAAAACACGCACTAAAAAATTCATTAAATCCTGTTATAACTGCCATATCGGGTTGGTTTGCATCGATGCTAGCCGGAGCAGTATTTGTAGAATATATTTTTGGATGGAATGGATTAGGAAAAGAAATAGTAGATGCATTAAACACTTTAGACTTGCCAATTATTATGGGTGCTGTTATCGTTATTGCTACTATGTTTATTATTATCAATATCTTTGTAGATATTATATATGGGGTATTAGATCCTAAAATTAGAAGTTAATTATAAATAAAAAAAATAAGTACATGACAAAATTCAATTTGGCAATATTTTTCTCAATTTATTCCCCCTCTCTAAAGGGTGAAATCGATGAAAATCAGACTTGTTTTAGGGCTTGTCCAGAACTTGCTTCGGGAGTTAAGACAAAGCTGATTTTCCTGCAAATTAGTGATATTTCAAAATATTGTCGTGTACTAAACTAAAAAACACCTTCCGAATACTCGAATAGGTTCATATTATGAGAAAAAAAATAATAGCAGGAAACTGGAAAATGTTTAAAGACCTGGCAGAAGCAAACGATTTTTTCAAAGAATTAATTGAAAACTTACACGAATCAAAAACAGAAATAATGGTAGCCCCATCATTCACAAATTTATGGCACAGTTTTCAAACCACAAGAGATTACCCCATTGAAATCATTGCCCAAAACATGCATGAGGAAAATTATGGTGCCTTTACTGGTGAAATTTCTGCCGAAATGCTAAAAAGTGTAGGCATACAACGAGTAATTTTAGGACACAGTGAACGACGGTTATTTTTTGGTGAAACCGATGAACAACTTAAAAAGAAAGTAAATTGTGCCATCCATAATGAAATGCACTTTATTTTTTGCATAGGCGAAGAACTAAAAGACCGAAATGCTAACCATCATTTTACGGTAATAAAAAACCAGCTTAAAAATAGTCTTTTTGAAATATCCGAGAAGGACTGGAAATACATTGTGGTTGCTTATGAACCCGTTTGGGCCATTGGCACAGGCGAAACTGCCAGCCCAGAACAAGCGCAGGAAATGCATCAATTTATAAGAAAAACCATAGCAAACGTTTATGGAAATGAAATAGCAGAAAACGTTTCTATTTTATATGGCGGAAGTGTAAAACCCGAAAATGCAAAACAACTTTTTCAACAATCCGATATTGATGGAGCCTTAGTAGGAGGCGCTTCCTTAAAAGTGAGTAGTTTTATTAAAATTATACAAGCAATATAATGGAATTTATATACCTAGAATTTGATTTTAAAATAAAACCTTTAGAACCTTGGAGAGATATTCTCATAGCTGAACTAGGCGATACCGGTTTTGAAAGCTTTGTAGAAACAGAAGATGGCTTTTTAGGCTATATTCAAAAAAAAGACTGGAAGGGTACAATTTTGGAGCAAATAGAACTACTCTCCAGAAAAAACATCACGGTTTCCTTTACTCAAAAAGAAATTGAACAAGTAAACTGGAACGAGGAGTGGGAGAAAAATTTTGAACCCATTATAGTAGACACAATCTGTTCTGTAAGAGCTCCTTTTCATGAAAAACCCAATGTCCAATACGATATAATCATAGAACCCAAAATGTCCTTTGGCACAGGACATCACGAAACTACGCATATGATGATTCAGCACATTTTAAAAAACAACTGGGAAGACAAAAAGGTTTTAGACATGGGCTGTGGTACTGCCGTATTAGCAATTTTAGCTGAAATGAAAGGCGCAAAAGCTATTGATGCTATCGATATAGACAACTGGTGTTATGAAAACTCCTTAGAAAATGTAGAAAGAAACCATAGTAAAAATATAACTGTTTTTGAAGGAGATGCCTCATTACTTAAAGAAAAAAAATATGACACCATCATTGCTAACATAAACAGAAATATTCTACTTCAAGATATGGCTAGCTATGCCAACTCTTTGCATAAAAATGGAGAGCTCTATTTAAGTGGTTTTTATATAGAAGATTTACCATTAATTACGGATGAATGTAATAAACAAGGATTAACCTACGTTGAAAACATAGAAAAAAACCGATGGGTTGCTGCAAAATTTGTAAATTAGCAAAGTGAGTACAAAAGAAAAAATACAAGAACAAATTGACGTACTTATTGAAGAGCAACAAAACAATGAAATTGTGCTTTTTAATGACGAAGTAAATACCTTTGATCATGTAATAGCAATGCTTATTTATGCCTGTGAACACACACCCATACAAGCAGAGCAATGCGCACTAATTGTGCACTATAAAGGAAAATGTACGGTTAAAACCGGAATATACGAAGAGCTAGAGCCACGTTGCACTTTACTTTTAGAAGCAGGCTTGAGTGCTGAAATTATATAAAGTAAATTCCACTAAACATTTGTAAGCAATAAAATAAAAAGGTATATTTGCACCCTTAAAAAGGCCTCGTGGCGCAACTGAATAGCGCACTTGATTACGGCTCAAGAGGTTACTGGTTTGAATCCAGTCGAGGTCACAAATAAATACTACAATAAGAAAAAACGCCAAGTTTACTTGAGCGTTTTTTTGTTTGTAGTATTTTCAAAGCGGAGCTTTTAATCTCTTCGCTTTGCATATATTTTTTTCTATATTCGTAGTCCATAATTCCTTACTAAATAATGAACTTAGAAAACTACATCAGAGATATTAATGATTTTCCAAAACCGGGAATTCTATTCAAAGACATCACTCCCCTACTAATCAACCCGAAAGCAACCGCTTATTGTTTAGAAAAATTATTGGAGCTTGTTGGTGAACAAAAAATAGATAAAGTCGTAGGTATCGAGTCACGCGGTTTCTTTTTTGCCACCTTACTTGCACAAAAACTGCAAGCTGGTTTTGTACCAATTCGCAAACCCGGAAAACTGCCTTACAAAACCATACAAAGGAGCTATGCCTTAGAATACGGCTCTGACCATATAGAAATGCACTTTGATGCCATAAAAAAAGGCGATAGAATTTTACTACATGATGATGTACTTGCTACTGGCGGCACTGCAAAAGCCGCTTGTGAATTAATTGAAGATTTAGGTGGTATTATTGTGCAATGTAACTTTTTGATGCAGCTTAACTTTTTAAAAGGAAAGGAAAAAATAGCTGCTTATGAGGTAAAATCGGTATTAAGCTACTAATTATTAGGTATGCTTTTTCTTGCTTCAACCATAACTTAAATTTAACAAATCTCAGAAATACTTTTCAAATCTGTTTACAGGTTTTAAAAAAATAAGATTAGAAATGCATTTACTAAAGTGGCAGAAATAAAAAATGGCAAGCTACCTACATCACACCGCTACGACCATTTACCTTTGCTGCGTTCCCGCCCTGGAGGAGTCAACAGGAGCTGGTTGTGTAGGACTTGCCGGCGCAAAGATACTACCTTTTATATGTTTTGCAAGTCTGTGCACTAATTTTCTTATACATTTTGTTTCTATAAAATGATTTTTTCAAAAAATAGAACCTTAAATTTGAACCAAAATAACAATATTTTAAAAAAAATTGATTTCACAATGAAACTAGTAAACGCATTTCTATTTGCTCTAACTCTTTCTCTTTTAATTTCTTGTGGTGATAAAAAAGACAAAAAAAAATCTTCCTTCTCCATTGAATTTAATGGAAATAAACAAACATATACACTAAATGATGTGCTTCGAGGCTCTATTAAAAATGCAAAAGAAAATGAAATAGATTCTATAATTTATCACTTAAATGACAAAAGAATTGGAAAAGAAATAGGTTTAGACTTCTCCTTTGGTCTAACCGATGAAAAATTAGGTAGTAAATTTGTCCAAGCCACTATTTATCATGACGCTTTATCTGAAGTTGTTTCAAAAGAAATCGTTCTACTTGCTACTACAAAACCTAAATTATATACGTACAAAATCATAAACACCTATCCGCATGACATAAATGCATATACCCAAGGGCTAGAATTTCATGGAGATACCTTATATGAAAGCACTGGTCAATATGGAAAATCTTCCTTACGCAAAACCAATTATAAAACTGGCGAGGTACTTCAACAAGTGGATTTAGAAAGAAATTATTTTGGCGAAGGTCTTACAATTTTGAATAAAAAAGTGTACCAACTCACCTGGAAAGAAAAAGTAGGATTTATTTACAACCTACAAACATTAGAAAAAACGGGGAATTTTGTTTACGGAAAAAGCATTGAAGGTTGGGGCCTTTGTAACGATAGCGAGGTACTATATAAAAGTGACGGTACTGAAAAAATTTGGACCTTAAATCCTGATAATCTTACCGAAGAGAGTTACATAGAAATCTACACAAACACTAGCAGAATAAAAAGTGTTAACGAGCTGGAATGGGTAGAAGGAAAAATTTATGCCAACGTATATCAACAAAATGCCATTGCCATTATCAACCCAAAAAATGGATCTGTAGAAGGGGTCATTGACCTTAGTAGTTTACAAACAAAAGTAAAACAACATCCCTCACTTGATGTATTAAACGGAATTGCTTACAAAGGCGAAAAAAACAAACTTTTTGTTACCGGAAAAAATTGGAATTTACTTTTTGAAATTGAAATTCTTGAAAAACAATAAAAACAGTAGTTTATGGTTTATAAAGAATGGTTTAAAAGTTCTGAGTTAATAATTTTAATCCAAAACTGAAATCGTTTACCACAAATTGTTAATCGTTCGTCCTATTTTGTATTTTTGACACCTAATTTAAAATGTAAACATGAGAAATTTATATGCACTGGTTTTATTAGCTACTGTGATTTTATGGAGCTCCTGCCGAAATGATTTTGAAAGTCTTCCAAGCACTGGAAATTTAGAATTTTCAAAAGACACCGTTTATTTAGACACGGTTTTTACAAACATAGGCTCAAGCACTTATACCCTTAAAGTGTACAACAGAAGTAATGAAGATATTAATATTCCCAATGTACAGCTTGGTCAAGGCAACTCCTCACTATATCGTTTGAATGTGGATGGTATTGCAGGAAAAACCTTTAATAACATTTCAATTTTAGCAAAAGACAGTATTTTTATTTTTATTGAAACAACTATTGATATTAACTCATTTCCAACAAATAACCAATTTCTATACACCGACGCTATTGAGTTTGACGCCGGAAGCAACCAGCAAAAAGTAGAATTAGTAACCCTTGTTCAAGATGCCGTTTTCCTTTTTCCGGAACGCTTTGAAGACGGCAGCACAGAAACCCTCAACTTAGGAATGGATGCAAATGACGAGCCTATATTGATAAACGGTTTTTTTCTAGAGGATACCGAACTCACATTCACTAATGAAAAACCTTATGTAATTTATGGATATGCCGCAGTACCCTCAAACAAAATACTAACAGTAAATGCTGGTGCTAGGATTCATTTTCATAAAGACAGTGGTCTTATTGTATCTAATCAGGCAACCTTGAAAGTAAACGGAGCTCAAAGCACTAATTCAGAATTACTAGAAAATGAAGTTATTTTTCAAGGAGACAGACTAGAAACTAGCTTTTCTGAGACTCCCGGCCAATGGGGTTTTATATGGCTTACCGCTGGCAGTACTGCACACGAATTTAATTTTACCACCATAAAAAATGCTACAGTTGGCATTTTAATGGATAGCAATGATGGCACAGCAAACCCTACCCTAACAATCAAAAACACACAAATTTACAATAGTGGCAACGTAGGTTTATTAGCACGAACAGGGCACATTGATGGTGAAAACCTAGTGATTACAAATAGCGGACAGGCGTCTCTTTTTTGCTCCTTTGGAGGAAGATATAATTTTAGGCACTCTACGTTTGGTAATTACTGGAACCGAAGTTTTAGAAATTTTCCTGCGGTAGTTATCGATAATATCCTTCAAGTAAGCCAAACGGAAATTTTAGTAGAAGACCTTATTGAAGCAAATTTTAGCAACTGCATTATTTATGGCAGTGAATCGAGAGAAATTTCCCTTTTTGCAAGTGAAGCCGGGCAATTCAATTTCAATTTTAAAAATAGTCTAATTCGATTTGAAGACCCACAAGGCCAATTTGCAAACAATCCGTTATACGATTTTTCAAATATGAATTTCTACACAAATACCGTTTTTAATCAAAACCCCTTGTTTTTTGATTTCTCTAAAAACTTGCTTTTTATAAGCAATGAATCAGGAGCAAACGGAATAGGTGACGTTACAACCTCGCAACAAGTGCCTTTTGATTTGCTGGGCACTTTAAGAGGAACGCCATCTGATGCGGGTGCTTATGAAAGTGTAACCTTTCCTGAAAACTAAAAAAATTCAGGCATTTATGGTGTTTCTATAACCACAAATGCCTGAATCCTAAGTTTTAATAACCTCCCAATAACTAAAAAACAAACAATGGTTTTTGCGCCATCATTGCATTTACTTTATCCGCTAGGTTTTCTAAAATTTCATCGTTTTCAAAATTGGTTATTGCCTCATCCATCAAATTCACGATTTTCTGCATATCTTCTTCTTTCAATCCTCTTGTGGTAACTGCTGCGGTTCCAACCCGAATACCGGAGGTGACAAAAGGCGATCTATCATCAAAAGGAACCATATTTTTATTCACAGTAATTTCAGCTTTACCTAAGGCTTCTTCGGCTTGTTTGCCCGTAATATTTTTGTTTCGTAAATCGATTAACATCATGTGGTTGTCCGTTCCACCAGAAATAACATTATACCCTTTATCCATAAATGCTTTTGCCATCACCTTAGCATTTTTTTTCACCTGAACCATATAATGCAGAAATTCATCGGTCAAAGCTTCGCTAAAAGCTACGGCTTTAGCAGCAATAATATGCTCTAAGGGTCCACCTTGATTTCCAGGAAAAATACCACTATCTAATAAAGAAGACATTTTGCGTAAGTTTCCGTCTTTTAATTTTATACCAAACGGATTATCAAAATCTTTACCCATAATAATAATTCCTCCCCTTGGTCCACGAAGGGTTTTGTGTGTTGTACTGCTACACACATGACAATGAGGAACAGGGTCGCTTAAAATACCTTTAGCAATTAAACCTGCAGGATGTGCAATATCGGCAAAAAGAATTGCCCCTACTTTATCGGCAATTTCTCGAAAACGTTTGTAATCAATTTCTCTGGAATAGGCTGAGGCACCTGCAATAATCATTTTTGGTTTTTCTCGGATGGCTATTTCTTCTATCTTATCATAGTTTAACATGCCGGTTTCTTTATCTACTCCATAAAATACAGGATGGTATAATTTTCCGGAAAAATTTACAGACGATCCGTGGGTTAAATGCCCACCGTGGGATAAATCAAATCCTAAAAAAGTATCTCCCGGTTTTAAACATACCGAAAAAACTGCTGTATTTGCTTGCGAGCCCGAATGAGGTTGTACGTTTACATATTCGGCACCAAACAATTCTTTAGCTCTGTCTATAGCAAGTTGTTCCACTTGATCTACAATTTGGCAACCTCCATAATATCGCTTACCAGGATATCCTTCTGCATACTTATTGGTCAAAATAGATCCTGCTGCTTCTAAAACCTGTTCGCTTACATAATTTTCAGAAGCAATAAGCTCTAAACCATTAGTTTGACGTTCTCTTTCTTCTTTAATTAGGTCAAATATTTGTGTATCGCGTTGCATACTGTTTTCTTTTTGTTAAATATTCTTCAAAAATAAGAATAACATTCGGTTAGTATACTTAAAATTATATATTTGAATAGAATTTTTTCAACACTTCAAAAAAAAACAAAATTATGCCAATTACAGCGAACGACCCAAATAGAAAAACTTGGTTACCTCTAAATAAGGATACTGATTTTCCGATACAAAACATACCCTTTGGTGTTTTCTTAACCAGAGACGATATTATAACCGTTGGAACAAGAATCGGAGATTTTGCAATCGATTTAGGTGCTTTACACCAGCTTGGTTACTTTAAAGGTATTGAGTTAACCGACGATATATTTCTGCAAGACACGTTAAACGATTTTATTTCAGATGGACAAAAAACTTGGCGACTAGTGCGAAATAGAATAGCCGATATTTTTGATGAAAAAAATACTGCTTTAAAAGACAACACATCGCACTATGATCGTGTTATTTTTACTATGGACGAAGTAGAAATGCAGCTTCCCGTTCAAGTAGGTGATTATACCGATTTTTATTCCAGTAAAGAACACGCCACTAATGTGGGTTCTATGTTTAGAGATGCAGAAAATGCATTAATGCCAAATTGGTTACACATACCAGTGGGCTATCACGGCAGAAGTTCTTCCATCATACCAAGCGGTATTAATGTAAGAAGGCCTAATGGACAAACCCTTCCTGAAGGTGCTGAAAACCCTACTTTTGGTCCTTCAAAACTTATAGACTTTGAGTTGGAAATGGCTTTTATCACTACCGATGCAAATGATTTAGGCGAACCCATTCCGGTGAATCAAGCAGAAGAGTATATTTTTGGATTAGTGCTTTTTAATGATTGGAGTGCAAGAGATATACAGAAATGGGAATATGTACCTCTTGGGCCATTTTTGGCAAAAAACTTTGCCTCTACCATTTCCCCTTGGATAGTTACTCTAGACGCCTTACAACCTTTTAAAGTAGAAAGTCCGAATCCAGTGAAAGAGCTACTTCCATATTTAAAATCAAATGGCAAAAAAAGTTATGACATCCATTTAGAGGTATTTATCACTCCGGAAAAAAGTACACCTACTAAAGTTAGTTCTTCTAACTTTAAATATATGTATTGGAATATGAGTCAACAATTAGCACATCACACTAGCAACGGATGCCCTGTAAAAAGTGGTGACATGATGGGCAGTGGTACTATTTCTGGACCAACACCAGATTCTTACGGTTCTATGCTAGAACTTTCCTGGAACGGACAAAAACCCATAAAATTAAATGACGGCACCGAGCGCAAATTTATCAATGATAATGATACAGTTACCTTTCTTGGCTTTTGCCAAAATAAAAATGTGCGAATAGGCTTTGGTGAATGCAGCACTAAAATCTTACCCGCATTATAATTATAATTCTTATAAATCAGCTTAAATTTTTATGCCCTTTGCTAACAAGCTAAGGGCATACTTTTTTTAACTTTGGCACCCTAATTGTAAACCAACTAAAATAATCAACACCTTTTTGTTATGAAAAAACTACTACTTTATTTATCTGCAGTCCTTTTAATAAGTGCTTGCAACAGTGTTAAAAGAAGTCAGAAGGCCCTGTATTCTGGAAATTATAATGAATCCATTGACATTGCGGTGAGCAAATTACAAAAGGACAGAAACAAAAAAAACAGTCAGGAGCACATCCTAATTTTAGAAGATGCATTCAAAAAAATAAATGAGAGAGACAAAAAACGTATTGCATTTTTAGAAAAAGAAGGCAATCCTGCCAATAGCAGAGAAATTTTTGTGCTGTATTCTAATTTAGAAAACATTCAAAATAAAATTTCTCCATTACTTCCTTTATACAATAAGGAAAATGGTCGAGAAGTAAAATTAAAATTTACAGATTATAGCAATGACTTGATTAAAGCAAAACAAAATTTTGTAGCATATTTATATAATCAATCTAAAGCCCAAATGCAAAAAGGAAATAAATTTGGGTATCGAGAGGCACATAATACCCTACAAGAAATGCTAAATTTAGTTCCTAATTATAACGATGGGCAGCAATTATTGAAAGACGCTCACTACTTTGGAACAGACTTTATTTTTGTGCGCCTTACCAATAACACCAATCAATTTATGCCAAGACAATTAGAACAAGACCTTTTAAACTTTAACCCCTATGGGTTGGATGATTTTTGGACAGTGTATCATAGCGCAAAGCAAAGAGATATAGTATATGATTTTGAAATAAATTTAGAATTTCACTCTATCCTTGTTTCACCTGAACGCATTGGAGAAAAGCAAATTCCATTGGAATTAGAAATACCAGATGGTTTCACCTATCAAAAAGATCGAAGAGGAAATTATGTTTTAGATAGTTTAGGAAACAAAATAAAAATAGATAAATATCTTGTTGTAAAAGGAACACTTTATGAAACCGTTCAATCCAAATCTTTGGCTATTGACGCTAGAGTTATCTATAAAGATTTGAAGAAAAACCAAAATCTTAATAGCCATCCTCTTCAAACTGAATTTATTTTTGAAAATATATTTGCCACTTTTAGAGGAGATGAGCGGGTTTTGAACAACGATGATAAACAATTACTTAAAAACCGTTTTGCCCCATTTCCAACAAATGAACAGATGCTTTTAGATGCAGGAAGCAATATTAAAACCAGATTGAGCGATATTCTTAAAAAAAATAAGTTTTAAAGCCATTTTTCTCTAAGAAATTAAAAGACCACAAAAAAGTAAGTATTTTTTTGTGGTCTTTAAGTTTTCATTGTGGGTTTTTGTTAAAAACAAATCCTATTTAAATATATTTTTCTAATAAAGATGCCTGAATGCTTTGGTGAGATGCTTCAAAAACAGTTACTCCATTTTTAATTATCAAAAGTTGTGGAGACTGATGAAACACTTGAAAACGCGCTGCAATTTCGTTTGAAATATCTCTATGATTTAACAAATCTAAATAATATAAATCCAGACTATTTTCAGGAAGATTAAATTCTCTTTCAAATTGTTTAATCACCATATTACTGATACCACATCGAGTAGAATGTTTAAATATAGCTACGGGTTTAGTATTAGAAATTTCTATAATTTCATTCAATTGTTCCATAGAAATCAAATGTTTCCAAGGAATTAATTTCTTCTCTATTTTTTCAGAAGCCGCTGAGGTACCAAATAATTTATCTAAAATTCCCATAAGTAAATGTTTTTTTATGCATTAAGACAGATTTAAAAATAAATGTAAGTTAGCTAAACACTTTATTTCTTACAAAATTAGACAAAAAGTCATTGAAATCAATCATTATATAGACATTTTGTCGTAAATTTAAGTTGGCTTAGGATTTGAAAGACAAAGATAAAAACATAAAATTACGGATTATGAATTTCAATAATTTTACTATTAAATCACAAGAAGCCGTGCAACAAGCACAACAACTTGCGCAAAGCATGGGTCATCAACAAATTGAAAATGAGCATATTTTAAAAGCAATTTTTCAAGTAGATGAAAATGTAATTCCTTTTCTTTTAAAGAAATTAAATGTAAATATTGATTTACTTCAGCAAATACTTGACGCCACGATACAAAGTTTTCCTAAAGTAAGTGGAGGCGATATTATGCTTTCTCGAAATACACAATCTACCCTAAACGAAGCCAGCATAATAGCCAACAAACAAGACGACGAATACGTATCTGTGGAACATTTACTTCTAGCAATCTTTAAATCAAAAAGTAAAATTGCACAAATATTAAAAGACCAAGGAGTTACTGAAAAAGGCCTTGAAGCAGCCATTAAAGAATTACGAAAAGGCGACAAAGTCACGTCCCAAAGCGCAGAAGAAACCTATAACGCTTTAAATAAATACGCCAGAAATCTTAACCAACTGGCACAAGACAACAAATTAGATCCCGTTATTGGAAGAGATGAAGAAATACGAAGAATACTGCAAATCCTAACCCGAAGAACTAAAAATAACCCTATGCTAGTAGGTGAACCCGGAACAGGAAAAACCGCCATAGCTGAAGGTCTCGCCCATAGGATAGTAGATGGTGATGTGCCAGAAAATCTTAAATCCAAAGTAATTTATTCCCTCGATATGGGAGCCTTAATTGCCGGTGCAAAATACAAAGGCGAATTTGAAGAACGATTAAAAGCTGTTATTAAAGAAGTAACTTCTAGCGATGGAAATATAGTACTATTCATTGATGAAATCCACACGCTAGTTGGAGCCGGTGGCGGCGAAGGTGCCATGGATGCCGCAAACATTTTAAAACCTGCACTAGCCCGAGGCGAACTCAGAGCAATTGGCGCAACTACTTTAGATGAATACCAAAAATATTTTGAAAAAGACAAAGCATTAGAACGCCGTTTTCAAAAAGTACAAGTAAATGAGCCCGACACGGAAAGTGCCATTTCCATTTTGCGAGGAATCAAAGAAAAATACGAAACCCACCACAAGGTGCGTATTAAAGACGAGGCAATTATAGCCGCTGTTGAACTTTCACAACGCTATATTACCAACCGGTTTCTTCCGGATAAAGCCATTGATTTAATGGACGAAGCTGCTTCTAAACTGCGAATGGAAATTAACAGTAAACCAGAAGAACTCGATGTATTAGACCGTAAAATAATGCAACTCGAAATAGAAATAGAAGCCATTAAGCGAGAAAAAGACGAAAGTAAATTAAAATCGCTTGGAGCTGATTTAGCCAATTTAAAAGAAGAACGCAATGAACTGCACGCCAAATGGAAAAACGAAAAAGAGCTTGTAGATTCAATACAAAACACTAAAACAGTTATTGAAGAATACAAACTAGAAGCAGAAAAAGCAGAAAAAGAAGGCGATTATGGCAAAGTAGCTGAATTGCGATACGGAAAAATAAAAGTTGCACAAGAACAATTAGAAGAACAACAAAAGCTCGTTGCACAACAAAATAATTCTTTAATTAAAGAGGAAGTCACCCAAGAAGACATTGCTGAAGTAGTGGCTAAATGGACAGGAATTCCAGTAACAAAAATGTTACAAAGCGACAAAGAAAAATTATTAAAACTAGAAGAGCATTTACATAAAAGAGTTGTGGGTCAGCAAGAAGCCATTGTAGCAGTAAGTGATGCCATAAGAAGAAGCCGGTCTGGATTACAAGACCCTAAAAAACCATTGGGTTCGTTTCTTTTCCTTGGAACCACAGGAGTGGGTAAAACCGAGCTAGCAAAAGCACTTGCAGAATACTTGTTTGACGATGAAAATGCAATGACACGAATTGACATGAGTGAATATCAAGAACGCCACAGTGTTAGTAGATTAATAGGAGCTCCTCCAGGATATGTAGGCTATGAAGAAGGAGGTCAACTTACCGAAGCAGTAAGACGCCGCCCCTACTCTGTAGTTTTATTAGATGAAATTGAAAAAGCGCATCCAGACACCTTCAACATTTTGTTACAAGTATTAGATGAAGGTAGATTAACAGACAACAAAGGTCGTGTGGCAGATTTTAAAAACACCATAATAATAATGACCTCAAATTTGGGAAGCCATATTATTCAAGAAAAATTTGAAACCGTAAAAGACATCGATACCGCTATGGAAGCTGCAAAAGCGGAAGTACTTGGTTTGTTAAAACAAAGTGTACGCCCAGAATTTTTAAACCGTATAGACGATATTGTAATGTTTACACCATTAACCAAAAACAATATTCAAGAAATTGTAGGATTACAATTAAAAGGTTTAAGTAAAATGCTAGCAAAACAACACATTACTCTAGATGCAACTGAGGAAGCAATTATATACCTTGCCATAAAAGGTTTTGATCCTCAATATGGTGCTAGACCAGTGAAACGTGTAATTCAAAAAGAAGTTTTAAATGAACTTTCTAAAGAAATCCTTGCCGGAAAAATAACAACCGACAGTATTATTTTACTGGATGCTTTTGATGATAAATTGGTTTTTAGAAATCAAGGGAGTGAAAATTTAGTGGTTTAAATACCTTAATTATCTAAAAAAATCTAATTTCACAAAAATGAGATTAGATTTTTTTTTGATTAGTAAGTGATAAATCTCATTGACATCCACTTTAAAAAAAGTTATATTTGTAGTATGATTGCAATAAATTCCTATATAGACCACACCTTATTAAAACCAACAGCTACAAAGCAGGATATCTTTCAACTCTGTGAAGAAGCAAAAAAACACCATTTTTATGCCGTTTGCATTAATAGCTGTTATGTTTCCATTGCTAAAAACGAATTAAAAACTTCGTCTGTCAAGGTCTGTAGCGTTATAGGTTTTCCCTTAGGTGCAATGAGCACCCAATCAAAAGTAGAAGAAGAAAAACAAGCCGTAAAAGATGGTGCTGATGAAATTGACATGGTCCTAAATTTAGGATGGCTAAAAAGTGCCGACTTTGATGCGGTTTGGAAAGATATTGAAGCCGTAAAGATAGCTATAGGAGATAAGATTTTAAAAGTCATATTAGAAATCTGTTACTTAAGCAAAGCTGAAATCATTAAAGCCAGTGAACTCGCTTTATTATCTGGAGCCGACTTTATAAAAACATCTACCGGTTTTGGAACTGGAGGAGCCACTGTAGAAGCAGTAACACTAATGAAATCTGTAGTTGGAGTCCATGCTAAAGTAAAAGCATCTGGAGGAATCAGGGACAGAAAAACCGCTTTAGAATATATAAACCTAGGTGTAAACAGGATAGGCACTTCCTCAGGAATTGAAATCGTAAGTTCAGAACAAAACTAATTTTTTTTAAATGATTTTCAAGTAGCCTAACCCACAATTCTCCTATTTTTAAATCGTAACCTATAATTCAAAAAAATGAGTATACACATCAACGCAAAAAAAGGAGAAATAGCAGAAACCATATTACTACCAGGGGATCCTTTACGAGCAAAATGGATTGCAGAAACCTTTTTTGAAAACCCAAAATGTTTTAATGAAGTGCGAGGAATGCTAGGATACACTGGGTCTTACAATGGCAAAAAAATATCTGCTATGGGCACAGGAATGGGTGTGCCATCTATATCTATATATGCTAATGAATTAATCACCGATTTTGGCGTAAAAAACCTTATTCGTGTAGGAAGTGCTGGTTCTTATCAACCTTTTATTCAAGTAAGAGATATTGTTTTGGCTATGGCTGCTTCCTCCACTTCAGGAGTTAATGAACTTCGATTTGGTGGTGCTGATTTTGCTCCTACTGCTAATTTTGAACTTTTTCAAAAAGCAGTAGAAATAGCCAAACAAAAAAATATACCTATCAAGGCAGGTAATGTACTAACTAGTGATGAATTTTATGAAGACGAGTTTGAAAGCTATAAAAAATGGTCAAAATTTGGAGTTCTTTGCGTAGAAATGGAAAGTGCCGGTTTATATACCATAGCAGCAAAACACAAAGTGAATGCGCTTTCCCTTTTAACCATTTCTGATTCTTTAGTTACTGGGGAGAAAACAACCTCAAAAGAAAGAGAAAGCACTTTTGAAGAAATGATTCAAATTGCCTTAGAATTAGCATAAAAAATTTATTACTATTGATTAAAACGTTTTTAAAAATAAAAGATAAAAAAAGAGCGGTTACTAAACTTAGACTCTTTGAAAACTTTATCCCTAAAAAAGCAAGCATCGTTGACATAGGTGCAGGATCTGGTCAGTTTTCTTTATTGTTGCAGAAGGCTTCTTACGCTGTATCTTCTGTTGATATCAAGGACAAAACAAATACCCAAAACATTAATTTAATCCATTATGATGGAAGCACTTTGCCTTTTCCACCCGCTTGTTTTGATGTCAGCATGCTTATAACGGTTTTACACCACTGTCCTAATCCCGAACGCGTTTTTAAGGAAGCTGTTCGGGTTTCAAAAAATCGTATTTTTATTTTAGAAGATGTGTATAGCAATATGGTGATGAAATACCTTACTTGGGCAATGGATAGCCTGGTAAATTTGGAGTTTTTTAGTCACCCCCATACGAATAAAAGTGAAAAAGAGTGGGAAATACTTTTTAGCAAAAACGATGTGCAAGTGCTACATAAACAAAAACTAAAAGTGCTTTTTATTTTTGCTCAAGTACTCTATATTCTGGAAAAAAAGTAACAACAAAAGAAAGTCCTATCCAACAGAGCTTTCGGACAATCAAAAAAACATCACTATTTAAAAATCATTAATTTCCTTCTTTAAATCTTCTTTGGTCTTTCTGGTTTTTTAATGAAGACGACCAAGCAATTCCTCTGTTTTACCTTCTGCATAAAAAAGACCATCTTTTGTAAGTTATGCTTACTTCTATTTTAACCTCTCTTTTACTTGATTCCATTTCCCTTTAATCTGTTCTTCTTTCATAATTAAAAGTTTTTATTGCTCGTAATACCTCAATTTATAGCTACTTGGGTTTATTTATTACCAAGTAAATATTAAAAAAAATTATTTCATTTACGTAGAAAAAAAGAAATTCAATACTAATTTTGTTTAATAATTATTAAAGAAAAACTACCATATATAGTATAGAACCTTCCTATTTAATATCTTTGAAAAAACTAGAACACTGCAACTTATGAAATATTCATTTCTTTTTATTCTCCCAATTTTTCTTTTTTCGTGTGCAAAAAAAGAATCGCAAAACACTTTGAGCGTAATGAAAAATGAAAATACAACTACCTACTACCTAATTCGTCATGCTGAAAAAGACAGAAACAATCCAAAGGAAAAAGACCCAGAACTAATAGAAACTGGTATTGTGAGAGCAGAAAAATGGGCGGCAATTTTCTCAGAAATAGAATTAGATGCTGTCTATGCAACACCATTTAAAAGAACACAACAAACAGCAGCTCCAACAGCAATTTCAAAAAATATAGAAATACAATCTTATGACCCCAAAGCAATTTACAAATCAGATTTTAAAGCTATTACTAAAGGAAAAACGGTTTTAGTAGTTGGTCACAGCAATTCGATTCCTAAACTAACAAATTTTCTTTTAGAGGAGGAAAAATATGAAGAAATTGATGACAGTATTAATGGAAATCTCTATATAGTAACAATACAAGGAACAAAAACCTGGAGCTCATTATTATCTTTAGAATAGTTTGTATTTCTACTATTTAAGTAGTCGCACTGATACATTTTCAGTTTCAATTTTAGAAAGTAATTCTAGTGCATTGGCTTCAAACAATACATCCATTTCATATAGATTTGCCAAGGTATCTTTTGGTCGATAATTATTATAATCTACAAACCGAATGCCTTCAATAACTCGTGGATTATAACTTTCGCGAAAACGAATTCCTCCCTTACCGGTATAAAATTGGTAAGCCAAATAATCTAGGGTAAAACCATCTTTTGAAATCCAGTATAAAAAAACATCTTCAAAATCTACTCCTCCACCTTCTTCAGAAAAGGTAACTTCAATTTTATAATAGTTTTTATTTTTAATGGTGGATTCTCCTAATAGTTTTTTATAAACTGCAGGGTTATTGAGCCCGAAGGGCAATTGCACAAAATAATGAACAGAATTTACGCTTTCCATATATTTAAATGCAATGGAATCTGCCAAAGGTATTTTTTCACTTTTTTGCAATCTTATGAAACCATCATTTGTTAAAATATCGATGGTGTTTAATGTGTCTGGCAAAAACCGCTGAAGAGAAAACGTTCCGTTTTGCCGAATGCTTTTGTATTTAATATTCCGAAAGGTAAAATCCATTTCAGCATGGTCATATCGATCGCCACCTGCAATGAGTATCGCTTTATCCACGATGGACTGCGCATCTAAATTTACTGGCTTCTCCTTACAAGACAAACACAAAACCATGGATAATGCTATACAAAATTGTTTCATACCTTATTTTTAAAACCGTAAAGGTAACCTATCTTCAAAAGAAATGAAAAAAAAGGGAAAAATATTAAATATCATAAAATATGACTATCTTTGTCAAGATATTTTTTGTCATTTATGAAAACATTACTCAAAAATGCGCGTGTAGAAAAAAAACTTTTAGTAAAAGATGTTGCCATTCAAAGCAATATAGATCAAGCACTTATAAGCAAGTTTGAACACGGTACCCGAAAACCCACAAAGGACCAATTGGCTAAATTAGCTCAAGTGCTTGGTATGGACTACAATGGTTTGCTTGTGGTTTGGTTGAAAGAAAAAATTTTATATGAATTAAGGGAGGAAACAGGAGGTTTAGAAGCTCTTAAACTTGCAGAAGAAGCATTGAAATATGAAATAAGTGTTGTAAAACAAAAGATTTCAAAAGGACTACAAAGTACCATAGATAGTTTAGATGCATTAAAAAAAGAACTCGATCAATTAAGAGCGTTTGACAGCTACCGTATTGCTCAAGCAATAGACTTAGAATATACCTTTGAGAGCAACCGAATAGAAGGAAACACACTAACTCTTAGAGAAACAGATTTAGTTGTTAATGAAGGGATTACGGTTTCTGGAAAAAGCATGCGTGAACATCTAGAAGCGATAAACCATTCTGAGGCAATCGCTTTTATAAAGAAAATAATTGTAAATAAACTTCCCTTAAAGGAAAGTACCATTTTACAAATTCATCAATTAATTTTAAGAGGTATTATGCCGGAAAATGCCGGAAAATATCGTAAGGTTCAAGTCATGATTCAAGGGAGTAAGCACTTACCCCCGCAACCGTTTTTAGTAAAAAAACAAATGGAAGATTTTTTTATTTGGTTTGAAAGCAAAAAAAACATTTTGCATCCTGTATTATTAGCTGCTGAAACACATGAACGCTTGGTTTCTATTCATCCTTTTATAGATGGAAATGGAAGAACTTCGCGTCTTATCATGAATTTAATATTATTACAGCAAGGTTATGTTATTGCAAATATTAAAGGCGATTATTCTAGTAGGATGCGTTACTACCAATCGCTGGAAGATGCACAAATAACAAAAAACAAAGAACCTTTTCTACAATTTATTACTCAGGTAGAAAAAGAATCTTTACAACGTTATTTAAAAATTTTAAAGCCTTAGTATTTTAGGGTGGTTCAGTAATATAAATATCTTATTTTTGCAAGACAATGAAGCAGCAAAAAACCGTAAATATAAAAAACCGAAAAGCCCGTTTTGCCTATGAAATATTAGACAAATATACGGCAGGTATCGTTTTAAAAGGAACTGAGATAAAAGCTATTCGAGAAGGAAAAGCTTCAATTGCAGAAAGTTTTTGTGAGTTTCAGAACGGCGAACTTTTTGTTATTAACATGACGGTAGAAGAATATTCGCATGCTACCTTTTTTAATCACGCACCTAAAAGCGAAAGAAAATTACTCCTTAATAAAAGAGAACTAAAAAAATTAGAAAAAGAAGTTCGCTCTTCCGGGCTTACTATTATTCCGTTAAATTTAGTGACCAACGATAAAGGGCTTGCAAAATTAATCATCTCTTTGGCAAAAGGAAAAAAAGAGTTTGACAAACGCGACGCCATTAAGGAAAGAGACACAAATCGCAACCTCAGCAGAATTAAGAAATCATTTAATCAGAAATAAATGAGATACATTCTTTTCCTTATTCTTACACTTCTAATTTCTTTAAACCTTCACTCTCAAGTAGTAGGTAAAGTAACCGATTATGAAGGCAAAGCACTTCCATTTGTCAATGTATATATTGAAAATTCATACATTGGCACAACCACAAACGACGATGGAAATTACAAATTAGCGGTAGAAGATACAAAAGAAATTACCATAATTTTTCAATTTTTAGGCTATAAAACCATTAAAAAAACCATTGTACCCAAAACATCTTCCTATCTGTTAAACGTTACTTTAGATACAGAATCGGTTAGTTTAGATGAAGTGCTCATTTCTTCAGGAGAAAATCCAGCAAACCGCATTATTCAAAACGCCATACAAGCAAGAAAAGCAAACCTAGAAAAAACTAACGAATTTACGGCTGATTTTTATTCGCGCGGCATTTGGCGGGTAGAAGATGCACCTAAAAAAATATTAGGCCAAGAAGTAGGTGATTTTGATGGTGCTTTAGACTCCACCCGAACCGGAATTATTTATTTAAGCGAAACAATATCTGAAATTGCCTACCAAAAACCCAACAATTTTAAAGAACGCATTGTAGCTTCCAAAGTAAGTGGAAAAGACAATGGTTTTAGTTTTAATAGTGCACAAGATGCTAACTTTAGTTTTTATGAAAACACTATAGAAATTAATGCATCCTTGGTTTCCCCTATTGCAAATAATGCCTTTGGCTATTACAACTACAAATTGGAAGGTGTTTTTTATGAAAATAGCCAGCTAATTAATAAAATACAAGTAACTCCAAAAAGAGAAAACGACAGGGTGTTTAGCGGAACCATTTATATTGTAGATGATATTTGGCAAATTTATGGTGTAGAACTAGCAACAAACGGTACCGCCATACAAGTGCCTATGGTGGAGAAACTACTTTTTAAACAAAACTTTAAATTTGACGAGACCAAAAAAAATTGGATAAAAATATCGCAAACTATCGATTTTGGATTTGCTTTTATAGGATTTAAAGGCAATGGAAAGTTTACGGCGGTATATAGCAACTACAACTTTAAACCTGATTTTTTACCAAAATCTTTCACAAATGAGGTGCTTTTTTTTGAACCCGAAGCCAATAAGAAAGATTCCATATTCTGGAGCGGTATTCGCCCAGTGCCTTTAACCGATGAAGAGGTAGCCGATTATATAAAAAAAGACAGCATTCAGGTGCTTAGAAAATCACAAGTGTATTTAGACTCTATAGACCAAAAAGGCAATAGGTTAAAAGTTTCTTCACCAATAGCTGGATATGCCTACGCTAATACCTTTCAGAAATGGCGTTTGAATTACGAAGGTGTTTTTCGCAGCTTACATTTCAACACCTTACAAGGGTGGAATGTAGGAACTGGAATTTCTTATTCTAAATGGTATGACGACAACAGAACGCAAATACTCACACTAAATTCTAAAGTACAATATGGACTTGCAGATGAAAGGGTACGTTTTACTGGAAGTATTTTTAAACGCTTTAACCGTGTCAAGCGAAATACCTTCATGCTTTCTGGCGGAAATAAAGTACAGCAATTTAATGCTTCTGAGCCCATTTTACCAGTAGTCAATACAATTTCAAGTCTCTTTTTTGAGCGCAACTATTTAAAAGCTTATGATCTTACTTTTGCAAGAGTTGCTTATGCACAGGAATTTTTTAATGGATTACGGTTTGTGGGAAATCTTGGCTATGAAAAAAGACAACCCCTATTTAACCAAAGCCAACAAGTAGTTTTTAGAAATAAAGGTGTGTCTTATACCTCTAATAACCCCTTAGATCCTTCTGATATTGAAAATGCTGCTATTGACACACACGACCTTATAAAACTAAACCTCACCACCCGCATAACTTTTGCACAAAAATACATGACCTATCCCGATGGGAAATTTAACTTAAACAACGCAAAATACCCAGCATTAATCCTTGAATACGAAAAAGGTTTTGCTGCTTCAAACAGAAGTTACAATTATGACCAGTTTAGAATGAGACTCTCCCAAAGCATCCATTTTGGCAATAAAGGCAAGTTAGACTACAACTTAAAAGGCGGAACCTTTTTAAACGGGCAAACCATTTCATTTGTTGACTATCAGCATTTTAACGGCAATCAAACTCGTGTGGGCACTACTCCTAATTATACCAATGTGTTTAACTTACTTCCCTATTATGCATTAAGCACAAACAAAAGTTATTTTGAAGCCCACGCAGAACACGATTTTAAAGGATTTATTCTTGGTAAATTACCTTTAATCAATAAGTTAAATTACAATCTAATTGTAGGCGGGCATTTTTTGAGTACGGAAGAGAATAAACCGTATTCAGAAGTTTCAGTGGGTATAGATAATCTTGGTTTTGGTAAATTACGGTTTTTGCGATTAGATTATGTACACTCTTTCTTTGAAAACACAAACAAAGGAGCTTTTATTTTTGGAATTAAATTTTTGAATTTTATTGAGTAGTTACAGATTTGCGGATGGAAACGGATTGGTGGATTGGCTCGAATTTACTGATGGTTTAAAAATTAAACTTTGTCTTCAAGCATCGGCACAAACCGAAACTCACCATATTCTATTTTTTCAAACTCTTTTTCTGATTTACGTGTAAAGACTGTCATTATTTGCACTTTTTGGCCAACCGGAATAACCAACCTCCCTCCTATTTGAAGCTGTTCCAATAAAGGTTTAGGAACAAAAGGAGCACCGGCAGTAACGATGATTCCGTCAAAAGGCGCATATTCAGGAAAACCTTTATAGCCATCACCAAAAATATGTTTTTTAGGTCGGTAGCCAATCTTGGGCAAAAACAAACTGGTTTTTTTAAATAATTCTTTCTGGCGTTCAATGGTATAAACCTGTGCCCCCATTTCAATAAGAACTGCTGCTTGATAACCGCTTCCCGTTCCAATTTCTAAAATTTTATCGCCCTTTTTCACCTCTAACAATTCGGTTTGTCGCGCTACGGTGTATGGTTGCGAAATGGTTTGGTCTGCACCTATAGGAAAAGGTTTGTCTTCATAAGCATGTCCTTCAAAACCAGAATCTATAAATAAATGTCTTGGTATTTTGCCTATCGCCGCAAGGACTTCCTTATTAAGAATACCTTTACCTTCTATTATTTTTACCAATTGTTGGCGTTTTCCTTGCTGTTTTAAAGAGTCTATCAAGGTGGTTGATTTGTTTAAATATAGATAATCAATAGTGTCATTAGGGTTTAATAAAATAGAAACCATGCATTGTGCCTTTCTTATTTTTATACAAGGCATTATTGCATTACAAAAATGGGAAAGTTTAGGTGGGGATGCAAGCTTTTAGTTTTATTATTTAAGAAAAGCTTACAAATCTTTATCTATTACAGTTCAAGTAAAACAAAAATAGGTAAATTTAAAAGCAGGTATTCAAAACCAATAAATATTTCAATTAAATTAAAAAAATCACTACTAACCGACTAAATATTTTCAAGACAAAGGGCTACTTTTAACAGTAAGCCCTTTTTTTTCATACTTTTTGCGTGTCTAAAGCCAAAA
>PHDJ01000033.1 GCA_002842575.1 Bacteroidetes bacterium HGW-Bacteroidetes-2
CCCATCATTTTACGAACCGCCGTATACGAGACCCGTACGTACGGTGGTGTGAGAGGCGCACTCCGTCAGTTTCTGGCGGAGCCGTCTACTCGATTATCGGTTCGGGCTTTTCTTCTGTCAGATTTTGAAGCCTGTATTTCTAAGTTCATTTAGTTCTTTTTCGTCAAATCTGTTAATATTTTTCTTTAATATACTTGGCTTATTAAATCTTCTTTCTACCCAAGTATACAAGTTTTGATATCGTCCTTCGATAATTTTTATTGGGTACCATTGTCCTGTTTCTTTTCTATGTTGTTTCCACTCATCTGTATTGTCGGAATATTTCTCGTGAATTTTATCCCAAACGAAGTCGTCATTAAAATGATACTTCCAAGCGAATTCAATTTCTTGAATAGTTTTAGCATTTAACTTTTCCTTTTTATCTACCTGTTTAAATAATCTTGTTCTCCATTCTTGTCTGTTCGGATTTTCAGCTTTGTATAAATCTTCAATTAGTCTTGCGAAAACAGATTTTAAATCTCTGCTGGTTTTTGAAAAGTCAAATCCTATTTTTTCTATTTTTTCTCTAACATCAAGTCTTTTTCCTTTCTTGTTTGCAGAGGCAACTCCTACAAGCCAAGTCCCTAATCTATGTTCGCCATATATGTAACGGTGATTTGCTTTAACGTCTTCATTGTTTTTAATAGCTTCTTCAAGTATTTCAAGCCACCTTTCAATGGTGTTCTCTTGATTTTTAATGTGTCCATCTTTGAAAAAGTCTTTATCTAATTCAATTAGCATTTCATAATGCTCTTGAGGCATTTCTATGTCTGGACTATTATGAATTGTTTTTTGCTTTTGATACCATCCTTGAAAAGTTCTGTCTTCGTGGTCTTTGCTAACAACTGTTTTATTAAATTTTTCTTTATAGGCTTTGAGTTTTTCAAACATACTTGGCCACTTGGCTAAATAGTCTTCTGTAATTTTTAGTTTCTGTTTATTTTTAATTCCGTGATTTTCGTTCTCGGAAATTTCAATGTTTCCAAGTTCACCGGTGTTCCTGTCTTTATTTCCTTTTTTAGCGTTGTCAAAATTCTGTTTAGTGTTGAATGTTCCTGTTTCGCTGTCAAAATCTTCATTAGAAAGCAGTCCTTTGTCGAAAAGCTCTTGTATATACTCTGTCGTAACCACGTTTAAGTTCGGGTCGTCAAATTCAAGAAGTGGAGAGAAATAGTCCTTTACTTGATTTAAAAATTTCATTCCGCTTTTGTCTTGGCTTGTAAAGTCAAGTAAAACCGAGGCTTCTACGTTATTGAAAAGTCCATTATTTGTGAAATTTGAAGAGCCTACAATAACTCTGTTTTTGTCTTTGCCTTCAAACAAGTAAACTTTTGGGTGATAGATATAACTTGTCGAATTGTATATATAAGTTGGAATGTTTAGTTCTAAAAGTTTTTCAAGTGCTTGTTTTGAAGTTACTTTTTGGTCAATACCTACATAAAAAGTTATGTTCTTGTTTTTCTCTTTTGCCTTTTTTAAGAACTTAACAATTTCAGATAGTCCAGTCCGTCTAAGGAATGCAACAAAGAAATTTACGTCCGTATAAAAGTCACTTTTAAGGGCGGAACAAATGTGGTTTCCGCAAGTGAAGTTTTCTTCGTCATAAAGTCCTTGTCCTATGTATTCAACTATCATTTAATGTCGTCCTATTGTTGTTGGTGTGTCGTCATAGCCTGACCGATAACGTTTCAGGCTATGAGCTGTGGCGTGGATTGAGCAACTAATTTAGCAAACAAAACCCAGACCTGAGGAAAATCCGTGAGGATTTTCCGAGTGAGCGTGTACAAGCCATAGCTTATCGCCGGTGTTGCCAGTAGTTTTTTTTCTGTCAAGTTTCGTTAAGCTTAAAGGATTTCGTATTTATGAATTGAGAAAAAATAGTATCTTTTTTTAATTCGTTTTCGATTTCACTTTCGATTTCACTAATTTCAATTTCTTCAAAATCGTATTTGGAAAAAGAATTCCGTGTTTTGGAATAGACAAATGGTAAAATATAGTCTTCAACAGTTTTATGTCCATTTCGTTTATGAAATTCCTCAATTTCTTCTGGTTTTAGAGAGTGCCAATAATTGAATCCGTAAGTTTTTATTTCCTCATCTTTGGTCTGAACTTCTAACTTCCTTTTAATTAAAGTGTCTTTTACTGAATAGGTATAGAGAAGAGTACCTTTTGGGACTTTATGTTTTCCCGTATTTAAAATGACTAGTTGTTCTTGGAGACCATTATAGTAAATTACTATTTCAGAAGATTTAACTTCGACATCATCTTTTAAAACTAAATTACAGGAGTTAAAAAATATAAGAAAGAGAAGTAAAAAAATGTTATTCTTGTTATTCATATGGTTCTTTCAAATTACTGGCAACGTTTTCGGGCTTGGCGAAGGTGGCGATTTTCTGCACAAATGTTGATGCGGAGAACCAATGTTTGATTAACCACAAATGTGTCTGCGGAGCACAGAACCGCCACTTTTGCCAAACCCGTGTTATGGGCTGGGCTTTTTTCGGTCGTCATAGTTCTGTTTCCCTTTTTACGTTTACCATTTCGTCAAATCCGTTTCTAATTAATAGCTTTTTTAGTGTTGTTATAAATCGTCTAAGTTCTCTTTCAAGTATAGAGTTGTAGTCAGGGCTTAATTTATTAAAGTCGTTAGGTAGTAAATTAGAAATGGCGTGATTTATTCCTGTGATTATTGTTGGAAAGTCAATGAATTCAAGTGTGTCATTTTTAATTTGTGTGTCAATGCTAATGTGTCGTGGTCGTCCAGCATACTTGAATGAAACATTCTCTGTCGAAATAGATGATTTTAATTTTTCAAATTGCAGGTTTACGTCTTCGTTAATCCTGTCTGGAATGATAACATTGATTTTGCATTTCTTGTAATGGATTTCTTTAGAAGTAAAGCCGTTGTTTTCAATTATAAATCGGCATATAGGAACAATTAAATTTTCAAAATAAACGGATGCAAGAGTGGCAGATGGAAAGAAGTTAATTTCATCGTCCGAGCTTGAAAGAAATAGACTTCTTATGTCGTTTACTGCGGAAGTAAAAGTGTCCATTTGTGATTTGTCAAAATACGCTAAACTAAGCCCATTGAAATCTGATAGTAGTTTAACCTCTTTGTCAATTAGGAATGCACACTTTGATGTTCCAAGTCGTCCAGTAAATAAACCAAGTTCAAATAATACATTGTCTCTTGGTTGCATAACTTCCTTGCCTCTAAAAATTACTTTGTCGTCATTAGTTCCTAATAGAATACCGAAGTCAAATTGAAGCGATGCTTTCAAAAGGTCTGATAGGAAATTTTGATTTATTTTAAAAACAGAAGTATCCCAAACTTTCTCGTTCCAAATAGTAACATCAAAGTCCTTTTCTAAAATAGATTTTGCAGCTTGTGCAAGTCCAAGTTCTTCTGTAGAAGAACCGATGAACAATTTCTTTTTTATCATACTCTTACTGTGGTTTTAAAATCAATAAAGATTGCTTCAACCTCTGCTAAAAGTAGTTTTAGGTTAGACAGTTTAGCAGGTCTGTTTCTATAAATGTATTCTTTGCCATCAACAGAAACTAAATCGTCAGCGTGAGTTTGATTTGTGCAAATGCTTTTCATTTGATTATATAAAACGGGAACAAGTTCATAGAAAGACAAGTTCTGATATTCTGAAACTTTTATGTCGTAACAAATGGCGTTAATGTCAAAGCTGCTTAAATCTATTTCGTGGTCAGAATTTGCTTTGCTATTCTTTAAGAACCTAATCATCTTTTTTAATCTTCCATTAGTTTCTGAACTGCGTTCATTTATTCTTTTAATACTTAGAAACGGAAAGTCCGCACTTTCTCTTGAATGTGTTTCTTTGTTGTAAACTTGAATACCTCTGTAATCGCCTTTGTCATTGATTACAGAAGAAACATCATCATACCAGTTTGCAATTACAATATCAACCTCACGATTAAGGCTAAGATTCTTTATTTTTATAGCCTTTGGTTTTGTCAAGTCACGAGTTTGATAAACACCGGAAAGAATTCTTTCGCTGTCAAGTCTTAATTCTCTTAAATCGTTCAAAGCATTTCCTGTGTATGAAGTTAGATTGATTTCTCTTTGAAGTTTGTCAATAGAAGTTTGATAGTATTTGGCTCTTCTTTCAGGAGTTTCAATAATTTCTTTAAAATTTCTTGTGTCTGGTTGGTAGAATTTTTCGCAAATAGTTAGCAAGTCAATGTCGCTATACCCTTTTATGTGGGTGTCTGTCATTACTGAACCTTGATATTTGAAGGAAACATCTTTTAATTCTTTTCCAAGATGTTCTTTAACTCTTTCTCCAGCGTCTCGGCTTTTCTGAGTGTATTCGGGTTCAACACCTTTCATTGCAAGTCTTATGTAAGTCAATACATCGCTGTATGAAATTGTCGATAGTTCGTCCGAGAACGCTTTTTTTATTGCGAAGTTTTCAGGATTTAGTCGTCCTCGAATACTTTCAGTTAGTTGTCTATAATTTTTTGCCATTGTCTATTGGTTTAAAGTTGCACTGTCGGTCTGGTAGCCTTGCCCATAACGGTTCTCGTGTATGTGTCAGTGGCGGAGATAGAGGCACTTACTTTTCGGTTAGGCACAAAGTTAGTTAAATGCAATGACTTTGGTTTAAGCACTTTCCCCGCCATTGCACATACACGGTGTTGTGTGTAGCTATTATTTCTCATAGTATATTACAATTTGGTCAATAAATTCTGTCGTTGCGTGCATTGGTGAAAAAGTGACATAATTTGGAATATAGTCAATTTCTGTTATGTGTAGGTTTTTGATTTTTCGAATTATTTCTTTTGTTGGGGTTAATTTAAATTGTCCGCCATATAGGTTTGAATAAGATGGAAATTCAATACTCTGTATAACATCTTCTTTGCTATAATCTACTTTAACAAACAAAAAATGTGAATAAGAAAAATCAATGTATTCCTTAATTTCTACTTTATCCATAAATTTAACTAATGTTTCTTCTTTTGAGTAGTAAGGTTGCTCAATTCTTACAGATTGTTTATTGTCAGATGAACTAAATTTTGACGGACTTATTCTGTCGCTGGATGTTTTTATGTTTTTATTTTTTGTTAGTATGGATTGTTCATCCTGTTTTATTCTGTCAATCAACAGATTTCTTTTCTTT
This sequence comes from Bacteroidetes bacterium HGW-Bacteroidetes-2, assembly GCA_002842575.1. Taxonomy (GTDB): domain Bacteria; phylum Bacteroidota; class Bacteroidia; order Flavobacteriales; family Flavobacteriaceae; genus Planktosalinus. Next base: position 5,193 of record PHDJ01000033.1, read on the forward strand.
TTGTGATGAACTAAATTTGAATTTAATACAGAAAGGAAATTAAAATGATTTTCAGCAAGAAAAATATTTTTATTGTTTTCTGTTTCGTAACTTTTTAAAAGTTGCTGTGTTTTCTCTTGTAAATAAACGGAATTGAATATAGAATCTCTTTCGGATTTACTTAAAACATATTTGTTCTCTTTAATGTATACGGTATCAGTCTGTTTACCAAATAAAATTTGTTGTTCTTTCTCTGGACAACAAGGACAATTTACCCGACAGCAAATATGTCCGTGGGCACAGTCAAACACAGTAAAACGAGCGAGGTCATTAATGCTTTTTGAATAATTTTCTTTTGGGATAAATTCGGTTGAAACCTTACACTTCTCTAAAGTTTTTGACGGAATATATATAATTGATAAGCCTTCTCCTGTCGGTTTTACTTCGTGCGAATTTGGTGTTAAGTATAAATCTTTAGAATAATCAATAAAATAAGTTCCATTTCCTAAATCTGTTATATCAAACCGAATTTCATTAACCAAAAACATTTCAATTCCCAATTCTTGTTTAAACTCTTGTCCTATTGGTATTTCAACTATGGTTTCGTTATTAGATTCTTGCGAAAATGGCATATAAAAATACAGAGCAATTTGTTTCTCACTATTTTTAAACTCTATAAAATAGACTACATCTTTTTGTGGGTTTATTAGTCTTTCGTGTATTCCTCTTGTTTTTACAAATTCTTCTTCGTTAGCCTGTTTTTTGTAAAACGTTCCAATTTTACTATAATCATTGCCGTCTTCAGATACATTTATAACAATATCAAAAAAAGTAGGCGAAACCAATTGCCCAAAAGACAATCCCGAAAACAGGATAAAAAACAGAAATATGTATGATTTAATTTTCATAGGCAAGAATTATATCTTATCGATAATAATTTCAATAGGTTTGTACAATCTTCTGCTCCCGAAGTCTTTGTGATAATCTTCGTTTTTGTATGAATCGCACAAATGAAATTTGTCAACTTCGTAAAGTTTAATGAGTTTATAATCGGGTAATCTGTATTGAGGAATGTCTCCTATTTTTTCAATTTTTAAGTAATAATCATCCAAGGAAAAATAAATGCTACATACCCATACATAATTATCTTTTGCAAAAGGGAATCTTATTTTTTCGTTTTGTGCAGGGTTGTTATTGTCTATATATCCTTCAAAGGTTGTCTTTTCTGGATTTTGCCAAAACACAATTTCTTTTTCATTTCGGTCTAAAACAGCATTTCCAGAGCTATCTACTAGTGTAAGTTTTAAGTTTGGGATGTTTTTTGAACTGTCCTTTTCGTGAATAGAAACCACAATAATTGAGGCAAAATCATAAGGACAATGTTGAGCTTGTGTTTTTTTACCTGCAAGGAAGATTACAAATGTTAAAATTATCAGATTTTTCATTTTAGTACGGGTTTCTTCATAGTTACACACAACATGTTTATATCCCCATGTTTATTCAAAAACATGCGGATATATTGCTTATCTACGACATGTCTTTTTGTGTTTTATAGCGTATATATGCCTAATCGAACTTATATACGCATGCTTTTAATAAAGTAGGGAAGGTCGTACTATAGTTCTTAAATTTCTGCTTTTAAAGGATTCCCTATTTTATACCTTCTATTTTAAAACACACTAACAAATATACACCATTGTATTTATTTTTCTTTGCGGATAACTGCAATAGGGTAAAAAAAGTTTTTAGTTTGGTACTGCAATGCGTTTTTGTCCATTTAATTATACCCGTGCCCAACCCCACAGCATGTTTGTACCATAAAACCATTGCTTTCTTCATGCCAAGGAAACGAAGCATTGTATTTGTTGTTTTCCCAGTAAAAAGGCAATCGTTCTTTGGGTTCATTGCCTACTTCGTTCATGGTGCTGCTATCATACAATCTGCCGTTAATCATCGTAAAAAGTAGGCTGTTGGAATTTTGAATGTCGTCTAAAGGGTTTTTATTCAATACCAGCAAATCAGCAAGTTTTCCTACTTTTAAAGAGCCAATATCTTTACCGACGCCTATATAATTAGCGCCGTTTATAGTGGCGGCTTGTAATGCTTCTAGATTGGTCATACCTCCTTGTTGAAGGCTCCACAATTCCCAGTGTGCACCTAGACCTTGCAATTGGCCGTGTGCGCCTAAATTTACTTTTACGCCATGGTCTGCTAGTGTTTTTACGGTTTTAGAGGTTAGTATGTGGCTGTTTTCATATTCTTCATCCGGAATCATCATTCTGTGGCGTGAGCGAGCGTCAATAATGCTTCTTGGTGTAAATTGCAGTAGTTTTTCGTTTTCCCAAACATTGGTTTTTTGATACCAATATACCTCTGCATTGAGCCCGCCATAATTTACAATTAGTGTGGGTGTGTAGCCCACTGCACTTGCTCCCCAAAGTTCTAAAACATCTTTATATATCGGTGCTACAGGAATATTGTGTTCCACACCAGTATGCCCATCTATGATCATAGTTAGGTTATGAAAAAAAGTAGATCCTCCTTCAGGCACTACATTAATACCTTCTTCGCGGGCAGCTTGAAGTATTTGTTGTCGTTGGTCTCGTCGTGGTTGGTTGTAACTTTTAACGGAAAGTGCGCCAAAGGCTTTGGTGCGTTTTATAGAGGAGCGAGCATCATCAAGATGATTGATTTCTGCTTTAAAATCGCCATCGGCTCCATAAAGAATATAACCGGTAGAGTAGAGGCGAGGGCCTACTATAGCTCCGCTTTTAAGCATTTCAGAAAGCGTGAATATGGTTTCGGTATTTGCTGAAGGATCGTGCGAGGTGGTAACGCCATAGGCTAGATTGGCATAAAATTGCCAGTTTTGTTGTGTGGTTAGTCCGTACCGAAAACCACCCACGTGTGCGTGCGCATCTACTATACCGGGCATGATGGTTTTTCCGGCTAAGTCATACACTTTTGCATTGCTAGGTATGCTCACTTCTCCTGCTTTTCCAAGGGCTTCAATCTTGTTTTGGTTAATGACAATGCTTCCGTTTTCTATCACTTCATCGCCTTCCATCGTTAGAATTCTTACATTGGTAAATGCAATTCTGCTTTCTGGCATATCTACTTTTCCTTGTAAACCAATAGGAATACTAGTATCAGCAAGGTCTTCTATTTTTTCTGGCGAATCTGCTAAAAAAGGGAACCGATCTTTTATTTGATTTTTAAAATAACGATTGCCCAACATCCATAATACTTCTTTGCTGTCTGCAGACCAATGTATATTGATGCCTGCATCTTTTGCTATTTGCGATACAGGGACAGAGGTGGTTTTATTGTCTAAATCTATTGCCTGGCCATACAGGTTTAATGGTGCTACATAGGCTTTGTGTAAATGGCTAAAAGCAATCCATTGGTTATCAGGACTAGGCACTAATCGGTTAGCGTATTTTGATTTTATATGGGTGCGTTCGTCTTTTCCTTGTAGGTCCACACTTTTTAATTCTTTGGTAAGATTGCCAAAAACAACGCCGCCGGTTTGATAAAAAATGCGTGTTCCGTTTTTGGTGAAGGTTGGATATTCGCCTTCTTTAATAAGAAATTTCATGGCACCTCCCGATGCATCTATAGTATAGATACCGGGATTGTTTGTAAATGTACGTCCTTGGTCATTATTGCCTTCTTCTTTAACAAACACAATCGTTTTTCCGTCAGGGGAAAAAGAAGGGGTTCTGTAAATTCCTTTTTCGGAAGTGAGTTTTGTGGTATAGCCGCTGGTTACCGAAATTTTTTGTAGGCTTCCAAGAGAGGCATCGTTCCATGTTACAAAAACAATTTCCTTTCCGTTAGGTGAAAAGGTGGGCTCTGCTTCAAAATCAGTTGCTGAGGTCAATCTTTTTGGGGTGCCGTTTGGTAGGTTTTTTGTCCATAAATAGCCTAGTGCTCTAAAAACAATTGTTTTTCCATTGGGTGAAGTAACAGCATCTCTAATTATTTTTGCTGTAAAATCTATTTGGTCAATAGGGGTTTCAAAATGGACTCTTTCGGCAATGTCTATAGCAACATCTACCGAAAAAGGAATGTTGGTTATGCTATAGTTTTTTATGTGTACTTTTTGAATTTTTCCTTTGGACCATAGTATTATTTCTTGATGATTAGGTAACCAACTAAAATTAGGATACACGCCAAAAAGAGCCCATGCAGTTTGTTGGTCTTTGTTTAAATCATCATAAACGGGCCATTCCTCACCAGTTTGTAAGTCATGTATGTATAATACTGTTTTTGTTCTTACGCGTTTTATAAAAGCAAGCAGTTTACCATCACGAGATATTTGGGGTCTTGCAGCGCCTCCGGGACCACCAGTAATAGTTACTGTTTCGCCGGTTTCAAAAGCATAGCGTTTTATGGCATAGATTTGTTTGTTTGCGTCTTTGTTGTATTCAAAAACACTTCCAGAGGTTACATCTTCACTGTAATACATATAGTTGCCGTCGGGTGAAATAACGGGTTCGTTTACGTCTTTTTGATCGTTACTTCGTTTGGTGAGTTGTACACCACTTCCACCAGAAATATGGTATTGCCACATTTCGCCTGCGCCTAATGAACGCTCAGAAGTGAAATGTTTACGGGCTATTAGATAGTTTCCGTTAGGCATCCAAGCAGCATTGTTTAAGAGTCTGAAATCTTCTTTGGTGATTTGTTTGGGGTTACTACCGTCAGCATTCATCACCCAAATGTTGTCGCCGCCACCAGCATCGCTAGTAAAAGCTATTTTTGAGCCGTCAGGGCTAAAACGTGGTTGAATTTCAAAAGGAATTCCTGTGCGCAACGCTTTTGCTTTTCCACCCGTAATGGGCATGACGTAGATATCACCAAGCATATCAAACACGATGTATTTTCCGTCTGGACTAACATCCAGATTTATCCAAGTGCCTTCATTGGTGTTGAAGGTGTGGGTGTTGTATTTAAAATCGTGTTGCGGATGTGCCACATCCCATTTAGTTTCCTCTTGCGAATGGCTAAAAAAGGAAAGAAGAATTGAGGTAACGGTAAGAAAAAATCTAGAAGTCATTCTGTTGAATTTAGTGTGCCTATGGGAAAAATCCAGTAAGGATTAAATTTTTATAAATATACATAAATTTTTTCTTCGACATTTTTTTAATAGAGCAGTTTTACTTTATCTACATGAAATGAAAAAGCGTGAAATATAAAAAATATAACTGTAGATAAACGATGCTATAGTTAAAAACACACTAAAAAGTTTAACATATAATTTATATTAAGGCAAAATATTTTAACATAAATATGTACTACATTTGTATTGGAATTTAAAAAAAACCATCCTCTATGAAATTTAAAAAAATTGTATTGTCGTTAGCCGTTATTGCTTTGCTTTTTGCATCATGCGATGACTCTAAAAAGAAAGAAGCAGAAGCACAAGCTGCTGCACAAGCGGAATTAGTTAAAGCAGAAGAAGAAGCTGCTCTACAAGCAGAAGAAGCTGCAAAAGTACAAGCGCAATATGAAGCAACAACTATTGCTGCTATCGCAATGGATAACGAAAATTTTTCTACTCTTGTAAGTGCTCTTGTTGCTGCTGATTTAGCTTCAACCATGAAAAGCGAAGGTCCATTTACCGTTTTTGCTCCAACAAACGAAGCATTCAGTAAATTGCCTAAAGGTGCATTAGAGAACTTATTAAAACCTGAAAACAAAGAAAAATTAGCAGCATTGCTAACCTATCATGTTGTTTCTGGAGAGTTTAAAGCTGCTGATGTTATGAAAGCGATTCAAGACAACAAAAACAATTATGAAGTAGTTACTGTTCAAGGTGAAAAATTAACTTTATCTATAAAAGGCGACAAAGTATTGATTAAAGATGCTAAAGGTGGAGTTGCTACTGTAGTTATGGCAGATGTGGATGCTTCAAACGGAGTTATTCATGCTATTGACAAAGTGGTGATGCCAAAAGCATAGTTCTTTTTTAAAACTTTTTAATGAAAAGACCTCTTTAAGGGGTCTTTTTTTCTTTTATCCTATTTACGCTTTGTCTTGCCAAAAGCTGCCAAACCCCGGTTTCGCAAATCCAAATTTCCAATACATTCAATTGCACATGAAAAGCCTTATTAGTTACCATCCCGGAAACATCAATGTTTCTGCGCGTGGTTATTGTGTTTTCTGAAAGGTATAGTAGCTTTAAAGCTCCTATACTTTTTATAGACTGATACACTACACCATTTTCAATAAGGGTTTTTAATAAATCGATTTTTGTTTCTTCCCAGCCGTTTGAGTGCCCTAAATTAAGGTCTTTGTGTAAAAGTGTGTGTAGTACAACCGTATCTTTTGTTATGAACGCTTGGTCAAGCGCAATTACTGTTTGTTGAACCCAAGTGCTATCTGATGAAATGGAATCCTGAGACCAACTTGTACCGCAAAAAAACAATAAAATCCAATACGGATATTTAATTTTTTTCATAGAGGAAAGGCTTATTTTAATGCTATTTTACCAAAAAATCCTCCACTAAGAAATTAGCATCAAGGTGAACGTTATCTATTGGAAAGGATACCAGCAATACATTCCATTCTGGTTTTGGTAATATCCAATGTATTTGATTATTTACAAAGAGCTTTACCGGCATATCAAATCCTTGTACAACATTGGTGTAGCGAAAAGAGAGGATCCTTTCATTCACTTTAAATTCCACCATAGGAATGCGGGTATCTCTAAGGTATTGATTAAAAAACGCGTTTAAATCTATTCCTGATTTTTCGCTAAGGTAGTTTTCAATTTGTTGGGTGGTGACGGTTTGATGCCAAAAATCACGATTGAGACCTCGTAAAATTTTGCGCCATTTTTCATCATCTTCGATAAGCTGCCTAAGAGTATGTAGCATATTGGCACCTTTGTAATATTGATCGCCAGAGCCTCCTTGATTTACGTTATACGTGCCAATAATCGGTTTGTCGTTTTGGATAGCATGTTTAGTGCCAACCACATAAGCATTTCCTGCCTCTTTTCCGTAAAAATATTCTACAAACAAACTTTCTGCATAGGCAGTAAAGCTTTCGTGTACCCACATATCTGCAATATCTTTATATGTAATGTTATTGGCAAACCATTCGTGTCCAGATTCGTGTACAATAATAAAATCAAACTTTAATCCCCACCCAGAGCCAGATAAATCGGTGCCTAAATACCCGTTTTTAAAGCCGTTTCCATAGGTTACTGAACTTTGATGTTCCATTCCTAAATAGGGTGCTTCCACCAGTTTATAGCTGTCTTCATAAAAAGGATAGGGGCCAAACCAATGTTCAAACGCTTCTATAGTTCGCGGGGCATCTTTGAATTGTTCCTTGGCTTTTTCAAGATTATGTTTAAGCACCCAATAATCCATATCTAAAGAGCCGTTTTCACCTTTATAGGTTTCTCCAAAATGTACATAGTTGCCAATATTTATGTTTACCCCATAATTGTTTATCGGATTTTGAACCACCCAATGAAAAGTTCTGGTGTTGTTTGTATGATCTTCTATTTTTTTTAGCCTTCCATTAGAAACGTTGGTAAGTTTTTTAGGAACACGCACGCTTATGGCCAAGCTATCCACCTCATCATACATATGGTCCTTGTTGGGCCACCAAACACTTGCGCCTAACCCTTGGCAAGAAGATCCTATAAAAGGATTTCCGGCTGCATCAAGTTTCCAAGAAATGCCACCATCCCACGGTGCTTTTTTTGCTTCTCTAGGATGACCGCTATAATAAACCACCACTTCCTCTGATGCTCCTTTTTTCTGCTTCTTTTTTAGGGTAATAAAGTGTGCATTGCCATCGCTTTTAACAAAAAGAGTTTTTCCGTCTTGCGTAACTTTTTCTATGTTTAAAGGCTTTTGTAAGTCTATTTGCATTACCGTATGAGGTTCTAAAACAGAATAACGAATGGTGTTTTTACCACCTATCCATTTAGAATCGGGTTTTACTTCTATATCTAAATGATAAAAAGTTACATCCCACCAAGCTCTTTCTAGGGTTATGCTTCCGCGAAGAGAGTCTTGCCTAGTGAAGGTTTGTGAAAAAGTATAAGAATGAATAGCACAAAAAATAATGCTTGCTAAAAATATTTTTTTCATTTTCAAATTCTAAAAGTAACTAAGGTTTAGAATGGATTATTTTTTTAAAATAGAAAGCAATCGTTCCCACGAATTTTTACGTGCAGTGCTATTCACTTCCTCGGCATCGGCTTGTGAACCACTTCGCATATAACCGTGACCACCGCCTTCATAAATTTTAAAGTCATAGGTTTTTCCTGAGGAATTCATAAGTTGCTCTGTTTTTTCAATTGTTGCATTCACACGGGCATCGTTTCCACCATAAAAACCATATACGGGGGTTTCAATTTTTTTAAAAACGTCTTCTTCTTGAGGAGCGGTGCCATAAAAAACGATGGCTTCTTCTAGGTTTGGATTGCTAGTAGCATAATTAAAACATTGTGAGCCTCCCCAACAAAAGCCAACAACCGAAACTTTTCCGTTACCAGCAGCTATGGTTTTTGCATAGGCAAAGGTAGCGTCTAAATCGGCTGTAATTTGTTCTGGGGTTAATGCATAAAGTGCTTCCCTTGCAGCATCTGAATTTTCAAAATCAGAAGTTTTTTTGATGGTTTCGCTGGTTTCTGAGAGTAAATCTGGAGCAATAGCGATGAAACCTTGTTCTGCAATTTCATCTGCAAAAACACGCGCCCAATCATTAAGACCACGGTTTTCATGAATAACCATAACCACTTTGGCTTTGTCTGCCACTTCTGGATACACTACAAAAGTGTGTACAGTCCTTCCGTTGTAGGTGATTTCTACCCACTCTTGATGGCGTGGTGAATTTGCTAATTTTTCAAGATCGGTTTGCGCTATAGCCAATAAAGGAAAAGCAAATAGTAGTAAAATAAGAGATTTTTTCATAAGGTGTTGTTTTAAAGGATGATGCATTGCACTATATTTTGAATCGTAATTTGTGTTATCTATAATTTTATTCAAACAGTATTCCAGGCACTTTTATCTAAACACTCCACTAGGAAAAACAACAACACTTTCGTGGTTATCTTTACCAACAGCCGCTACACCAAAAAAGTAATTGTCAATGACAATACCATCTAGGGTAAATTCAGAAATATCTCCTACATATCTGCTATTGTCCCAAGTGGGAGAGGTGGTATCTCGCCAAAAAATGATATATCCTAATGCTCCATCTACTTTTTCCCATTTAAGTTTAGCCGAAGGTCCTACCATTCCCCCTATGGTAACATTTTTTGGTGCAGGAGGAGCCCACGCTAAAGCAGCTATGTTTATAGCATTTACAGCCGTTAGTTTTGCAGCATATTCAAAATCAACATGTTCTAAAACATCGCCATAAGCAATGTTGTTTTCTACACGAATGTCCTGGTGCTGCCAGTTGTAATTTTCGTGAGATTCCATAATGCGGATTCCTGGGAAACCTGCATTGTTAAAAGGTCTATGATGTCCGCCACGGCCAAAACGATCTAAACGATAAACGAGCATCGGATTCATTTCGGGCATATAGATTTTTGTGTTTGTGTACACATAGCGGGCAAGTTGGCGTGAAATACCATCAACTTCACCACCATAAAAGCGACGAGCATTTCGTTCTTGCTCAGTTTCTGTGGGCGGCACAGGCTCTGAAAAAATTCTAAAATCTCGGTTACTGATAACTCCGTTTACGCCTTTAATATTTCCAATCATATCGTTGTTAAGGACACCAATAACTTCCCAATTATTTTCTTGAGCATATTTAGCTAATCCGGCACCACCAAAGAGACCTTGCTCCTCGCCTGAAAGACCTACATAAATAATACTATTTTCAAATTGGTATTTTGAAAGGACTCTTGCGGCTTCTATAGTGCCAGCCATTCCGGATGCATTGTCATTTGCTCCAGGTGAGTCAGAGGTAAAATCTACTGGGTCACTTACGCGCGAGTCAATATCACCACTCATCAAAATATAGCGGTTAGGATATTTAGCACCTTTTTGAATAGCAACTACATTTACTACCCAAACATCAAATGGAATGCGGGCGTTTGTGCCTTTTTTTACTAAGTCTTTTTGAAAAAAAACATCTAAGCAGTTGTTGCAATCTTTGGAAATGCTTTCAAATTCGCTTTTTATCCACCGTCTTGCAGCGCCAATACCACGAGTTTTAGAAACGGTATCGCTTAAGGTGTGTCGTGTGCCAAAATCTGCAAGTTTTGTAATGTCTTGTTGGATTCTGTTTGCAGAAACAGATTCAATAATTGTGTATAAACGAGCATCCGTTTGAGCTTGAAACGAGAGGGCTAGCGCGAGTAGGAATATGGATAGGTATATTTTCATAAAAAAACGTTTAAACCATTTTGTGCTAAGGTTCTTTAATATCTATTTTTTTTGTAGTCATTAACCCAAACATCATCATAAGAGTGGTCATCACTATAACTTGGATAATTAAAGAATCGTTCATTATATCTGATTTTAAGCTTAAAGGAATTGAAAGATATAATAATATGGTAATCAAACCCCTTGGAGCAATAAACAATAAAGGTAGTAAAGAAATTTTAAAAAGTAAAAGTAAAAGAAGGCGTAGTAAAAAAATGCCTAATGTGATACTAGCTGCCCAAATAATGGTTTCTGGATTTAATAGTTCTTTAATTTCAATAAAGTAACCAAAAAGAAGAAAAAATAAGGTTCGAATTAAAAAAGTTACCTCAGAGGTTAGTTCTTTAAACTTAAAAACTTCTTTATTTAAAATTTCGGGTTGAAACCGATGTATGAATTTGTTTCCTTTAAATTCTTCCAAATTACCAATAAAGAGCCCAAATAGCAAGATAAACAACAATGCAGGTAAATGATAGATTTTTGAAACGGCATAAATTAATACAATGATAAGAATGATAGGTGCAAACTTAACATTATGCCTTATTTTTCCCATTAAAAACGCCAAACCAATGGATGCAATAAAGGAAACAATTAAAATAAGGAGTAACTCAAGAAAAAACAAACCTATCGTGTCTGAGCCTATTTTTCCATTTAGCACAATAAAATTGAAGAAGATNCCAAGAATATCCGACAAACTAGTTTCATAGGTAACAAACTCCTTGTCTTTTGCAACAAAATTTTTCACACTAGGTATGGCGATGGCACTGCTTATTATAGAAAAAGGAATGGCGTTAGCAAGACCAGTTTTTAAAGACACATTTCCAAAATAATGAAATGCCCATGCTAGAGTAAAACTTATAATGAGTATAGGTAAAAAAGAAAGGATAAAGGATTCTCCAATAAAAGGCAACTTGGCTTTTTTTATTTCTACTTCCAACGAACCTTCAAGAACAATTAAAATAATTCCTATAGTTCCTAAAATGGGAAGTATAGGCTTTAAATCGGGAATAGAAATCTTAAAAAAAACAGCGATAGCTTTAACGGCCCAACCTAGAATTAACAATAAAATTACAGAGGGTATTTTGGTTTTTGAGGAGCTTACATCAAATATATATGCTAAAAGTAATAACGTACATAGTGTAATTATTAAGGGGATTTCCATTACATTGTGATTGATATTTTATTAATCGGTTTAGCTTGTTGCCCCTGTATAGTTAGGTTTCATAAATAAACGTGTTAACAAAGGAGTAGAATAAGGTTTAAATTTTTGCTAATATAAGAAAAAGTTTATTAGGGAACTTAGAGACTAAAGCAGTAAATAGAGTAGGGCATGCAAATAATTAAAAGTGAAAGGTGTAGGTGTTTTAGGTTTTGGAAATTCGAGTAAAAAGTAATGGTTTAAAAGCCTGAAAATGATTTTGCTTATGGGCTTTTTAGGAAAGCTATACACTGTAAAAAGTGCAATATATTTTAAGTATTTTTTTAATATCTTTGACCATCCCCGAGATAAATTTTAAGCAATCTTTTAATTCTAATTTGTTGAAACTTATAAGATACGCATGGATTCTTATTTGTTGGGGAAATGTAGCTCAAACGTCTATACCTTCCGAGCAAGCTATTAAACAACATAAACAATGGAAGGATTCTGCTAACCACTACAAATTTAGTACAGACCTAAACAAATACATTACTTATTCCTTTAAAGGACTAGAATGGATGCCGCTAATAGAAGGAAATCATCAAGACAAACTGAATTTTTACGCTGATTTTGCATTGCGATTAAATCAATTGGGATTAATTAAGGAATCTAATAGGCAAATAAAGAATTTTATTGATTACTACTACCGCAATGAAGTGCATTTAAGCAAATCAGAGAAAGAAGGGTTATTTAATGTCCAAGCCTTTAATTTTAGTCTAGTGGCAAGTAATTTTTTAAAACTTGGTATGCTTGATAGTGCAAAAATTGTGTATAAAAAAGGGATTGAATTTACAAAACCTAGTAAAACAAAATTATATGTTTCTGCCTTGAATAATTATGGTCTCTTTTTCTGTTTGCAAAAAAAAGAATTAGATTCTGCTTTGTTTTATTTCCAAGAAGCAAAAAACATTGCCGATCCCCATTTTTCAAACCTACACATTTATGGTAGTGTGATTGACAATATTGCAGATGTTTATCTTGAAATAGGAAAACTAAAAGAGGCAGCAGATTTATACAAGCAAAATTTTTCATTTTATAAAATGGCTCCTTATGAAGATAATGATTTTTTACCTTTTGATTTTACACGGCTTATGGCTGCCGGAAGTCAATTGGTTAAAACCCAAGTTCTTTTAAAAAACTTTGAAGAAGCCGAAAAAACAGTGCGGCATATGAATAAATATCTTGAAATGCCATTAGAGCCCGAAGCAAAATTACAATACTTTATGGCCTTAGAAGCCTTGTATAAAGGTGAAAATAAGTATTTAAAAGCCTATAATGCCTTACATGATCTAAATGAACTGCAAGATAGTATTGTGCAGAAAACCTTGATTTCACAAAATGAACTTCAAAATATGCTTAACGAAATTACGCTAAATAATATTCAAGAAAATCTGGCATATGAAAAACAACAGAAAAAAGAAGTTATAAAACAGCAAGGACTTCGATTTTGGATTGCAATATTGATTTTTACACTGGTAACTGGGTTGCTGTTTTTTTTGTATCAAAGGCGCAAGCAATTACAAATTATTGCCCAACAAATGTCTGCCAATACTGCGCTAAAAAACCAGCAACTCAATTATGAAATAGAAGAAAAGAAAAGAGATCTTTCTGATTTTGCAATCAACCTTACACAAAGCCATCAATGGGCTAAAGATTTGCACGAACAAATAAATAACATTAAGGGTACAAGAGGTAGATCTAGAAAAAATCTGTTTGAAGAACTCCAAAGCGAAATAAAAAATAAAGTAGTCTTTGACACCGAAACAGATATTTTCTATAAAAAAGTAGACACTTTGAGTGCTTCTTTTTACAAAGTACTACACGAAAAATTTCCCAAATTAACCAAAAAAGACATCCGTTTGTGTTCCCTTATTCGCCTAAAAATTGACAATAATGAAATTGCTACGCTACAAAATATTACAAATTCTTCCCTCATTACTGCACGATATCGCCTCAGAAAGAAATTAAACTTATCGGAAAATACGGATTTAGATAAATTTATTCAAAGTTTATAATCGGTAACATCTACTTATTTTACTAATGTTTTTCTGTTTAATTCAGAGTCTTGTCTATTATTTGTCTATTCTAATTATTGCGCAGTATCTAACTTTTATATTTATTTTCGGTATTAGATAAACGATTTGAATAGTAAACCTATTCGTTTTTAGTTTAACAAAAAAAACGGGGAATTATTAACACAATTAAAACAAACAGTATGAAAACAATTGTTTTTGGTTTACTTTTTTTAGGTATAACCAATCTGACCAAAGCTCAAAATGAAATCGCTTATGTAAATTTGAATGCTACATCTATCATAGAAAAACCTATGAAAACGATGTCAAACCTAAACTATCTTCATTCGATGGAGTTAAATGTAATTTCTAATCGCGTGCGGGCACTTCAAACCGTTGTAGCAAATTTCGACATCCAAAAAGAGGTTGTGTACACGAAAACCTCAAGTGCAACCTACGATGTGGTTTTTAGAGAAGGTAAAAACGCTATCAACGCGGTATTTGACTCAAAAGGAAACATAATACAGTCCGATGAAAACTACGAATCTGTAAATGTGCCTTATTTTCTTAGTAAGAAAATTTTAAAAGAATATCCTGGATGGGGGTATAAACAAGTTTGGTTGTCTATAAGCTACAACCAAAAATTTGCTACAACTATTCAATACAAAGTCGTACTTAAAAACGGCAACAAAGAGAAAACCATATCTTTTAACGCTTCAGATTTTATTTAAAGTGTTATTGCTCCCCATATGTTTTTAATTAGCAAGCTTATGCAGACAGGTGTTTACCTGTCTGCATTTTTTTATTTTCAATGAAATTTATTTTAAAATTTTTGCCAAACGCATTTACAGTTATTTTTGTTTTGAATAGTAAACAATCTTATAATTCACTCTAAACACTTGAATCTTTATTTTTTTTGCCATAAAAAAGTAGAAAATAAAACTTGTCTATATTTTAAAATGCATGCTTAAAATGGGTATGTATTTTCTGCAATTACTTTTTCTGCTATCGTTTTTCTTAGTTCTATAATGTTTGGGTAATTGGTGTATTTTGTAAACCGGTTAAGACCCATAAGCATCATTTTTTGCTCATCACCCAATGCAAAAGATAGGATTCCAGATTTTGCAGCTGAGGTTACTTTTTCTACCGCATTGTAAAGATTTAACTTGGCCATAGCAATTTGCTCTTTCTGCTTGCCCTCACCAAAACGTTTGGTATTTTTTTCTGCACGTAATATTGCAGACTCCGCCATATAAATTTCAATTAAAATGTCAGCGGCATTGAGCAATAATTGTTGTTGTTCTTCAATATCTTGACCATATTTTTTTACAGCACCTCCCGCAACCATCAAGAATACTTTTTTTAATTTTGTAATCATTGCTTTTTCTTCGGCAAAAAGTTCGGAATAATCTGGTGTATCAAATGATGGAATTCCCATTAATTCTTCGCCAACTGCGGTTGCTGGTCCTAATAAATCCACATGGCCTTTCATTGCTTTTTTAACGAGCATGCCTACAGCCAGCATTCGATTGATTTCGTTAGTACCTTCATAAATTCTCGCAATACGTGCATCTCTCCAAGCAGCTTCCATAGGGGTGTCTTTAGAAAAGCCCATACCACCAAATATTTGAATGCCTTCATCAGAGCAATTTTGAATATCTTCTGAAACAGCTACTTTTAAAATAGAACATTCAATGGCATATTCTTCTACTCCTTTTAACTCAGCTTCTTGAGGCGAATTGCCCTCGACTTTTCTTGCTACAATGCGATCTTCGATGTTTTTAGCGGCACGGTAGGATGCACTTTCTCCTACGTATGTGGCGGTAGCCATTTCGGCTAGTTTTTGTTTGATTGCACCAAACTGGGCAATTGGAGTTTTAAACTGTACGCGTTCATTAGCATATTTTACAGCGTTACTAATTACTCTTCGTTGTGCATCTAAACAAGCTGCAGCTAACTTAATTCTGCCAACGTTTAATGCATTCATTGCTATTTTAAATCCTTCACCTCGTCCGGCAAGCATGTTTTCTACGGGGACTTTAGTTTCATTAAAGAATACTTGGCGTGTTGAGGAGCCGTGAATTCCTAGTTTTTTTTCTTCTTCACCGGTTGAAATTCCATTAGCAGGATCATTTTCTACAATAAAACCTGTGATGTTTTTGTCGTCTTCGATGCGGGCAAAAACAATCATAGTGTTACAAAATCCAGCATTGGTAATCCACATTTTTTGTCCTGTTATGCTGTAGTATTTTCCATCAGCAGAAAGAACGGCTTTTGTTTTACCGCTATTGGCATCACTACCTGCGCCTGGTTCGGTTAGACAATAGGAGCCAAACCACTCGCCAGTTGCAAGCTTAGGAACGTATTTTTGTTTTTGTTCTTCGGTACCATATAGGGTAATTGGTAATGTACCAATACCAGTGTGCGCGCCAAAAGCAGTACTAAATGAACCCGTAGCACCCGAAATATAATCACAAACTAGCATGGTTGTAACAAAGTCCATACCTAGTCCGCCATACGCTTCGGGTACTGTAATTCCTAGAAGACCTAATTCACCAGCTTTACGCATTACCTCTATGGTAAAAGCATAGTCTTTATTTTCAAAACGGTCTTTATTTGGCCAGATTTCTCTATCAACAAATTCCTTAACAGAGTCACGCATCATTTTTTGCTCTTCATTAAAATCTTCTGGAGTGAATACATTTTCATAAGAGGTTTCTTTTACGATGAATTGGCCACCGCGAAGAATGTTGTTTTTATTTGTTGTTTCCATTTCTGCTTCCTAACCATCTTTAAAAGAATGGTATTTTTTATTTAGTTAAACTTTTTTTGTTTTAGATGTTGTTTTAAATGTTTATTTAAATTTTTCACTAAACTTTCACCACTTTAAAACACCTTTTTATTTCAAAAACTCATAGACACCTGCTGCACCTTGACCGGTACCTACGCACATGGTTACGATGCCGTATTTATTGTTTAAGTTTCTTTTTCGCATTTCATCAAAGAGTTGTACAGAAAGTTTACCGCCAGTACACCCTAGTGGATGTCCTAATGCAATGGCACCACCATTTACATTTACAATTTCTGGATGAAGACCCAGTTCGCGTATTACTGCTAATGATTGCGATGCAAAAGCCTCGTTTAATTCGATAAGAGAAATATCATCTTGCTTTAATCCAGCCTGTTTTAGAGCTTTAGGGACTGCTTTTACTGGACCAATTCCCATAAGACTTGGTTCCACTCCAGCTGCGGCATAACTAGCTAATCGAGCTATTGGCTCAAGGTTTAATTCTTTTACCATTTCTTCACTCATTACAATGACAAATGCAGCGGCATCACTCATTTGTGAGGAATTTCCGGCGGTTACACTTCCACCGGCAGCAAAAACGGCGGGCAATTTAGCAAGTACTTCTAAACTTGTGCCGGCTCTAGGACCTTCATCTTTAGTAACCGTATAGGTACGTGTTGATTTTTTACCTTGGTCATCTACATATACTTGGTTTACGGTAATTGGCACTATTTGCTCATCAAATTTACCTTCTTCTTGCGCTTTTAAAGCTTTCATGTGCGAATTAAAAGCAAATGCATCTTGGTCTTCTCGTGATATGTTGTATTTATTGGCTACGGCCTCAGCAGTATTTCCCATTCCCCAGTAATAATCTTCATGACCCGATTTTGCTAAATCGTAACTAAGTTCTGTTTTAAAGCCAGACATAGGAACAGAGCTCATGCTTTCTGCACCTCCTGCAATAATACAGTTGGCCATGCCAGATTGAATTTTTGCGGTTGCCATAGCAATTGTTTCTAATCCAGAAGAGCAAAATCTATTTACAGTAACTCCAGGAACATCAATAGTTTTTAAGCCCATTAACGAGATAAAACGCCCCATATTTAATCCTTGTGCACCTTCGGGCATTGCGTTTCCTACCATGACATCATCAATACGCAATTTGTCTAATTGTGGTATTTTTTCCATCATATATTGAATGGTTTCTGCTGCCAGTTCATCAGTTCTTTTAAATCGGAACACGCCTTTAGGAGCTTTTCCAACGGCTGTTCGGTACCCTTTTACTATGTATGCTGTTTTCATATTTTTTTTTCACCCTAGCCTTCTCCAAAGGAGAGGGGGCTTAGGGATTTTTTAATTCAACATTAATTTTATTTACAATATTCCTCCCTCCCTTTTGGGGAGGATCGGAGAGGGAACCCTTAATTGCGAAGCGGTTTCCCTGTTTTCAACATATTTTGAATTCGTTCCATCGTTTTTCTTTCTGTTGTTAAACTTAAGAAGGCTTCTCTTTCTAAATCTAATAAATACTGTTCGCTAACTAGGGTTGGTTCAGATAAATCGCCTCCTGCCATTACATAGGCAAGTTTGTTGGCTATTTTTTTGTCATGCTCGCTTATGTATTTACTAGCTAGCATGGTATCAGTACCTACTAAAAACATACCCAAGGCTTGTTTACCTAATACCTTAATATCTGTTCGTTGTATTGGTTTTGTGTATCCGGCTTCTGAAAGGAGTAATGCTTGTTTTTTTGCTTCGGCTAGTTGTCGGTCTTTATTGACCACAACACTATCTTTTCCTTTTTGAAGAATGCCTAAATCATAAGCTTCATAAGCAGAAGTAGAAACTTTTGCCATCGCTACGGTTAGGAAATATTCCTGCAGTCTATTTAATTCTACATCGTTTTTTTGGAAGGTATCGGAAGCTCTTAAGGTCATTTCTTTTGATCCTGCACCTCCTGGGATTAAACCTACGCCAAATTCAACCAAACCTATGTAGGTTTCAGCAGCTGCTACTACTTTATCTGCATGCATGCTCATTTCACAGCCACCACCTAAGGTCATACCGTGAGGAGCAACGATTACAGGTATAGAGGAGTATCGCACTCGCATTATGGTGTCTTGAAACATTTTTACAGCCATATTTAGTTGGTCATATTCCTGTTCTACAGCCAGCATAAAGATCATTCCTATGTTTGCTCCTACTGAAAAGTTTGCTCCTTGATTTCCTATTACTAATCCATTGTACTCTTTTTCGGCTAAATCAATTGCTTTATTAATACCTTGTAATACACCAGCACCAATGGTATTCATTTTAGATTGGAATTCTAAATTAAGAATTCCATCACCTAAATCTTCTATGATGGCTTCATCATTACTCCATATTTTTTTGCTTTCGCGAATGTTGTTTAAAAGGATAAACGCATCTTGACCTGGTACTTTGGTTTGTTGTTTAGAAGAGATATCATAAAAATAGGTAGCTCCATTTTTTATGGTATAGAAGGTTTTATTTCCGGAGGAAAGCATTTCATTTACCCAATTAGCTGCCGAGAGGCCTTCTGCTTTAATGAGTTCAAGTCCTTTTTCAATTCCTATAGAATCCCAGATTTCAAAGGGTCCATTTTCCCATCCAAAACCTGCTTTCATGGCGTCGTCAATTTTATAAAGCTCATCAGATATTTCAGGAATTCTGTTAGAAATATATGCAAACATTCCAGCGAAGTTTTTTCGATAAAATTTGCCTGCTTTATCCTCACCCGCCACTAAAACCGGAAAACGATCGATGGGTTTATCGATAGTTTTGGTCTTTTCCAAAGTTGCAAAATTTGCTTTTTTGGATGCTTTGTATACTAAGGTGTTGAGGTCAAGCTCTAAGATGTCTTTACCTACTTTTTTATAAAAACCTTGTCCAGTTTTGCTTCCTAGCCATTTGTTTTCTACCATTTTTTCAATGAAATCGGGTAGTTTAAATAGGGAGTGTGCTTCGTCTTTTGGGCAATTATCATAAATTCCGTTTGCTACATGAACTAAAGTGTCGAGGCCAACAACATCTACGGTGCGGAAGGTTGCCGATTTTGGGCGACCAATAATAGGACCTGTAAGTTTATCGACTTCCGTTACCGTTAGTCCCATTTCTTTTACTTGGTGAAAAAGGCTTTGAATACCAAAAATTCCTACACGGTTACCTATGAAAGCGGGGGTGTCTTTGGCAATAACTGAAGTTTTTCCTAGAAATTTCTCGCCATATTCATTTAGAAAATCCAATACATCTTGGGATGTTTTTGGACCTGGGATGATTTCAAATAGTTTTAAATATCGAGCTGGATTGAAGAAATGTGTACCGCAGAAATGTTTTTGAAAATCATCACTTCTGCCTTCATTCATAAAATGAATAGGAATACCGGAAGTATTTGAAGAAATTAAAGTGCCTGGGGTTCGGTGTTTGTCTATGGTAGCAAATACTTGTTGTTTAATGTCTAGACGCTCAATAACGACTTCTATAATCCAATCTACATCTTTCACTTTTGCGATGTCGTCTTCTAGATTTCCGGTTGTGATTCTTTTAGCAAAACTGGCATGGTAAGTGGGTGATGGTTTTGATTTAATAGCTCCTAACAAGGAGTCATTTACGATTCGGTTTCTTACTGTTTTGTCTTGCAGGTTTAACCCTTTTTTCTTTTCGGCTTCATTAAGTTCACGAGGTACAATGTCTAATAGCAAAACTTCTACACCAATGTTGGCAAAGTGAAGGGCTATGCCGCTTCCCATAATTCCTGAACCTATTACGGCTACTTTGTTTATTCTTCTCTTACTCATAATGTTTATTTACTAATTCGTTAGTATATATTTTTTTATTGGCTATCATTTCATTGATGGTTTCCATAACTTCAAAAAAAGTATTCATTTTTTCTTCGGAAACTTTATGGTGCACAACTTCGTTAAATTTTAATACATGATTTCTAGAATATTCTCTTTTTTCTTTGCCAAATTCGGTTAGGTATATTAAAACACCTCTGCCATCCTCAGGATTTGGTTTTCGAATAATTAAACCGCGATCTTCCATAGCTTTTAAAGTTCTGGATAAACTAGTGGCTTCCATACCCATTTTTGGACCTAAAGAAGTGGAAGGAGTGCCTTTTTCGGGGTCGATGCTTAATAGAGCAAATCCGGTTGCCATGGTGCTGTCAAATTTTGCAGCTTCTTCATTATACATTTTGCTAATTGCCTGCCAAGTTGTTCTTAAGACGTAATCTACGGTTTTATCTTTCATCAGATAAGAAATAATTTAACGCTAAGTTACAAAAAAATACTATGCACGCATAATAAAATTATAATAAATTTTTATTGCTTAACTCCTCTAGAGGAATTAGAGGAGTTAAGCAATAAAAATATTAAAAGGGAAATTACCTCATTTTGCCATTAACAGCAGCTATAATAACACCTATTATTGCAGAAGATACTATTGTAATGCCAGCATCCATTGCAAATATTTCATAAGTAGCTACTGTATTCATTGCCATATTAAAAAAATTAAAAAATAAGGTAGTGAATATTCCAATAATTGCTCCTGCTTGCGTGCCAGCTGTCATGGTAGTAATTTGTGCCTATTTTGTAAAAATATAAGCAATAAATAAACCATACGTTAAACAGCCAAGGAAAATAAAGAGTATTCCTTACATGCTTTCTTCTTGGGGAGGAAAGAAATCTTTAAATAAAAAACCATAAAACAACCACCCTAGGAGGAAATATACAATTCCTCCTACAATACCAGAAACTAGAAAATTTTTAGTTTTCATTTTTTTAATTTATTAATTACTAATAAAAGTATTAGTATTAAAAAAAATGAAAATATGTTAAGTAGGTGGGTATAACTTATTTTATGAAATTTTTAATTAAGAAAAACAGGATATTTTTAATTTGCTATGAGAGGCCATAAATTTTGACATACAAATCTTTATACATTTCTTTTACAACGCGGCGTTTAAGCTTCATGGTAGGGGTAAGGTGTCCTTGTTCAATACTCCATACCTCTGGTGTTAACTCAAAGCATTTAATTTTTTCCCATTTTCCAAAGCCTTCATTGTGAATGTCCACTTCTTCTTGGATACGAGCTATGACTTGTTCATTTTCGCAAAGGTCTTTTAAGGTTGTTCCTATGTTTATTTTTTTTCTACTAGCCCAATCTTTTACAAAATCAAAGTTTGGTTGAATGAGTGCTGCAGGCATTTTTTCGCCATCGCCTATCACCATGATATGTTCAATAAACATGGATTGTTTCATAGCATTTTCAAGAAGTTGAGGGGCAATATATTTTCCGCCAGAGGTTTTAAACATTTCTTTTTTACGGTCGGTTATTTTAAGGAAGCCGTTTTTGTCAATTTCTCCAATGTCACCAGTATGAAAATAGTTGTTTTCTATAGCTTCTGTTGTTTTTTCTGCATCTTTGTAATAGCCTAACATTACTTGTGGGCCTTTAATTAATATTTCACCATCTTCGGCAATTTTTACTTCTGTTTCTCCAATGGGTTTTCCTACGGAACCAATTCGGAACATGCCATTTCGCATATCATTTACTGAAATTACGGGTGAGGTTTCTGTAAGCCCGTATCCCTCCATTATGGGCATACCTGCTGATGCAAACACTCTGGCAAGTCTTGGTTGTAAAGCAGCACTTCCAGATACCATCAGGGTTAGTCTTCCTCCTAATGCTTCTTTCCATTTGCTGAAAATAAGTTTTCTTGCTATTTTTAATTGAAATTCATACCAGAATCCATTGGCACCGTATGGTTCATATTTTAGCCCTAGTTCAACAGCCCAAAAGAATAATTTCTTTTTTAGCCCTGTTAACTCTGTTCCTTTGGTGTAAATTTTGTCATATACTTTTTCGGCTAACCTTGGCACCACGGTCATCACATGTGGATGCACTTCTTTAAGGTTGTCGGTTATTTTTTCAATGGATTCTGCAAAATAAATAGAGACTGAAAAATATTGGTAGATGTACAAAATCATTCGTTCAAAAATATGGCACACGGGCAAGAAACTTAACGCCACTGAGCTTCCTTCTTGAAATGGAATTCTTGGTGCGCTGTATAATACATTAGAAACTATGTTGTGATGCGATAGCATAACGCCTTTTGGCCTTCCGGTGGTTCCGGAAGTGTAAATGATGGTTGCTAAATCGTTAGGAAGTACTTCACTTTTTCGTATTTCTACTTCTTCTTGTAAACCGGTGTCTTTTTCTAATTTTAGTAAATCCTTCCAGTTTTTACAATTTGGAATACTGTCAAAAGAATACACTTCCTTTAATGAAGGAATATTCTTTTTTATTCTCATCACTTTGTCAAAAATTTCTTGATTGGAAACAAAGCAATAAATAGATTCAGAATGGTTTAATATAAATTCGTAGTCTTGTTCACTTATGGTAGGATAAATAGGTACATTTTGTGCTCCAACTTGCAATATACCAATGTCTAAAATATTCCATTCGGTTCTGTTTGTAGCAGATATAACGGCAATTTTATTATTTTTTTGAACACCCAAATGGAGGAGTCCTCTGGAAATTGAATTGGCTTTATTCACATATTCTTGAGTAGAGGTCTTTACCCATTCATTTTCATATTTTGTTACAAGACAATCGGGGAGGTTATTTTTTTCTAGCTGGTAGTATGGAAAGTCAAAAAGGCGAGTTATTTTTATCATGATATAAAACTTAGTAGGTATGCAAATTAAGAAAAATAACGAAAGGATTCATTTCTAAATTAAAAAAAGAGTTACACCTATTTTTTATTAGTAAGGTAACTCTTTATTCTAATTAAAGTTTGTATTTATTTTTTTATAATTTTTAGGGTCTCTGAGCTATTTTCAGTGTGCAAAACCAAGAAATACAGGCCTGAAGAAAATATAGAGTAGTCTACATTTTGTGTGCCATTATTGTTTTTTTGTTCAAAAATAAGTTGCCCATGCAGTGTATAAAGTTGAATTTCGTAGTTTTCTAGATGTGTTTGTATGTTTAAAACATCGGTCACTGGATTAGGGTAAATGACAAATGGAGAATTAGAAAAATCGGTTACTGAAAGTATGGTGTTTTCTAATATATTTACTTTAAAATCGTCAAAATAAAAGCCGTCTGCTTGTACATTATTATCCGATACAAATTGAAATCGTGCTAAAATGCTTTCTCCTAAATAATCATTTAAATTTATTTCTTCTAATACCCACTCATTTTGTGTGCCGTCATATAAAGGTTCGCCAGTGGGTTGCCCATTATTGGTGCTGCCTGCATTAGTGAATTTTCCACACTGTGGTATCCATGTGCTTCCATTGTTTATTGAAATTTCAAACTGTGCATAATCCCAATTGTTTTCAATGTCCCATTTGGCATAAAAAGAGATGGTTGCTCCTGTTGCAACTGCTAAATTGATGGGAGAGTTTAGGGTGATGGTTTTGTTTTGATTGCTACCATAATTTCCGCTTGGAGAATCTGTAATGGAAGATGAAGGGGATACAAATGTCTGTGAAGTAACGCCCCAACCATTGTTTGTGAAATTGGTGGATACACTGTTTGCGTTGTCTTCAAAAATTGTATTTAAGGTGCCAAATTTTTTGGTAATTAAGGTTCGCTCTTCATAACTTCCATTAAACACTACTAACTCATATACGATATCGTCGCCACTAGATGTGCCAATTTCAAGACTTATAGGAATACTGCCAGATACGTTTTGTAGAGTAGCTAGATTGTTAAAATTTTGTGGAGCTCCTACAGAGGCTATATTAGCAGAAATTGGGGCGATACTAACGGTAAAATTACCTACTCCCGAAAGTCCGTATTTGGTAAGTAAAAAAGTGGCATTAAAATTTGCAGCACCTCCAATAAATTCTGGAGTTGTATCTGCAATGGCGGCATAATTTGAAGTTAGTTTTGCAGCGGTTATGTTAGTAAACATCATTTCTTTACAGATATCAATAATGGCAGATTCTGGTGGCCAAAATTGGGGTCCAATTTCGGGTGTGAAAGCAAATATTTTGTTGTGATCCTGTGTTTGACCATACATAAAATCATCAGAATCGCCCGCTGCAGGGTATAAATCGGCTGAAATAATATTAGAATATCCACTTTGCGAAACCATGATTTCTGAAATTCCTCTGTAAATGGCATCATCGGGTGTGGGCACATTATTGGCATATCCATAAGGATAAAGCAGCAATTCGCCAGAGGTGTGAGCATTTAAGGCAACAGTAAAATTGTGATTATCTACAAAGAATTTTACAGCTTGGTTTTCTGGTTCAGATAATGGACCACTGCCAGCATAGGTTTCTCCATTGGTGTTTTGGGATGTGCCTGAGGTGTTCCAAACACTTTGGTTGGGGTCGCCATTTATCCAGTAGTCATAATTTCTGTTGTTGTCCACGCCAAAAGTACCATTACCGTGGTTGCGCCTGTTTTTTCGCCACATTCCGCCTCCATTCGGATTGGTGGTTTCATTACGAATATAACCGTCGGGGTTTACTACTGGAATAAAATATAATTCGGTATTGTCAACGATGTTTTTAATTTCATCGCTAGTGTTGTAATTTTCTAACAAATACCACATAAAAAAGATGGTTTGCGATAAGGAAGCAGGTTCTCTAGCATGGTGAATAGCGGTGTAAAGTACTTGAGGCCTATTGTTTGAAGCCTGCGGATTGTTTGTTATTTTAGTCCATTGTAGCGCACGTCCTTGTTCTGTTTGAAAAGTACCCACATTGCTTCTCCCTGAAATTAAATTAGGGTAAAGTGCATGCATGTCATCTAGTTCTTGCAGCATTTGAGCGTAAGTTAAATAGCCTCCCATACTACCATTGTTATAGTTTATAGGGGTTACATAGTTGATGTTTCCATTTGAGCTACACGATGCATTTTTTGTGTTGTTACTGCTTTTTGCTTTGAAGTTTTGTTCTTCATAAAATTTCTGAACGTCTTCAATTTCAATGTCCACCTGAAGTCCTAAATTTCTTGCAGACTGAATTTCGGAATCTGAAAAATCAGAAATTAGAAATAAACCGGGTTTGTGGTTGCCATGATCCATAGGAACACCCAAGTTTTGAAGTTTTTTTAAATTCTCAGCAGAATTGTAGTGTATTGTTGCGCGGTGAAATTTTTCTGAGGTTTCTTGACTAAATCCAACAAAGGAAATGAAAAGGAGCAGAGAGTAAAGTATTTTTTTCATCATAAAATTTTAATAAGGAAAGGTACTAAAATTCACAGTCGTAAAAAAAATAAAGGCTTACAATTTTTAAATAATTTTTTTTAAGACATTAATCGTATTAAATATTTTCTAACCACTTCAAAGCATTCGCAAAGGCCTCAACCCAAGGAGAAACTTCGTCTTTTCTGTCTTTAGGATAGTACGCCCAGTTCCATTGAAAAATGGAACGTTCAATATGTGGCATCATCACCAAATGACGACCGTCTTTTGAACTCATCATTGCCACGTTATAATCGGAGCCATTCGGATTTGCCGGATACGCATCATAACCATATTTAGCCACAATATTGTAGGCGTTTTCTTCCATTGGCAAGTTAAATTTTCCTTCGCCGTGTGAAATCCACACCCCCAAAGTGCTACCAGCTAAACTAGAAAGCATCACTGAATTATTTTCTTGAACAGTTACCGAAGTAAAGTTGCTTTCGTGTTTTCGGGAATCGTTATGTACTAATTTTCCGTGAACTTTGTGTTCCGGATTTATTACTTCTAGTTCCATAAACAACTGACAACCATTGCAAATTCCAACCGACAGCGTATCTTCTCTTTTAAAGAAATTGTCCAAGGCTTTTTTTGCTTTTTCATTGTATAGAAATGCGCCTGCCCAACCTTTAGCACTACCTAAAACATCCGAGTTGGAAAATCCGCCTACGGCACCAATAAATTGTATGTCTTCTAGGGTTTCGCGCCCGCTTATTAAATCGGTCATATGCACATCTTTCACGTCAAAACCTGCCAAATACATCGCATTTGCCATTTCGCGTTCGCTGTTACTTCCCTTTTCCCTAAGAATTGCAGCTTTTATGCGCTCACCGCCTTTAGAAGTTTTGGTGTAGGGTAACTTTCCTTCAAAATGCTTTGGAAACTTAAACGCTAACGGTTGATTTTTATAGTTTTCATAACGTTCGTCAGCTTTTGCAATACCGCTTTGTTTTCTGTCTAAAAGATGGGAGGTTTTATACCAAATATCGCGCATTTCGGAAATGGTAAATCGTTCGGTGTTTGCTTTGTGAGTAATTGTAAGCGTATCGCTTTTGGCAACAGTTCCAATTTTTATTGCCTTTATGTTTGCTTTCGCGAAAGCATTTTCAACTTCTACGTCTTTGTTTGCTTGAATTAATATGCCGCTATTTTCGGAAAAAAGTAGTTTTATGATATCGTTTTCTATTAGAGCGGTAAGATTTATATCGGCACCTAAATCGTTATCTGCAAAACACATTTCGAGCAAAGCGGTGATTAAACCACCTGAAGAAATATCGTGTCCTGCTGCAATTTTATTTTCTTTAATTAATTGCTGAATAGTATTAAAGGCGTTTTTAAAATAAGTGGCATCGGTAACAGTAGGTGCTTCATTACCAATTTCATTTAAAATTTGCGCTAAAGAAGAACCGCCAAGTTGAAAAGCATCCTGACTAAAGTTGATGTAGTAAATACTTCCTTTATTTTTTTGAAGTACAGGTTCTACTACTTGGGTGATGTTGTCACAATTACCAGCTGCTGAAATAATTACAGTTCCAGGTGAAAGCACATCGCCATCGGGATATTTTTGTTTCATAGAAAGAGAATCTTTTCCTGTAGGAACATTGATGCCTAAAGCAATAGCAAATTGTGAAACAGCCTCTACAGCTTGATACAAACGGGCATCTTCGCCTTCATTATTACAAGGCCACATCCAGTTTGCCGATAAAGAAACAGATTGCAATCCATCTTTTAAAGGAGCCCAAATGATGTTAGTCAGGGCTTCTGCTATGGAATTTCGCGAGCCAGCAACGGGATCAATTAATCCGGAAATTGGGGAGTGCCCGATACTCGTGGCAACACCTTCTTTGCCGTTATAATCTAACGCCATAACCCCGCAATTGTTAAGTGGAATTTGTAATGGACCAACACATTGTTGCTTGGCAACACGTCCAGTGACACAACGATCTACTTTGTTAGTGAGCCAGTCTTTACATGCCACAGCTTCCAGCTGTAGCACTTGGGTTAAATAATATTTTAATTTTTTTGAATCATAGTCTAATGCAGAATAGTTTCTGCTTACCGTTATATCGTTCATAATGGTTTTTGGCGAACTGCCAAACATGTCTGCTAGTGCCAAATCCATTGGGGATTTACCTTCTTTTGAAATAAAAACAAACCGGTTATCGCCAGTAACAGTTCCTACTTCATACATTGGGGCACGTTCGCGTTCGGCTATTCGGCGTAGTGTGGCGGTATCTTTTTTGCCAATAATCAAACCCATGCGTTCTTGTGACTCATTACCAATAATTTCTTTTGCAGAAAGGGTTGGGTCGCCAACAGGAAGGGCGTCTAGCTGTATTTGCCCTCCAGTTTCTTCTATCAATTCGCTCAGACAATTTAAATGTCCTCCAGCGCCGTGATCGTGAATGGAAACAATAGGATTTACATCACTTTCTACCATTGCCCGAATGGCATTAGCAGCGCGTTTTTGCATTTCAGGGTTGGACCGTTGAATGGCATTTAATTCAATACCGCTGGAAAATGCACCTGTATCTGCTGAAGATACTGCAGCTCCGCCCATTCCAATGCGATAATTATCGCCTCCTAAAATAACGATATCGTCGCCGGTTTTGGGAGTGTTTTTTATGCTTTGGTCTTTTTTACCATAACCAATTCCGCCTGCCATCATGATTACCTTGTCATAACCCAACATACGATTGCTGAATGAAGCTAAAGCACCTGTTTCTTTATGTTCAAAAGTTAGAATAGAGCCTGCAATAAGCGGTTGTCCAAATTTATTTCCAAAGTCAGAAGCCCCGTTAGAGGCTTTTATTAAAATATCTAAAGGAGTTTGATAAAGCCATTTTCGTGCTTTAAATTTTTGTTCCCAAACTCTGTTTTCTTCTACCCGAGAGTATGATGTCATATACACTGCGGTCCCGGCTAATGGTAAAGAGCCTTTTCCGCCGGCAAGTCTGTCTCTTATTTCACCACCACTTCCTGTGGCAGCTCCATTAAAAGGTTCAACAGTAGTTGGAAAGTTGTGGGTTTCCGCTTTAAGCGAAATGACACTGTGGTAGTTTTTCTTTTGGTAAAAATCAGGCTTATCAGCTGTTTTTGGCGCAAATTGTTCTACCATTGGGCCATCTATAAAGGCTACATTGTCTTTATATGCTGAAATAATTGTATTCGGATTTTCAGCGGCTGTTTTTTTGATGAGTTTAAAAAGGGAACTAGGTTTTTCTTTACCATCAATTATAAAAGTGCCATTGAAAATTTTATGGCGACAATGTTCTGAATTTACTTGTGAAAACCCAAAAACCTCGGAATCGGTTAGAGGTCTTCCAATCTTTTTTGAGAGTTCTTTTAAATAGGTAACCTCTTCATTATTTAGTGATAATCCTTCCGTTTTGTTGTATGTGGTAATATCTAAAATTTCTTTTATGGGTTCTGGTTTAGCACGTATTAAAAAAATATCTTGATCTAAAGTCACATATTTTTGAGAAAGCATGGGGTCGAAATCAATTTTGCCCTCCTTAGCGCTATGAAATTCTTCAATTCTAACGATACCCTCAATGGCCATATTTTGCGTAATCTCGACGGCGTTAGTACTCCAAGGAGTTATCATGGCTGAGCGGGGTCCTATAAAAAAATCGTCTAAACCAGCGGTCAAGAACGATTCTTTTTTTAAAGAAGTGTTTCCAAAGAGCCAGTTTAATTTTTGTATATTGGTTTTGCTGAGATTTTGTTGCGTTTGTACCGCATAAATCGTTTGATTTTGTTTGGAGAAAAAGAGGATCATTTTAAAATAAATGTTTCAGATTTTGAACAAGTACAAAGGTAATTTATTTCTATACATATTTGTTAACTGCAACCTTATATTGTTTGCATAGTAGGATAAAATGTTTTTAAAACTTAATTATTTTAGATTAATATTAGTAATTTAGTAAACTAAATTTAAAACCAAAACTTTATTATGAAAAGAAGAGTACAAATGGCGTTGTTTTTCTTTATTTGTTTTGCATTTATGCAAGCACAAGAAGCACCCGAATTTATTTCACAAGGTGTATTTTTGGGAAAAACGATGCCTGTAAGTGAAATGCCAACTGCTGGTATTCCTCCTGTTAGAGATAATACCGAAGCACGAATTATTAGAAACCGATTACGTGCTCCCCGAAAAGTGAACACAAATGCTTTGCCGTTGTTTGGCGAACCAAATGCACAATCCGACTTTGGAGGAATTACCTCCTATGCTTTAGAAGAAAATTTTGATGGTGCAACAGTATCAGAAGGTGGAGCATTACCACCTGACCCAACAGGTGCTGTAGGACCTAATCATTATGTGCATGCCTTCAACTTAGGTATTAAAATTTTCGATAAAACAGGTACCTTACTTTTTGGACCAATTTCCTTAGGTGATTTTTTTCAAAATGGTGTAAATAGTGGTGATCCAATTGTTCTATATGACCAATTAGCAGATCGTTTTTTTGTGAGTCAATTTAGAACTTCTAACAATGCACTCCTTATTGCAGTCTCTGAAACAGCTGATCCTACTGGTGCTTACAATCTCTATGAATTTCCATTAAATGCCTTTCCCGATTATCCAAAATATTCGGTATGGCCAGATGGCTATTATATGACTGCCAATAAATTTACCGGAAACACCACCTATGTTTTAGAAAGAGATGTTATTTTAGCTGGTGGTGCAAATCCTCAAATTGTTGGGTTCAATTTACCTGGAATTGTCAATAACCCAAACTCTGTAAGAAGCCCAAATCCGGCTCATTTATTAGGAACAAGCTTTACTCCTAATACTCCTGGACAAATCGTCTATTTTCAAGATGATGGCTGGTCTGGAGTAACTTTTGATCATTTAAAAATATGGGAAATTACCATGGATTGGAATACGTCCTCAAACTCTACCATTTCAGCACCATTAGAAATTCCAACACAACCGTTTGAATCTACTTTTGCGCCTTTTGGAACAGGAGATGTAAATCAGCCTGGAACAGGACAGAAAATTGATATGATAGCTGGTGTCATTTCATATATGGTAAATTATAGAGAATTTGGCTCTCACAATTCTATGACAGTAACTTTTAATGTAGATGTTGATGGCAATGACAGAAGTGGTATTCGGTGGATTGAATTAAGAACCGATGGCGTAAGCCCTTGGAGCATTTTTCAGGAAGGCACCTATGCGCCTGCTGATGCCAATAGCAGATTTATGGGTAGTTTAGCCATGGATGCTGCCGGAAATATGGGAATGGGATTTCAGATAGCAAGTGGAACTATTCCCGTTGGTATTCGATACACAGGAAGATTTGATGGAGATCCTCTCGGACAAATGACCCTTGCAGAAACTACAATAATCAATGGAATAGGGGTGCAATCTAATTCTAATAGATTTGGAGATTATACCCATTTAACGATGGATCCCGATAATTTCACTTTTTGGTTTACAGGCGAGTATTTTAGTGCAAACAATTTTTGGCGCACTAGGATAGCCTCTTTCAGCCTTTCAGGAGGTTTCAATAATGATTTGGGGGTAAATTCTATTTTAAATCCAAATGACGGAATCCTAACCACAAACGAAAGTGTTCAAGTTTCTGTTAGAAATTTTGGTTTAAATGCACAAACCAATTTTCCATTAGAATTGAGAGTGGACGGAAATTTAGTGGCTACTGAAAATTTTGTGGGAACAATAAATCCTAACGAATCAGCAAACTATACTTTTACACAAACAGTTGATTTATCTACCCAAGGGCAAACCTATGTTATTGCTGCCCGAACAAACCTAACTGGAGATGAATTTCCTGGAAATGATAGTTTTACTAAAAATGTAACACACTTACTTACTAATGATTTGGGCGTGGTGGATATTTTAGGTCCAACTACAGGAGAAGGTCTTGGACAAGAAACCATTGTTATTAGAGTGAAAAACTTTGGTGCTAATGCGCAATCTAATTTTGATGTTTCTTACAGTATTGATGGTGGTACTCCGGTGGTAGAAACCATATCTAACACCTTAAATTCACTAGAACAATTAGATTATTCCTTTACACAAACAGGTGATTTCTCTGCTTTAGGTACTTATGTTATTTCTTCTTCTACCTTATTAACTGGTGATGGAGATAATACAAACGATACGTATGAGGTAACTATTGAAAATCAACAATGTTCGCCCACAGGAAATTGTACTTTAGGCGATGGGTTAACCCGTTTTTCTATTGGAACTATAGACAATAATACTGCCTGCTCGCCAAACGGTTTTGGTGATTTTACAACCTTAAACACCGATTTAGATATTAATACTCAGGTTAGTGTCATAGCACGATCTGGATTTGCTAATCAGTTATTATCGGTTTGGGTGGATTATAATGACAATCAAGTTTTTGAAGTAAGCGAACGCGTCATTTTTGATTTTCCACTTCCTAGCTCCGGGGTGAGTTATACGTCCTCTTTTGTTATTCCTAATGACACTAATTTATTAGGCACTCACTTACTGCGAGCTCGTGTGGGTTGGGTTACATCAGAAGGCACTATTAACGACCCTTGTGTTGATTTTACTTGGGGTGAAACAGAAGATTATACGGTTACACTTTTAGATGGAATATTATCTGTGGGGCAAAATGAATTTTATGATGCTGAATTTTTAGTATATCCTATTGATGCAAGAATGTATGAAGTTTTATTTCAATCCAAAATAGATTTAGGGGAAATGAACGTGGATGTTTATAATATACTAGGTCAAAAAATTACAAACACCAAAATGAATGTTTTTGAAAATGGGTATAAAACCACTCTTGACTTTGAAGCTGTAGCTACTGGAACATATTTAGTAAAAGTATTTAATGGTGCTTTTAGTACAGTAAAAAGAATTCTGGTAAAATAGATTTTATGTATAATAAGTGTAATAAAAAAAGTGGCGAAAGCCACTTTTTTTATTTGTTAAAACAGAAATATAAACTAGTTTACCAATACTTTTTTTGTAATGCTTTTATTCTCAGAGGATATTTTTACTAAATAAAAACCTTGAGGTAGATTGGCAATATATATTGTGTTATTTGATTTAGTGGGTTGAATAAGATCAAGAACGATTTTGCCATTTATATCATAAAAAACCACTGCATCTATAGTAGCTGTGGAGGTTATTGAAATTTCACTATTAACAGATGGATTTGGATATATCACAAAACTAGTTGCCGATATATCTTGTGTTGATAAAATTCCCCATCGATCTTCGGCTTGTGGGCCGCCCCAAATAACAGTAGCTAATGCAGGATTGTCAATAAAAGGATTTCTGTTTAGATAAGCTCCTTGTAAAAAATTATTTCTTTGGTCTTCATAACTAGTTACAGGATCTGTAGCATTCCATTCTAAAAAAGTTTGTAGCATTTGGGTTGTTCCTTGTAAGTTTCCAACACCAACTAAGCCGGGTAAACATCTATCGCCATAACGTGTGTACATATACATTACCATTCTAGCAACATCGCCTTTCCACTCATCGCCAGGATACCAATTGCCACTTCCAACATCTCCAGCTGTACCTGAACCATTTTGAAAAAGTTTACTACCTCTGTTATTATTCATTTGCTGATCAGATGCTCTTAGATTGTTTGGGTCTGCGCCTATTCCTGTTGTTGAATTATTTACATTACCCATATCAGGCACAGGTAAAGTTCTAGCAAAAACATGTTCTCGGTTATACTCGCAGGATAAACCTCCAAAGTCTAGTTTGTCTCTAGACCGATCTGTTGTACAGTTACCGTCAGTGTCATTATACCCATAAACAAGTAAAACATTGTTTGGGTTTGATGGGTTTTCATCTGTAAATACTAGTACATCTCTGGCATCCCCATAGGTAAAATTTTGGTTGTAGTTAGAAATTCTTTGTTGCAAAGCATTGTATAAATCTTCTCCAGTAAGTGTGAAATCTATACCATTATAATATGCTTGTTGGGAAAAAAGTAAATTGGTTAAAAACAATAATAAGAGTGTAATTTTTTTCATAGGGTTTTTTTATTTATTTTTTTTCAAGAAGGGCCATATAAAATCCATCAAAACCTGAGGTGCTTGGTAGTACTTTTTTTTCTTTTACAAAGGTAAAGTCTTTTCCGGAATCACGCTTTAAGAAATTTTTAATTTGTTTTTCATTTTCTGAGGGTAGAATAGAGCAGGTTGCATAAATCATTTTACCTCCAGATTTTACCATTTTAGAATAATTATCTAATATTTCGGCCTGTGTTTTTTTTATGTTTTCTATAAATTCTGGTTGCAATTTCCATTTGGCATCAGGGTTTCTTCTTAAAACGCCTAAACCTGAGCAGGGAGCATCAATTAAAACACGGTCTGCTTTTTCGTGAAGCTTTTTAATCACTTTAGTGGTGTCAATTAAACGGGTTTCAATGTTGAAAGCGCCAGCCCGTTTAGCACGGCGTTTAAGTTCATTGAGTTTATTGGCATAAATATCTAAAGCGATAAGTTGGCCTTTGTTTTCCATAATAGAAGCAAGATGAAGCGCTTTTCCACCAGCACCTGCACATGCATCTACTACACGCATTCCGGGTTGTACCTCTAAAAATTCTGCTACTAATTGTGAAGAAGCATCTTGCACTTCAAACCAGCCATTACTAAACGCCTCTGTTTGAAAAACATTTGCTCTTTCTTTTAACCTTAAAGCATCTGGATAACCTTTTATTTTTTCGGTTTCTAAATCGAGATCAAATAGGGTAGCCTGTAGTTTGTCTATATTGGTTTTTAAGGTGTTCACCCTTAAAATTACATCTGCTTGCTGGTTTAAAGCTGCTATTTCATCATCCCATTTTTTGCCTAATTCTTTTTCACCTAATGCATCTAACCAATCTGGAATGGATTCTCTATATTTTCTTATTTTTGATAATGCATCAAACTTACCTTTAATACGGCGGGTAGGGGTGTCTTCTAGTTGTTTCCAATCTGGAACAGTGATGCCACGCAAGGTAGCCCAAACGGTAAACAAACGAAATGCTTTTTGCCTGTCAAAGGGTTCTTTTACTTCTGCTATTTCCACGTATAGTCGTTTCCATCGTACGATATCATAAACGGTTTCTGCTATAAAACTTCTATCGCGTGCTCCCCAACGTTTGTCTCTTTTTAGGGTGCCTTGCAAAACTTTGTCAGCATACTTTTCTTCATTAAAGATTTCTTGTAATGCGTCCACAGCGGCAAAAACCAAATTTCGATGTAATTTCATTAATTAATTTGTAATAGGTAAAAGGCTTAAAATTTTTAAAATATCTTTTTGAAATAAAACAGCTATATTCTTATCGCTCTAATTCAATCATTAAGATCTTCTGGGCAAAGGTATCACAATCTAAAAGAATTGTTTTTATATTTATCAAAAATTACTGCTATGCGTTTATGTGTTGTCTTTATTGTTGCTTTTGTTGTGTTTTCTTGCGCTGATGAAAAAAAAGATGCAATCAGAGGAGAGTTTTCTAAAGTAGCTATAGAAAAAGTCTTTACCGACTCTGTAAGTATTCGTGCGATACAGCCTATAGATGTAAATGGTGTTTGGTTTGCTGGATCCAATGGTAAAGTAGGTTTTGTGGATAACAAGAATCCCAAATTAGCAACCATTCACTACGGCGATAGTTTGTTGTCTTTTAGGGCCATTGCAAAAACAGATAAAGCGGTATTTATTTTGAGTATTTCCAATCCGGCGGTAATTTATAAAATTGGCTTTAATGAGAGAGATGCAACATCCATAGAAGAGGTATATTATGAAGAAGGAGAAAAAGTTTTTTATGATGCTATAAAGTTTTGGAACAACCAAGAAGGAATTGCTATAGGCGATCCAACAGAGGATTGTCTTTCCATTATAATTACCAAAGATGGTGGTAATTCTTGGAAAAAAGTATCGTGTGATATACTGCCAAAGGTAGAAGAAGGAGAAGCAGCTTTTGCCGCAAGCAATTCAAATATTGCTGTTTTTGAAAATAAGGTGTGGGTGGTGACAGGCGGAAAGCGAGCCCGTGTGTTTTTCTCACCAAATAAAGGACAAAGTTGGGAGGTTTTTAATACACCAATCTTAGAAGGTGGTGCAATGACAGGAATTTATAGTGTAGATTTTTTTGATGACCAAACCGGAGTACTATTTGGTGGCGATTGGAGCAATAAAGAAAATAATTTTTCAAACAAAGCCCTTACAACAGATGGCGGAAAAACTTGGCAATTAGTAAGTGATGGCAAAGGGCCGGGTTATCGGTCTTCGGTTAAATTTATTCCGAATAGTAATGGGCAGGAGATTGTTGCTGTTGGTTCTTTAGGGATTTCCTTTTCAAAAAATCAAGGAAAAAGTTGGCTCGAACTCAGTAAAGAGGGTTTTTTTGCCATTGAATTTGTGAATGATAGTGTAGCTTTTGCTTCTGGTAATAATAAAATTGCAAAACTAACATTTAAGGAATAGATTATTTTTTTTCGCCGCGATACTTCTTGAGCATTTGTGTTCTGAAATCGTGTTCTGCTTTTTTTAGTTTTATAATTTGATTGGGTTGTAATTGTTCACCAAGTTTTTTAATAAGTTCGGTTTCAAGGCGGTTTTCTTCATTTCTATAAAACTCCATTTTTTCTAAAAGGCTTTTAGCGTCTTCATTATTCATGGTATCAACATGTTCCATTTTATTTTTAATTTCATCCCATTCTTTCCGTTTTAAATCGTGTTTGCGTTGTTCAAAATTATTATAAACAGGCCAGAATTTTTCAGCATCTGCACTGCTTAAATTTAGTTCCTGCGTTATGAAAGCAATTTTTAAGGCTTTTATTTTTTCGTGTTTATCGGTTTGTGCCTGAATGGTTAAGCAAAACAAGAATAAAATTATAGAAATGCTAGAAATTTTTTTCATGATAAATAGTTTTAGTATTGAAAAGTATGGGTATAACCATTATTTAGAAATATATTTTAAATTTAATGATCTTCAAGATTTAATGTGTTGTCATCTAATAAATTAGATAGATAATCAAAAATTTCATCTTTTGAAATATCCAAACTCAATAAATTGTTATTTAAAGCTTTCTCCGAAATTAAGGATTCTAATTCTGTATCGGATATATCAATATACCCTTGTTCTACATAATAAGAAATCTGGCTTTGATCAATGGCATTAAAATCAAACATACCAATGGAAGTATCCTTAAAAAGGGTGACATATAAAATTATAATAGCTGCAATACTCGCCACATATTTAAATGTTTTAGTGTGGATAAATGAAATTATTTTGGGTTCTTTTTTTATGGAAGGTATTTTTGCTAAAACACGATCCTCAAGGGTTTCAAAATACCCATTTGGAATGCGAAATGGCAAAACTTTAGGACCATTTTTTTTCAACGTTATTTCTTGCAGAATGCGTTCTTCCACTGTATCAAAATAATTTTGTGGTGTGGTAAAGCCTGAGTTTTTACTATGTATATTTTTTTTGTTCATTTGTTCATTAAGACTCTTAATAGTATAAAAGGTTTAATTTTCAGTAAGATAAGCTGTGATTTTTTTTACAGCGATATGGTAGGAACTTTTTAAAGCACCCACTGAAGTTTCTAATATATCAGAAAGTTGCTCATAGGTGTGGTCATCAAAATATTTCATATTAAAAACCAATTGTTGCTTTTGAGGCAAAGTAGCTATAGCTTTTTGTAGTTTAAACTGAATTTCGTCTCCTTCAAAATAAACATCTGCTTCTAAATTATTTATAGCTATTTGTTGAATTTTTTCAGAGGTTACTTGGCTGTGCTTTGCTTTATTATGAATAAAAGTAATGGCTTCATTGGTAGCTATGCGATACATCCAAGAATACAATTTGCTTTCGCCTTTAAAACCATCAATGTTTCTAAAAATTTTTATAAAAGTATTCTGTAAAACATCATCGGCATCATCGTGGCTTAGAACAATTTTTCGAATATGCCAATACAATCGCTCTTTGTAAAGAGAAATTAACTCTCTAAAAGCAATATCTCTATTGGTTTCAGATTGTAAATCAGCGATTAGTATTTCTTCGGTTTCTATTTTCATTGTTTATTAGACTAAAGGTAGCGGAAATAGTTTGAATTTGGTATGATTGTTTTTTTTATAGAATAAAACAGATAAAAGGTTAATAAATTCGTTAAAAAGTAAAAATAATTTTTTTGTAAGAAAAAATTAGTATCTTTAAGCCATCTTATGCGGTTACGTTTACTATTATAAGCCCCAATTATAATAGTCGACAAAGTTTGGGAAGGGCAAGTCTATTAGGCTTGCCCTTTATTTTTATATTTTTTTTTAATTTGTTTAAACAAAAAAATATAAAAAAATCATAAAGATAAATTTGTAGGAATTAAATAATATAACAAAACAAAAACTCGATTAAGTGTAAAAAAATACGATAAAATGTGAAAAATTTTTGGTTTATATGATTTTCTTTAGTATATTTACCAAACTATTTATGTAAATTCTGTTGTCACGAGCCCCAAATGTGATGACATAAAATAAGAAAAGCGAGCCTAAAGGGTTCGCTTTTTTTAATTGTGAATGTTTCTATTCAAAGGATTGCATTTCAATAAGACCATTATACACGCCTTTTCTACTAATTAATTCTTGGTGTGTTCCTTGCTCAACCATTTCGCCCTTAGATAGAACCACAATTAAATCTGCAGATTGTATGGTAGATAATCGGTGTGCAATGACAATAGAGGTACGGTTTTGCATCATTTTTTCAAGAGCGTTCTGTACTAAGCGTTCACTTTCAGTATCGAGGGCTGAGGTGGCTTCGTCTAATATCATTATTGGTGGATTTTTAAGTACCGCCCGAGCAATACTTAGCCTTTGTTTTTGACCGCCACTTAGTTTGTTACCACTGTCGCCTATATTGGTTTCAATGCCATTGGGTAAGTCTTTTACAAACTCCCAGGCGTTTGCTATTTTTAAAGCTTCCACAATTTCGACATCGCTTGCAGTTTCTTTGCCTAGAAGTAAGTTTCCTTTTATGGTGTCATTAAAGAGTATGGAATCTTGGGTTACTAATCCCATCAGGCTTCGCAAAGAATGGGTTGTCATGTCTTTTATATTGATGCCATCTATTTTAATTTCACCTTGATTAACGTCATAAAATCGAGTTACTAAATTAGCAATTGTACTTTTTCCACTTCCACTTTGTCCAACTAAGGCTATAGTAGCACCTTTTGGCACAGTAACAGAAAAGTTTTTCAAAACCATTTCATTGTCATATTTAAAGAAAATATTTTGAATGAAAATTTCTTTATCAAAAGTTTGTTTTACAATAGCATTCGGTTTGTCCTCAATCGTATTTTTTGTTTCTAAAATTTCTAAAATACGTTCTGCAGCAGCATTTCCTTTTTTTACGGCATATGAAGCTTTTGAAATAGCTTTTGCGGGGGTTAAAATGTTATATGCCAAACCCATGTAAACAATAAATAATTCGGGTTGGAGGGTTTGCTCTACTAAAACCATTTGACCACCATACCATAATAATACAGCAATGACGCTTATTCCTAAAAACTCACTAGCAGGGGATGCCAAATTTTGCCTGTTCAGCAATTTATTAGAAAAAGTATAGAAATTGTTAGTGGATTCTTTAAACTTATTTGAAAATATATTTTCGGCATTAAATCCTTTTATAATTTTTAAACCCCCTAGAGTTTCTTCTAGAATGGAAAGAAAATTACCTTGTTCTTTTTGAACTTTATCTGATTTCCGTTTTAATGATTTTCCGATTAAAGAAATGATGAAACCTGAAACAGGAATAAAAATAAATACAAATATGGTTAGCTTCACACTAATAAGAAACATCGCAACAATGGTAAATAAAATAGTAAGAGGTTCACGAACAATCAATTCTAAAATGGATAAAAAGGAGTGTTGAATTTCTAAAACATCGCTTGTTATTCTGGCAATAGTGTCTCCTTTTCTTTTTTCAGAATAGTGGGAGAGGGGCAACTCTATGGTTTTTTTATACATGGCATTTCGCAAATCTTTTAAAACGCCATTGCGCAAAAAAGTGATGAAATACATGGCTAAATAATTAAAAAAATTCTTGAGTAGAAACATGGTTATAACAAGAATTACCATAAAAATTAAAACATCGTCAACTCCCTCATTGGCTTTTTGGGTAACAAAATAATTTAGTGAATTTTCGGCATAACTTTTTGCATCTCCTATACCGGTCCAAAGTGGTTTTGTATTTAGTTGCTTAGTGTTGTCAAACAAAACAGATAGCATCGGAAACAAAGAAACCATAGCAAGTGTGCCAAAAAGCGCATAAAAAATATTAGAAACAATATTTAAAATCGCATATATTTTATAAGGACCTGCAAATCGGAATATTTTTTTGAAGTAGTTCATTTAGAAACTTGTGTAAGGATATTAAGGAGTAGATTCTTCATTTTTTAAATTTCTAGGTCTTTTACTATTACTTGAATTTTTTGATCTAATTTTTCGGAAATAGTATCAAAATCTTCTGCTCTTTTCATAGGAAGTTGAACGCTAATATAAAACTTTATTTTTGGTTCTGTTCCACTTGGTCTTGCTGCAATTTTACTACCATCTTCGGTATAATAAATTAATACATTGGAAGCTGGTACATCCATAATTTTAAAAGTCCCTTCTTGCGTGTTTTGTGCTTTTCCAGTGCTGTAATCTTCTATTCTTAATACGTTAGATCCTGCTATTTTTTGTAATGGATTTTCTCGTAAATTAGCCATTATTTGTTTAATTTCTTCTGCACCTTCTATTCCTTTTTTAACTAAGGATACGAGATGTTCTTTATAAAACCCGTGTTTTACGTATAAATCTATCAATCGGTTATAAATAGAACTTTTATTTTCTTTGGCTTGTGCGGCAATTTCACAGGCTAATAAGGTAGCAGTTACGGCATCTTTAT
>PHDJ01000062.1 GCA_002842575.1 Bacteroidetes bacterium HGW-Bacteroidetes-2
CTATAACAGCGACCATAAAATTTTTGAATTTAATGATGGTACTAACACCGTAGTGTTAACTCCTGTTACGCCTAGTAGGAAGGAGACGTATAAGTATAAATTCCAAGGGCAGGAACTTAGTGAAGAATTAGGGTATAATATGTATGAATATAAATACAGACATTACGATGCTTCTATTGGTAGATTTGTGAGTATAGATCCTTTAGCTAACACATATGTTAATAATTCTACTTATGCTTTTCAAGAAAACAAATTAGGTCTGGGTACAGAGGTTGAAGGAAAAGAAATGGAATTACACGAATGGCTTGTGAGAGAAGGAACTACATATGTTGCAAAGGAACTTGACAAAAAAATGACTGATGCAGGAATGAAAAAAACTGAAAAATCTGTTGCTTCAAAGGAACTCTACAAAATGTATAAACTTAAAAAGAGTGGTAATAAAGAGAAAGCAGAAAATTTCGCATATAACACTGGATTACCAGGGCTTGAAGATGGACCTGCAGATGCATTTAGGCATTCTTTATTTAATGCGTTAAACGCTCAAACTGTTGGTGAAAGTTTCACAAAAGAGCTTGGAGTTGCTCACGAAGAAGATAGACCTACTCAAAAGAAATCTTCTAAAAAAATGGATTTATTTAATAACGAGGTTGGTCGTGAAATTGGAAAGCACAATCCAGACGCTTCTGTTTTTGAATTAGCAACAACTCTTTTGGATAAAATGGAAGATGGGGAATTAGTTTCCATTGATTCTAAAGGTAATGTGGTAAAGACAAAATTATCAAAGAGTGATAAATCGAAAATATTAAAGAACTTACAAAAACTTAATGAAAATGGACTCACATCTCAGCAACAAGCTGCACAAGACAAAAAGGAAAAGAAGGACGGTTATTAATTTACTCTTTCTAATGATTTTAGTAATTAGCTGTAAAAAATCAATTCAATCTAGTAGCGAATTTCCTTTTGAAAACATTACAGAAAGGTTAGATAAAATACTGACTGACAGTATTAATGGAAAGCAAATTGATATAGCAGAACTAACTCCTTTTGAGTGGGAACAATTATTTATATTTAAACCTTACACTCCAATTAGTGTAATTGATTCTGAATTAGGATATGTATGGACTGAAGCTGAAAAAACTTTTATTAATCAAGAAGAAGGTTTTGATTTACTTGTTTTTACTAAAAATGATACAGTAGTTAATTATATCAAATGGTATAGAAATAAAGGAGATTTTTCTAGAGTTAATAAAATTAAGTATCAACCTTCAAACGCTAAATTTCTTTATAAGAAAGAAAGGTTTGGAAACCAAAATTGGCTTTTTTTATACGAAAAATAAAATTGGTATTGTTGCAGAAGTGTTGATGCGGTATTTTGAATATTTAAATTACTGAAAATTAGCATAAAAAACCCGTCATGTTTTTTATGGTATGAGAAAAAAATAAAAAAGTGCATGTAGGGTGTTACTGTACAAGTTTGGCGGTAAGGAACTTCAAAGCGAGTTCGGTGTTGAGATGTATGATTTTGGGGCCAGGAACTATGATCCTGCTATTGGGAGGTGGATGAATATGGACCCGCTGGCGGAAGATATGAGGAGACACAGCCCTTATAATTTTGCATTTAATAACCCCATTTATTTTCAAGATTACGATGGTATGTCACCTTCCAGCCCAGACTGGATAAAAAATAAAAATGGAAGTTATACCGCAAAAGCAGGGGATAGTGCATGGTCATTATATACTCAGCATGGGAAGACAGATGGCTTCACTGCTGAACAGGCTAATACAGCTGTCGAGAGTCAACTGGGTGCAAATTATACAGGTGATGATGGAGGATTAAAGTCAGATGTTGAAATTGGAGATATAGTAAGTCTTTCAGGTTCGGATTCAGAATCATCAATTTCAACCACAACCGGTTCATCGGAAGTTGTAGACAATGGCATAATTACTAGTGAGACTAATCAAAACGGAATTGAATTTACCGATGATAGCGGTGGTACTGGAATAAATGGAGAAAGAACTGTAACAACAGGAAATGCCAAAAGCATGAATATTAGTGTACTTACTGCATTCTTCTCAACCTCAGGAAGGGATGGAAATAAAAAGAGTAGTAATTTCCCTTCAGCATTGAAAGAACCTAATAAGCCTGGTTTAGAAGTAACAGTGCGTACAATTGAGTATGATAGACAAGGTCCTTATGCTAAAGATAGTACTACTGTGATTAGTACTAGTAATAATAGTCAAATTACAAAAGATTCTACAAAATTTGCAAATGAAAGACGATCAATGGAGACTATGAGAGTGATTAGAACTAAAAGACCAAATAATTAATTATTAGATATGAAAAGATATATTACATGGTTATGTTTATGCATTTTACTAGTCTGTTCTTGTAATCAAAATTTTGAAAAAAAATTTGACGCCGATGGAAATCTAAAAGCGGAGTATAATTATAAAAATGGAGAATATGTTGGCGAATACAGAGAATATTTTTCTAGTGGAAACATAAAGGAAAAACATTTTTATAAAAATGGAATTCCAATTGATACTTCATTTTACTATGACGATAATCCCCAAAATTCCTTATTTATTAAACTGATTAATTTTCCTAAATTTTATAAAAAGATTTCATACCATGAAAATGGTATTGTTAAAGATTCAGGATACGTGAATAAATCAGATAAAAAATTTGGAGACTGGTATTACTATAATAACAAAGCTAATCTCGAAATTCAGGATGAATACTTTATTATTAATGAAGAAGAATATTTGAATCAAACAACAGCTTATAATGAAAATAAAAACATTATTTTCTCGAAAAGTAAAATTGCTGATATTAATGTTTTTTCTGACACCATATCAATGAATGAGCCAGTACAAGTTATGTCATGTATTAAAATTGGTCATTTTGTTGGTGATGGAGTGAAAAGCAAAATTTTTATTTCAAGTGGTTATGGTAATAAAATTAATGATGATTTTTCGAATCTTAACTCTATTAAATTAGATACTGTATATAATTTAGGAATGGATAATATAAATGGCTCGACATTCCCAGATTTTGATCAAGACAAATGTGTGGCGTTTGGCAAATGGTTTAATAAACAAGGTGAGAATATTCTTAGAGGAGTGCTAGTTGAGTATTATGAGACTGATTCTCAAAAAAAGGAAAATAGATTTTATTTTGAAAGGAAGATTTTTGTAAAAGATAGCTTGTAAAATTAATTTCAGTGATGTAAACACACCGCAAGCTCCCGAAAATTTACCCGATTTTGAATATGACCCCAATGGAAACCTAATTATAGACCGCAACAAAGAAATCGCAAACATCACTTACAACCACCTACATTTACCCACAAAAATCACCTTTAACGGCAATGCCAACCAATATATTTCCTATCTTTATAACGCCACTGGCGAGAAAATTCAAAAAACCATAAAAAACCAAGACAGTTTGTCCACCACC
>PHDJ01000034.1 GCA_002842575.1 Bacteroidetes bacterium HGW-Bacteroidetes-2
TTGACATAAGATATTGGGTTGTTTTGCGACTTAAAGATACTGTAATTCAGTATCTTATCCAATATCTTTTTTTGTTTTATCCTATTTCACCCAACGGGTAAACTTAGTATTACACTAATTACCTTCCAATGCAAAAATATCATATTTATAAAAATTTTCATCAAAGTTGGGGTTTAGTGGGTTGTTTTTAGAAAGGTAAAGACCTTTGGGACCAACAAATGTATTTTGTATTAAGTACTTACTCCCTTCAAATTTTTGTTCTTTAAGTTTATTAAAATTTTCATCAAAAACTAATACAACAAAGGGTTTTTGCTCATATTGGTTTTGTTTACCAGTATTTGGGTCAATAAAGGGAATCCCCAAATCTATTATGAGATAAAAAAGATTATTATCGGTTTGAAAATACAATGCATAATTTAAAGTGCTTTCCACATCATATTCTTTCATTTTATCAAAACCATCCAGCATTGGTGTGAGTTCTTTTGCATATTGTGAATTAAAAGAATAGTTAACGATTTCAAAGTTATCTTTGTTAGTTACTGTGATGTTCATTTCAAAAGGGAAAATAAAAACATCTCTTTCAGGGAAAGCCACCCTACTTGGAAAATGATAAGCTGGATGCCTGTTTTTTAAATGACTCATTTCATATGTTAACAGACCCTTTTTTAAATTT
The DNA here is from genome assembly GCA_002842575.1 of Bacteroidetes bacterium HGW-Bacteroidetes-2. GTDB lineage: Bacteria > Bacteroidota > Bacteroidia > Flavobacteriales > Flavobacteriaceae > Planktosalinus. Next base: position 674 of record PHDJ01000034.1, read on the forward strand.
TTACTCTTTAAATCAAGTGCTACATAAATAGGTTCAGTTGATTTTTTTGAATTTTTATAAGGCGGTATTATAGGATAAACACAAAAGCTTAAAATTTCATTTTTAAAAGATGGCATAAATTTATTTTCTACTACTACTTCTCCAATTTCAAAATTAATTAAATTACTTAGATTTATGCTTTCAGAAATAATTCCATCATCATTAAAAATATACAATTCATTTCTTCTTTGATTAAAAATAAAAATCGAATCCTTGTTGTGGTAATAAAAATTTCTACCAGCAGAAGAAGAACCTATTCCCTCAGGTCCAGTAGCATCAAAAAAGATTTTTTTTATTGTTTTTTTATTATCGAGATCTAACACAGTAAAACCATTATTATTGAGATCACCTACTAATAAAAATGTGATTGAATCTGTTTCAATTAATTGATGGCTTATATAGCGATATGACATAGAACTATCTATAGCAATTTTAATGCTATCTTTTAAGGTCAAGTTAAATTTATAATGGTTGTTTTTATCTTGACTTAGATTACTAGTTTCATTTTTACAGGAGATAAAAAATAAAACTAGCACACTTAATAAAATTATTTTACGCATAAAATATTGCTTTTTAATTAATAAAAAGCAGATATAAAAACACTATAGCTGCTTTTTACCTTTTGAGTGAAGACAAACTACTTTTTAACAATTATTACAACAGTAGGCAAACAATCCCAAGCATCATTATAACATTGACCATTATTTGCCATAACTCTTGCTGAAGCACTCACATCTTCAATATTTTGTGTTTTACTATTTACCGTAAAAATACCGCCTACAACTGTAGCAACAACTAAACTAAAATACATTAATTTTTTCATAACATAAAAATTTTAAGGGTTAATATTCAGCAATTTACCCCCCCACCCCTATTAATTTTCCAAATTATTTATGTTAATGTTTTGTTAAACTTTTATTTATATTGCTTTTACTAAACGGTATGAGGCATAGTTGTTCTTTCAAGTTTTTGCTTTTTTTAACCTCATAAATATACTTGACAAAAAGATGAAAAGCAAGAGGATGAGGTTGAGATGTAAAGAAAGTTTTTTAATAAAGAGAATACAACCACAAAAAATCGTCAGCTTTTGAAAAATTGATTCCTAAAATAACTAAGAACAACGATGAAATTAAAAAAGACAAAAGATAGGCAACTCTTTGTAATTTGTTAAAAATCAAAAGAAGTAAAACAAACAAAAGGGTACATAGAATAATTATATTAATAGAGTAAGAAAATTTCGCTAGTTCTTTTCCTAATATTTGAGAAAACCCAATCACATTTGAATCAAAAGATTCAAACCTATTTAAAATGGCAAAAAAAAACTAACTACTAAAAAGTATTGTATGAATACCTCTTTTTTAACTTGTAATTTCATATTTCACAATAGATTGTTCGTCAAAATAAATGATTAAATAATCTTTAATTTTAAATATTTTTTCAGGTTTTTACCCATCATCTAAGTATGGCACTAAAATACTTTCTAAGTATTTACCTTCTGCGACTCAATAAACATCAATTACTGAGGTGTTTTTTTATCTGTAATTGTGTTCAGTAAAAACAAATGATTTTCATTATCTAAAACGGCATCATTAAAAGGTTGTATTGCTGGCGTATTAATTAACCCCTTCATACCTCCACCTAACTCAATAAAACCAGCTTTTGGTGGAGGTGTTTTGTCTATAGTTTGTATTTTTTTAACAAAATCCAGCTTTTGATTATCAAAAATAAAAAGGACTCCAGCAGAATAACTAAAATAAACTGAAAATTCAGAATTTTGAACAAAATCACCCTCGTAAGACTTATAAATAAAAGGGACATCCTCAATCCCGAATGAATTGTTTATATTATATTCATTTACGGATTGAGCATCATTATAATTATAAACATTAAAAATCAATTGGTTTGGATTGTTTTCAAAATCAGTAACACCCCATCTTAAAAGAATGTTATTGTCATTAAAAAAAGCAGGAGAATAGAAATAATCGTTTAAACTAATATGGTTTATTTCAGCGTTTTCTTTGCTTACAATTTTTATGGCTCTTTGTGCAAAATCGTATAACAACAAATTGGTTGAAGATTCAAACACCCTGTGTGGTTGAGAAAATTCAGCAGGTCCCTCGCCCTTACTCCCATAACTTTTTAATAATTTAAAATTTAAATCATATTGATTTATTAAACCGGCAGAGCTATTAGTAACATAAAAACTGTTGATATTATTGATATTATTGTTTATTTGAAAATAACTTACCTCATCAAAATCATCTACTTGTAGTTTTTGCTTAATTTTTTTAAGTAATTTCTTTTAAAATCATATTCAAAGTCAGACTCCTCTAATTTAAAGATATTAATTTCACCTGTCGAAATCTCAAATTTATCAGAAAGTTCTTCCTTTTTATTTGAGTTACAAGAAATAAAAATTCCGAGAATGAGTAAATATAAAAAAACAATAACTCTTGATGGATTTATCATAGTAAGTTTGTATAAATCTGTATTCTATAAATTGGATTAGTTTTATAGAATACAGAAAAAATTTACAATAATGTAATTATCTAAGTCATGATTAAACTACCTGTTGACTGTATCACTACTCCATTAGGCAACGTAACCGAACAAGAACCAGTTTTAACACAACTTACAGTTCTATTCGCTGTTGATGAGTTTACAAAAGAATAGGTTGTAAAAGTGAAAACTAAAATAATAAATAATGTTAAAAATCGTCTCATAACATAAAATTTAAGGGTTAATAATAAGCAATTTACCCCCCATTAATTTTCCTAATTGTTTATGTTAATGTTTTGTTAAACTTTTATTTATATTGCTTTTACTAAACGGTATGAGGCATAGTAGTTTTTTCAAGTTTTTGTTTTTTTTAACCTCATAAATATACTTGACAAAAAGATGAAAAGCAAGAGGATGAGGTTGATCAAGAAATTCATTTGAAAAAATATTTCTTAAATCATTTAAATTCTAACCTAAGCTTATAAAAAATTGTTTTTCCTGTCCTTTCTGATTTAGATTCTGGGTATTTTTGAGTAAAGACATTATCATTATTAATATATACTGGAATACCATATTTTTTATCAATTAATATATCGCTAGAATATTTAATCCCATCTTTCATTGTATTTATATAATAATTTGCTTCAGGTCTTATAAAATATGGAAATTCAACATTTTCTTCTGCAAAATTTCTTATATATTCTCTTTCAAATCCTTGTTTATAAATTGTAAAAATAAAATCTCCATAGAAATAATTACCAAAAATTATGGGCGAGCCAAAGGTTTGAAAAATTGATTCTTCCATATCAATAAATGAATTGTATTTATATTTTATTCTTTCATAATATTCTAAATCAAGAGGGACTGTGTTATCCAATATAAAGTCTTTCCCTTTTTTTTTATAAAAATAAATAGTATTACCATTTGAATTTAAGTAAGAAATTAAGTCCTTATTTAAAACATTGAAATGATGGTCATATATATATGGAAAATAACCTTGCTCATCAAATAATTCAGTAATGTCAGAAGGGAAATCGATAAACAATCTATGTTTTAGTGTTTGAGTATTTTCAAAAGCTAAAATCTTTTTTAGGTCTGAATAATAAGTAAAATCGGAAGTATTACCTTCAGGTATTTTTACATAAAAAAAAGCAGTGTCATTTATGAATTTAAAATTAGAGACCGGACTAATAGATATATTATTAACATTTATTTTTTTTTGATATTCCCCTGAAATATTATATAGCTGGATTGAATGGTTTGAGGAAATTCCAAAAATTGAATCATTAATAAAATATAAATTTTTTCCGGTTATATTATCATATTCGTCGGGAGCATTACCGTGTTTGTTAAAATTTATAGTCTTGTTGTTTAATTTATCATATACTAAAACCTCAAAGCTATTGGAATTATAAAACAACATCATGTCTTTTCTATAATCCGCAAATTTAGCTCCAGGTAAATCAATTATTATTGAATCTAATAATGCAAGAGAGGGCAATTTATCATACTTATTAATACTATTATCATTTTTACAACCTAATATAAAAAACAAAATTAATCCTAAAAAAATAATTGAAATGCTAATATTTTTTGAAAACATATTTTTTTCTAATTTATAAAATTTGTGAACTAATTGTAAATGCTATTTAATATTAAATATTATTGTCGGATTTAAACGTAAACCGAATAAAATATATTATGTAAGCACTAAATCTATTCCAAATTAAAATGGATTATATTATCCAAGAGTTTTACAGATATTTAACTATTATAAAATTTAAAAGCATGCTAATAATAAAAACGTTTTGTAGAATAGCAATTTTTTTTTTGAACTTATGCCATAAACAAACACTCTTTTAAAAAGCAAAAATTTAATAATTTCTTACAATTAAAAAGAGGTTTTCAAAAAATTGCAAATATTCAGTTTCTAACGAACTTGAATTGCGCAAGGAGCTGAACAAGACAAACTGCCTATTGCACAACTAAACGAACCATCTGTTAGAAAATAGCCCGAATAATCACACATTTTTTGCGCACTTAAAGTACTTGAAAATATAGAAAATGCAAATATTAAACATAAAACTAAAACTGGTTTTTTATTCCTCATAACTAAATAGATTAATTAATTAATATTAAATTTAAATTTATCGATTATCACTTGATTCACAACGATAAGTACAGGTTGTATTACCATTACCACCACAAATGAATTGCTGTTGAGAGGCACTATAATAACCATAGGTTGTACAAGTATCAGCTAATGCAATGGATGGAACTAATGCCAAACAACCAATAAAGAAGAGAACTTTTTTCATAATAATTAAAGTTTTAAGATTATTTATTAAAGTAAATTTACCCCCCCCCTTAATTTTCCAAATTATTTATGTTAATGTTTTGTTAAATATTGTTTATAATTTCTGCTTGTAAATTATTTGTAATATGGTATTGTTTAAAGTTATTTAGCTTTAAAATTAAACAATTCAAAAGAAAGAATATCTTCATCATAATCTACCCTGCTTGGATTATTGGTTGATATCCATAATCCTTCATCGGTAACAAAGTAATCGAAAGAAAGATATAAAGGAGTCTTATTGTAGATTTTACTCTCATGGATTAAATTAAAGTTTTGGTCTAATACCATTATAATAAAACGATTATTTTTTGAATCAAATTTTTGATTTAATGAATATTCTGTTTCTGGGATTTTTGCAAATCTATAATATATATATTTTTTAGGGTCAAATACTACATCACCATATAAAAATGATTCGTAAGTGTGCTTGTAGTTTGATTTTGCATCCCACAACTTATCACAATTTGCTGCGATTGGGTTCTTTTCTTTGTATTTAGATTTACAGTTTATTTTTTTTACAATTTTATTATCAGACAAAGAATAGATGTAAATATAATCATCAATTGGAAATGAATAAACTATTTCGTCATTGTCATTTATAGCGTAGTGAATAGTATAATCTTGTAAAAACCAACAATTATCAAAATAAAATTTAGGATAATTTGTATTAGTCACTTCATATAGTTTATTTTCAACAAGATTATACCTCATTAATGTATTACTATTATACATCTCATTGTTGGGGTACATATCTAGCAGCCGTGTAAAATAAAAATCATACCCTTTTAAAAAAGATTTAGAACTATTATTATTGGAAATGGGGAAATATGAACTAGGAATCTCTATGGGAATTTCATAATTCTTTTCAAAAATTATTTCTCCAGAAGAATCTACAATCTGTATTAAATTAATCCCATGTAAAAAAATTGAATCAGAATTTTGTACATAGAATGACCTAAAATCTCTTAAAAAAATTTGATGATCATCACTTATCAATAGTTCTTTCTTTGATTTTGTTGAATCTATATTTAAAATATCTATACCTTCAGTACCCGATCTTAATCTTTTTCGATATATATTGTTTGAGTTATAATATGATAAAAAACTATAAAAATATCTATCTTTATTTGTAAAAGAAATGGTTTTTGAATTATCAAAAAAATATTCTCCAAAGCTTTGTTCTTTTTTTTGCCTCTCTGATAATTGGTGCTCTAAATTTTTTTTACTTTCTTTTTGATTACAAGAGAAAAAGGTAAAAATCACAAGAAAATTAAAAATTAATTTCATTTTTTTAAATAATATTTGGGATAATAAAAAAGGCACTATGTTGTTTTACAAGAGTAAATACTCAGAAAATCATAAAATCCACGCAAAAAAGATTCTGCTGCTGGCTTAGAGATGACTTTCGAAACCACGACATTCGACACCAATCTTCATAACATTTGAACGATTATAGCTATGCGCTTTAAAATTAATTTTAAAGACTATATTCAACATAGAACCATAAAAATCATTGATCCCCTGTGAAAATAACTTTGTAGGTTATTAAGATTATCTATTTATTATTACGGGAGGCAAACAATTGCCACTCCCAAGTAAACAACAGTATGGACTATCAATGTCATTACAACTATAATCGGTTCTAATTACCTGTGCATCTGACTCCTGAAAAGTTAAAGATACACTAGCATATAACATCACAGTCAAACAAAATAAAAATAATTTCTTCATAATATAAAATTTTAAGGGTTAATAATAAGCAATTTACCCCCCCCCATTAATTTTCTAAATTATTTGTGTTAATGTTTTGTTAAAGTTTTTTAATGAAACGTCCTTTTTTAATTACATAAACATACTTGAGAAAAGGGTGAAAAGCAAAGATCTATCAAAACATTATAATGACTTAAAAGCATAACTTTTGGTCATTATAATATTAATAATTACCTTTGAAATAAAAAATGTTTGATAGAACTCTAGAGAAAACCATTAAGAAAAAAATAAACAGTGGCAAAGCAATTGTCTTGGTGGGTGCACGCCAAGTAGGAAAAACTACCTTGATACGTAACCTGCTTCAAGAAAAAAAGTTTTTGTTTCTTGATGCAGATGACCCTGCAACAAGAAGCCTATTGCAAAACCCCAGTACGGAGCAACTAAGAACAATCATTGGGCAACACAACATTGTTTTTCTTGACGAAGCACAACGTATTTCTGGCATTGGGCTCACTTTAAAAATAATCACAGACCAGTTTAAACAGGTACAATTGTTTGTAAGTGGTTCATCCTCTTTTGATTTGGGAAATGAACTCAATGAACCTTTAACAGGAAGAAAATGGGAATATGAATTGTTTCCCATTTCTTGGGAAGAATATGAAGATAAAATTGGCGTTGTCAAATCTGAACAACAACTTGAAAACAGATTGCTGTATGGCTTTTATCCCGAGGTCATAAATAATCAGGGCAATGAACGTGAAGTTTTAAAAAACCTTGTAAACAGTTATTTGTATCGGGATATTTTGGCATTTTCGACCATAAGAAAACCAGAAGTATTGGAAAAACTTGTTCAAGCCCTGGCATTGCAAATAGGTAGTGAGGTCAATTATAATGATCTCTGTAAGCTCGTTGGCATCAATAAAATAACAGTTCAAAATTATATCGATATTTTAGAAAAAGGATATGTCGTCTTTAGACTAAACAGTTTTAGCCAAAACATTAGAACAGAAATCAAACAAAACCGAAAAATTTACTTCTATGATAATGGGATTAGAAATATGGTCCTCGGAAATTTTAATCCCCTTGATTTAAGAGTTGATAAAGGAGCCCTTTGGGAAAACTTTCTAGTATCTGAAAGAAGAAAACAACATTTGTATAAAGACACTTTTACTAAAATGTATTTTTGGCGCACAAAACAGCAACAGGAGGTTGATTTGGTAGAAGAAACAAGTGGGCAAATTACAGGATTTGAATTTAAATGGAATACAAAAAACTACAAATTCCCTCAAAACTTTATAGAATCATACCAAGCAAAAGGGAGTGTTATTGACCGAAAAAACTTCAGAGATTTTGTACAAATCTAGATTTATAACAGCACAATTTACCTTCAATTTTCTTGTCAAATTAAAACCAAAAAACAATTAAATTTAAAAAATATAGTACATTAGTCACTTTAAAACTTGTGCTTTTATGTCCTCTCCTTTCAAAGTCATCATATTTACCTTGATACTATCACTTATGGGTGTGTTTTTTATCCCAAAACTGGCAGTGCATCTCAATCCTTCTCTTAGGTCGGCTTCCATTCAAGTGGTGTACAACTGGCCCAATGCATCTTCTTATGCCTTGGAGCGCCAAATAACTACAGTGCTTGAAAGCGGTTTTAGCACCATTAGAGGGCTAGAAAATATTGCGTCACGTTCATCAAAAAACAATGGTTTTATTACGTTAACATTTAACAAACATACCTCACTAGATGTTGCCCGTTTTGAAGTGGCAACCATCATCAGGCAACTATATACAAAATTACCAGAAAGGGCAAGCTACCCGCAGATAATGGTTAATTCGCCCGATAGTCAAGAAGATGAAAGTGCTTTTTTAAGTTATAGCATAAGTGCTCCTCTAACACCATATGAAATACAACAAGCAGTAAAAAACTTTTTAGAACCGGCTATAGGCTCCATTCAAGGCGTTGATAAAACCCAAGTGCATGGGGCAAATAATTTGGAATGGGTCATCAACTATTCGGCAATTTATCTGCAATCTATTCAAATTACAAAGCAAGATATTGTTCAAGCACTTCAAAACCATTTTTCAAGACAAAGCCTTGGGGAAGTAAGCTATAATAACCAGTACATCACTTTGAGTATAGGGCCTGAACTAGATGAAATTAACTGGAATATACCCATAAAAAAAATAGATGACCGCATTGTCTATTTATCAGATTTTGCATCCATAACTCAAAAAGAACAAGAATCAAGTCACTACTACAGAATTAATGGCGACAATGCCATTACGCTGGCAATGTATGCAAAAAAAGGGGCTAATACCATTGCGCTTGCAAATGAAGTGAAAAGTGAAATCAACTTGCTTAAAAAAAGCTTACCGTCTGGTTTTACCATTACAAAAACGTTTGACAACACCTTATTTCTAAAAACCGAACTCTCCAAAATATACCAACGCGCTTTTTTTACAGTGCTCATACTTCTTTTATTTGTATTGCTAGTTAGCAGGAGTTTCAAGTATTTATTGATTACTGTTTTAAGTATTGCAGCTACGCTGTGTATCGCTTTCTTATTGTATTATTTGTTTAAAATTGAGATTCAACTATACTCCCTTGCAGGCATCACCATCTCTTTTGGACTCATTATAGACAACACCATTGTGATGATTGATCATATTAAAAACCAAGGCAATCAAAAAGTATTTCTGCCCATTCTAGCTTCCACATTAACGACCATTGGTGCATTAAGTATTATCTTCTTTTTAGACGAGCCCCTTAAATACAACTTGATAGATTTTGCCTATGTCATAATCATCAATCTGGCGGTATCACTTTTTATTGCACTGTTTTTTGTGCCGGCACTACTGCAAAAAATCATATTAAAGAAGAAAATTGCCAAACATTTTATAACAACCATTAAACAAAACTTTTACCAAGGGTATGAACAATTAATACGATTTCTTGTTAAACAAAAAAAATGGGCATTAGTGTTTATCATTCTTGTTTTTGGAATTCCCTTTTTTATGCTTCCACAACAATTGGACAACAATAACACTTGGTATGAGAAGACATACAATACAACCTTGGGTAATGAATGGTATAGAGACAATGTAAGACCTTATGTTGACCGCTATCTGGGGGGTACTTTTCGTTTGTTTTCTTACTATGTTTTTGAAAACGCCTATTATGGTCAAAAAGAAGAAACCAAGCTATATATTATTGGTAGTATGGAAAAAGGGGCAACCATTCACCAAATGAACGATGCCTTTCTCCAAATTGAAAATTTCTTAAAACCCCTACCTGAAATAAAACAGTTTACTTCCAATGTGTATTCCGGTGATTATGCTAGTATTGAAATTACCTTTAAAGAAGAATATGCAGAAGGTAGTTTTCCATACATTCTAAAATCACGAGTAACAAGAAAGGCACTAGATTTAGGTGGGATGAATTGGAATATTTTTGGTGTTGGTAACGCTTTTAGCTCTGGAGGCAGTACCACACAACCCATTAATTTTAGGGTCTTGGCAAAGGGATATAATTATGAGGAGATTAATACATGGGCAGATTCGCTAAAATCGATGCTGGTTGAACATCCTAGAATTCAAGGCGTAGTTATTAGAGAAAATAGTTTAAGACCCCGAAGAAAATCTTTTGAATATGTTCTTGATGTTGACAAAGACTATTTAGCTTTAAAAAACATCCCAATGACAGCACTTTATCAAGATTTGGCTTCGTTATCCTTGTCAAAATTTGAAGATTTAAATTTAAATATTAATGGGCTTTACACGCCTGTAAGATTAGAGTCAAAAGAATCAAACAATTTTGATCTTTGGAATTTACAACATACGGTTTTTGACACCCCTGATTATACCTATCAATTAAAACAGTATTCTACCATTAATCAAACTCCTGAAGATGAAAATATTTACAAAGAAAATCAAGAATACCTGCGCCTTGTTGAATTTCAATACACAGGAGCAGCTCGCTTTGGTAATGAATATTTGGAAGAAAAATTAAACGAACTCAAATTGATTCTAGCCTTGGGTTTTAGTTTTGAAAAGAAAGATGCTTCCTTTTTCTTTTTTGATAACAAGAAAAGTAATTACACAATTCTATTATTTCTCATTTTGTTAATTACCTATTTTATAACTGCAATTCTATTTGAATCATTAAAACAACCTTTCATCATTCTCAGTATGATCCCCATATCATTTATCGGGGTTTTTATAACATTTTATTGGTTTGATTTTAATTTTGATCAGGGAGGAATTGCCAGTTTTGTGCTACTAAGCGGTCTAACCGTTAACGCTTCCATTTTTATTGTAAATGGTTATAACGAATTGAAAAAGAAATTCCCAAATGAAGAAAATGTTAAATTATATTTAGAAGCTTATAGGCAAAAGATTGTTCCTATTTTACTAACCATATTTTCAACCGTTTTGGGTTTTATTCCATTTGTTATAGATGGTCAAAATGAAGTATTTTGGTTTGCTCTTGCTATAGGCACTATAGGAGGCCTACTTTTTTCTATTTTGGCAATCATTATTTATTTACCAATTTTTTCAATAAGTCGCTCAAAAATTTATTAATAATAAGGAGAAATCATTATATACACAATTACACCGGTTACCGCCACATACAGCCATATTGGAAAGGTAATTTTTGCTATTTTTTTGTGCTTGTCAAAACGTTTGGAAAGCGCTCTAACATAGGTTATTAAAACTAATGGAATTACTAGAATGGAAAGTAAAATATGCGATATTAAAATGAAATAATAAAGTATCCTAATAGAACCCTCTCCTCTATATGGTGTGGAATCTGATGTCATGTGGTAAGCTATATACATTACTAAAAACAAAACTGAAAGAGCTATCGCAGTTTTCATTAAAATTTCGTGTTTCTTTTTATTGCCTTTTTTAATTTGAAGAACTGCCAGTACAAGAATTATTGCGGTCAGCCCATTGATTGTGGCATAAATTGGCGGCAAAAATCCTAATCGTTCCACACCCGGAATTTTTACAGTAAACAAAATGGCTACTGCAACAGGTATTAATACAGAAAGAGCGATAATCCATTTGTTGTATTTATTTTGAGTTGTTAATTGCATATAAATTATAATTTAGAACAATTTACCTAACTTATCACTTAAAGAAATCGATATGTCGATAAATTCAAACTTTAAATTTTGAGATTTACCTAAAGGGTAATCATTTTTTCTAATGATTTTCTATCTTTCGAAATATAAGCATCAATTTTTCTGTTATGAATTTGTGCGAATAGTTTAATATCGTTAATAATTACTTTTCTCTGTTCAGATTTCCTTAAATCCTCATTGCCTTTAAGTTCAGCAAAAAAATTGCCTGCAACTTTTGCGTCTGCATAATCAAATTCTAATAACCTAAAAACATTTAGAGAAAGTAAATTATCAGGATTATCTCCAACAGCATATTCACTAACAACAATAGTAGATAAATACATTTCTATTCCATTCTCTAAGAAATATTCATAGTAATCGACTGCATTTTGATGAAAATCTGCGTCTGATTTTAATAGCCTGATACAGAAAGAACTATCCAAAAGAACACTTTCGACTCCTTTCATATTTCTTCTGCTTTCATGTCGTCTAACCAAGCATCAATATTTGAAATTTTATTCCAATTAACGGAAGCCTTTTCTATCACATTTTCTAAAAGGGACTTATTAAAAACGGGTTTATATTGGATAAATTCTACTAATTCTAAATCAGTTAATGTATCGTTTTCCAAACTTTTTTTACCACGAACTTTAATGCCATAAGGTTTATATGTTTTTATATTACCTTCCATTATTTGCTCTTTAGTAGCAGAAATAGTGAGATTTCCATGTTTTTTTGTACTTATATGTAAATTTGGGGTTTTCCCACCTTCTTGATAAATTTCACCATACAGATAAAATTCACTCTCATAAAAAGTTGGTGCAATCATTTCAAAATGGGTGGTGTAATCTATAATTAATGATGATTCTTTTGAAATAGAATTATTAAACTCAATTACATAACCTTTTTTTATTGCTTTTCTTTGAAACTTATCAATTATCGACTGCCTTTTGTAATCTAAAAAATCAAGGTTATTTCTGTTTTTTATTTCACTTGTCAACCCATTAAACAGGATAACAGCTGTTATAGGTAAAAAGAACTTGTGCTTTGCAGAACTTTCTTCAATGTCATAAGAAATATGTGGTCGGTTTTGTTTTTCCTTTCGATTAGGGTATAAGAATGACTCGACATCTGATATAAAATCTTTTACTTCATTTATATCAATATCTTTAGGTGTTAAGGTATTATCCTTATTACTAACCCTTAATTCTATGAATCCTTGTTCTTCCACGAGTCTATAATACAAATTTACTGAATATAAAAAATTATAGCCAACAATCTTAAAAGAAATAATTAAATAAGAGTTGAAATAAATAGATTTATTTTTGAAAAATTATTTACCTAATCGTTGGTTTAAAAATTCGCATTTTTAAAATAATAAGTTTTATAAAAGTTTTTTAATATCTTCCTTAAGCATTTTTATTTCAACATCTTCTAAGCCGTTGTAGTAAAATTTTGAATTGCCAAATTCATCTTTTCTGGAACGAATATTTCCCTCTTTATCAATTAATGCGAACAAGCCGGAATGTTCAAAGCCTCCTTCTACTTTTTCGTCTTGTGCAGAATAAAGCTTAAACCCTTCATTAGACAATTGGTATATTATTTCTTTTTCTCCCGTGAGTAAATGCCAGTTTGGGTGAATAATACCATGTTCTTGGGCATATTTTTTTAAAGTTTGCGGTGTGTCATGCATTGGGTCGATAGTGATGGATGCAATACCAAAATTGGGATTACCATAAAATTCATTTTGCAACTTGAGCATGTTTTGATTCATAATAGGGCATATACTAGGACAGGTTGTGAAAAAAAATTCAAGGACATACACTTTTCCTATGTAAGTTTCATTTGTGATGGTTTTCCCATTTTGATCAGTAAAACTAAAATCTGGCACTTTGTTTAGTATTGCAAAATCAGGTTTTTTTAGTGTTTCTATAATTTTTGGAACAGCCCATATTCCAAAAACTAAAATAACAAAAGAGATTCCTATGTAAGAGTAATTTTTCATAAATTATATGTCTCTGTTTGAATTGTATTTTTTTAATGCTAATCGGTATTCGGCTAATAGTACTTTTATATCGTCTTTCATTTTATTGTTTAGTTCAGCCACAGAGGATGTGTCAAAACCATATAAAACAGTTCCATCTTCATCTTCACTTCTTCCTCTTAATTTTTTATTTTTGTCTATAATGAAAACCTGTGTTGTTCCAAAATTTGAATCTAAAGAAATATTAGTGTTTAAGGAATTAAAAAGGCTGCTAGTTGCATCGGGTGTGCCATAAACAAATTTCCACTTACGGGTATCGGTGATTTTATCTAACTCTAACATTAATTCTTTTACTAAATTTTCATTACCTCTTTGCAAAATGGTGACAAACTGCAAGTCATCAAATTCATGAAAAGGTATATAAATTTTATGGGTGAGGTTAAACACATTGCCATATTTTGATTGTAAATCGGAGCCAAAAAATCCAAGCACCGTAATTTTTCCTTCTAGGGTGATTTTTTCGCCGTTTATGGTTTCAAATTCAGATAATTCAGAAATATTTTCGGTAAGAACGGGTAGTTTTGCAAAATTATTTACCCCAGAAGAAAAAAACAAATAAGCAGTAATGGGAAATAAAAAAAGAAATCCTAGAATAAGTATTTTTTTCATGGGAATTTAAGGAAAATTAACGAAATGCAAAAATAAAAAAAGCCCCGCTAAATGCAGGGCTTTTTATGAGATATTTATAGAATTAAAAATTATATTTTATATAGCCTGCTTTGTATACTTCATGAATATAGTCGCCTTCTACTAAAAGTATAAACATTAAATAACTGATAAGGAAAACAGCTGTCCAAACTACGGCTCTTCTTAGTCCTTTGGTTTCACCCTCCATGTGCATAAACGCCCAAGTGATATAGTATGCCTTAACTATGGTTAGTATAATAAAAATCCAGTTGAGTAATTTTAAAGCAAGAAATTTATGTTCTACCAAAAAGGAAGGCTTAATAATTCCTAAAATAACTTCAGCAGTGGTTAATATGGTAAGTAAAATAAAGACATGCCAAATTCTTTTTTCTGAACCTTCGTGAGATGTTGCGTCGTGTGCCATAATAATTTATCTTATTATTTTTTAAACCAAATAGAAAAAAGTGAATACAAATACCCATACTAAATCTACAAAGTGCCAATAAAGCCCTACTTTTTCAACCATTTCATAACTACCTCTTCGTTCATAAGTACCTAAAATAACATTAAAGAAAATAATAATATTGATAAGTACTCCTGTAAAAACGTGAAACCCGTGAAAGCCTGTTATAAAGAAAAAGAAGTTTGCAAAAAGTGGCGTGCCGTATTCGTTTCTGTACATATTAGCACCTTCAACAACACGAATAGCATCTGTATTGAGAGTTTCTAAAGATTGTTGTCTATTTAATTGGATAGGATGTCCTTTTTCATCTAGTTTCGGAATTCTTACTAACAAATTTTCATTGGCTGCAAATCCTTTCTTAATATCTTCAATGGTAAAGGTGGTTAAAGTTTCGTCTGTTGAATACCAAATACCGCTACTTCTGCCATGTGCTTGACGTTGGGTAGATTCTATAGCAATGTCACTTAGTGCAACCCTATTTCCTTCTGTATCTAAAAATTGTATAATTCTGCCTGATTTTGTTTCAACAGCACCATACGTACCTTGAATAAAATTTTTCCACTCCCACGCTTGCGAACCTAGGAAAATAAGACCTCCTATTACCGTAAGAAACATGTAAAAAATTACTTTATTCTTTTTCATTTGATGCCCTGCACTTACCGCCAAAACCATAGTTACAGATGAAAATATTAAAATAAAGGTCATTAATGCCACATAATACATTGGTGCATCAACGCCATGTAAAAATGGAAAGTGATTAAAAACTTCATCCGCAACAGGCCAAGAGTCGATAAATTTATATCTTGAAAAGCCATAAGCGGCTAAGAATCCTGAAAAAGTAAGTGCATCAGAAAGGATGAAAAACCACATCATCAGTTTTCCATAACTTGCTTTCAACGGCGGATGGTCTCCACCACCCCAGGTTTTTCCTTCAGTACCTGTTTTAACAACAGTAGCTTCCATACAGTCTATATTGATTTTAAATAAGGGTCAAAAATAAGCAATTTTATTATCTAACGAAATATAAAAATAAAAACAAGTACACCCAAAGGATATCTACAAAGTGCCAAAAGGCTTCAGCTAGTTCAATACCAAGGGTTTGCCCATTTTTATATTTTTGTTTAAAATGATTATAAATTACAACTAAAAGTGCTACTAATGCCCCGGTTATATGAGCAAGATGCATCAAAACAACTAAATAAATAAAAGATGTAGTAATTGTACTTTCACTTCCAGTAAAAAAATAGCCGTTTGCTATAATTTCTGAAAAACCATTAAATTGCAAGATAACAAACAAAATCCCTAGTAGAAATGTTGTTATTAGAAATACCATACCAGCAGATTGGTTTTCTTTTTTTACATTCGTTTTTGCCAGATACATCGTTATACTGCTTATTAAAACAACAACTAAACTAAAGTAAAAAGCCTTTGGTATTTCAAAATCAGTAAGCCAGTCAGGACGGCTTTTACTAACTATATATGCGCTTGTTAAGCCCGCAAAACTCATTGCCATGCTAATCATGGCAAACCAGAGCATCATTTTTTTTGCTCTGTTTTGTTTTACTTTCTCTGTATCGTCTGTATATGCCATTATCTTAAAAATTTATCTAAAACGTAAATAATTTGGAGCAATGTTATATAGGAAACACTCACCAACATTAATTTTTTTGCTGCTACTTCTGTTTTCAGCTTGTACAATTTTAACGCAGCAAATAAAAACCAAAAACCAATTAAACCAACGATAATTGCGGCGATTGGTGTGATATAGAATTTTCCAGTAACTCCAAAAGCAGGAATTAAAGATACTAAAACGGTCCAAATGGTATATAAAACTACTTGTATTGCAGTACCTTTATCTTGTTTTCCTGTGGGAAGCATAAAAAAGCCGCCTCTTTTATAGTCGGTATATAAAAACCAGCCAATTGCCCAAAAATGTGGAAATTGCCAAAAAAATTGAATCATAAATAATGTGCCGGCTTCTATACCAAAGTATCCTGTTGCTGCTACCCAACCTAACATAAAAGGGATGGCTCCCGGAAAAGCACCCACAAAAACTGAAAGTGGGGTTTTGGTTTTTAATGGCGTATATAAACTCACATACATAAATATGGATATTGCACCAAACATTGCCGTTTTGGGATTTATACTGTATAAAACTGCAATTCCTAAAACAGTAAAAACTGTAGCAATACCAAATGCGGTATTTACTGACATTCTTCCTGCCGGAATAGGGCGGTTTTTTGTACGGTGCATTAAGGCATCTAGATCTTTTTCAATAATCTGATTAAATGCATTGGAGGCACCAACCATTAAATAGCCCCCAAAAGCCAATAATAATAAAGTAATTACATTTATTGTATCCGCACCTAATAAATATCCTGCCAAAGATGAAAATACCACGCTAATGGATAGCCGCATTTTAGTGATTTCAGCAAAGTCTCTAATTAAAGTTGTTTGTACAGTTTGCAATTTAGTGATTTCCAATTTGTTTGCCTTTAAGTGCTTTGGGTAAATTCGCTCAATTTTTTATAGCCGCAAAGATACTTCACGCAGCTTGTTTTGGCAATAAAAGTGAAGATATTATTTTACAATTTAACATGAACTAAATTGAAGTACTTTTTAATTCTATTAAAAGTCGTAATACCAGTTAAACAAATCGGTCCTAATTCCAAAGTTTAGCCAAGTTGTATTGTTTTTAAACTCACTAGCCGTGTTAACTTGCGGATTAAAATCTCTGTAAATTAAGCTGGCATATACCTTTAAATTTGTGGAAGGGTTAATAAGGTATCCTGCCTGAAATTCTCCATGAAATACAGTGGTTTTATTACCTTGTGCTATTTCATTTCCAAAATCAAAAGGACGGTCTCTTTCATCCCTGAAAATATTTCCTCCATAATTGAAGTTATCTGTACCATCATTAAAATCAAATCCGCGCTCACCAAATATTAATTTAGCACTTCCAAAAACTCTTCCTTTTTCATAGCGAGCAATGGCAATGAATTCGCTAAAATTTGCACCCCAAAGGTGTGCCATCGATTGGTTATTATGTCCATAGTTTAAAATAATGGTGTTATGCGAATAGGTATATGGCCTTACTCGATTGTATTCTGCCTGCAAGTACAGATTTTTTATCCTAAATGGTTCATGGTATTTTGCTCCTATTTGAAATCCAACTTTATTTTTCCAACTTTTTTCGCCACCAAATATATCTCCACTTGAAAATTCATCAATAATCATTTGCCCGTAGGTATTTATATGATTGGAAAATTTATATTTCCCGCTTAACCCAATAAGTGCATTTCCTGATCTAGGTCCTGTAGAAAATTCGATGGCACGATAAAAAATAATTGGGTTCAAATAATTTATATCTACACCTCTATTGTTACTATTGTCCCACAAAACACTTTCAAAAAGGCCAATGTTTAACCGTTTTGAAATATTGTAGCTTAAGTAATGGGTAGCCATATATTTAGTTGCAAACGCACCATCAATAGTTGCTTCTTGCCTTACATCACGTAAAGACATCCAGGTATTTGTATATTTTATTTTCCAAAATGTGGTGCTTATTTTTAAATAAGGATACGGACTTGCAACATCACTCAACAAAAGAGATCGGTAGCCATCTCCTATAAAATTTTTTCCGTTCCCAAATTGAATATTAAACATATCATTGGGGCTATAAGACAAGTAACCCGTCGCCACAGGATAGTCATAAGAATCTGATTTAAATGCTTTTGCAATTCCCATTCCAGGAATTATTGCTGGGTTACCGCCTCCATCGGCTGCAATGGATTCAGCATATCGGTTAAAGTAATCTGCAAACCTACCTTGACTTTCATATAGTACTGCATGAAAATTTAATTTTTTTCCTAATCCTCCTTGAATTACTGCAAGTCTTGTATTGTTATAGGTAGAGTTTTTTTGGCTATCAAAATCTTTTCCTACTTGTAAATCTACTCCTGGATCTATAGTAAACCAATAATTATCACCTTTAAATGCAAGCAAATGTTCATTCCAAAATTTTCTACCTAGCCAAGTAGATTTGTTATTAAACAATTGTGTGTCTCTTTCTTCTAAATTTTGGTAAGTATTTACGGTTTGGTATAAATAGGGTTTTTGTGCAGTATGGGCATTTGTTCCTATTTGGTTCATATAAAAGTCAAATCGGGCATATTCTTGATGAGATAAAGGAATATTTATCTGACTTGTGTATTTTTCATTGGTATAACCAAGATTTTCAATTGCTTCATATTCCTCTAATTGCTTTGAATTTAATTTTTTAGAGGCTTGTAATTTTTGATTTTCATTATTTTCAAAAATGGGTTGTTGCAATGGAATTTTAATTGGCATGGTAAACTGCACAAAGGTGGGTCTAGAATTATAAGTGGCAGGTTTAATTTGTGGAAGCAATTCAAAAACCCGTTCAATTTCTTCTTTTAGTTCTAAATATATGGCTTCTGTATAGAGCAGATTAAACCTTCCTTCTTTATCCACCTCAAAAAATACGGCGAGTTCGCCTTTATAATTTTCTTCATTTACAATTTTAGGCAATTTAAAATTTTCAAAAATAAAGGCCTGCAATGCATTGTTAAAGCAGTTTTTTAAATTTTCTATATTTTCGTTTTCACAGGATGGAAAAACTGGGTATTTCTCAAATTCACTTACTTGTTGCTGTCCAAATAAACTTATTGTAATAAGATGAGCAAGCAGGAAAAGAAAAGATTTTTTCATAAACTAAAATCTAAAATAATTTATGGGGAAAGATACGTTTTTTTGTGAATTTCTAATCTTGAAAAGTAAAAAACCATCCGTTGTTGACGAATGGTTTCAATAAATTACTGTTTGTTTTATTATTACTGAATGGTAAAGATGATGGGCAAACTAAAGAGTACATCCACATTTCTATTGCTTTGCATTCCGGGTATCATTTTAGGGATATAATGTATTACTTTAAAAGCTTCTTTCTCTAATCTTGGATGTGGTGCTCTAACCTTTACATCAGCCACTTCTCCTAATTTATTTATGGTAAAGCTTATATAAATTCGTTGTTCCCCTACTAAACCTAGGTCTGAAGCAAGATTTTTATCAAATTTTTTATTAATAATAATTCCAATTTCTTTAGATAAACACCCTATTCTTTCTTTATTGTTATTTAGCGCCTCACAACCTGGAAAAACAGGAACTCGCTCCACTCCAATCATAGAATAGGAATATGGCTCATCTACAAGTGGAGTAGGTTGTTTCTTTACAGGAGTATCAACTGGCACTTCAACCGGTGTTGTAAAAAGTGGATCTTCGGGCATGTTTGCTATGGGTTTTTCAATAACAATAATCTTATCTGTAATCAATTTTCTAGTAATTATTTTCTTTTCTACTGGAATTTCTGGGATTATTGGCTTTACAATCACAAAATCATTAAGATAAAATGGTTCTTCGGAAGTATTTGGAAATGGCGAAGCAGTTGATTTTTCTAATTCACCATAAGAAGCATTTATAAGCAGTGCCACTAAAACAATGCTTATTATTAAACCAAATTGAAAAAATAAAGTAGAATTAAAACGGATGTTTACCGCTTTTTTAGTTTTCGGCATAGATTCTTCATTATTTTTGAAGATGTCTAACAAATTATTGAAATTTTTCATCTTAATTGATTTAATGATTGTTTTTTCTAATGAATCAATAAGAGTGCCAAAAAAAAAAACCATCCGCTATTGGCGGATGGTTTTTACTGAATTTTTTTTTAATTAATTTTCTACTTGAAAAATTATAGGGAGGGAATAAAGTACCCCAACGGCTTTGCCCCTTTGTTTTCCAGGAGTCATTGTAGGTAATTCACTAATTACTTTTTTAGCTTCGGCTTCCAATCTTGGATGTGGTGCTCTTGCCATTACATTTACAACATTTCCTTTGCTATCAATTTTAAATTGTACAGAAATTCTTTGCCTTCCATCAAGCCCTAAGTCATTAGCTAGTTCTGAATTAAACTTTCTTTTAACAAAAGCGTCAATTTTTTCAGACATACATTTTTTTCTTTCGTCATTGTTTCTTAAATTTTCACAACCTGGATAGATTGGAACATTTTCAATAACTGCAAAAGGTACATCTGCTATTTCTTCAACAGCTTCCTCAATGTGTTCAATTTTTACAATTTTTTCAATTTGTTTACTTTCAGTAGATTCAATTATTGTTTCTTTGATTTCTTTTTCATCTTCAACCACTTCAATTATTTCAGGAGCTGGCGGCGGTGGTGGTGGTGGTGGTGGTGGTGTTAATTGTTGTGTTAACGGGATATCTTCAATATCTTCATCGTCTAAATTAAGCTGTCCAATATCAATAGCCGACTTATCGTAGGATTTCCATTCGATTGCTTGCCACGTAACAAATAACATAATAATCATTCCAAGCTGAAAGAAAAGCACACTTCTGCGACTTAAATCTGCTTTTGGATTTTTTTTAGGCTCCATAATTTTCCTTTTTTGTAGTTGCTAAAATATGTAAAATCTATTTTAAAATAAAGTTAATTTCTGTTTTTTAATTTAATTAATTTAGGTCTTATAAGCAGCAGTAAAATCACAGCAGTAATAATTCCAAATAAATTAGCAAAAACATCCTTAATATCTCCTTCTCTGGTGATTGTTAATTGCTCCTGAAACACTTCAATAATTATACCATAAATAAGAGCTAGAAATGCGGTTTTTAAAACCACTGTAATGAGTTTGTTTTTCTTACTCTTAAAGTAAACGCTTATAGCCCATAGGATTACTAAAAAGGTATATCCCATGAAATGTAACACTTTATCTGAAACGGAGCTTCCCAATTTGGGTAACTGATCTGAACCTATAAAAGACCCAAATGTTAAAAAAAGTGTGTAAAAAAGTGCAAAAGGAAGTAAAAATTTATGCACCAATAAGCTCCTTATATGATGCTGCGTCTAATAAATTTTCTAATTCACTAGTGTTAGAAAATTTAACTTTTATCATCCATCCCTCGCCATAAGGGTCTGTATTGACTTTTTCAGGCTCTGCTTCTAATTGGGTATTAAACTCAATTATTTCACCAGAAAGGGGTAAAAATAAATCTGAAACTGTTTTTACTGCTTCTACAGTGCCGAAAACTTCCTCTACCTCAAGTGTTTCATTTAATGTTTCTACTTCAACATAAACGATATCTCCTAACTCGTGTTGAGCAAAGTCAGTTATTCCGATAACAGCAATATCATTTTCAATTTTAACCCATTCGTGGTCTTTAGTGTACTTTAAATTTGAAGGTATTTTCATAATAATTATAAAATATTAAATTGTTTTTTTTAGTTTCCAAAATTATATCGCAATGTAAATCCACTTCGTATTGTGGTTTGTGGGAATGCTGTGGATATAGCAAACTCTGAGAAAGTGTGATCGTAATAAAATAATGCTGTTAGGTTTTTACTTAAGGCATAATCTACGATAAAGTTAACACCGTATATGGTTTGACCAGCGGTTATTTGATTGTTTTCTATGTCTAGAAAACGTATTATGGTTTTATTATCTCTTAGGGAAAGGTCTAATTTAAAATTCAAATCACTTTTCATAACTTGTTGGTTTCCACCAAAATTTGTTCCTATACGCAAATCTTTAATTCGATATCCTAGACCAACAACGTACTCCATTCCCTGAATTTCTGTTAATAAATTATTTGCAAAGCTTAATGAAAGCGCGCGATCTCTTTTTATTTCCGTTAAAATTCTTATAGAATTTTGCATTTCAAAATCTAGCTTTACTAATGGGCTAAATTGTTCAATTAGGTTCACATTGGCTAATAATATTCTATTTTTGAAATTACCTGCTTGGTCTAATGCACCAGGGTTTTCGGTGTCAAAATCTAAATTGGTTTGAAACTGATTTACTGTATAACTGGCTTTGTACCCATGTTGTATGGAGAAGCGTTTGAAATTTTTCTTAAACCAATCTATTTTCATTAAACCTGTATATCGAATATCCCAATTAGGTAATGGGAAGTTTCTTAGGATTCCTGTTTTTACTTTTCCTGGGTCGCTACCTTCATAGGCAGACAGAAATGCTGGTAATAATACTGCCTGATTGTTTTTTCCAAAACCTTCTGGAAAGCCATCTGCATCTAAAGGAAAATCAGTTGTACCGTAGAATTCCTGTGCTAGCCTGTTTGCAACTGTAAGTCTATTTGCTCTAAAATCTTCAAAGGTTTCAGAAAATAAATCGCCACTTTCTTTAAATGCTGTTTTTATTAAAATGGTAGAGATATTAAAATTTCCAAAAGTATTTGGCGTTAATGACCTGTACTGCCCTTCGTTAATGATATAGTTTTCAGCATAGGATTCAGAATACATTCTGCTTCCATTCAAATCAATTTTAAGGTCTGTTAGTAGTTCAATATTTGTTTGATAATCAAATTGTTGATTTTTCACCTCCGTATATTGTTCATTAAATTCTGGATACAAAGTAAGCCATCCATTTCTGGCGGCAAGGTTTCTAATTTCGCCTTGTCCCCCAAAGGTAAACGCTGTGGTTGGTTTTAAACTTCCTGCAAAACCAACAGAAGGGGTATAACCAGGTAGGTAAATTCCATTATTTTCTTGGTAGTTTAGTTGTATTCTTTTTACTGAAGTTATTAATCCAACAAGCGTATTATAAGCTTTTTCTCCAGTATTTAGTGACATTACGCCAGGTTGTGCAGTTGGCGAGACACCTCCACCAACACCCTCTTTGTTGGTAAATCCTGCGGCTGTACCATTTTTTGTGTTTTCATTAGAATCTGCTGCACCGCCTTTTAAATCGCCTTTACCATCTCCTCCTTTGATATCTCCACCTCCATCTACTTCACCTCTTGAGGTTTTTGCAGATGGCCGCTTTTTAGTTAATCCTATATATCGGTAAAAATTATTCATATCCAAAGTTGAGTTGATACTATGGGTGTTAGAGTTTTGAACAGAATTGCCTAAATCAAAAACTCCTGTAGTTCCATCAACTAATTCAACTTCTAAATTTCTGAAAAGATCACTTCCTTTTTGCCATTGATAATTGCCTGTATATGCGTATGTAGCTCTAATGAATTTTAAAAATGGCACTTTACTGAATGGTAAGTCATAATTTACTTGAAGTGATTGGAAATGTTGGTTAGGATCGCCTACATCAAAAAAGCCATCCCAAACGCCGATTTCATTATTTACCACTCCATTATCATCAATAAAATTCTTTACAATTCTATTATTGGATGAATTGAAGTTAAAACGCAATGATTTGGTAAGATTATGATTTATGGTGTATTGCCAATCAAATAAAAAATTACGTTGGTACAGGGTAGGAAGTCCTATATTGCCAGGTAGTGGATTAATTTCTCTAAATTTTTGTTCGTTATATTGTCTTATTATATTAGAGCTCGCAGATATATTTGTTGGTAGGTAATTAAAATTAAAATCTTTAAGTAGCTGCCAGTAGCTACTTCTAAAAATAGAATCATTGTTTTTAAATGGTTCGACTGGTTTAGGGGTAAAACTATAATTGTAAGTTGCTCCAACTCTGACATTTTGTTCTAATGCTTCTTCAATCTCAAAACTATGGCGATCTACTTGGTTATAGGAATAAGAAAGCGTTAGGTTTTCCACATCATAAGGTTGTGGTTTTTTATCTCCTGTTCGTTCTTTTCTTAATCCTATAAAGTTGATGCTTTGTCTTTTTGTATAGTCAACAGATTGGTCTTTAATTAATTTTCTTTCTGCGGGGTTTTCCGTATTATTCAATCTGGTATCTAGCTCGATATCTAGGAATTCTGGATCATAAAGTGGGGTAATTAACTCTTCTCCAATTGCATAATTAAACGGAATTTGTAATCCCCATTTTTTTGGAAGCAATTGACCAATATTTAAGTTTGTTACAATATCATATTGTTGTGCATCTTCGAGGCTTCTTTCATTTGGCCCTTGTTCAATAGATCCAAAACCAACGGTACTTCTTCTTCCTGTTGCGCTTATGGTAGCAAAATCGGCAAAGTTTGCATCCATACTTGCAACTGCAGCCCAACCTCCTTGATTTTTAAGTTCCGATAAACGAAGTTCGTTTATCCATACTTCCCCACAAACATTGGAGTTTGTTCCGTTTTTAACCCCAATCATAATGGTCCTTACGGCGCCAAAACTAGGATTTCCTTTAATACCTATTCGCATGTCGTTTTCCGGACCTGAAGTTCCTCCATCTAATTCAGCTTCTTCAAAATAGTTAACAACGCTAAGGTCAAATTCACCTGGATTAGATAGTACTCTCGATTTTACTTCTTGTAAGAGGTTTAATGGAAGATTCAATCTGTTTTCAATAGGCCAGATTTCCTCCGGATTTGTGGCGCCGAAAGAGGTTGGATTTAAAGGTATTTCTATTTCGTAGAAATTTTGAGTAAGGTCATTTCCTAATCTTATAAAAGCAATTAAGTCGCCGTTGTTTAATGGAATTTGGTTTAATAAAGACTCTGCGTGAATAAACATTTCTAGGTTTTTATATTGCCGCATATCAATATTATAATTTTTAAATACCCCTCTTGCGTCATCAGGCTCTAACTCACAAACTCTTAAAGCAAGTGATTGTTCATTTTGACGGATATTGGAATTATTGTTAATTAATTCTTCTCTTTCAACTCCTGGAGGAAGCACATAAGGTATAGGTTGTCTGCTTGAGTTTTCTTCAATACTGATGGATTCTACATCAAAAGTTGTATTGCTGTTTTCTGGCAATATTCCGGATGGATTTAAACTTTGTGTGAATCTTCTGTAATCTCCTCTTACTAAATCTAATGTACCAAAACGAAGGGTAATATCTTGTTCAAAATCGGTTAAAAACATTCGCATAAACCGAATAGATCTAAAATCAGAAATACCATTTACAGCACGTGTTGGGTTACTTAATGGAACTTTAAATTGTACCCATCTAACTGCTTGAACATCGTTATTTTGGGTATTGACTTCTAATTCTCTTACATCTGTGATAAAAGGATTGTTTTCAATATTCATTCCTGGGAATAAATTGATATTATATTCAAAATAGCTATTTACCGTGTTCATTGTATTGTCACGATTATAGTCTTCCACATCGGGTAGCGTTGTAGAGCCTCTATTTGTATTTGTAACTTGTACTGGTGAGTTTCCTTGGGTTCCGTTATAATTTCTGTATCGATTAACTATATTTCCTTCTGCTTGTAAAAAATAGGTGTAATTATCGCCTGCTGGATCGGGTAACCCTCCAAATAATGGAAAAAGCGCGGCTTCTTCAATATCACTAGCTCCATTTAGCCCTAAATCTTGATTTGTTCTTTCTTGACCATCGGTATCAAAAGCGTATATTAATGATTGATTGGTAGGGACTTTTCCATAGGCAGTTGCAACGGTTCCATTGGTTCCGCCATCTCTTGGCAAACCATTTTCATATTGTTTTCTTCCTGTTTTAAGTATATCTTCAGAAATGTTACCGAGATTGAAGCTTAGTGTTCCTCCGTTATTTCCTGAATTTTCATCATAAATAAATGGATCTAAAATCCAAAATTGAATATACTCTACATTAGATCTTTCAAAATCTGTGGTTGAAATTGCTCTAGTAATACCTCCAAATCTAGACGCCGGATTAGGAAGATTGTTTGTGCCTCCTGTTTCTGGATTAAAATTATAAGGACCTCTTTCACCAGGAAAATAAGAAAGGTCTAATGAAAATAAAGCTTGTGTTTGTCCTTGAACAATATCGGTATCTGGGAAAATTTCATTTATAAAAAGCCGTCTAGTGGCGTACGAAGACAAGTCGTCATCGGTAATTCCAGCAGGACGTTGTGTACTATAAAAAACCGGGTCAATGGTGTACCAAGCAAGTCTTGCTCTTTGGTAGTTGTATGCTAGATTATTATTTTCAAGTTCGCCACCAAATCCAATTGGTGTGCTTGCTAAAGACCAAGCTAATGGAGCTTTAATATCCAATAAGGTTTGAGAGCCTTCAAAATCATCAACATAAACCGTTGTTTTACCATCAAAATCAGCAACTTTTGGTGAGCCAGGTAATAAATAAGCAAACTCACCTCGAAGGGATAGATTAGATTCTACATCTGTATCAATGTTAGGTAATTTGTTTACCAATCTGGTTAAAAAAGGAACTTTTGTAGAATAGTTAGCATTTAAACCAAGGATAGTGTTATTTATAGGTTCAGATGAAAAGTTTGTTTTTTGAGTTAATGGGCGTTCATTTAGGTTTATGTAGGTTGCCCCTACAAGAAAATTTTCATTAAACTGATGTTCTACATTTAAGCCTGTGAACCGTTTGGTTTGTTGCCCAAACACGGCATTATTTTCTGTGGTTATGTTTATAGGGGTGTTGGAGTTTAGCAGTGCTTGGTCTAAAATCTGTACTCTTCCTAGTTGGTAATTAACGGTATAATCAACCCCTTCTGTTAGCATACGACCCCCGGCGGTTACAGTTACTGATCCTTGAGGTACATTAAATGCCCCAATCGAAATTCCTTCGGAACCACTAGATTTATAGCTGCCTTTTAATTGGAATTTATTTTTGTCGCTATCTTGTTGTTCTGCTACCGTTTTTGTGGAGCGGTATAGTGAACGATACACATATTTATTTTGATTTGCATTGTACGTAGAAGGTAGGTTATAATTTTCTGAAGCTCCAGTACTCGCTAATTTTTTAAATAGATGTTCGCCAAAAGGCTCCACAGTAGTAAAAATAACACGTCCATTTTGAGCATCTACAGTAATTCCTGGATAAAAATCGAAAAAGCCATCACCATCTTGTTGTGGATCGTTATTAAAATTTAGTCTATCTAGATTAAATACTCTTAAAAGTGTTGTTTGTTCCACATCTTCAGGCAGTGGTGTTGCTGGAAAATTAGGTGTTGCTGGTGCTGCTGAAATAAAGTTTAAAGGAGATGGATCTGTATATAAAATATTCAATCTAAAATTGTCTCTTTCTAATTGAAAGGCGTCGAGATTGTAAATATTTTTCATCATCAAATCCCATATTGGTTGATTAACGCTTACAATATTGCTTTTTAAAAGTTTTACCACCAAATTTTGAGATTCACCACCTGTTTGGGTTAATGGATCAAATTCGCCTGTAGCTTCTATTCCGTCATTTGAAAATTCTCCTACTTGAAAAACCCTTCCATTCACGGTATATTGAAAAGAAATAGCAAGGACTTCATCGTTATTAAGTCTTTGATTTAAGGAAATATATCCTAGTTGATTGTTTAGGGTATATTCATTAGGCAGCAATCGTCTTGCGTTTTCAAGTGTTGCATAGTCTTTACCTTCACTTACTTGTACACCGCCAAAACCAGATTGAACGGTAGAAATATTTCTGATATTTTCATTTAAC
>PHDJ01000035.1 GCA_002842575.1 Bacteroidetes bacterium HGW-Bacteroidetes-2
CAATCGGAGGGTTCATATCCGCCAGAGGCGGACGGGGGATCGTGCCCCCCTCTCGCTACTTAGAACTCTTTTCCAACGAAAGGAGTTTTTATTTTTTAGGTGAAGCCGTTACTATTTATATTGCTTACTTGAAATATAAATGTAATTAAAAAAAATACTTTTTAAATTATTAGCCGAACATCACCAAGTTCTTGAACTCTATAAGCAAATTTATCACCAGGCGACCCAATAAACATAAAATTCGTAGGGATATTCCATCTTTTGGATAATTCCTTTATTTTTTCAGGACCGAAAACCCCAAATTCTTCTATATATTCAATTTCAATATCTGGATAGGCTCGATCTAAAACTTCAATATCTTTTATTAGGTTTGTAGCCGCCTTTTCTCCCTTTCTTAAAACAGCAACAATTTTTAATCTTCTAGTGGGTTCGTTTTTACGCATATAAAGCATTACATTATTTAATATTGCCACATTATCTTTTTTTGTAAAAAACACAAATTGTTGATTTCTTAATAGATTTAATCTATATTTTACAAATCTATTAATGGTTTTTAAGAAACTAGTTTTATTAGATGGAATATTTGCAAGCCACAATAATACTCTTTTATAAATATAGTTTCTGTAAAGCATGAAGTAAACAATAAGGATGGCTGGGGTAAGGTATTCTAAAAAAATGAGCAAATAACTTGGATTTAAAATGATATTCCCAACTATTGCACTAAGTACTGCTAGAATAGCTATAAATAGAGCAAACCAGCTTGACTTTTCAGGTCTGGGTAATTTTTTACGATTTACTTTCAGTAAAAGATTTCCAATACCAAATAAAGCCATCACAGATAAAAATGAAATTGTATAAACTCCTGCTAACTTAGCGAGATTGCCTTCTGTAACAAACAAAATAGAGATGCAAAGCACAAAAAATAGAATATAAATTAAATAGGATCTTTTATTTTTGTTTTTCTTTAATAGGATGTTTGGCAAAATTCTGTCTAATGCCATCCTTTCCATCAACCCACCAACGCCAACAAAAGAGGTTAAAACTGCACCACTTAAGACTAAAGTAGCATCTATACCAACCAAGAAAGAAAGCCAATTCCCTCCTGAAATATTTCCTAAAAAAGAAAGAAGTGCCTCCTGATTATTTCCTACTACAGGAATAGGAATTAATGCCAGTGCAAGAAAAGCAATAAGTGGGTTAAAAACACTTACTACAATCCACATATTGCGAAGTGTTTTTGGGAAAACCCCTGGTTTTTGCTCCTCAACATAATTAGCAGAACTTTCAAAACCACTTATTCCAAGCATTGCAGCAGAAAATCCAAAAAAAAGTGCTTGGACTACGCTTCCATTGACTGGCATTTTAAAGTTTGAAATTAGTATTGCAAAATCATTTGTAAAGAAATAATAGATACAGAATCCACAAAGAAGTGTGAGTGAAATTAAATGAAATAGAAATATGGCAATGGCAACTTTTGATGATTCTCCAATTCCACGAATGACTAAAACCATAAATAAAAACAACAACCCTATAGTTACTGGAAGGACAGGAATTATATGCCATATACTATGCATATATTTAATTGCTTCACTTGCTGAAATTACCGCTGTAGCCATATAGGACAATACCGTTAACGTAGCAGCTAATGAAGCAGTAGATTTTTTTGTGGTATTTAATAGTGCATTATAAGCACCTCCATTTAGCGGCAAAGCACCTACTACTTCACCATAAATTTTACGAAAAAGGAATAATACGGCTGAAACTATTAATAAGGAAACCCATGCATATTGTCCTGCATAAAGAATAGCCAGTGCCGATACATAAAGACAAGAAGAACTAATATCATTACCACAAATTGCTGTGGCTTCTAATTGATTTAATTTTTTCCCCATCTTTGAATTATAAATTCTTTAAACTTGTTTAAGTAAATTTAAAGAATGTTTTCTTCTTAAGTTTAAGAATTGCATTCAAAAAAATAAATCCTTTTTAAACCTTTTACAATTAAAGTAGAAAATTTACTAATTTATCCATTGTAAGAACTTCTTGCTCCCCGTTTTTCATTCTTTTTAAAGTAAACGTTTTTGCTTCTATTTCATTGCCTCCCGCTAATACTACATAAGGAATCTGTCGTTTGTCTGCATAAGCCATTTGTTTTCCCATTTTATCTGCATCTGGGTATAACTCTGCTGTGATGCCTTCTTTTCTTAATTTTGTAATGGCCTGCATAGCGTATAATGCTTCTGCTTCCCCAAAATTAATAAATAGGACTTTCGTGTTTTCAAGAACTTTTTTTGGAAAAAGTTGTAATTCTTCTAAAACTAGATATATGCGATCTAAACCAAAGGAAATCCCCACTCCGCTAACCCCTTTTAATCCAAATATTCCTGTGAGGTCATCATAACGACCGCCTCCACCTATGCTTCCTATTTGTACATTTTCAGGAGCACTCACTTCAAAAATAGCTCCAGTATAATAGTTTAAACCTCGCGCTAAAGTAACATCAAGTTCTATTTTTGACGATTTTAAACCTAAACTTTGTATATTTTTTATTACAAACACAATTTCTTCAATTCCCTTTTTACCAGTATCTGAGGTGTTTAAAAGTTGAGAAAGACTAATTAATTTTTCTTCATTGTTTCCTGTAAAGCTAAATAGAGGTTGTAATTTTTTTATTGCTTGCCCTGTAATTCCTTTTTCTAGTAATTCCTTTTTCACACCCTCTTCTCCTATTTTGTCCAGTTTGTCAAGTGCTACCGTAAAATCGACAAGTTTATCATCAGCTCCAATAACTTCTGCTATTCCGGAAAGGATTTTACGGTTGTTTATTTTTATGGTACATCCTTCCAGTTTTAGTTTTGTAAAAACATCGTCATAGAGTTGTACTAGTTCTACTTCTTGCCAGAGGGAGTTGCTTCCCACCACATCGGCATCACATTGACAGAATTCTCTAAACCGTCCTTTTTGTGGTCTATCTGCTCGCCAAACTGTTTGCATTTGGTAGCGTTTAAAAGGAAATATTATTTCATTTTGGTGTTGTACAACATATCTTGCAAATGGCACGGTAAGGTCGTAGCGAAGTGCTTTTTCAGAAATTTTTGGGGTTAGCTTTGCACTGTCTTTAAGGGAAAATAACTCTTCATCTACTTTATTCAAATAATCTCCACTATTCAAAATCTTAAAAATAAGACGATCCCCTTCCTCTCCATACTTTCCCATAAGAGTTTCTGAATTTTCAAACGAAGGGGTTTCTATTGGCTGAAAACCATATAATTGAAAACTACTTTTAATGGTGTCCATAATGTATAGACGTTTTGCCACTTCTTGAGGGGAAAAATCTCTTGTTCCTTTGGGTAGGGATGGTTTTTTTGCCATAATGAATTTGAATAGGTACAAATATCACATTATAAATTCAAAGTGCAAAGTTCAGGGTTCAAAGTTTCAAGTAAAAAACAACATCTTAATTTTTGTTTTATTAATGGCTATTAATTATATCTTTATTTTTGTAACTTTTCAAGCATTTTTTAGTCCTATAATCAAAATAAAATTAATGTTTTCACTGCTTAGAGAAAATATCCGAATTGCTTTAAATTCCATTCGCACGCAACTATTGCGCACAATTCTTACCATTTTAATAATAGCTATTGGTGTATTTGCTTTGGTTATGATATTAAGTGCTGTAAAATCGCTTGAAAACACTATTGCAGGCGATTTTTCTTCCATGGGCGCAAATACTTTTAATATTCAACGTTATGACCTGCGTATTCAAGTGGGCGGAAATGTGGAACGCCAAAAAATAAATCCCATCATAAGTTATAACAACATTAGAGAGTTTGAAGAAAAATACAGGCATCCATTGACCCAAACTTCGGTTTCATTTACTGGAACGGCAGGAGCAGAAGTGAAATACGATAATAAAAAAACAGATCCTGAAGTACAGGTTTTGGGTGTAAATCAAAACTTTTTAGCTAACTCTGGTTTAGAATTAGAAGTAGGCAGAGGGTTTACCATTTTTGATATTGAAAACAACAACAATGTTTGCATACTTGGGGCTGATTTTATGAAAGGTCTTTTTAAAGATGAAAATCCTATCGATAAAACCATTAGCATTAGAGGAGCAAAATTTAAAGTAATTGGTGTTTTAGAAGAAAAGGGATCCACTTTTAGAAACAACCAAGATTTACGAGTTTTGATACCTATACAAATAGCAAGAGGAATATTTACAGAACCAAACATAAACTATAATATTAGCGTTAAAATTGACAAAACAGAACTGATGGATAGTGCTCAAGAAGAGGCTATTTTTACGTTTAGAAACATACGTGGTTTAAGCCCGCTAGAAGAAAATAATTTTGGCATGGAGCGAAGTGATGATTTAATTAATAGAATTTCCAGTATTACTGGTTATTTAGAAGCAGCGGCCTGGATTATTAGTATCATTACTATTTTTGGTTCTTCTATTGCATTAATGAATATTATGTTAGTTTCTGTAACCGAAAGGACTAGAGAGATTGGGGTTAGAAAATCGCTTGGAGCCAAGAGGAATACAATTGCTACACAGTTTTTAATAGAAACTATTTTAATAGGTCAAATGGGTGGTATTTTAGGCATTATATTAGGACTACTAGGGGGGTTAGGTTTTGCTGCTATAGTAGGTTTTGCTTTTACAGTGCCTTGGTTTGCAATGCTAGCGGCTACTATTATTTCTTTTGTTGTTGCAGTTATTGCTGGTTCTTATCCGGCAGCTAAAGCAGCTCGTTTAGATCCTATTGAGTCTTTGAGATATGAGTAAATTTTACGAAAAGAGTTTTTTAATACTTTTATATTTTTCCCCTTTCGAAATAAATGCGCCTTGCTGAATTAATTGAAATTTATCTAAATTTTTATCGCCTGAATACTCTTTTGACGCTGTTAAAATATCAATCTTATCGTCATCTGTAATGTTTTTCTCAAGCCAATAGAAACCTTCTTTGGTGAGTAAATCTACTTCTTCATTTTTTATTTTTATAAGAAATACGTGCATTGCCTCAATATCTAGATGAAAGAGGTACAACTGGCTCTTACTAATATTTTCTAGATAGGTTGCTTTTGTTAACGCTCCTTCCCAAACCAAATCACTAAAAACATCTAATTCATCTTCCGCTATATGAGGTTGTTCTTTTTTAATTTTTTTCCATTCCTCTGCGGTTATGGTTTGTGATGCCAAAAAGTTTATAAATTCTGGTTGTAACGCATCTAGTTGCTCCTTGGTTAATCGGGTGTATTTCATGGTGTGATTTATGAGATAGTAGAGGTAACCTTTTGTTATAGGAAAAAGTAATTTAAATAAAAAAACCTTCAGAATTTCTTCGAAAGGCTTTTACATTATGTTTCTTACAAATTTTATTTTACCTCTCCTATTACTGAAAAAGAAAAATTAGAAACTACTGCTCTGTGAAAACGAATCGTTGCATCATATTGTCCGGTACGTTTTATTAAACCACCTGGAATGGTGATAAATTTCTTTTCAATAGTAACGCCTTCTTTTTGAAGAGCTTCTGCTAAATCTGCATTTGAAATAGAACCAAAAAGTTTATCCCCTTCACCTGTTTTTGCAGTAAGTTTTATATCTAATCCAGTAAGTTTATTTGCTTCAGCTTTTGCATCATCTATAGCTTTTTGCTCTTTATAGGCACGTTGTTTTAGTGTTTCTGCCAACATTTTTTTAGCAGATGATGTGGCTAAAATAGCGTGTCCTTGTGGGATTAAAAAGTTTCTTCCGTATCCATTTTTAACGGCTACTAGATCGTCTGCAAATCCTAGATTTTCAACGTCTTTTTTTAATATAACTTCCATGTCTTGCTATTTTTTATTTTAATAAATCTGCTACATAAGGCATTAAAGCTAAGTGGCGTGCTCTTTTTACAGCTACAGCAACTTTACGTTGGTACTTTAATGAGGTTCCTGTTAGTCTTCTTGGCAACAGTTTTCCTTGTTCGTTAACAAGTTTTAATAAGAAATCTGCATCTTTATAGTCGATATACTTAATACCTGACTTTTTAAAACGACAGTATTTTTTATTTTTACTTGTATCTATATTAAGAGGGGTAAGATATCTTATCTCACCGTCTTTTTTTCCTTTAGATTGTTGTTCTAATGTTGACATAATTAAGCAGCAGTTTCTTTGTTTCTATTTCTTCTTTTTTCAGCCCAAGCAATGGCGTGTTTGTCTAACTTAACCGTAAGATAACGCATAACACGTTCGTCTCTGCGAAAGGTTAGCTCATACGTATTAATTACCTCTCCTGGAGCAGTAAATTCAAATAAGTGATAAAAACCACTTTTTTTGTGTTGAATTGGGTAGGCTAACTTTTTTAGCCCCCAATTTTCTTTGGATATCATCTTAGCATTGTTAGAAACTAGAAAATCTTCAAATTTCTTAACTGTTTCCTTTATCTGGTCTTCAGATAAAACGGGATTCAAGATGAAAACAGTTTCGTAATGATTCATAAAATTGTGTTTATTTGTATTAATAATAATCCTTTGTAATAAAGGCGGGTGCAAAAATAGTATATTATTTACAATTATCAAAGGGTTTTATTTGCTGATTTTATTCCTACGAAATCAATACTTTAACATATTTTATCGCGATAAAAGTTAATTTAAGTTGCACTTTATCGATATATTGATTAATATTGTGGTATACAACTAACACCTAACCTTTGGACAAAGTAATTCTTAACTGCGCAATTGTAGATGACTCGAGCTTGCAAAGGCTGTCTATTGTTCGATTGGTTCAAAATCACCCCTCTTTAAACTTAGTTGCTGAGTATAATAATGCTATTGAAGCAAAAATGGGTTTG
This sequence comes from Bacteroidetes bacterium HGW-Bacteroidetes-2, assembly GCA_002842575.1. Lineage (GTDB taxonomy): Bacteria > Bacteroidota > Bacteroidia > Flavobacteriales > Flavobacteriaceae > Planktosalinus. The sequence goes on from PHDJ01000035.1 coordinate 6,840, forward strand.
ATGAATAATGCTATTGACCTTATTTTTCTTGACATTGAAATGCCTATTCTTTCTGGCTTTGATTTATTAGATGATTTAAATCAAAAACCTCAAATTATTTTTGTGACTGGCAAAACCAAATACGCTTTTAAAGCATTTGATTATGACGCAGTAGATTATTTGAGAAAACCCATTACCAAAGAACGCTTTTTAAGTTCTGTTCATAAAGCAATTACAAATTACAAACTTAAAAATGAAGAAGGCTTTGACGATGAGGATTTTATTTTTGTAAAAAGTAATTTAAAAAAACGAAAAGTTTTTCTTAACGAACTCAAATATATTGAAGCCTTGGGTGATTATGTTAAATTAGTTACCGACCATGAATCTTTAGTGGTTTTATCTACTATGAAATCTTTTGCTACTTTACTTCCGATAGAACGGTTTATGCGAATTCACAAATCATACATTGTAAACTTAGACAAAGTAGAACGCTATAACAGTAAAACTGTGGAAATTGAAAAAGAGCTTTTGCCTTTGAGTAGGAATAGAAAAGCACAATTAGTTGAAGCGCTGAGTTCTTCTTTTGGAAACTAATAGTTGTCAACATCCATTTGAAACTTAACACTTCTAAATTCTTTTATAGACAAAAATTTTCTTTCTACTTTTCGAATAATTTCTTTCGTTTTTTGCAGCGATTTTTCTTTCGGAATTTTCACCAAAATATTAGTAATATATTCATTTCTAATTCTACCTACCGGTGGCTGCTCTGGACCTAATATATTTTCTGCAAACATACTTTTTAATGCTTGCCCAATCCAATTTGCAGCTAACTGCATGGTGTTAAATTTTCTGTCTTTTATTGTTATTTTTAGTAATCTAAAATATGGAGGATACTTAAAATTATACCGTTCTTCCAATTGCTTTTCAAACATCGCATCATAATCATAGGCAATAACCTGTTGTAATATTGGGTGCTGTGGATTATAGGTTTGTATAATAACTCTTCCTTGTTTTTCCGTCCTTCCTGCTCTGCCTGCCACTTGCAATAACAATTGAAAACTGCGCTCATGTGCTCTGAAATCTGGAAAATTAAGCAAGTTATCTGCATTCATTACTCCTACAAGGCTTACATTTCTAAAGTCGAGCCCTTTTGCAAGCATTTGCGTTCCAACTAATATATCAATTTCACCAAGTTCTAGAGCATCAATCAATTTTGCATAAGCATTTTTACCTTTAGTGGTATCTTGATCCATTCTGGCAATATTTTTATCTGGAAACAACACCTTTAATTCAGCTTCTATTTGTTCTGTGCCTAATCCTTTTGCGTCTAAATCTGGACTTCCGCAAGCCATACAATCCTCCTGCATGGCAATATGATACCCACAGTAATGACAACGTAGCTGCTTTTTGTTTTGATGGTAAGTTAAAGAAACATCGCAATTGGGGCATTGCGGCGAGTGACCACAGATTTTGCATTCTACTGTAGGAGAATACCCTCTTCTATTTTGAAATAAAATAACTTGTTCACCAACATCTAAGGAAACCTTTATAGCATTTAATAGGGTTTGAGAAAAATGACCCTTCATTTTCTTTTTGTGGTAATTTTCTTTTAGATTCACTAATTCCATTACAGGCATTTGAACATTACCAAAACGTTCTGATAAGGAAACCAATCCATATTTATCCTCTTTTGTATTAAAATAGCTTTCTAAAGAAGGAGTTGCTGAGCCAAGCAGGGTTTTTGCTTTGTGCAAACTAGCTAAAACAATAGCACTATCTCTGGCGTGATATCTAGGAGCAGGAGCATATTGTTTAAAAGATGGCTCGTGCTCTTCATCCACAATTACTAATCCTAAATTTTGAAATGGAAGAAATAAAGAAGAACGCACCCCTACAATAATTTGTGCTTTAGGCTTATTGTGCAATACATTTTGCCAAACTTCTACTCTTTCGTTTATAGAATATTTAGAATGATATACAGAAATTTTTTCTCCAAAATAAAATTGCAGTCTTGAAACTAATTGTGTGGTTAAAGCAATTTCAGGAAGCATATACACTACTTGCTTTCCACTCTTTATGAATTGCTCCATAAGTTTAACATAAATTTCTGTCTTTCCGCTGGAAGTGACTCCGTGAAGTAGTGTCACTGGATATTTTTTAAAACTTTTTTGTATTTTTTTAAACGCTACTTCTTGGTGCTCACTTAGTTTTTTAATAACATTTGGTCCTTCTCCATCATAATTTAAACGGTCTTTTTGCTGGACAAATTCTTCTAAAATATCTTTTTCTATCAACGATTTTATGATAGCTGCAGAGGCTTCACTTCGCTTTTGAAGTTCCTCCACTTTTACAGGTTTTTTAGTTTGCGAAGAAATAGAAAAAAGGGTTAAAACAACTTCTCGCTGTTTTGGAGCTCTTTTTAAATTTTCTAAAAGTAATTTTAAGGCTATTTCTGAAACATATTTTGTATGTAATTTAACATACCTAACTAATTTGGGTTTATATTGCTCCAAAACTTCTTCCTGAACAATCAATACATTTCTTTCAACAAGCCTTCGCACTAGTGGCAGCACAGTTTTTCGATCAATAATGGCTTGTATTTCCTGAATACGAAGCGAACTTTGCATCTGCAATGCTTCACACACCAAAAGTTCATCTTCTCTTAAACTTGTTACATCTATTTCCGTTTCTTTATTTAAAGTGATGATAGTTTCACTTTCTAATAAAAAAGCTCGCGAAACTCCTGCACGCAAAACTTCACCTAAAGTACACATATAATAGGAAGCCATCCATTGCCAATGGTCTAGCTGAATTTTAGTAAGGATAGGTTGTTCATCTAAAATTTGATCAATTTCTTTAGTTTCATAAGCATTTGGTGCCTTATTATGCACTTGAAAAACGATGGAAGTATATATTTTAGATTTGCCAAAAGGAACCGCTACACGCATTCCAGGTTTAAGAAATGCAGCTTCTTCTTTATTTATAGAATAGGTAAATAAATGTTGAATTGGGATAGGTAATATTACGTCTATATAATAATTCATTAGGTTCTATGACGATATCTTAAAATTAGATTTTAGTTTGTAGATGGTAGCGTTTAGTTCAAAGCCTAACAAAAGTAAATTTGAATTTATCCATATATATAACATCATAATCAATAATGCCCCGATGGAACCATAAAGTTCATTATAATTAGAAAAATTATCGATGTAAATGGTAAAAAAATAAGTGGTTAACATAAAAAATAATGTTGTAAGAAAAGCTCCAATAGAAAAGAAACTAGATTTTTTACTCTCTTTGGTGCCAAAATAATACAGGGTAGCTATAATGATGTAAATAAGAACCAAAAACAATAAATACCGTAAAATTGCAATCCAAACGATATCATTTAAATTCATTCCTTCTTGGTTTAGTTGGTAAATGATATACTGTCCTGCTATTAAAATAATTACAAAGATAAGAAGCATTAAGGAAAGAAACACAGATACGCTTAAAGCTATTAAATATTGACGCAACAAAGAGCGTTTTTTTTGTACATGGTAGCAATATTCAAACGCATTAAAAATAGCATTTACTCCATTTGACATTAAAAAGATAGATAAAATCAAAGTAAAAGACAATAAGCTTCCTCTTGGATTTGCAGCTATATCTAGAAGTATTGGGTAGAAAAATGCTGCTGTTTGTGCAGGAAGTAATTCTTCTATAAGTAGTAAAAATTCTTGTTGAAAATTGTCAATTTTTATATACGGTATCAAATTAAGCACAAAAAGAATAAATGGAAATATCGCCATAAAAAAACTATATGCAACACCACTTGCTCTAGAAGTGAATGTGCCTTTGGCAATTCCTGAAATATAGGTTTCCATTAAATCAAAAAACGAGAGCCCTTCAAAACCTGGTAGAATTATACGCTTTGCACACCTAATTAAGGAGCCTAATAAAGGTGTTTTTAAAAGTTTTTCTTCAACAGAATCTGACATGTAATTTGTTGCTTTTCTTAGTTATAAATATTAATATTTAATAGCTTTAAGACTTAAATCCATATTAGAAACCGAATGGGTTAATGCCCCTGCTGAAACAAAATCTACCCCACATTCTGCATATTTTCTTGCTGTTTCTAATGTTATTCCTCCTGAAGATTCTGTTTGACATTTTCCTTGTATCAATGCCACAGCTTTTTTAGTGTCTTCAAAATTAAAGTTATCAATTAAAATACGGTGCACACCATCATTCTTAATAATTTCTTTAATTTCGGTCAAGTTTCTTGCTTCAACAATGATTTTTAATTGTAATTTGTTGTCTTCTAAATACACTTTTGTAGCATCGATTGCTTTTGTAATTCCTCCGGCAAAATCAATATGATTGTCTTTAAGCATTATCATATCATACAATGCAAAGCGATGGTTTTCACCACCACCAATTTTTACCGCCCATTTTTCAAGAGCACGAATTCCTGGGGTGGTTTTTCTTGTGTCTAAAACTTTCGTATTTGTTCCTTCTAAAACCTTTACAAAAGCATTGGTTTTTGTGGCAATAGCACTCATTCGCTGCATAGCATTTAAAACCAAACGCTCTGCTTTTAAAATGGATTGTGAAAGCCCAGAAACATAAAAACAAACATCTCCATATTTTACAGCCTCACCATCGTTTATAAGTACTTCTATCTCAAGAGTAGGGTTTACATAATCAAATACTTGTTTAGCAAATTCAACGCCCGCTAGGATTCCTTTTTCTTTTACTAAAAGTTTTGCCTCGCCAAAAGCATCATAAGGAATGCATGCCAAGGAACTATGATCGCCGTCACCAACATCTTCACGAATGGCATTCGCAATTATGATGTTTAATTCTTTATCCAATAGATCTTTTGAAATCATGACTTTAAATTTATAGCTAAATTAAACAATTAATACCAAAATAATTTATGATTTTAAATTTCTAATTAAATTAAAACACAAGGCCCAATATATACTTTATCAGCTTTAGGTAAATTTCAAATTTTTCTAAAACTAGAAGAAAATAACTGCTTAAAAAATTAAAATTTTATTACTTATTTTTGCCTTATGAAAATAAAATTAGTTGCCGTAGGCAAAACAGATAATAAAAATTTTCAGTCGTTAATTGAGGATTATAAAAAACGCCTTGGTTTTTATGTTTCTTTTGAAATGCAAATTATTCTGGACATTAAAAATGCCAAATCTTTTTCAGAAACTCAGCAAAAACAAAAAGAAGGAGAAATTCTTTTAAAATTTTTAGAACCCTCAGATGTGGTTTATCTGCTAGATGAAAATGGAAAAACCTTTTCCTCTATTGCCTTTTCAGATTTTATACAAAAAAAAATGAATAGCGGTATTAAAAATTTGATTTTCATCCTAGGAGGACCTTATGGTTTTAGCGAAGAAATTTACGCTCGTGCTAACGGAAAAATATCTCTTTCAGCGATGACTTTTTCTCACCAAATGGTGCGTCTTTTTTTTATAGAACAACTCTACAGAGCTTTTACCATTCTTAAAAATGAACCCTATCACCATCAATAGAAATTTGGGGAACCCATTATTTAAAAAATTAAAAACCAAAAATTTCCATCTAGTTAAACGATATGAAAATAGTATTTGCCACAAACAACCAGAATAAAATAAACGAAGTACAAGCACAACTGCCAAAACATATTACTTTGCTCAGTTTAGAGTCTATAGGCTGTACAGAAGAAATTCCAGAAACCGCAAACACCTTAGAAGGTAATGCACTACAAAAAGCACTTTATGTAAAACAAAAATACGGCTATGACTGCTTTGCAGATGATACCGGTTTAGAAGTAGAAAGCCTTTACGGTGCGCCAGGAGTTTATAGTGCCAGGTATGCTGGCAACCAAAGAAATGGAGAAGAAAATATCGATAAACTACTAGTAAAATTAGATCATAAAAAAAATAGAAATGCACAATTTAAAACAGTAATAGCTCTTGTTTTTGAAGAAAAAGAAATACTATTTACAGGGATTTGCCAAGGCGAAATTACAACTACAAGAAAAGGAGATAAAGGATTTGGTTATGATGCTGTATTTCTTCCAAAAGGATTTTCTAACACCTTTGCTGAAATGGATTTAGCACAAAAAAACACGATTGGGCATCGTGGAAATGCAGTTAGAAAGCTAATTGCATATTTCGTACAAAAATAATTTTCATTAACCAACTGATTTTTAAATCATTCTGATAGTATAATTATTAAAATATTCACAATTCAAATCAATTATTAAGCTTACCTTTGCACCTTATTAAAAATATATGACAAAGTTTACAGATTTAGGCCTCAATGAGGCAATTTTACGGGCAGTGGCCGATATGGGTTTTGAAACCCCATCAGAAATTCAAGCAAAAGCAATTCCAATTTTATTGGAATCTGATACTGACATGGTATCTCTTGCACAAACAGGAACAGGAAAAACAGCTGCTTTTGGTTTTCCTCTTATTCAAAAAATTGACGCTAACAGCAAAACAACGCAAGGATTAATCCTATCTCCCACTAGAGAGCTTTGTATGCAGATTACTAACGAACTAAAAAATTACAGCAAATTTATTCCAAGTCTTAATATTGTTGCCATTTACGGTGGCGCAAGTATTAATGATCAGGCTAGAGATATAAAAAGAGGTGCGCAAATCATTGTAGCTACACCAGGCAGAATGAAAGACATGATTAGTCGCAGAATGATCGATATTTCAAAAATTGAATACTGTGTACTTGATGAAGCAGATGAAATGCTTAACATGGGATTCTATGAAGATATCACAGAAATTTTATCGCATTCACCAAAAGAAAAAAGCACTTGGCTATTTTCTGCTACGATGCCTAAAGAGGTTTCAAACATTGCAAAAAAATTCATGAAAACTCCGGTAGAAATTACCGTGGGAACAAGAAATACAGGAACAAAAAACGTTAGCCACGAATATTATTTAGTGAATGCCAGAGACCGCTACCAAGCTTTAAGAAGACTTGCTGATGCGCATCCAGACATCTTTTCAGTGGTGTTTTGTAGAACAAAAAGAGATACTCAAAAAGTAGCTGAAAACCTTATTGAAGACGGTTATAATGCCGCTGCTCTACATGGCGATTTAAGCCAAAGTCAGCGAGATATGGTGATGAAATCGTTCAGAAACCGTCAAATTCAAATGCTTGTTGCCACTGATGTAGCCGCAAGAGGCATTGACGTTGATGATATTACCCACGTTATCAACTACCAACTGCCAGACGAAATAGAAATCTATACGCACAGAAGTGGACGAACTGGTCGTGCAGGTAAAAACGGTGTTTCTATAACTATCGTTTCTAAAAGTGAAGTGCGTAAAATACGTTCTATTGAAAAAATTATTCAACAAAAATTTGTAGCAAAAGAAATTCCAAATGGAATGGAAATTTGTAAAATTCAACTTTTTCACCTTGCAAACAATATTAAGAATACGGAAATAAATAAAGATTTAGTAGCTTATTTACCTAGTATTAATGAAGTATTGGGCGGATTAACCAAAGAAGACCTCATTAATAAAGTGTTTTCTGTGGAGTTTTCTCGGTTTTATGACCACTACAAAAAAACAAAAGATCTTAATGTAATAGAAGCAGGAAATGACCGAAGTGAACGAGAATCTGCAAATGAAGATACTGTTAGATACTTTATTAACATAGGCTCAAAAGATGGTTTTGACTGGATGAGCTTAAAAGATTTCTTACGCGACTTAATCAATTTAGGAAAAGACGATGTCTATCGGGTAGATGTTAAAGACAGTTTTTCTTTCTTTAATACCGATTCTAGCCACCAAGAACTTGTTTTGAACATTTTTGAAGATTTCAAACTTGAGGGAAGACATGTTAATGTTGAAATTTCTAAAGATGGCGGCGGCGGAAGCGGCGGCGGTAAAAATCGTGGAAACAGAAGAAGACGTGACGATGATGGAGGAGGAAGAAGAGAACGAAGCGGCAGTGAAAGAAGCGATAGAGGAGAAAGAAGTGAAAGACCACAAAGAAGCGACAGAGGTGGTAGCCGTTTTGAAAAAAAAGATCACAAAAGTAGAGACTTTAAACCAAGAGAAAATTCTAAGTTTTCAGGTGGAAGTAATAGAAGAAGTAGCGGTGGCAAAGACAATAAACCTACCGGAACTGGAGGAAGAAGACGACGTATGTAGTTTGCTTGTTAATTTTTCTATAATGTTTTCTATTTCATTCCCATTTCATAACCATAATTTTATATTTTAGCATCAGATTATGGTTATGAAAAAAATTCTAGTTACGCTTATCGCTTTTGCTTGTGTACTTCCTCTATTTAGTCAGGAAGAAAATCATTCTATTTCCGGTAAAGTACAAAACGACGCTAACGATGTACCTATTGAAAATGTTCATGTGGTAAACTTAAATCAGGTAATAGGCACAGTTACTTCGGAAAACGGAGACTTTACAATTCCAGTAAAAGTAAATGACACCTTATATTTTTCTTACCTAGGGTTTAAATCTATACGTGTTCGAGTTACAAACGACTGGTTTACCTATGGCGATATTAAAATTAAAATGACTGAATTGGGTATTGCTTTAGAGGAAATTGTATTGCGCCCAGTACAATTAACGGGCTATTTACAAGTTGATGCTAAGATAATTCCTATTTACGACGATTATAGATACAGCATTTCAGGCTTAAACACAGGATATGAAGGAGGTCAATCACAACCAAGCGCCTTAAATAAAGTTTTAAGCTCTGTTTTTAATCCCGCAGATTTTCTCTACAATGTGTTTGGAAAACGACCCAAACAAATGCGCAAACTTCGCCAAATGAAAAGTGACGACAATATTCGAAATTTACTAAACAGTAAATTTGATAGAGAAACTTTAATGGCTGTACTACAATTAGATAAATTAGATATTGATGAAATTCTAAACAATTGTAACTACTCTGAAACCTTTATTCGCACCGCCAACGATCTTCAAATACTGGATGCTATAAGTGAATGTTATGAAGAATATAGGGTTTTGAATAGAGGGAGAAACTGATAAAATTTAAATAATACATCTTATTTTTTTATGTCTAAACTAGACATTTGATAGTTATACTTTTAGCTCCCAATATTTCTTCAAAATATCTGAAATACTTTTGATGCTTTTTATAGTCCAATCGAGTCGCTTTTCTGCTTGCTCTTCTTGAGTAAGTTGCCATGAAATATCCGTTCTTCTCAATTTAGAAACTACATCTTGCAATATTATCGCTGCAGAAACCGAAATATTTAAACTTTCGGTAAAACCATACATCGGGATTTTCAAAAACCCATCGGCTTTGCTTATTACTTTATCAGAAAGCCCTGAAGATTCTTTTCCAAAGAAAAAAGCAGATTTCTTAGTTATATCAAAATCTTCTAGCATTTGTGAGTTTTCATGGGGGGTTGTTGCTATAATTTGATACCCCTTTTCTTTTAAGGAATTTATACACAAATCTATTTTGTCATATCTAAATAAATCTACCCATTTTTGTGCGCCAAGAGCAATTTCTTTATCAATTCGTTTTCCTTTAATTTCCTCAACCACATGCAAATCTTGAATCCCAAAAATATCACAAGTGCGCATAACTGCGCTAGTATTGTGAAGTTGAAAAACATCTTCAGTTACAACAGTAAAATGTTTTGTCCTTTTTGAAACAACTTCTTTAAACAATTCGTTTCTTCTATCTGTTAAAAAAGCTTCTAGATATGCTAAAAGTTGGTAATCTATCATAGATGTATTAATTTCGGTATAAATATACGTTTTTGTTAATAGCGTCTTTAATCAAAAGCCTATTTATAGTGATGAAAAATGTAATTGTTTTAACAGGAGCTGGAATTAGTGCTGAAAGCGGCATAAGTACTTTTAGAGATGCAGGCGGTCTTTGGGAAGGTCATAATGTAATGGAAGTAGCCTCGCCCGAGGGTTGGAAAAAAAATCCTGCTTTAGTGCTGGATTTTTATAACAAAAGAAGAGCACAACTACTACAAGTAAACCCAAACGCCGCGCATAGTGCCTTGGAAGATTTAGAAAAAAAATATGAGGTACAAATCATTACCCAAAACATTGACGACTTACATGAAAGAGCCGGTAGTAGCAATGTATTACACTTGCACGGTGAGCTGTTTAAAGTAAGGAGCACTTTAGATGAAAACCTTATTTTAGATTGGAAAACAGATTTAGTCCTAGGTGATTTTTGTAAACATAATAAGCAACTTAGACCCCATATTGTTTGGTTTGGTGAAGAAGTTCCAAATCTAGATTATGCTATAGAAATTACAAAAAATGCTGATATTTTTATAATAATTGGCACTTCATTACAGGTCTATCCTGCGGCTAGTCTTTTGCATTTTACAAAACCGGAAATTCCTATATATTATATCGATCCAGAACCAGTCTTACTAAAACATTTGCCTAATCCTTTAGAAATAATTAACACCTCAGCTACAAATGGAATGACTATTTTACTGAAAAAAATATAAAAATTAAAGGGTATAATTTTCTTTATCCAATTAACAAATAACTAATTATGATTATCTTTACCTTTTTATTTAAAGCACTATGAAAACCAACGCATTACAAGCAATATCTCCCATTGACGGAAGATACCAATCTAAAACTGCTTCTTTAATTCCTTATTTTTCTGAAGAAGCACTAATACGGTATCGGGTTCTCGTAGAAATTGAATATTTTATTGCCTTGTGTGAGCTTCCATTGCCACAATTAAAGGATTTTGATGTAACCATATTTTCTGCTTTACGCGATATTTACACCACATTTTCTACCAAAGATGCACAACAAATAAAAAATATTGAAAAAACAACCAACCACGATGTAAAAGCCGTGGAATATTTTATAAAAGAAAAATTTGACTCACTTCACCTTCAAAAATTCAAAGAATTTATCCATTTTGGATTAACATCACAAGACATTAATAATACCGCTATACCCTTATCTATAAAAGACGCAACACTAAACGTATATATACCTCTTTTAGAACAATTAATAACCTCACTTAAAACCCGAGCAGAGGAATGGGCCTCTATACCCATGCTAGCTAAAACACACGGTCAACCTGCATCTCCTACCCGATTAGGAAAAGAAATTGAAGTGTTTGTGGTTCGATTAAAAGGGCAACTAGCTATTTTAAAAAATACAAAAAACGCTTCAAAATTTGGCGGAGCCACAGGGAATTTTAACGCCCACAAAGTTGCTTATCCCGCAATAGATTGGAAATTATTTGCTGCAGACTTTGTTGGAAAAAAACTTGGTTTACATCACTCCTTCCCAACTACACAAATTGAACATTACGACCATTTAGCTGCCCTTTTTGATGCGTACAAACGCATTAACACCATCATCCTAGATTTAAATAGAGATTTTTGGACATACATTTCAATGGATTATTTTAAGCAAAAAATAAAAGCAGGCGAAGTAGGATCCTCAGCGATGCCACATAAAGTAAACCCGATTGATTTTGAAAATTCAGAAGGTAATTTAGGACTTGCAAATGCCATTTTTGAGCATCTCTCTGCAAAATTACCAATTAGTCGTTTGCAACGTGACCTGACAGATAGTACCGTTTTAAGAAATGTAGGTGTGCCCATTGGACATACCCTAATTGCACTGAATTCTACTTTAAAAGGTGTTGAAAAATTAGTACTCAATGAAAGTAAAATAGCAGAAGATTTAGAAAACAATTGGGCAGTAGTGGCTGAGGCTATTCAAACTATTTTAAGAAGAGAAGGATACCCAAACCCTTATGAAGCTTTAAAAGAATTAACCCGAACCAATCAAAAAATAAATCAAAAGTCGATGGCAGATTTTATTGAAAATTTATCTATTTCTCAAACCATCAAAAAGGAACTTTTAGCTATAAACCCATTTAATTACACTGGCATTTAATGAAAATAAAATTACATACTTTAGCGCTGTTATTCATGTCAAATCTTGCTATTTTTTCACAAGAAAATACAGATTCAATACAAAAAGCAACTAAAATACAAGATTTAAAAATTGCCGCTTTACCCTATTATAGTTATGGAAAGGGTTTAGGCATTACCTCTCCAGATAGTATTTTTAAGCTAAACATCCGTTTTCGGATGCAAAACAGGGCATCCTATATTATAAATGATGGCGAAGAAAACGAAGTATCCGCACAAGTTAGACGCTTGCGATTACGTTTTGACGGCTATGTGGGTGACCCCAGATTTCTTTATGCCATTCAACTTTCTTTTGCACCTGGCGATGTAGGTGTTTTACATGAAGGTGAAAACATAAATGTAATCCGCGATGCCGTAGTTTTTTATCGACCTAATAAATATTGGAACATTGGTTTTGGACAAACCAAATTACCAGGCAATAGACAACGTATTAATTCTTCTGGTGCGCTACAATTAACGGATAGAAGTATTAATAACGCCCGATTTAATATTGATAGAGATTTTGGTCTTCAAGTTTATTATTTTAAAAACAAACCAAATACTTTTGGTTATGAAATTAAAACCGCCATTTCAACTGGTGAAGGTCGAAACTGGACAAAAACCTCTGATAATAAATTAGCCTATACAGGTCGTTTAGAACTTTATCCTTTTGGAAATTTTACTAATGGTGGCGCATATTTTGAGGGCGATATCCTGCGGGAAACCACTCCAAAACTAATGCTTTCAGGAACCTATCATTTTAATAACGGAGCATTGCGAACACAAGGCCAACAAGGAAATGAACTTTATACTCCTCGCGATTTAACCTCTATCCTGCTTGATGTAATCGTAAAATATAATGGTTGGGCTTTTCAAACTGCATATATGCAAAGAGATACTCCTGATGCAATTACCTTCAATCCAGAAGACATAACACAACAGCGGTTCGTATTAGCTGGAAGTGGTATAGACACCCAATTAAGCTACATTTTTTTAAATAACATTGAGTTTATAGGAAGATACTCCATAAGTAATCCTAAAAATCAAATTAAAACTTTACTGCCCGAAAGTACGCAATACACTTTAGGACTCACAAAATACATTTGGGAACACGCCTTTAAACTACAAGCTGAAGCCTCTTATGAGAACCTCAAAATTGCTTCGAATAGCACTAAAAACAATTGGTATGTGAGATTTCAAGTAGAAATAGGTATTTAAAGTAAACCTTATTATTACCCATTTTGTAATTGCTTTAGGAAAAATTTGATATATTCACTATTAATTTATCCTGAAATGAAAGCCTTTCTTTATTATGGCATCTTCTTTTCAATTATTTCTTCGGTGTATTCACAACCACCAATAATTGAAGGTAAGCTCTATAACTCAACTAGAGGTGAAGCTATTTATATGCCTATAGGAAGAATTTCTTTTGCAGATAAAGTCGTTGCCTTTTCCATTGGCAAACCTCAGGCAAATGAGGAATTTTCTAATCCAGAAGAAGCTCTAGGAGAACCTAATTATACCCATTATAAATTGCCTCGATATGTTTCATTAGGATGTAAAGGACAATTAATAGTAGAGTTTACTGATAATGGATTTATAGACATGGATGGTCCAGATTTATATGTTTGGGAAGTAGGCCCCTCAGAAGAAGATTTTCTTTTTGAAATATCGAAAGATGGTAAACAATGGCGAAGTTTAGGTATAATACAAGGCGGAAAATCATTTATTGACATTGCGCCAGTAGTAAAAAAGAAGAGAGAAGTTTTTTACTTTGTTAGAATAACCGATATTGAAAAAATCTGTACCGGAAACACTCCAGGAGTAGATATCGATGCCGTGGGTACTATAAGTGGTGTCATTAAAATTGATTTGAATGCAGATGTGCTATTTGATTCTGCCCAATTTTATTTAAAACCAGAAGCATTAGAGGTTATTGAAAACCTTGCTCATAAAATTTTAAAAGTGGGTATGGCAGAAATTCTAGTAGAAGGACACACAGATAGTGATGGCAGCGAAGCCTATAATGTAAACCTTTCTCAACAAAGAGCTAACTCCGTTTTGAAAAAGTTAAAAGAGCATTTAAACGAAGGTGAATTTCTATATATTACTGAGGCTTTTGGCGAATTAAAACCTATTACTACAAATAAAACCGAAGCAGGAAAACAGCAAAATCGAAGAGTAGAAATAATTGTTCTACCCCATAAAGATTTTTATAAGAAAAAAGGAAAATGAAAACAAAATTTTAGGTTATAAAAAAGAATTCAACCTACACCCTAAACTTATGTTTTTTGTTTCTTTTTTTCAGCTGCAGGAAAAAGCACATTATTTAATATTAGCCGATATCCAGGTGAATTTGGGTGTAAAGCAAGCTCAGTAGGAGCATCGCCAACACGGTGTTCATAATCTTCAGGATCGTGACCACCATAAAACGTAAAAAATCCTTTTCCTTTTATACCATGAATGTATCTAGCTTCGTTATTCATTTTATTTTTCCCCATAACCAATACATTGGCTTTTATTTCCTTAGGGTCAAAAGAGGTAGACTGCCCCATAAAACCTTTTACAAGCGAGGTGTGGTTTTGCACTAACATGGTAGGAATTGGATCCCATTTTGCTGAATAATCCATTAATGAAAAATAGTCATTGTCTCGTGGAATATTCCGTTTTGTAGTCATATCAATAGAACTGAATTCATAAACCATGGGGTCTCGCTCCAAAATAAAATCAGTGAAGGCAAACGTTTTTTCAAAGTCAATTTTATTTTGATAGCCTGCATCGCTGGCATCGCCATCAAACATGGGTTCACAAATATCCACATCTTCTGCGGCAAGAGCAATATCAAAAGAATCGGTTGCACTGCACATAGCAAACATAAAACCCCCACCTACTACATAATCTCTAATTTTTAAAGCTACAGCTAATTTTGCATCTGAAACTTTATCAAAACCTAATTTTGTTGCTAATTCTTCTGCTTCTCTTTTTTGATCTATATACCAAGGAGCATTTCTATAAGCGCGGTAAAACTTTCCATACTGCCCAGTAAAATCTTCGTGATGCAAGTGAAGCCAATCGTATAATAAGAGGTTATCTGCTAAAACCTCTTCATCATAAATAACATCATACGGAATTTCAGCATACGTCAAAACCATAGTTACTGCATCATCCCAAGGCACATTTGTTTTTGGCGAATATACAGCTATACGAGGTGCTTTTTCTAATAAAACAGCATCCATATTTTTAGAGGGACTGCTTATTTCTTCTAAAATTTGTTCTGCTTTGCTATCGGAAAGAATTTCAAAAGAAACACCACGTATCTGGCATTCTCTTCGAATTTCCTCTGTGTCGGGAAGTAAAAAAGAACCACCTCTATAATTGAGTAACCATTTTACATTTTGCGTTTTTTCAAGCGACCAATAAGTAATTCCATAAGCTTTAAGATGTTCCTTTTGACTTTCGGCATCCATAGGTATGAGAATATAGGACGCAAAAGTGGGTAAACTAAGGAGGAAAAATAACAAAGTAGCTATACATTTTTTCATAGAACTAATATAACGACAAAAACTGATTTTTAGGATAACTTTTCAATGAATTTAACTAAAACGGAATACCGTCATCATTGCCATCAGGTGATAAATCGTCATTAAGAGAACTCCCAAATGCTTCATTGGCTGATGGAAGGTTCTCTGGTTTAAATGTATTATCATTTGCAGCATCATTCATTCTGGAATGGAATTCAAAAGGGGAGTCAAACGATTCTAAATTTTCAAATTTACCTAGGTTTCCAATAAACTTTAATCGTATTTCATCTAGACCTCCATTACGGTGTTTTGCAACGATAAATTCTGCTTGCCCTTGGGTTGGTGTTTTATCCTCGTCATCCCACTCATCCATTTTGTAATATTCTGGACGATAGATAAAAGAAACAATATCGGCATCTTGCTCAATAGCTCCTGATTCTCTAAGGTCAGAAAGTAATGGTCGTTTTGTTCCGCCTCTTGTTTCAACGGCACGAGAAAGCTGAGAAAGTGCTACTACAGGAATGTTTAATTCTTTTGCTAATGCTTTTAAATTTCTAGAGATGGTGGATATTTCTTGTTCTCTATTTCCACCTCCTTTTTGCCCTCCACCTGCGGTCATTAATTGTAAATAATCTACAAAAATTATTTTAATACCGTGTTTAGAGGAAAGACGTCTAGCTTTTGCGCGTAAATCAAAAATAGACAACGATGGAGAGTCATCTATATAAAGCGGTGCTTTTTCAAGGCCTTGTACTTTAACATTTAATTGTTCCCATTCGTGTTTTTCTAAATTTCCAGTTCTTAATTTTTCTGAACTCAATCCGGTTTCTGAAGAAATTAATCGTGTAATTAATTGTACCGACGACATTTCTAAGGAGAAAAAAGCAACAGGAATATTGTGCTGAACAGCAATATTTCTTGCCATAGATAGTGTTAATGCAGTTTTTCCCATACCGGGACGAGCAGCAATTATAATCAAATCACTGGGTTGCCAGCCTGAAGTTAATTTATCTAATTTATCAAAACCAGAAGGCACTCCGGAGAGACCTTCTTTATTTGCCATTTCCTGAATTTTCTTTTTAGCCTGAATCACTAAATTTTGAGCCGTTTCAGAAGATCGTTTTATATTTCCTTGGGTAACCTCATATAGTTTGGATTCTGCACTGTCTAACAAATCAAAAACATCGGTTGCTTCATTGTAAGAATCTTCAATAATTTCATTAGAAATTTTTATTAAACTCCGTTGTATGAATTTTTGAAGAATGATGCGGGCATGAAACTCAATATGTGCTGAGGAAGATACTTTTTGGGTAAGTTGAATAAGATAATATTCTCCCCCTATGATTTCTAAATTACCTTCTTTTTTTAACTGCGCGGAAACGGTTAATAAGTCAATGGGTTGCCCACTTTTAAAGAGCTGATAGATAGCCGAAAAGATGTGTTGGTGTGCTTCCTTGTAAAACACCTCTGGATTGAGAAGGTCGATAATTTCATCGACACCTTTTTTATCAATCATCATGGCTCCAATTACAACCTCTTCTAAATCAATAGCTTGTGGAGGTATTTTTCCTTTTTCAAGGGAGATTACTTGAGACTTACGGCTTGAGTATTCAATGTGAGGTTGTACTTTTTCCATTAGGCGAATGTAAAGAAAATGTTAATATATTGGATGTTTTAAATATAGTGAACTCTTAACAGGTAATCAACATTCTTACTGTTAATAACTCAATAAAATTGTTAACAACCACAAAAAAATCCAGAGAAAAAACTCTGGATTTGTGTAAGTTGTTGATTTTAGAAACAGTTACCCTTTAAACTCTCCCATTTCAAAATATTTATTCATTCTTTTTTCTACTAAATCTTCTGGGGATAAGTTTTTAAATTCGGAAAAAGCTTTTTCAATTTCTCCAGAAACGGTTTTAAAAGTAGTTTCTCTATCACTATGCGCTCCCCCTAAAGGTTCTTTAACAATGCTATCTATTAGCTTTTGTTTTTTCATGTCAAGAGCGGTTAATTTTAAAGCTTCTGCTGCTTGTTCTTTAAATTCCCAACTACGCCATAAAATAGAAGAACAACTTTCTGGTGAAATAACCGAATACCAAGTATTTTCTAGCATTAAAATTTTATCTCCAACGCCAATACCTAAAGCACCACCGCTTGCGCCTTCTCCTACAATTACAACGATAATAGGCACTTTTAAACGGCACATTTCCAAAATATTTCTGGCTATGGCTTCCCCTTGACCTCTTTCTTCAGCTTCTAAACCCGGATAGGCTCCGGGAGTATCGATGATGGAAACAACGGGTATTCCAAACTTTTCTGCTGATTTCATTAAGCGAAGTGCTTTTCTGTAACCTTCTGGATTTGCCATACCAAAATTTCTAAATTGTCTGGTTTTAGTGTTATATCCTTTTTGTTGGCCTATAAACATAAAGCTCTGGCCACCTATTTTTCCAAGTCCGCCTATCATTGCTTTATCGTCTTTAAAGCCTCTGTCTCCATGAAGTTCTAAAAAGGATTCGCCACAAATGGCTCTAATATAATCTAAGGTATAGGGTCTGTTTGGGTGTCGGGAAAGCTGAACTCGCTGCCAAGGAGTAAGATTTTTATAAATCTCTTTTTTAGTGTCGTGAAGTTTTTTTTCGATTTGCTTACAGGTATTGGTCACATCTACATCACTCTCTTTACCTATCAAAGTACACTTGTCTAGTTGTTCCGTAAGTTCTTTAATTGGTAATTCAAAATCAAGATATTCCATTAGTTTTGGTTTTATTAAAACGTTAGTTTACAAAGATAAAAACTTTGTATGATTAGTTATTAATCTCTTTTAATCTTTTTCTTTTGCCTCGTGTTTTTATTATCCCATTTAGGATAACCGTGGCTAAAATTAATAAAGCACCATAATAAAATTGTGGGCTCATATTTTCTGAATCGCCAAGAATTAGGAGTGCTAAAATAATTCCATAAATAGGCTCCATATTTATGGTTAGCATTACGGTGTAGGGTTTTATCCATCGCATAACGTGAACAGATGCAATAAAAGCATAAGCTGTACAAGCAGATGCAAGAATAAATAAATACACCCAATCGGGTTTAGAAATAGTAAAAAACTTTATATCAAATTTTCCATTTACAAGAAAATATATGGTAATAAAAAGTGTTCCAAAAAGTAGTTCCCAAAAGGAAATAGCAGACGCTTTATATTTTACAGCATATTTACCATTAATAACCGAAAATAAAGCACTCAAAAATGCAGAAGATAATGCTAAGAGAATTCCTAAAGCGTAATGTGAATTTGAGTTTTCTTTTGTAGCTTCCATTTGTAAACTACTATTAAAAATGACATACAACCCAAGAATTACCAAAATCCCGAAAAGAACTTCATACCAAATTATTTTTCGGTTATAAAAAATAGGTTCCAAAAGTGAAGTGAAAAATGCTCCTGTAGATAAAACAGCTAGTGTTATCGATACATTAGAGACTTTAATTGCTGCAAAAAAAGTAATCCAATGCATTGCAATAATAAGTCCTGCTAATGAAAAGCCTGCTAGGGTAAGTTTTGAAAACCGAATGGGTATTTTTCTTATCTTAACAAATAGTAAAATTAATACCCATGCTATGGCCATTCGGTACCACACAAGGGGTATGGCTTCTATAGAAATTAAGGCTCCTAATACTGCCGTAAATCCCCATATAAAAACAATGAAGTGAAGGTGTAAATAATTGGCAAGTTTAGCGTTTGGCATCGTTGAGTAGGTAAATTGCCAGTGCTCCAAACAACATATTTGGAAACCAAGTAGCGATAAAAGGTGAAAAATCAGATTGTTCTGCCATAGTACCAAAGACCTTATCAAAGAATATATATATCATCCCGATGGTGATTCCGATAGCTAAATTAGCCCCCATTCCACCTCTTCGCTTTTTAGAGGAAACAGCTACAGCTATAATGGTTAAAATATAAGCAGATACTGGCAAACTCCATCTTTTGTATTTTACTACTTCATAGCGGTTAATATAGGAGGATCCTCTTTTCTGTTCTTTTTCTATAAATCTGTTTAATTCATTAAAATTTAGGGTTTCTGCAATATAGGCAACAGGAGTTAAATCTTCTAAATCAAAAGAAAAAACGGTGTCTAATTGGGTTTTCGATTCTAAAATATCATCCCTCTCTCCAATACTTCTTTTTGTATAATTAAAAAGTGAGTAGGTTGAATCTGCTGCATTATACTTAATTCTGTTTGCCGATATTTTGTATTTCAATTGGTTGCCTTCAAAATGTTCCAAAGTAAAAAAGGTGCCTGTTTGGTTTGTAATATTAAAATTACTTACATAAATATAGTTGTTTTCATCTATTTGCCGAAATACATTGTTTTGGTCTCTATCTGATTTTCCTTTTTTTAAATATTTATAGGTAAATTCATTATATCCCTTACTTGCCATTGGTGCTAAATACATTCCTAAAACTAATGCCCCAAGACAAACTATTGTAGCACCTATAATATATGGTCTTAAATATCGAAAATAGGAAATTCCACTACTCAAAATAGCAATGACTTCCGTATTATTCGCCATTTTTGAAGTAAACCAAATCACGGAAAGAAAAAGGAAAAGAGGAAAAAGCAAATTGGCAAAATATATTGTGAAATATGCATAATAAAGTAAAACTTCAATAAGAGGTACTTTGTATTCTAGAATTTTTCCAATTTTTTCAGCTAGATTAACCGTAATGCCTATAGGAATAAATAATGCAAGTAGCGTTATAAATGTACCTAAGTATTTTTTTAATATATAACGGTCAATTATTCGTAACATTGAAAAGGCATTGAGTTACATTGTTTTTTTGTTTATAATCTTTTATCCATTTGTTTTACCATCATGTTTTTCCAAGTGGTAAAATCGCCTGCTAAGATATGTTTTCTTGCTTCACGAACCAACCACAAATAAAAGCCTAAATTATGAATGGTTGCTATTTGTTTTCCAAGTAATTCATTAACGGTAAACAAGTGTTTTAGATATGCTTTACTATATTCCATGTCCACAAAAGTGATTCCCATTTCATCCAAGGCCGAAAAATCATTTTCCCATTTTTTATTTTTAATATTAATGGTGCCGTGCGCAGTAAATAAACTTCCATTTCTGGCGTTTCTGGTTGGCATTACACAATCAAACATATCAATGCCTAGAGCAATGTTTTCTAGAATATTGATTGGAGTACCCACACCCATGAGATAACGGGGTTTATCTGCCGGAAGTATTTCTGTAACTATATCCGTCATAGCATACATTTCTTCTGCGGGTTCGCCCACTGAAAGACCGCCAATGGCATTACCTTCAGCACCAACTGAAGCAATATATTCAGCAGATTGTATTCGCAAATCTTTATAGGTACTTCCTTGTACTATCGGAAAAAAAGCTTGGTCAAATCCATACTTTGTAGGTGTTTTTTTTAAATGACTAATGCACCTATCTAGCCACCGATGGGTCATATGCATAGAACGCTTAGCATATTTATAATCACAAGGATAAGGAGTACATTCATCAAATGCCATGATAATATCGGCGCCTATCGTTCTTTGAATTTCCATCACATTTTCTGGTGTGAATGTGTGGTAACTACCATCGATATGGGATTTAAATTTTACGCCTTCTTCCTTTATCTTTCTATTTGCCGAAAGTGAATATACTTGATAACCACCACTATCGGTTAAAATATTTCTATCCCAGTTCATAAATTTATGCAAACCACCGGCTTGTTCTAAAATAGTTGTCTGAGGTCGTAAATACAAATGATAGGTGTTTCCTAAAATAATATCTGGATTAATATCGTCTCTAAGCTCTCTTTGGTGAACGCCTTTTACGGTTCCAACAGTGCCCACAGGCATAAAAATTGGGGTTTCTATTTTTCCGTGATCAGTTTCTATAGTTCCTGCTCTTGCTTTGCTATTAAGGTCCTTTGCTAATAAATCAAATTTCATGCTTCCTTTTGTAATAAGGGGCAAAGATAAATATATAGTTAAGAACCCGTTGGGTGAAATTAAATTATTTGAGTTTTAATATTGTTTAACGGTCTATCAAAAATAAACTTATTGATAAACTGAACTAAAGTTAGCGCTGTAA
>PHDJ01000036.1 GCA_002842575.1 Bacteroidetes bacterium HGW-Bacteroidetes-2
ACAGCGCTAACTTTAGTTCAGTTTATCAATAAGTTTATTTTTGATAGACCGTTAAACAATATTAAAACTCAAATAATTTAATTTCACCCAACGGGTTAAAATTATAAATGAAATTTTATATATCGAAAACCTATAATCACAATTTACACCTAAATACTTCAATTTAAAAAAATAAGCATATTTTTACAAAATGAAAGTAGAATATTACCATGTTTCAGAATTTCCGGGATGGGACAAATCGCCTAAATTATTATTAAACCTAATACAAGAGTTTAACGCTCAAAAAGTCTTAGAAATTGGCTCTGGTGCAAATCCAACGTTAGATCCGGAAAAGGTAACTGCTTTAAAAATTAAATACACAACAAATGATTTGTCCGCTGAAGAACTAGCTAAAGCTTCTTCGGTTTTTTCAACTTGGAATGCAAATTTATGCACTCCGCAAATTGCAAAAATTTATAAGGAAAGATACCAACTTATTTTTAGCCGCATGGTTAACGAGCACATCAAAGACGGAAAAACTTACTATAAAAATATTTACGATTTATTAGAACCGGGAGGTATTACTGCACACTGCTTTTCTACGCTATATGCACTTCCGTTTTTGGTTAATAAATTATTTCCGGAAAGAATTACGGATAAGCTTTTAAACATTTTTAGCCCTCGGGATCGATTTAAACACGAAAAATTTCCTGCATACTACAGTTGGAGCCGCGGTCCCTCTCCCAAATCAATTAGACGCTTTAAATCGCTTGGTTTTGAGGTTATTGATTATGTGGGCTATTTTGGTCACGGGTATTATAAAAAAAGATTCCCCTTTTTAGACCTTTTGGAACAAACTAAAGCCAGATGGCTAGTTAAAAACCCGATACCTTGTTTTACTAGCTATGCCTATGTATTATTAAGAAAAATAGATTAAAAGAAACTAAATGAAACTGTTGAAACATATAATCTTAAATTTTATGTTTTAATAAATAGAGGGTTTATTTGTTCTATTTTTTAATTAAAAACCTTTAATTAAATTATCTTTTCATATCTCCCCAATTACCCCTACTTTTGCCACCATATTTAGCGAGCGAGCTATGAGCCCTAAAATCGATTTATTAAAAACACACATACATAATCTTTCCATGCAGGAAACTCTTGCGTTGGTAGAAAATGCCATTGTTGAGAATAGGCAAGTGCATCACATGGTGGTAAATGCCGGTAAATTGGTTTCCATTCAAAAAAATAACGAGTTACTAGAAAGCGTTAATAGTGCTGATATCATCAATGCCGATGGACAAGCTGTGGTTTGGGCATCAAAATTTTTAGGAGTTCCTCTTAAAGAACGTGTAGCAGGCATTGACCTTATGGAAAACCTAGTGGAAATGGCCCACAAAAAGAAGTTTAAAATATATTTACTGGGGGCCAATGAAGAAGTGGTATCAAAGTTGGCAGCTATTTATAAAGAAAAATACAGCCCAAACCTTATAGCGGGTTACAGAAACGGCTATTTTTTAGAAGAAGAAGAAATCGATATTGTTTCCGATATTGTTACGTCTAAAGCTCAAATGCTTTTTGTAGCCATCACTTCTCCTAAAAAAGAAAACTTTCTTCACAAACACAAAACAGCGCTTTCTTCTGTAAACTTCATCATGGGCGTAGGCGGCAGCTTCGACGTGTTTGCCGGCAAAACAAAACGCGCACCACTCTGGATACAAAAAATTGGAATGGAATGGTTTTACCGCTTTCTACAAGAACCCAAAAGAATGTGGAAAAGATACCTCATAGGCAACACAAAATTCTTATTTTTGGTGCTGAAAGAAAAATTCAAAAAATAAAAGCAGATTTTTTCCGAATTTCTATCAAAGACTTCTTTGTGGTCTTTGTGTAAAACATAGTGCCCTTTGTGGTTAAAAACACTTTGCTGCCGCACTTGACTTTGATGAAAATTGGAAGTTTAAATAACGAGATTAACTACGTTGAACCTAAAGGTTTCCCGCCTTTGCGTATATAAGGATTATGAAAATAGCAGTAATAGGAACAGGCTATGTAGGCCTGGTAACAGGCACCTGCCTGGCAGAAACAGGAAATGAAGTGGTGTGTGTCGATATCGATGCAAACAAAGTACAACGCATGAAAAACGGAGAGGTTCCCATTTACGAACCTCATTTAGATTTGCTTTTTGAACGCAACATCAAAGCCGGTCGCCTTAGCTTTACCACCTCCTTAGAGGAGGGATTAGAACACGGTGAAATCATTTTTCTAGCTTTACCAACCCCAGAAGATGAAGACGGCTCTGCCGACTTGAGCTACGTACTTGGCGTAGCTGACCAAATAGGAAAAAAAATAAAAACCTATAAAGTTATTGTGGACAAAAGCACGGTTCCTGTTGGCACTTCCGATAGGGTAAAAGAAACCATTGCCAAACACGCAACTTGCGAATTTGATGTGGTGTCAAATCCAGAATTTTTAAGGGAAGGCTTTGCAGTGGACGATTTCTTAAAACCCGAAAGAATTGTGGTGGGATCCAGTAGCGATAGAGCAACCGATTTAATTAAAAAACTATATAGCCCCTTTGTGCGTTCGGGGAACCCCATTATTATTATGGACGAGCGTTCGGCAGAACTTACAAAATATGCCGCAAACGCCTTTTTAGCCACAAAAATTACCTTTATGAACGAGATTGCCAACTATTGTGAACTCGTAGGGGCTGACGTAGACAAAGTTCGTATCGGTATGGGAACAGACTCTCGTATAGGGAAACGGTTTTTATTTCCGGGCATTGGCTATGGCGGCTCTTGTTTTCCGAAAGATGTGAAAGCGTTACACAAATCAGGTAAAGACGAAAATCATGACTTTCAAATTTTAAGCGCAGTATTACAAATAAATAAAAAGCAAAAAACCATTTTGCTTCCCAAAATAGAAGCCTACTTTAAAGGAAACTTAAAAGACAAAAAAATTGCTCTTTGGGGCTTAGCTTTTAAACCAGAAACTGACGATATAAGAGAAGCTCCAGCGTTAGAAATTATAGAAGCATTGTTAGATAAAGGAGCAACTATTTCTGCCTTTGACCCCGAAGCTATGCCCAATGTAGAAAAAAAATTAGGCAACCAAATTGATTTTGCCGCATCTATGTATAAAGCATTAGAAAATGCCGATGCATTAGTGATTTGTACAGAATGGAGTATTTTCAGAACACCAAACTTTGAAAAGATGAAAACCTTACTGAATAACCATATTATTTTTGACGGAAGAAATCTATATGAAGTAAATGAAATTAAGGAACAAGGATTTACATATCTTTCTATTGGACGGCCGGCCACTATTGCTTAAAAAATGTTTTTGTCTTTTAAATTAAGGTATATTCTTTTTTTTGAATTTCTTTGCAAGCAAAAAATATAATAAAAAAAAGAAATAGTAGCACAGCATTAAAATGTAAATAGAAAACATGCAACAAGAATCTAATTTAGAACCCAGAAAGAAAATATTAGTAACAGGAGCCGCAGGATTTTTAGGATCTCATTTGTGTGATAGATTTATCAAAGAAGGGTTTTATGTAATTGCTATGGACAACCTGATAACAGGAGACCTAAAAAATATAGAACACCTATTCAAACTTTCTAATTTTGAATTTCATCACCACGATATCACCACGTTTGTTCATGTTCCTGGAAAATTAGATTATATATTGCATTTTGCATCTCCAGCTAGTCCAATAGATTATTTAAAAATTCCTATTCAAACACTTAAAGTTGGCTCCTTAGGAACCCATAATTTATTGGGTCTTGCCAAAGAAAAAAACGCAAGAATTCTCATAGCCTCTACCTCAGAAGTGTATGGCGACCCACTAGTACATCCGCAAACCGAAGATTATTATGGCAACGTAAACACTATTAGTCAAAGAGGAGTATATGATGAAGCAAAACGTTTTCAAGAATCCATTACCATGGCGTACCACCGTTTTCATGGCGTAGAAACCAGAATAGCCAGAATATTTAATACCTATGGCCCAAGAATGAGGTTAAATGATGGTAGAGTTATTCCTGCTTTTATAGGACAAGCATTACGTGGCGAAGATTTAACCGTATTTGGTATAGGAAACCAAACCAGGTCCTTTTGTTATGTGGAGGATCAAGTGGAAGGCATATATCGATTGTTGTTAAGCGACTATTCAGAGCCTGTAAATATTGGCAATCCAAACGAAATTACGATACTAGAATTTGCCGAAGAAATCATCAAACTAACTGGCACCAAACAAAAAATTGTATTTAAACCCTTGCCCCAAGACGACCCAATGCAGCGCCAGCCGGACATTAGCAGAGCAAAAAAAATACTTGGTTGGGAGCCAAAAGTTTCCAGACAGGAAGGCATGAAAATTACCTATGATTATTTTAAAGCACTTTCAACAGAAGAGCTTTGGAAAAGTGAACATAAAGACTTTTCTAAACACATAAGAAAATAAAAATGCTATTTAAACGAGGAAGATATTCCGGTTATTTAAGACCAATTTCATATTTTTTGGATTTGTTTGTAATTAACTATTTGGCTATGGAAATATTCTTTCAAAATATGCCATATATTAATTTCATTTTCTTCACCTCCATAGCTTGGATCCTGCTTTCCATAAAATCTAATTTTTATGAAATTTATCGTTTCACACAAGTAGTAAAGATTTTTTCGCTACTTGTAAAACAATTGGTGCTTTTTACGCTTATTGTTTTCGCTTTTTTTGGGTATTATACAAATGTAAGCAAGGACCCCTTTCTTGTTATAAAATATGTTTTATGCGTTTTTCTTTTTATCACTATTTTTAAACTCACTATTTATTACTTACTTAAAAAATATCGTGTTTTACTTGGGGGTAATTATCGAAATACGGTAATTATTGGCAAGAATAAAAAAACCGAACAATTAGAACAGTTTTTTAAGGAAAATCCGGTGTACGGATACCAATTGCAAAAAGTGTTTGATTTAAGGAGCGATGAAAAAGTAACATTAGAAGACTGTTTTGAATATATTCAAAAAAATGAAGTGGACGAAATTTATTCCTCTGTTGCCGAATTAACCAATAAAGAAATCTTAGCCCTCATCGATTTTGCCGATAACAACTTAAAGATTTTAAAATTTTTACCGGACAATAAAGAAATCTATACCAAAAAATTAGAATACGATTATTACGGCTTTTTGCCCATACTCTCTTTGCGGAAAATTCCCATTCAAGAACCACTAAATCAATTTATAAAAAGAGTTTTTGATGTGATTGTATCCCTTATTGTTATTGTTGGGGTTTTGTCTTGGTTAACACCCATCATAGCCATTATCATAAAACTAGAATCCAAAGGACCTGTTTTCTTCAAACAAAAAAGAAACGGACTAGATTATCAAGAGTTTTTTTGTTATAAATTTCGGTCCATGAAGCCCAATCTGGTTGCCGATTTGTATCAGGTTACAAAAGGCGATGAACGAATTACAAGAGTGGGTAAAATCATCAGAAAAACAAGTATTGATGAATTACCACAGTTTATCAATGTCCTTAAAGGCGATATGTCGGTTGTTGGTCCAAGACCACATATGGTCAGTCATACACACATGTATGCCGAACGTATAGACAAGTTTATGGTGCGTCATTTCATTAAACCCGGCATTACCGGATTAGCACAAGTAAGTGGTTATCGCGGCGAAGTAGAAACCGATGAAGACATCATTAACCGCGTGCGTTTTGATATTTTTTATTTAGAAAACTGGTCACTGCTTTTAGATTTAAAAATTGTATTTCAAACTATTTTTAATGCAGTAAAAGGCGAAAAAAAAGCGTATTAAACGGCATTTATTTCGTTAAACACTACTTCAAATTGACTTTCTAAATCAAATTGTTGACGAGAAACTTCGAGAATTTCTTTTTTATTTGGAAGGGCAATAGAGAATTTGGCAATCTTTTTAAGAAGAATATTCAAGCTTTTATAATCTAAATCGTTGATAACAAATCCTATATTATTTTCTTTTACAATAGCTGCTCCTTCCCCTCCAGAAAGATAAATAATAGGTAAACCAAGCCCTGCATATTCAAATATTTTTGAAGGAACAGAACCATAAATGCGATTTTTAAGAGGAATAATCCCTATATCAAATTTAGGGATTACCTGATGAAGAAGCTGTCTTTCTATGGATCCGTGATAAAATATGGAGGGATGGTTTTCGGTAACGTGTGCTATTTTTTTTGCCTCAGGACCATTGCCATAAATATGAAATTCCATGTTTTTTGGAATTTGTATTTTGTCTATTAATTGCAATAGGCCTTGTGCCACCCCTAATAATCCAGCATAAAACAATGTAAAACCATCTTTTTCTTGATTATTTTCCGGAAGGAACGTGCGTTTAAGTATAGGAAAATTTCTATACAAAACAACCTTAGCATTCGGGTGACTTTTCTGGATGTGAACCATTATTTCTTTAGACTGCGCAAGGATTAGGCGCACATTATTATAACAATAAAGCTCCAGTTTTTCAAGATAATTATAATACCATCCTTTTTTTAATATTCCCATTGTTAGGCCTGCAAGCGGCCATAAATCCGACACATTAAGAATTATTATTTTTCCCTTTAATTTTCCCACAAAAACGGCAGTATAACCAATCAGTAAAGGCGAACATTGTACAATAATCTTTTCAGGGGTTTTTTTTAAAAGTAGAAAAAGGAGCAAACTAAAACAAAAGGTAAGCATAGAAAAAAGTCGTACAAACTTGTTTGTAGAATTACTGGCAATGTGCCATAAACGATACACAGAAATTCCCGACTCGATTTTTTTTGAAAGGAGGCGTCCACGATATCCTTTAAATACATAGCCATACGGATAATTAGGTAGCGGACATACCACAGAAACAGCAACCTTCTTTTTAAGAAGTTCCTCACCCAAAGTAAAAATACGATTGGGTGCGGCTCCAGTTTCTGGAGGGAAATAGTTGGTAACTATTAAAATTTCTTTATTCATGAATTTGAGAAGTAAATTGTTTCAATTTTCCTCGATTTTGCCTGTTTAAAAAGGGAACGCGCTTTAAAATGGTGGTTAAATCTGCTTCTAGATAAGTGGCTAGCGCTTTTTCTATTTCTTTTTTTTCTTTTTCGGTCAATGGTTTTTCAGAAACGTATTCTATTTCAAAAGTGTCTTTTTTAGTTTGAGTTATAATAAATTCTTTCACGTTGCCACTGTCTTCCATTATACTTTTTGTTACATAATAAAAAGTAAGTCCGGGCACAACTTTTCCGCTAGGAAGGGTTGCTATATCATTAGTTCTTCCGATAAGTGCTTTTAAAATGGGGTTTTTAAAAGTACTTTTTTCGTCTAAAACACCACTATCGCCTATGTCATACCGAATAAAAGGATGCGCTTTGTTATATAGCGATGTAATAACGATGCGCCCGGAAGTGCCGTTAGGAAGTGGTTGATTGTCTTCGTCTAAAATTTCTACAAAAAGGGTTTCGCTATTCACCACAAATTCTTCAAGGCCATTTGTAAATGCAATCAAATCCAGTTCAGAAGCTCCATATTCGTTGATTACGGGCACACCAAATTGTTTTTCCATTAACTGCTTATCTGTATCAAAAAGCATTTCAGAAGTAACCATACATACTTTTAGAGTGGAACAAACTTCTTTTAAAACAATATTTTCTTGTTTTAAATATTTTGCAAAAAGCACTAGAGAACTCGTATAACCGTTGAGGTAATCAAACTTAGTTTTTGAAAACTTTTTTAAAAACTGCATCAGTTTTTTTTCTGAAAGGTCAAAAATCGGGAATCGATAGCGGCTGCTGAGCCTATCTTTAAGCCGTTCTTTAGTATAACCGAGGATATCTAGCGGGATTCCATAAAAACGAGCCTGAAAGGATCTACTTATGCGCAAACCGTGCCAGCCTAAACGGTCTTGGATAATTGCCCAAGTTAGTGCGTGACACCATTTATCTTTAGCAAACATAAATGGGTGACCGCTGGAACCAGAGGTTTTATTAATATAAATGGTTTTTTCAGAATAGCCCTCAGAAAGTCGCTTTTTTAGAGGTTGCTGTAAATCACTTTTATGCATTACCGGAATTTCACTCCATTGTTTAAACGGTTTGTTGCCAATGAATTCGTTATAAAAAGGGGTGTTTTTTATGTGAAATTCAAGAATAGCTTGACGTTGTTTTTTTACATAATGAATGTAGTCCTCCTCAGCAATTGCTTGAATTTTTTGCAAATAGTCTTTTGCCTTCTGAATGGGAAATCCTTTTATATCTAATATAAAATCAAATAAATTCAATGCTAAAAAATTAGTAGGACAATTTACAAACAATTATTTTTGAAGCCACAGATCCTTCTATAAAATAAATAATAAAATGAATATCTTAATCCTTGGTTCCGGCGGTAGAGAACACACATTTGCTTGGAAATTTGCTCAAAGTCCGCTTTGTAGAGCGTTATTTGTTGCCCCTGGAAATGCTGGCACATCGCAATTAGCCACAAATGTTGCTATAAATGTAACCAATTTTGAAGCCATAAAAAACTTTGTTGTTTCTGCTAAAATTAATATGGTAGTTGTAGGCCCTGAAGACCCCTTGGTTTTAGGTATTTATGATTTCTTTTCTAATGATGATGCTCTAAAAGAAGTGATGTTAATTGGGCCCTCAAAGCACGGAGCTCAATTAGAGGGCAGCAAGGAGTTTGCTAAAGAATTTATGCAGAGGCACAATATTCCTACAGCAGCATATAGAAGTTTTACTAAAGAAACCATCTTAGATGGCCTTGCTTATTTAAAGAGCACCAAAGCTCCTTATGTGTTAAAAGCCGATGGCTTGGCTGCAGGAAAAGGAGTTGTTATTTTAGAACATCTGGAACAAGCAAAAACAGAATTAAAAAGTATGCTGCTAGATGAAAAGTTTGGTGCTGCCAGTAAAACGGTTGTCATAGAGCAATTTTTAAAAGGAATTGAGCTTAGCGTTTTTGTTTTAACCGATGGTAAAAACTACCTTACTTTGCCCACTGCCAAAGACTATAAACGCATTAGTGAAGGAGATAAAGGACTTAATACAGGAGGCATGGGGGCCATTTCACCAGTTCCATTTGCTGACGAGGCTTTTATGCAAAAAATAGAAAACAACATTGTAATACCAACGATAAATGGACTGAAAAAGGATGCAATTACCTACAAAGGTTTTGTGTTTATCGGTTTGATAAAAGTAGATGACAATCCATTTGTAATTGAATATAATGTGCGAATGGGAGATCCAGAAACTGAAGTTATATTGCCCCGAATTAAAACAGATATCGTACGCATGCTAGAGGCTACCGCCAAAGGCACTTTAAACACCATTTCCTTAGAAATTGACCCTAGAGCAGCCACAACCGTGATGCTTGTTTCTGGTGGTTATCCAGAGGCTTATGACAAGGCATTGCATATTACTGGTTTTGAAAATATGGAAGGCTCAATGGCATTTCATGCGGGTACAACCTTAAAAGACGGAAAAATTGTCACGAATGGTGGAAGGGTTCTTGCGGTTACTTCCTTAGAAGAAGATTACAAAAAAGCACTAAAAAAATCTTATCAAAATATAGAAAAAATCCATTTTGAAAAGATGTACTACCGAAAAGATATTGGGTTTGATTTATAAAACAGAAAAACTCCCCGTTATGGAGAGTTTATGGTCTATTTATTTTAGTGATATTGGGTAAGAAAATTATCCTAAATAAGAATGAGATGTAGCCGAACGGTCTTCTTTACCCTCATCGTTATACTTTTTTAATTGTTTCATCCAATAGAGAAATGCAGAAAAACCTATCAGCATAAAAATCCAGTTTAAGCCGTTTGCCAAAAACCAGTTTTCTAGTTCTAATGCACGAATGCTGTTTAATGGACCCGCTAAAATTGCCTCAGTTATTGACTGTATTCCCTCAAAAAATCCTTTCCAACTCATAAGTTCTTATATTTACATCGCAAAAATATAAAATTTACTTGAGTTCTTTTAACTTTGTTATGGTTTAGTTGTTCTTTTTTTTGCAATGACCTATTTTTATTTAAACCAACAAGCACATCTAAATTTGTTTAAACCTTATATCCACAAAATTACTTTATGCTAAACGCCTTTTTCAGCAAATCAAAACCGATAAATTATCTAATTGTCACTATTTTTATGTCGGTTTTTTTTGTGTCACATCACGTTTTTACTGCTAAAACAGTATTTACATGGATGGAGTTTGCATTTCAACTTGCCATGTTGCTGCTTTTTATAGTATCTATGCTTTTATTAGATTTTGTTGCTAGGAAAAACGATTTAACTAAAAACAACACCTATAAAATTTTTGTTTTTGCGCTTTTTGTGACCATGCTTCCCGTAACTTTTCTTACCACAGAGGTGCTTATCTCTAATTTTTTTATATTACTTGCTTTGCGAAGAATTCTCAGTTTAAAATCAAAAAAGGATCTTCAAAAAAAAATATTTGATGCTGCACTATGGATTTCTGTTGCTTCTTGTTTTTATTTTTGGGCCATCTTGTTTATGCCATTACTTTTTATCTCCATCCTTTTTTTTACTGGAAATAATTTTAAAAATTTCCTAATCCCGTTTGTGGGTGCTCTTACCGTTATAGTATTGACCAATAGCTACACCCTTTTAATTCAAAATGCTTTTTATACCCCATTAGATTGGGTTGGCTCTTTTGGGTTTGATTTTACCAACTATAACCACCCCACTCTTTTAGTGCCCATTAGCCTGATAAGCACCATTATTTTATGGGTCATAGCGCATCATTTTATTCAAGCAAATAAACGAAGTAAAAAGTATAAAAGCACTGCAAATTTACTTCTAATCACCTTGATTTTGGCAATAGCAATCGTTATCGTTACTCCATTAAAAAATGGTTCTGAATTACTTTTTATTGCAATGCCATTTTCCGTTTTAACAACAAATTATATAGAAGGGCAAAAAGAAAAAGCATTTAAGGAGGTTTTGTTATGGTTACTTTTTCTAACCCCTTTTACCCTATTCTTTATTTAATGCAAACAAATTTGGCAATTATAGAAGAACAACTCCAAAAGCGCTGGCCCATTTCCTATAAATGGTTTCGAAAACAAAATGACCAATGGGATGGGTACACTAATTTTATATATACAATAGCCACCTGGGAGGAACTTGTAACAACAATTGCAAATAGAGTAGAAAAGCATCAACTTCCAAAGGAAGAGATGTTTTATTACGCAATAAACAGATGGTATAATTTCTGGAGCGCTATAGCCGTAGAAACAATTTTTTGTTCCTCAGAAAATATTAAAGCCGCAAAAAATACCAAGGACAGATTGGTTGATTTTTCTTTACAAGGAATTCCTTTTGACCACAAAACATCTGTATATCCAAAAGGTTTTGGGAAATCCATAACCTACGCAAAAGCACATAAAGAAGAACTCCTATACTGGCTTTATACTAACCAAAGCCACCAACAACGACAGCATTTTGCCAATAGATTATTTATCATTGTCTATTCAGAACATGTGGAACATTGGAAATTAAAAGCAGAAATCCAACTTTTAAAATCGGCTATTACCAATTATGTTGCTACTTTTAACCCTTCCAATCTGGTAACCCTTACTTTTAAAAACAAAGAAAGGGCCGTTTCAGATATAATTTGGGTACAAAAATGAACTACATCGGGTCAAAAAATAAACTTTCCTCTTGGATAAAAGAATGTGTTTTAAAAACATATAAAGAGCCTGTTTCTGATGCTGTTTTTTGCGATCTTTTTGCTGGCACAGGAGCCGTAGCAAGAAACTTTAAAACCGATGTAAAACAAATTATAGCAAACGATGTTGAGTATTATAGCTATGCATTATTAAAAAATTATATAGGAAACCACCAAGCCCTTGTTTATGAGCCACTTCTTAAATCCTTAAACCAATTAAAAGCCAAATCTGGCTTTATCACAGAACATTATACCCAACAAGGAAAAGCTGAAAGGCTTTATTTTACTGTTGAAAATGGTCAGAAAATTGATGCCATACGACTTCAGATTGAACAATGGAAAACCACCAATGACATTGATGAAGACACTTATTTTTTCTTATTAGCAACCTTATTAGAAAGTGCCGATAAAGTGGCAAATACCGCATCGGTTTATGGCTCGTATTTAAAAAAAATAAAAACAAGTGCTTCTAAAACCCTTATTTTAGAGCCTGCCATTTTTAAGGAAACAACTAATAAACATTCCGTTTTTCAAGAAGATGCCAATGTGTTAATTAAAAAAATAAGTGGCGATATTTTGTATTTAGACCCACCCTACAATGCAAGACAATATGGAGCAAATTACCATTTATTGAATACCATAGCAAAAATGGATATATTTGTACCAAGTGGTAAAACCGGTTTAAGAGAATATACAAAAAGCAACTATTGCAAAAAAAGTGAAGTGACAAAAGCTTTTGAGGATTTGGTTGCAAATGCACAATTTCAATACATCTATTTAAGTTATAATAACGAAGGATTGATGTCGCAATCTGAAGTGGAAAAAATAATGAAACGCTACGGAAATTATCGCTTAGAGTCTAAAAATTACCAACGCTTTAAAGCAGACAAAACCGAAAATCGAAACCATAAAGCAAATTTCACCAATGAATTTTTACATATTTTAGAAAAACGATAAATCATGTTCACAAACAAAGCCAACAAAATTTTTCAGGACGTTATTAATACCTACCATATTCTAAATACGGTAGAACAACCTTTTGAAAACCCATACGACAAAAATGCACAACGTATTGAACATCTTTTATACCGAAAATGCTGGATAGATACCGTACAATGGCATTATGAAGATATTATTCGAGACCCAAATATCGATCCTGTGGCAGCATTACAATTGAAACGTAAAATAGACGCTTCTAATCAGGACAGAACAGATATGGTGGAATATATAGACAGCTATTTTCTGGAAAAATACAAAAACGTTGAAGTAAAAAAGAATGCAAAAATTAACACCGAAAGTCCAGCGTGGGGCATTGACAGGCTTTCTATTTTAGCATTAAAAGTGTTTCATATGGAGGAAGAAACCATAAGGGAAAATGCCACAAAAGAACATCGTCTGAAATGTAAAGAAAAACTGGATGTATTATTAGACCAACGCATAGACCTTTCTAAAGCTATTGATCAACTTTTAGAAGATATTGTTAGCGGAGATAAGTATATGAAAGTGTACAAACAAATGAAAATGTACAATGATGACGAATTAAATCCCGTACTCAGAAAAAAATAAAAATGCCCAAACCCACTCACATTTTGGTAATTCGTCTTTCCGCAATGGGTGACGTTGCAATGACATTACCAGTTTTGCGTGTTTTTTCGGCTACTTACCCACAAGTGAAAATTACGTTGGTTTCAAAAACTTTTTTTAAACCCCTCTTTACCGAATTGCCCAATGTTCACTTTTTTTCTGCGGAAGTAAAAAGTAAGCATAAAGGACTAAAAGGACTTATAAAATTAGCAAGGGAATTAAACAAAGAAGGAGTAGATGGTGTAGCAGATTTGCATAATGTGTTGCGGTCAAAAATAATAAAAACCTATTTTCGGTTAAAAAACATTCCAACGGCAGAAATAGAAAAAGGAAGGGCAGAAAAAAGAGCGTTAACTAGCAAGAATAATAAACGCTTTATACAACTACCCACTACCGTAGAACGCTATGCAAAAGTATTTGAAACCCTAGGATTTCCAGTTGATTTAGATCAACATCAATTTCCAAAACGAAAAGAGCTTTTACCTAGTCTATTGCCGTTTATAGATAGTGCCTATAAAACGCATATAGGAATTGCTCCTTTTGCCGCATTTGAGGGAAAAATGTATCCGTTAGATTGGATGGAAGAAGTAATTCAATGGTTTGATGCTACAAAAGAAATGCAAGTATTTCTTTTTGGTGGGGGCAAACAGGAAACAGAAAAGCTACAACTTTTAGCTGAAAAATATCCTTGTGTAATGCATATAGCAGGAGTTTTACGTTTTGAAGAAGAATTGTCGTTGATTTCAAATTTAGATGCAATGCTCGCTATGGACAGTGGAAATGCGCATTTAGCCGCAATATATAACATTCCCACCGTCACCCTTTGGGGCGTGACACATCCATATGCGGGTTTTTATCCTTTTAATCAACCTGCAGAAAACGCACTTCTTGCTGACAGAGAAAAATTTCCTTTAATTCCAACCTCTATTTATGGCAATAAATTTCCTAAAGACTATGAAAAAGCCATACAAACCATTTTGCCACAAGCGATTATCCAAAAAATGGTTTCCGTTTTAGAAAAAAATCAAAAAAGCCATAGCTGAGCAAAGATAAAGCTACACGTCGTCATAGTCCACCACCACCACTGAGGTTGTAGGATATGACTGACAGGTTAGGATTAATCCTTCGGCAATTTCACTATCGGTAAGGATTTGGTTTTTTCGCATTTCTACTTTTCCTTCTTTAAGTCGAGCAATGCAAGTGCTGCATATTCCACCTTGGCAAGAATAAGGGGCGTCTAAATTCTGACCCAAAACCGATTCTAAAACCGATTTATTTTGGGGCATAACAAAGGTTGTGGTTTCGTCATCTAAGGTTACGGTTAGAGTTGTGTTTCCATCTAAAGTTTCGGAAAGCGGAGCTACTTCTGAAGTGGTGAAGAGCTCAAAATAGATGTCTTTTTGTGCAACACCGTTTGCAGTAAAAACCGTTTTAAGGTCGTTTATCATTTCCTCAGGCCCACATAAAAAGTAGGAATGAAAGACAAGATGTTTGTATTTATTTTTTAAAAAATAATTTGAGATTGCTGTTGAAATTCTACCAAATTTTGCATTTTCTTGTTGTGTTCTGCTAAAAATAAATTCTAAAAAAAATCGCTCCGGAAACTGTGTTTGTAAATCGGTTAATGCCTTTAAAAAAATGGTTTCTTCTGGAGTTTTATTACCATACACCAATAAAAAAGTACTCTTAGGTTCATTTTTTAGCACAGTTTGCAAAATGGACATTATAGGAGTAATTCCACTTCCCACCGCAAAAGCAGCATAATTATTTTTGGCGTCCCTGTTTGGGATAAGAAGGAATTTTCCGTCAGGATGAAACACGTCTAAGGCTTCATTTATTTTAAGTTTTTGATTGGCATACACTGAAAAACTGCCCCCCGGAACTTCTTTTACTACTACTGCAATTTCGCCACTTTGTGGAGTGGAAAATAATGAGTAGGCTCTTCGCACAGTTTTCCCGTTAATTTTAGTTTCTAAAGTAATATATTGCCCTGCCTGAAAAGCGTAAAAGGCTCTTAATTCTTGAGGAATGTTAAAATGTAAAGAAACTGCACTTGGGGATTCTCGTCGTATTTCTTTAATAGAAAGGGAATGAAATTTAGGCATATTTTTTTTGCAAAAATACAATCTAGATTTTAAACTGGGAGAGCCTTTAAAAAAGATTCAAAAATTTTTTTTAATAAAAGCGAATAAGGTATTTAATAGATGCAATTTTAAATTTTAATTGCAGTTCTCTTATATTTTGAAAAAGAAATGTATTTTTACACCTTGCATCCATTTTTTAGATACTAAAAGCGAAGGTTTTTAGTTAACTATTATATAAACAGAATCCATTTGAAAAGCATTTATAAAACTTCGATTTTTATCCTTATCATCGTTTTGGTAGCGTCCTCTTGCTCCCGAAAAAAGGATACATTTATGACCAGAAATTACAGAGCTGTAAACACAGAGTTTAATGTGCTTTATAATGGTGAATTAGCATTAGAGCAAGGCAAGAAAAGTTTGTCGCAAAACACCCCAGAAGATTTTTTTGAAATTTTGCCCCTTGAGCGTATTACAATAAAAGAAGAAATACAACTTCCCGGGGCATCAAAAAATACAGATTTTGAGCGTGCAGAAGAAAAATCGGTTAAAGCGATTCAAAAACATGCTATTTATTTTGACGGTAAAGAGCACAATCCGCAAATAGATGAAGCCTATATGATGCTTGGCAAGGCGCGATATTTTGATTCTCGCTTTATTCCTGCCCTTGAAGCCTTTAATTTTATCCTCTTTAGATATCCTACAAGTAATAGTATTAATAAAGCTAAAATTTGGAGAGAAAAAACAAACATTCGTTTAAACAATGAAGACCTAGCATTAAAAAACCTAAAAGAGTTATTTCAAAAAGCGAAATTAGAAGACGAAGAATTTGCAGATGCCTCTGCTATGATGGCGCAAGCATATATTAATTTAGAATCTTTAGACAGCGCAGTTGTACATATTAAAAATGCTGCCGCATACACAAAAAATAATGAAAATAAAGGAAGATTTCTTTATATAAAAGGACAACTTTATAATTTATTAGGTAAAAAAGACAGTGCCAACCTTGCGTTTGATGAAGTAATTGCACTGAATAGAAAGTCGTCGCGAGTGTATATGATAAACGCCAAATTGGAAAAAGCGAAAAACTTTGACTATGAAAAAGGCGATAAAACAGCACTTCAAGAACAATTAGAAAAGCTAGCGAAAGACAGAGAAAACAGACCCTTTCTGGACATCATTTACCACCAAACAGGGTTGTATTACAGAAAAATGGACAGCATAAAGACCTCTATCACTTACTACAACAAATCCATCAAAGAGTTTCGGCAAAGCAAAAAGCTTCAAGCACTAAATTATGCATCCTTAGGCGATATTTATTTTGATAATTCCGAATACAAAAAAGCAGGAAATTATTATGACAGCACGCTAAAACATTTAACAATAAACACCAAAGAGTACCGACAATTTAAAAAGAAAAGAGACAATCTGGAAGAGGTTATTCGGTATGAAGATATCACAAAAACCAATGACAGCATTCTGGGTTTGGTTGCAATGACAGAAGAGCAACGACTTGCTTATTTTACTTCGTACACTACCAATTTAAAAAAAGCGGCAATTTCTGATTCTATTGCAGCAGTAAAACAAAAAGAAAGCTTCCGCTCTGATGAATTTTTTAAAGGTAACAAGAAGGGAGAAGAAAACCCAACAGGAAGTAAATTCTATTTTTATAACCAAACAGCGGTGGCTTTTGGGAAACAGGAATTTAGAAAACAATGGGGCGACCGAAAATTAGAAGACCATTGGCGACGATTTAATAAAAACGTACAAATAGACTTAAATCCGAAAAACACCGATTCACAATCCATTAGCACAACCACATCTATTGGAGACATGTTTTTGCCAGAGACCTACCTTGCTAGAATTCCTTCAAACCAAAAGCAAATTGACAGTATTTCTAACGAAAGAGATTTTGCATACTACCAATTAGGGCTTATTTATAAAGAAAAATTTAAAGAATATAACCTAGCTATCACCCGTTTGGAAAAATTACTCACCTTCCCACCAGAAGAGCGATTAATAGCACCAGCTAAATACCATTTGTACAAAACCTATGAAATTATAGGAAACAATGCTATGGAGCAACACTATAAAAAAGATATAGTAACCAACCATCCAGAGTCGAGATATGCAGCAATAATAAACAATCCAGATGCTATACTATCAAAAGATGAAGCAAGCCCAGAGTTTAAGTATTTTGAGCTGTATCACCTTTTTGAAACACAAAAATACGAGGATGTAATTGCGTTATCCGATGTCTATATTACTGGCTTTACTGGAGACGAAATGGTGCCAAAATTTGAATTATTAAAAGCAACAGCTATCGGCAAAAGAGACGGATTTGAGGCCTATAAAAAAGCATTAAATTTTGTTTCCTTAAATTATCCAAACAGTGACGAAGGAAAAAGGGCGCAACAAATATATTCGCAAACGCTTCCTCTTATAGAAAAATTTGACTTTGTACAAAATGAAACCTCCGAACGGTGGAAGTTAGTTTATGAATTTGACACCGCCGCTGGAGGAGATGCTCTCACTTTTCAAAAAAAGCTGAACAAGGCAATTGAGGAGTTAAATTATTCGTATTTAACTACATCACTTGATTATTATACCCCAGACAAAGTTTTTGTGGTAGTTCATGGGCTTTATAGCAAGGAGGGTTCAAAAGGCTTTGCAGAGGCTTTAAAAATAAATAAAAAATATAAAGTTACTAGACCCTATTTTGAGATTTCCTCACCAAATTATGCAGTAGTGCAAGTGCATAAAAATTTGGATTTGTATAACAACAAAATCGAATAATCATGTTTACAAGCAACAAAACCAAAACACCACCAATACTTGGCAATCAACAAAATCGTATAACTGAAGGAACAAGCATCACTGGCGATATTTCGGCAAAATCAGGAATGCGCATAGACGGCAGTGTTATTGGCAATATATCAACTCCTTCAAAAGTTGTTTTAGGAGAAACGGGATCTATAAAAGGAACCCTAGAATGTGAAAACGCCGATATAGAAGGTAAATTTTCTGGAAACATGACCATTTCGGGAACATTAACCCTTAGAGCTACGGCGCAAGTGGACGGCGATGTGGTGGTGAGCAAGCTTGCCATAGAGCCTGGAGCAACTTTTAACGCCACCTGCCTGATGAAAGGTGCTGTAAAAACTATAGGAACAAGAGTAGATGATAAAGAAAGCACCATTAAATCGCAAAACCATTCCTTTGAAAGAGCCGAAAGACAAACCAAAGAAAAAACTCAATAATCTTTTTGGGGCTTATGCCCATTACTCCGGCATGGCATTACAAATGGCCGCTATCATTGGTGTTGGAACATTTATAGGCTACCAGATAGACGCTCATTACAAAACCGAAAAACCCCTTTTTACTGCAGGATTCTCTCTGTTATCAGTTTTGGTAGCTATTTTTGTAGTCATCAGGCAATTGCTTTCCAATTCCAAAAAAAAATAAAAATGAATCCAATTTTTATAAAGAGAGAAGTAAATTTTTTGGCAACGCTACTTGGATTTACTTTTTTATTTTTTGGAATACATTGGTATATTCTCTTTCATTTTTTTAATGAAATTGATCTTATACTTCCACTTTGGACCATTTATGGATTTCATTTTATTACCGTGTTTTTTGTTTATTCCATCCTTAATTTTAAGGAATCCAGGGGGAACAAACAGGTTTTTATTTTGTTTATGGGAGCTACACTGTTTAAAATGATTTTAACCATCGTTTTTTTACTTCCGATATTGTTAAAGCCAAACGATAATGCAACTTTGGAAGTGATCAATTTTTTTATCCCCTATTTTTTCTACTTGGCCTTAGAAATTGTGCAGATTACTTTTTTCTTAAAAAACAACTAAAACCAAACTAAAAATCAAGCTTAACCTATACCGTTTTAAAGGATTTGTCACCTTTTATATCCCTATATATTTCCAAGCCAAATTGGTTCTTCCTTTCCGCACAATTAATGCCAATTAACAAAAAAAGGAGAATCTTTTTTCTAAGAATCAATAAATCTTAAAAATATTGTTTGACAATTCATTAAGTAGTATTACATTTGCACCGATTTTAAGAAACGCACTATCATCTTATTGAAAGCAATGAATTTACGGGCATTTAGAACATTATTTTTAGGAGTACTTTTAATTACATATTCTGCTGTAAAAGCAGAAGTTACAAACACTGAACAAAAAGAAGAAAAAAAGTTTGACCCTAAAGAAATGATAATGCATCACGTAAAAGATGCATACACTTTTCATATTATTGATATCCATGACCAATCATACTCCATTCCTCTTCCTGTGATTTTATGGACAGAGAACGGTTTGACGACCTTTATGTCTTCCGCATTTCACCATGATTACCATGGGAAAGAAGTAGTTGAAAAAAATGGAGGTCGCTTTGTAAATTTTCACGAAAAAATATACCAGCTTGATGCCGGGGCGGCTACTTTAGAAATTGGCGCAGACGAAAAGCCGGTGAACGCACACAAACCACTGGATATATCCATTACCAGAAACGTGTTTATGATGTGGATATCTATGCTAGTATTGTTTCTTATTTTTATAGGTGCAGCAAGAAAATATAAAAAATCAGAAAATTTTATTCCAAAAGGAATTGCCAGTTTTGTAGAGCCTCTAGTATTGTTCATCCGTGACGAAATAGCCATACCTATGATTGGCGAAAAAAAATACAAAAAATATATGCCTTATTTACTTACGGTATTTTTCTTTATCTGGTTAAATAATATTTTTGGGCTAATTCCTATTGTAAATGGTGCAAACTTAACTGGTAATATTGCTTTTACAATGACTTTAGCACTTTTTACCTTTGTAATAACAACTTTTAGCGGTAACAAAAATTACTGGAAACATATTTTTTGGATGCCAGGCGTGCCAGTGCCAATGAAAATTTTCTTGATGCCTATTGAAATTATAGGAATATTTACAAAACCAATTTCGTTAATGATTCGTCTTTTTGCAAATATTACAGCGGGACACATCATTGTACTTGCCTTAATGTCTTTAATTTTTATATTTAATTCTATAGCAGTAGCACCAATATCTGTAGCTTTTTCATTATTTATAATCGTTATTGAAATTGTAGTTACCGCCATACAAGCTTATATTTTTACCATCTTGTCAGCTCTTTATTTTGGAATGGCAACAGAAGAACATGAACACCATTAATTAATTTAAATTTTATACTATGACTATTACAGGAATTGCAGCTATTGGAGCTGGTTTAGCAGCTATCGGAGCCGGTATCGGTATCGGTAAAATAGGTGGATCGGCTATGGAAGCTATGGCCCGTCAACCTGAAATGCACGGAAAAATTCAAGCATCAGCATTGATTTTAGCAGCCTTCGTTGAGGCGGTTGCTTTATTTGGGGTTGTTGTTGCCTTATTACAAGGGTAAAAAAAAAATACAGAAGTAACGGTTGGTTGCTTCTGTATTTTTAAAAATTTAATGGTTTAAAAAGAAATAGAAATGGATTTAGTAACACCCGGATTCGGACTCGTATTTTGGACGGTAATCACCTTCCTAATATTACTTTTTATTTTAAAGAAATTTGCTTGGAAGCCTATTCTTGGCGCGGTGAATTCTCGTGAAGAGTCTATCAAAGATGCCTTGGCAGCAGCTGAAGCGGCACGTCGCGAAATGGAAAACTTGCAGGCAGACAATGAAAAAATACTACAGGAAGCTCGCAATGAACGTGAATTAATGATGAAAGAAGCCCGTGATATTAAGGTAAAAATGGTTGCAGATGCTAGGGAAGAAGCAAAATTTACTACTGAAAAAATGATATTGCAAGCGCAAGAAGCTATTCAAAGTGAGAAAAAAGCAGCTGTTGCTGAACTAAAAAATCAAGTAGCTACTCTTTCCCTAGAAATTGCTGAAAAAGTGGTAAAACACGAACTTTCTAACAAAGACCAACAAGAAAAATTGGTACAAGAGATGTTAGGTAAAGCTACTTTAAATTAGGCAAATTATGAGCAGAGCAGCTATACGATATGCAAAAGCAGTTTTAGATTTGACTTCAGAGGCCTCTACTTCCAAAGAAGTATATGGCGAAATGAAAGACGTTCAAAAAACCATTGAGGGCAGTAAAGAGTTGCAGTTAATGCTGAAAAGTCCTATTGTAAAACAAGAAGATAAAAGAGCGGTATTACAAGAAATATTTCAAGGAAATTCAAAAACCATCCTAAATTTGATGGATGTTCTTATGGATAACAAACGCTCAAACCTTCTAGAAGGCGTCGCAGAAAGTTATATTTCTCAATACAATAAACAAGAGGGAGTTATAGAAGCATTGGTTACCACAGCGATACCTTTAGAGGAGCATTTAGAGCAAAAAGTAATGGCGAAGGTAAAAGAACTTACCGGTGCTACAAACGTTATCTTAACAAAGAAAATAGATACTGCTATTTTGGGAGGATTTATTTTAAGAGTTGGCGATATGCAATACAATGCAAGTATCGCAAATAACTTTGATCAACTAAAAAAAGAATTGAATACAAGTAGATAATTATAGATTAAGATTTGCAAGTAAAGCAAGTACTTTAACCTTATATTTTAAATAAAATGGCAGAAGTTAAACCAGCTGAAGTATCAGCAATTTTA
Source organism: Bacteroidetes bacterium HGW-Bacteroidetes-2 (assembly GCA_002842575.1). GTDB lineage: Bacteria > Bacteroidota > Bacteroidia > Flavobacteriales > Flavobacteriaceae > Planktosalinus. The sequence continues at coordinate 21,983 of PHDJ01000036.1, forward strand.
AAAAAGCAAATTTCAGGATTTGAAGCAACGGCTTCTTTAGACGAGGTAGGAACTGTATTGACTGTTGGTGATGGTATCGCCAGAGTTTATGGACTATCAAATGTACAATACGGTGAGCTTGTAGAATTTGCAGGCGGATTAGAAGGAATTGTACTAAATCTGGAAGAAGACAACGTTGGTGTAGTACTCTTAGGCCCTTCAAAAGAAATAAAAGAAGGATCTACCGTTAAACGCACACAACGTATAGCCTCTGTAAAAGTGGGCGAAGGCATTGTAGGTCGTGTGGTGAACACATTAGGAACTCCTATTGACGGAAAAGGGCCTATTGTTGGTGAAACTTTTGAATTACCTCTTGAACGTAAAGCTCCTGGAGTTATTTATAGAGAACCCGTTACTGAACCACTTCAAACAGGCATCAAAGCAATCGATGCGATGATTCCAGTAGGAAGAGGACAGCGGGAGTTGGTTATCGGTGACCGTCAAACCGGTAAAACTACCGTTTGTATCGATACCATTTTAAATCAAAGAGAATTTTATGATGCTGGCAAACCAGTATATTGCATTTATGTAGCTATTGGTCAAAAAGCTTCTACCGTTGCAAATATTGCAAAAGTTCTGGAAGACAAAGGAGCAATGGCTTATACAACCATAGTTGCAGCAAACGCAAGTGATCCTGCTCCTATGCAGGTTTATGCGCCATTTACAGGAGCTGCAATTGGCGAGTATTTTAGAGATACAGGTCGCCCTGCTTTAATTATTTATGATGATTTATCAAAACAAGCGGTGGCTTATCGTGAAGTATCTTTATTACTAAGAAGACCACCAGGACGTGAAGCATATCCGGGTGACGTTTTCTATCTACACTCCAGATTATTAGAGCGTTCTGCAAAAATAATCAATGACGATGATATTGCAAAAGAAATGAACGATTTGCCGGAAGTCCTAAAAAACAAAGTAAAAGGAGGAGGTTCATTAACCGCATTGCCCATTATTGAAACACAAGCAGCTGACGTTTCTGCATATATTCCCACCAATGTAATTTCGATTACAGATGGACAGATTTTCTTAGAAACCGATTTGTTCAATGCAGGAGTTCGTCCGGCAATTAATGTTGGTATTTCTGTATCACGTGTAGGAGGAAATGCACAAATCAAATCGATGAAAAAAGTGGCAGGTACGTTAAAACTCGATCAGGCGCAATATCGCGAATTAGAAGCTTTTGCAAAATTTGGATCCGATTTAGATGCCGCTACGCAAAATGTTATCGAAAAAGGAAAACGAAACGTTGAAATTTTAAAACAAGCAGAAAGTAATCCGTTTACTGTAGAAGATCAAATAGCCATTATTTATGCCGGATCTAAAAACCTTCTTCGTTCGGTTCCAGTTGTAAAAGTGAAAGAATTTGAGCGTGACTATTTAGAAATTTTAAACGCAAAGCATAGAAATATTTTGGATGAATTGAAAGCAGGAAAGCTAACAGATACTGTAATAGAAACTCTCGAGGCAGTAGCTAAAGATCTTTCAGCAAAATTTAAGGTATAGTGCTGAGTGCTGAGTGATAAGATAAACTCATAACTAAGAAAGAGTAAGTTAAAATATTAGAAAGAATGGCTTTGAAGAAAGTCCAATTCGAAAAAAAGTTTTGAATTTGCTTGCGATGTTGTTAGATTTTGTGATGCTTTAAAAGCAAATAAGGACTTTGAATTAGCGTCTCAATTACTTAAAAGCGGAACCAGCATAGGAGCAAACACTCGAGAAGCATAAAGAGGCGTAAGTAAAAAAGATTTTAAAAATAAATTTGGTATTGCCTTAAAGGAAGCAGAAGAAACAAAATATTGGTTAGAAATTCTTGAAGAAACCGGAAGGCAAGTACCGGAACAGATGAAAAATAAGTGCTAGGAATTAATTCGGATTTTAGTTGCAATAATTAAAACTTCGGGAGATAAATAATAACTCTGCACTCATACTCATAACTATTAAAAATGGCAAACTTAAAAGAAATACGTAACAGGATTACCTCGGTATCTTCAACAATGCAGATAACTAGTGCCATGAAAATGGTTTCTGCTGCTAAGTTGAAAAAAGCGCAAGATGCTATAACTGCTATGCGTCCTTATGCCAATAAACTTACTCAACTATTACAAACCCTAAGCGCAAGTCTTGAAGGAGATAGCGGGAGCAAATTTGCCAAAGAACGCGAAGTGAAAAATGTACTAATTGTACCCATAACTTCAAATCGTGGTCTTGCCGGAGCCTTTAATACCAATATCATTAAAGAAGCTAAAAATCTTGCCTCAACGGTATATGCTGGAAAAAAAGTAGATTTTTACACCATAGGGAAAAAAGGAAACGACATTTTAAAGAAAACCCATCCGGTTATTCAAAATAACAACACCATTTTTGACGAGCTTGATTTTGAAACGGTTTCTGTCATTGCTGAAAAATTAATGGAGTTGTTTACCGAAGGCAAGTATGATAAAATTGTTTTGGTGTATAATCAGTTCAAAAATGCAGCGACCCAAATTGTTGCCAAAGAACAATTTTTACCAATAATTCCAATACAATTAGCAGAAGGAACAACCACAACACAAAATTCTGATTATATTTTTGAACCCTCAAAAGAAGAAATTGTCAACCAATTAATTCCTAAAAGTTTAAAAACACAACTTTTCACCGGAATTAGAGATTCTGTAGCCAGCGAACACGGAGCACGTATGACTGCGATGCACAAAGCAACTGACAATGCCACAGAACTAAGAGACGCACTAAAATTGTCCTACAATAAAGCTCGCCAAGCCTCAATTACTAATGAGATATTAGAAATTGTTGGTGGTGCTGAAGCGCTGAACAATTAGGCGAAGCGAAATTTCGTAAAAACATATTCAACCCACTCAGGGTTTTAAACCCTGAGTGGGTTTTTCATTTAACCAAAACCCAAAAAGAGCTGTCTTGTTTTCCTGACTTTCGCACTTAAAATTTTTTAAATCTTAATCTATTGATAGATAAAAACTTGACATATTTTTATTTGTTTTTTGGGTGTTAATTTGATTATTTTTCTAGCTAGGTAGAATATACCTTGACTTTATGCCACCCCTTCGGGATTATGTTATGTGTATGGATATTGCTATAATTATATCACCACTTTGTGGTTCTTAAATCCCGAAGGGATGAAAAAATTATAGCAAAATTTAGTTATAAATTGTAAAAACCCCGACGGGGTGATATTTTTATTGTTTTATAATCTTTAATTAGCAAAAAAATATAGGAAAATTTAAAAAGTAGCATATTTGATATGTGTTAGTGTGTTGAATTGTTTTATAATTTTATAGCAGAAATTAGATAAATATATAAAGGAGAAGACTATCTATCTTTATTTTTTTTTGGGGGTGTTAAAATGCGTAAGTCAACAGGGTTTTTCTTTTAACCAAGACCGATAAAGAGCTGTCCTGTTTTTTTGTACTTTTGGCAAGACATTTGATTTAAGAAACCAAAACTGCTTTATGATGACTAAAAAAATCACTATCCTATTCACAGCTTTAGTTTTATTAAGCGTACTCTTTTCTTGTACAAGCAACTCCAAAATTTTTGAAGAAAATCCACCATTCTCAGTAAAAGAAGCCACTTTTCAAAACTGGTTTGCCGGTGCACAGGAATTTGGAAAAGGCACACATGTTTTCCTAGAAATGGAAAATATTACACAAAACACGCAGATAGATAGTATTTATTTCAGAGGATTAGCAGATGTTTTACAAAAAGACCCTAATAATCCTCTTAAATATAAAGGAAATTTAAAAGCAGCGGCAAAGCAAGATGTAGTCTTGCATGAAAATCCGATAAAAGAAATAAACAATCCCATTCCCAATATCCAAAAGGATTTTCGATTTGATTTAAGTCCAAACGAAGCCGTGATAAGCTATCACAAAAACAATAAGCGATATTATTATAAAGTGACTCATTTAAAGGAAATAGAACCCCTTAATTATCCTTCAACAAACAGAGGGGAAAACAATAACTAAAAACGTTTGCCTTAGTGTTGTTATTTCAATAAATTAGCTTTTGTAACAGAACCCATCTTTGAGCGCATTTAGAAAATTATTTCAGCAAACTTTCATCTACGGCTTGGCAACAGTTTTGCCCAGAATGCTGAGCTTTTTATTAGTGCCATTGTACACCGCAATTCTCCCAGTTACAGAGTATGGCGCTATTTCTGTTATTTTTTCTTGGATAGTTTTGTTTAATGTCGTTCTTGCTTATGGTATGGAAACTGCATTTTTTCGTTTTTTTCATAAAGAAAAAGACAAAAACTTAGTTATTTCTACTTCCACGGTTTCTATATTATTTACCTCCTTTTTGTTTTTTGCTTTTGCTTATGTTTTTCGGGAAGGACTTGCAGCACTTTCCGGTATTCCTATACAATATGTTACCTATGCCATTTATATTTTGGTTTTAGATGCTTTGGTTATTATTCCTTTTGCATGGCTACGGGCCAATGAAAAGCCGCTTCGTTACGCCGTTTTAAAAATTATAAACGTGGCGCTTAATTTAGGATTGAATGTATTTCTTTTAATTTTTCTCCCAAAATTTGCAATACAAAACCCTTCCGGATTTTGGAATGCTATATACGTCGAAGGGTTTGAAATTTCCTATATTTTCCTTTCTATGGTGGCAGCGAGTGCTTTTACCTTATTGCTCCTATTGCCTTTTTATCGGAAAGTACAATACGTTTTCAGCAAAACACTTTGGAAAGAAATGATGCATTATGCCTTTCCAGTGCTTATTGCCGGAATTGCATTTGCAGTAAATGAAACTTTTGACAGAATACTCTTATTGTGGATGCTACCAGAAAATAGTGCTGAAGAAGCTATTGGAGCATATTCTGCTTGTTATAAATTGGCAGTGTTTATGACTCTTTTTGCCACAGCTTTTAGAATGGGCATTGAACCTTTTTTCTTCAGTAGGGCAACCCATAAAAATGCTCCGGAAACGTATGCTTTAATAACCAGATATTTTGTAGCCTTTGGGGCGGTAATATTAGTTACTGTGGTAGTTTTTGCCGATGTATTGAAAGTAATTTTAATTAGAGATTCTGCCTATTGGGAGGCGATGAAAATCGTCCCACTAATTTTGCTAGCCAATTTTTGTTTGGGAATTTATCACAACCTTTCGGTATGGTATAAAATTACCGATCGAACAAAATTTGGTGCGTACATTTCCATCGTTGGTGCAATAATTACATTAACAATTAACTTTTTACTCATACCGATTATGAGCTATATGGGCTCGGCTATTGCCACGGTATCAGCCTATACGGCCATGATGTTTTTGTCCTATTATTTTGGTCAAAAACACTATCCAATTCCGTATGCCATTCAAAAAATGAGTTTGTACTTCTGGATTTCCATTGCTTTTTCAGCCCTCTCTTTTTATGTTTTCAGAAATAATTATTTTATTGGAATAGGGTTGTGGATTGCTTTTTTAACTTTGGTTTTTATTCAAGAAAAGCAGGTCCTTTTGCAATTAATACGATTTAAAAAATGAAAATAAAGATCATCAACACCTCCGCTCACGAGTTGCCTAGTTATGAAACTATAGCTTCTGCAGGTATGGATTTGCGGGCTGCAATACAAGAATCCATAATCTTAAAACCCTTAGAGCGAGCCATTATTAAAACAGGATTGTTTATAGAACTCTCCATAGGCGTCGAAGCACAAGTACGCCCAAGAAGCGGCTTGGCTGCAAAAAAAGGAATCACCGTTTTAAATGCGCCTGGAACCATAGATGCAGACTATCGAGGCGAAATAGGCGTTATCTTAGTAAATTTGTCTAACGAGGCATTCACCATAGAAAATGGCGAGCGCATAGCACAATTAGTCATCGCAAAACACGAACGTGCAGAATGGATGGAAGTAAAAGTGCTTTCAGAAACAGCAAGAGGAGAAGGTGGGTTTGGAAGTACAGGCACAAAATAATCACAAAGGTTATCTCTCTAAATTTAAATCTAATTATTAAAAGATGAAAATAATAGTACCAATGGCGGGTCGTGGTTCACGTCTTCGCTAATCCCTGTAGCCGGCAAACCTATAGTGCATCGTTTAGTAAAGGATATTGCAAAAGTTTTAAACCAAAACATTGAAGAAATTGCCTTCATCATAGCAGAAGATTTTGGGGAAGATGTAGAAAAAAACCTCCTAGAAATAGCAAAAGATCTAGGCGCAAAAGGCACTATTTATTACCAAGATAAACCTCTGGGCACTGGTCATGCCATTATGTGCGCCAAAGATTCACTGCAAGGCCCTTGTGTGATTGCCTATGCCGATACCTTGTTCAGAGCTGATTTTACTCTAGATGAAACCGCCGATAGTGTTATTTGGGTGAAAGAAGTGGAAAACCCACAACAATATGGCGTGGTAAACCTAAATGAAAAAAATCATATCACCGGATTGGTAGAAAAACCGGAAACTTTTGTTTCTAATCTTGCCGTGATTGGGATTTATTATTTCAAAAAAGTGGAACATTTAAAAGACGAACTTCAACAGGTGCTAGACGCAAAGCTTACCCATGGAGGCGAATACCAAATTAACGACGGCATTAAAGCCTTGATGCAAAAAGGAAATGTTTTTGTGTCAGGAAAAATTGATGAATGGATGGATTGTGGCAATAAAAATGTAACCGTAGAAACTAATACCCGTATGCTAGGCTTTCTTTCGAAAGAAGGATCGCCGCTAATATCCAGCAGCATAAATGAAGAAAATGCAACCATAATCGAGCCATGCTATATTGGAGAAAACGTAACCTTAAAAAATAGCACTATAGGCCCTAACACCTCTCTGGGTGACGGATGTGTAGTGGAAAACAGCACCATTTCAAACAGCTTGATTCAAACGAATTCAACAATAAAAAATGCCATTCTAGATAATGCAATGATAGGAAATCACGTTATCTTTGATGGAAATTTTACATCCATCAGTATCGGCGATTATTCTGTTTTAGAATAACCCAATTTGAAAATAAAAAATTGAAGTATTGAAAAAAAATTGCATATACCTTTTTATATTAATCTTCGGAATGTTATTGTTTCCAAAGCAAATTTTTGCACAAGAAAAAGAAGGAGGATTACTAGAGGAGCCAAGCAATGTAACCGATAGTTTTCAGGAATTTTTTTTTGAAGCCCTAAAGCAAAAGGGAATTGAAAATTATGATAAAGCACTAGAGTCTTTAGAAAAAGCGGCAAAAGAGAGGCCTAACGAAGCCGTCATTTATTTTGAAATGGGGAAAAATCAAAGCCTTTTAAAAAAGTATACAGATGCCGAAGAAAATTTTAAAAAAGTTCTACAATTAGATGCGGAACGCCTCGATGTATTTGAGGCACTTTATGAGGTATATTACAACACCAAAGAGTATACAAAAGCCATAGAAATCATAAAAAAATTAATCCCTTTTGATAAAGATTATAAAGAAGACCTCGCCAATTTATATGAACGTACAGAACAATACACTAAAGCACTTCAACTTCTCGATGAATTAGACCAAGAGCTTGGCAGCAACGACTACAGAAACCAATTGCGCCAACAAATTTATGCCAAAAGCGATGATACCAGCACCCAAATTTCTGACCTAGAACAACGCATACAAAGAAAACCCGGGAATGAGAAAGATTTTTTGAACCTGATTTTTTTACACAGTGAAGAAGGAAATAGCAAAGCGGCATTTGATGTTGCACAACAACTTTTAAAAGCAAAACCTAATTCAGAGCTTGTTCATTTAGCGCTTTATAAATTTTATTTAGAAGAAAAGCAACCTGAAAAGGCATTGCTGTCTATGAAAATTGTTTTCTCTTCGGAAGTAATAAATCAGGAAAATAAGTTCAAAGTATTAAACGATTTTTTGTTATTTGTAAACCAAAATCCAGGGTATGAAAAGGCTTTAAAAGAAATGGTTTCCGTTTTTTCAGCACTAGAAAACGACCCCAAAATTTTTGAACAATTAGGAAACTATTACTTAAAAAAAGAAATGTATGCAGAAGCTTTACAGTATTTTGAATTGGGCGTTACAAAGAACCCATCTGATTTCAATCTCATAAAAAACACACTTTTATTAAAAATTGATTTTAAAAAGTATGCAGAGGCAGAAAAATTGAGTATGGAAGCTCTAGATTTTTTTCCTTCACAACCCATTTTATATTTGTTGCAAGGAGTTGCAAATATTGGGTTAAATGAGAATAAAAAAGCAATTATGGCGTTAGAAACCGGATTAGACTATCTTATAGACGACACCAAAGTAGAACGCGATTTCTATACCCAACTAAGCAAAGCCTATGAAGCAGATGGAAACCTAAAAAAAGCACAGGATTACACAATGAAAGCACAAAACTTAAGCTCAAAGAATTAATGCAACCTATGAAAATCCAGTCGATATTTTTTATCCTTTTTTTTAGTGTCTTATTTATTTCTTGTGGCTCCAGTAAAAAAGCGGTTGGCGAAAGTCTTGATGCCTCCATGAACGCCAAAAGTTTAATCGATTTACACCAAGCAAAAGAACCGGTATTTAAAACTTTGGTCTCTAGAATGCAAGTGCAATATGACGATGGTGAAAAATCGCAAAGTGTAACAATTTCTTTGCGCATACAAAAAGACGAAACCATCTGGGTAAGTGCATCCATTCTAGGTATAACCCTTTCTAAAATGCTTATTACCAAAGACCATGTTCGTTATTATGAAACCATCGGTAAAACCTATTTTGACGGTGACTTTCGATTATTAAGCCAATGGTTAGGAGTCACTATTAATTATGAAATGGCACAAAATATTCTATTAGGACAAGCCATTTTTGATTTGACCACCAGCAAGTATACGGCTTCTGTCTTTGGCTCAAATTATCGGCTTACCCCTGAAAAGCAATCGCAAATTTTAAAACATATTTTTTTAATTCAACCAGACACCTATAAAATAGCATCACAACAAATAATGCAACCTGCAGAGCAACGCATAATGACCGTTGATTATGATTCGTATCAGGTAGTGGAGAAACAGTTTTTTCCGAAAACCATAAAAATAACCGCCATTGAATTAGAAAAACAAACTAGAATAACTCTAGACTATAGAAATATAGATATAAACGCACAAGTAAGTTTTCCTTTTAAAATTCCTAATGGTTATGAAGAAATACGATTAGATTGATGAAAAACTGTTTTAAATACGGGTTTCTTTTTATCTTGTTTATTTCTGCAGGAGTTTCTGTTCATGCTCAAAAGGATAAACAAGCAGAACTAGAACAAAAAAAACAACAATTACAAGAAGAAATACGGCAGATAAACAATTTACTTTTTTCTACAAAGAAAAAAGAAAAATCGGTTTTAAGTGAGGTAGAAAATATAGCAAAACGTATTCAGGTAAGAGAAAACCTAATTAAGGTTACTAACCAACAAGCAAACTTGATAACCAGAGAAATAAACACTAATATATCAAAAATTGCACAACTTCGGAAAGACTTAGAAGCTTTAAAAATAGATTATGGCAAACTGATTGAAAAATCCTATAAAAGTAAAAGTGACCAAAGCCGAATTATGTTTTTATTGTCTTCAGAAAATTTTTTACAAGCCTATAAACGGGTGCAATACATGAAACAATATGCAAACCACCGTAAAAAACAAGGTGAAGCCATTCAATCCAAAACACAAGAATTACAAGAGTTGAATAAGAATTTAGTTATTCAACAAAAACAAAAACAAAAACTAGTTGAGGAAAATCGTGTTGCAAGTAATAGTCTTAGTGAGGAAAAAATACAACAAGAAAAATTAGTTTCTTCTTTGAAAAAAGAGGAGAGCAAATATGCGTCACAAATAAAAGACAAACAAAAAGAAGCGGCCGCCATCGATAAACAGATTGAAGATTTAATTAGAGCCGCCATTTTAGAAGCTAACAAAGCTTCTGGAGTTGTCACTTCAAAAACCAATACAAGTAAGCCTACTTTTGCCATGACCGCTGAGGCAAAAGCACTTGCAGCCAATTTTACAAGTAACAAAGGAAAATTGCCTTGGCCAGTTGAAAAAGGATTAGTGATTACTAATTTTGGTACTACCCAACATCCAACACTGCCCAACGTTAAAACCTACAGCAGCGGAGTAGAAATTGCAACAGAAAGCGGAGCAAAAGCAAGAGCCGCTTTTGATGGTGAAGTATTAGCAGTAACCGTTATAAAAGGAGCAAATAAAGCCATACAAATACGCCATGGCGATTATATTACCGTTTATCAAAACATTACCGATGTGTATGTAAAAAAAGGAGACAAGGTTACTACAAAACAAGAAATAGGTAAAATTTTCACAAACCCTACCACAGGAAAAACCACTTTAAAATTTTTAATTTTTCAAAACACAAACAAGTTGAATCCTGCGGAGTGGGTGTATAGAATGTAGCGTTATACAAAAAGAGCTTTCAACTCGGTTGCATCGTGGGGTTTCATTTTTCCGGCAAGAACCAAACTCAATTGTTTTCGGCGTAAAGCTGCCTCATAACGTGCTTTTTCTAAATCGGTTTCGGGGATTAATTGAGGCACTTCCATAGGGGTTCCGGACTCATTAACGGCAACAAAAGTGTAAATGGCTTCGTTAGCTTTGCTTTTTATGCCACTCTCTCTGTCCTCAATCCAAATATCCATATAGACTTCCATGGAGGTTTTAAAGGCGCGTGAAACTGCTGCTTCTACAGTAACAACACTTCCCAGAGGAATCATTTTATTAAATGCCACATGATTTACAGAGGCTGTAACCACAATTCTTCGTGAGTGTCGTCTTGCCGCAATACTTGCAGCACGATCCATACGCGATAAGAGTTCGCCACCAAACATATTGCCAATAGGATTTGTTTCACTTGGCAAAACCAAATCAGTAACGATTGTTCTGGAATCTTTTGGATATTTTGCTTGCATTATTTTTTTTGCAAAGGTAAGGCACTTTTCTATTTTAGAAATAAAATATGAAAAATATTAGTGCTTAAAATAGGTATAAGACTTAAGATTACAGGATGTAAGACGTATGACTAAAAATGAATAAATAATGAATATTAGTTATTTAAGAAATTATTTTTTGATAAGTCCTACGTCCCTCAGACGCCATAGACCTGTCACTTATGCCTCATTGCTTCAATGACGGAGCACCGATGGAGATGCTTAAAGTGATAAGTTAGACAATCAAAATTTCAAAAAGCCAATAAATATCATTGAATAATTCAAAAATTTTAAGAATGTTTAGGACTTTAAAGGCGGCAAATAAAAAAAAAAGAAACTTTATTTGTTTAAATCTTCAACAAGTAACCAAGCATCTGCATTTTCTGTGCGTTTTACATTACGTAAAACAGTCAATGCTTCGTTTTTCTCTAGGTGGGAGCTATACACTACTTGGTGCAATCCAAATTTATTAACCCCAATATTTCTGGCAGGAAAGCCTTTTACCTTCAGTTCTTCAATACGAGATAATGCATTATTTTCTTCCCGAAAAGCACCGGCGATGACATGAAAATTTACAACAGGTTTTTTTACTGAAACCACTAAACTTGGCAGGGCATTGTCTAACACAAAAGTGGCTTGTTGCATTTGATTTTCAAGGATGGAGCTTGCTTTTTGTTTTTCAGCTATATTATGGGTATGCACTTGACTGCTGAAGTAATACATACCTCCAAAACCAGAAAGTCCTAGTGCCAACAAGCCAATTGCGGCATATTTAGTAAAAGGCAATGCAACTCTTTTTTCCGGAGTAAATAAAATAACCGGTTTTTCTGTAGAACTTTTTGGTTGAATGCGAGATATTTCTGGAGAAATAAAGGAGGACAAACCAAAGGAATCTGTCAGAAAATTTATACTGCTTTCTGGTTCAAAAACAATGGCACCTTGCTTATTTAAAGACAAAGACCCAATGTTTTTTAAAGGAAAGGTGTTACCTAAGTGCAGTTCTTGTTTTGCATTTTTGGTAAAAGTTCTAATTTTTTCTAATCCGGCTTCATAAGAACATTTGTCTATAACTGAAATATAGTTTGCCAGTAAGCCATCATTGGTTTGTAATTGCTGGTTAAAAGACAAACGTTTGGTGGGCGGAAAGAAACTATGTGTAGCTGCATCAATGCCGGCGGATTGATTTTGCGTTAAAAAGGCACCCAATCCCGGAATGATGATACATTCATAACGGTATAAAAGATCGGTAATATAATGGTCTAGTTGCATAGTAAACAAATTTAGCAATTTTTTTCTTTTTGCATATTTTCTTGCAACTAAGTTTTTAACAAAACGATTTTTCTTGTATTTTTAAAGCCTCATCTAATTTTTTTCAATTGACTACAGACGAATTATTTCATTTACTTGTTTTACAGAAAGTGCCAAACTTAGGCGATGCCTCAGCAAAAAAACTCATCCGAAAAGTAGGAAGTGTGGAAGCGATTTTTAAAGAAAAGAAACATAACTTATTGAAAATTGACGGCATAGGGGCTTTTAAATTAAAAGAATTACTGTCCAAAAACAATTTTGCATTAGCTGAAAAAGAACTTCACTTTATTGAAAAAGAAAATATTCAATATGCTTATTTTAAAGAGGAAAACTATCCTGAAAAATTAAAACATTGTTTGGATGGTCCTGTTTTAATTTTTTATCGCGGTAACATCCACCTTAATAAAAAACGCATAATAAGTGTTGTAGGTACCAGAAAGATTACCACCTATGGCACTGCTTTTTGTGAAAAATTGATTTCAGAATTGGCGCCGCTCCATCCGGTAATCGTTTCCGGTTTTGCGTATGGCGTAGATATTACCGCACATAAAGCTGCTATTAAAAATGGATTACAAACCATAGGTTGCCTTGCGCACGGGCTTAACCAAATATATCCAAAAGTGCATAAAAAATATGCAGCAGACATAGAAAACAATGGAGGATTTATCACCGAATTTTGGAGTAGTGATGCGTTTGATAAAACCAATTTTTTAAAAAGAAACCGAATTATTGCAGGATTATCGGAAGCCACCATTGTTATAGAATCTGCTGAAAAAGGAGGCAGTTTAGTAACTGCAGACATTGCTACCTCATACAATAGAGATGTTTTTGCCGTTCCGGGAAGATCCACAGACAGCCAAAGCCAAGGCTGCAATAATTTAATTAAAACGCAAAAAGCGCATGTGCTAACTTCAGCAGCAGATGTGGTGTATATGTTAGATTGGAAATTAGAGGAAGAAAAGCCTAAAACAATTCAAAAACAATTATTTGTAGAATTGACTGAAGAAGAAAAGGTGATTTTTAACTATTTAAGAGAAAACCCAAAACAACAGTTAGACTTGATTGCTATTCATTGCAAAATACCGGTACACAAAACAACAACTATTTTATTTTGTATGGAGATGAAAGGAGTATTGAGGGCTTTGCCTGGTAAAATATATGAAAATACTTAGATTATTTAACATCATATTTGTTTTTTTATTAGATTTACTGTTATTAACTAAACAAAAAAATTATGAAAAAAATTACCTTATCATTTATAGTGCTATCGGCACTTATCATTTCTTCACAACTTTCTGCACAAAATGCCGAAAATGTAACTGAATACAACCAGAACCCAAACAATGGGAATGTTGAAGCTCCTATAACAGGAACAAACCATCAAGTTCAAGGTGGAATTATCTATAGTAATGGTCCAGTCTTTAATACACCTGGAGGAGGTGCAGGAGGAGCCGACTTAAGTCTTTTAGAAAACCTAACGGTTGGAAATACAACTCTTGGAGCGGGTATTCAAACTCTAAGTGCCAACAGAATGTCTGACGATTGGGTAGTTACAGAAACAGTTGAAGTAACTTCAATCGATTTTTATGCATATCAAACAGGTTCTACAACAACCTCGACGATGACAGGAGTTACATTACAAATTTGGGACGGAATACCTAATGATCCAGCAAGTCAAGTTATTTATGGAGATGATGCAATAAGCGCAATGACAGGAACAACTTGGTCTGGAATTTATAGAGCTTCTGAAACAACACCTCAAGATAATGCAAGACCTATAATGACAAATACAGTTGCAACACCAGGACTAATTCTTACGCCAGGCACTTATTGGTTAGATTGGGATGCTGATGGAACTTTAGCTTCTGGCCCTTGGGCGCCGCCTATAGCTCTTTTAGGCCCTGGGCCTATCGGTAATGCAATTCAATATATTGGGGCAAACGGTGCGTGGCAAGATTCAATAGATGGAGGGTCAGGAAATCCCTTAGGATTTCCTTTTGATGTTACTGGAAGTGTTTTAGGTTTAAACGATAATATTTTGGATGGCTTTACTTTTTATCCAAACCCTGTAAGAGATATTTTAAATGTTAGAGCAGCAACTACTATTGAAAATATTTCTATTTATAATGTTTTGGGACAAGAACTTATTTATGTTTCGCCAGATGCATTAAGTTCTAAAATTAACATTGCAAATTTAAGTAATGGGATGTACATAATGAAAGCTACTGTTAATGGCGTAGTAGGAAGCTTCAATGTTGTTAAAAGATAATTATTAAAAATAATAACTTATTAAAAACCTCTAAGAGACTATCTTAGAGGTTTTTTCTTATCATTAATACCCCACTTTAGTTCGTACTCTCTTTAGCACGTCATTTGCCACAAGTGCTGCTTTTTGGGCACCGGTTTTAAGGGCTCGTTCCAGTTCGGATTGATTTTCCATATAGTAAATAAACAGCTTGCGTTGTTCTGCAAATTTTTCAATAAGCAAATCAAAAAGTGCTTGTTTGGCATGACCATAGCCATAATTTCCCATCAAATAGTTGGTGCGCATTATGGCAATGTCTTTTTCAGAAGCTATTAGTTTATACAATGCAAACACATTACAGGTATTTGGGTCTTTTGGTTCTTCTAATGGTGTGCTATCGGTTTCTATGCTCATTATTTGTTTGCGAAGTTGCTTTTCGGGCAAGAAAATATTGATGGTGTTCCCTTTTGATTTACTCATTTTAGCGCCATCTGTTCCCGGAATATACATGCTTTCCTCTTGCGCTTTTGCTTCGGGCATGACAAATGTTTCACCATATACCGCATGAAATCTAGAAGCTACGTCACGGGTCATTTCAATATGTTGTAACTGGTCTTTTCCTACCGGAACAAAATGAGCGTCATACAACAATATATCGGCTGCCATAAGCATTGGGTAACTGAAAAGACCGGCGTTAACATCCTCTAATCGGTCTGCTTTGTCTTTAAAGGAATGTGCTAGTGTAAGCCGTTGGTATGGAAACATACAACTTAAATACCAAGAAAGTTCAGTAACTTGAGGCACATCGCTTTGGCGATAAAAAACAGTTTTATTTACATCTAATCCAAACGCTAACCAAGCAGCAGCAACACTAAACGTATTTTCTTTAAGTGTTTTTGGGTCTTTTATTTGGGTTAAGGAGTGCATGTCTGCAATAAACAAAAACGAATCGGTATTGGGTTGGTTCGCCATTGCAATTGCCGGAAGGATTGCGCCTAAAATATTTCCTAAGTGTGGTGTTCCTGTACTTTGTATGCCTGTAAGTATTCTAGCCATTGCTTATTGAATTCAAAAAAAAATTAATTAAAACAAAGGTACTTTTTTTGTTGCAATGGCTCGATACATTTGTGTAATTTTGAATTCTATGTTTTTATTCAAATACATCCTAATCCCTTTGTGGAAAATTTGGTTTTATGTGTTAATAGCATGTACCATTATACTGTTATTTCCCTTTTTACTCCTTAGTGTGGCCAAAAAGGCTTGGTATCCGAAGTTTTTTATTCTCGCTCGCCTTTGGGCAACTATTATTCTTTTCGGAATGGGTTTTATTCCAAAAATAAAAATAGAGGAACTTCCGCAGAAAGGAAAAAGTTATATGTTTGTTTCTAACCACACGTCCATGACAGATATTATGTTGATGCTATATTCGGTTACAAGTCCGTTTGTTTTTGTGGGAAAAAAGGAATTGGGGAAAATACCTATTTTCGGATTTTTTTATAAACGCACCTGCATTTTAGTGGATAGAAACAATGCAAAAAGCAGAGTAGATGTTTTTGAGGCTGCTCAAGAGCGAATTAAACAAGGATTGAGTATATGTATTTTTCCAGAAGGAGGCGTTCCTGAAGATGAAAGTATCCTGTTGGACACTTTTAAAGACGGGGCTTTTCGATTAGCCATCGATCATCAAATTCCTGTAGTTCCAATGACGTTTCACGATAATAAAAAACGACTTCCTTATACGTTTACCAGTGGAAGTATGGGAATTATGCGTGTGAAAAGCCATCGGTTTATTGATACTTCACAAATAGCTAAAGATGGAAAAAGAAGTGTTAAAGAGGTGGTTTATAAAGTTATTTTAGAAGAATTAAAAAACCCAACGATATAAAAAAAGTCACTTCTTGGCACAAGAAATGACTTTTTATAAGGTTTATCAAATATTAAAAAGAATGACTTTAGAAAAATTTGACAAACAAAGCTACTAAACTAAACTTAAAAACGATAACTAAAACCAGTATATACGCCAAGGTAATACGGTTTAAAGTCTATATTACTGTCTGTGTAAGCATTAATTTGATACTTAAACATGGGTTCTAGGTTGAAAACAATTTTTTTGGTAATTTTATAATCAAACCCTAATCCTACATTGGTGCTGAAACTTAATGGGTTTAAATTATTAGCTTCCCCAATATTTGTTTGAAAACCATCTGAATTGACGCTGATTTCGTTTGCACTTAAAATAAGGGTGCTCAAACCGCCAATCATATTTAAACCAAATCTTTTATTTAAAAGTGCATATTTTAACTCTAAAGGTATTTCAAAATAATCTAAATTTTGACTCATTGTGCCTGGAATAACGCCACTTCTAGGCACAATAATAGAGCCATCGTCAGCCATAGTTGGGGTTCCTGAAGGAGGAGGGTTTAATGTGCCTCTATTGCCAACAGCGACAATGACGCCGCGAGTGTTGTAATTTATAGATTTTAAAGCTGCAGTTGGACTTGCGGCAGAAAACTCAATATCGTTTGTTACATAGCTCAAATCAACCTTATTAATTCCAGTTCTAACGCTTAATTTTTTATTTACAGCATAGCTTACTTTTACACCATAGCTATAATTTACATCCCCTGATTTGGTGTTGTCAGAAAATTGGGAATCAATAGAAGAGCCACCATTTAGTGAGTTATAATATACAGGAGCAAAATTTGGAGACACTTCCCAACGGTTATCTGGGGTTTGTTTTTCAGTGGAAGCTAGTGCGTCTTCCTTTTCTTGGATAGCATCAAAGATGGATTTTTTATTTTCTTCTTTGGGTTCTAAAACAGCAATTTCTGTTTCTAAAATCTCTGCATCTACTTTATCAGGAGATGTTGTTATTATTTCTTTAGAAATTTTTTCTGCTATAGCCGATTCGGTTTTTTCTTTTTCAAGAATAGTATTCGCTGAGGGTTTTTCAGGGGTTGAAGTTTTTTGTTTTTTGTTTTCAGACGTAATAGCAACATCGTTCTCTTTTAAAGGAGTCGTATTTACTTTCGATTTTGGTTTTGAAGTTTTGTATGTTTCTTTTTGTCCTTGATTTTCTTTTAATGATTTATCGTCAGAAGTTGAAGATACTTGTACTTCTTCTGGAGTTATTTTTTTCAAATCCTTTTCAGAGTTTGGATTTGTATCTTTTTCTTTTTGCACAAGGGCATCCGTATCCAAAAGCTTTGGGCTAGTTCTTTCTACTTCGTTATGGTTATTTTCTTCAATAGTAATAGGTGTTTTTGAAATGTTGTTATTGAAAAAATAATTGCCTACACTAAAAAACAGAAGAAAAAGTGCGGCAACTCCAGCCATTTTGTACCAAATAGGGACAATTTTTCGGTTTTTCTTCTTTTTTTGCAAAGCAGCACTGATGTTTTCCCAAACTACTGGAGGTGGGGAAACCTCAAAGTTTTTGAATTGCTCTTTAAAAAGCTGATCTAGGTGCTTTTTTGTTTTCATTTATTAGTTGCTCTTTTCAAGAGCTGGATTATATTCTTCAATTTTTGTCTTTAAAATCATTCTTGCTCTTGCAAGGTTAGATTTAGAAGTGCCTGACGTAATGTTTAGCATTTCAGCAATTTCATTATGTGAATATCCATCTAAAACATACAAGTTAAAAACCAATCGATATCGGTTTGGCAGTTCTTGAATGATGCGGAGCAAAAAATCTAAAGACAAATTATTTTCTTCAATTTCTACTTCTTCCGGGTCTTCAATGGCTTCTTCATTCACAATTTCAAAAAAGCGTTCTTTTCGATATTTTTGTAAAACGGTGTTAATGGTAATGCGTTTCATCCAACCTTCAAAAGAACCCTTGTGTTTGTATTGCCTTATCGACTTAAAGATAGTTAGAAATGCATCTTGAAGGTTGTCTTGCGCCTCCACAGAATTTCTTGAGTACTTTAAGCAAACAGAGAAAAGCTTATCGGAAAAAAGAACGTATAATTCTCCTTGCGCTTTTGCGTTTTCATCTTTGCACTTTTCTATGAGTTCTTCTAAAGCCAAACTCTATTCTGGTTTTTAGTTGTTTGTGATATGATTAATAGCATGTAAAAAAATGCATCTACAAGATTTCACACTAAAAACAAGAATCTTATCTTGTAGATGCAAAATGTTTTATTTGGTTGCGTTGTGCGAGTTTTTTAGCTTTTAATTATGGCAATGGCTTCTTTTATTTTAGCTTCTATTTCATCCATAAGTTCTGGATTGTCTAGAAGTATTGTTTTTACAGCATCTCTACCTTGTCCTAATTTTGTTTCTTCATAGCTAAACCAAGAGCCACTTTTTTTAATGATTTCAAAATCTACCCCAAGATCGATAATTTCCCCCACTTTGGAAATTCCGGTACCATACATAATGTCAAATTCAGCAGTTCTAAACGGCGGAGCAACTTTGTTTTTTACTACTTTAACTTTGGTTCTATTTCCTTGTACTTCGCCATTACTGTCTTTTATTTGGGTGGATCGTCGGATATCTAAACGCACGGAGGCATAAAATTTTAATGCATTACCACCGGTTGTTGTTTCGGGATTTCCAAACATTACGCCTATTTTTTCACGCAATTGGTTAATAAAAATAACGGTACAATTGGTTTTACTTATTGAGCTTGTTAGTTTTCGCAGAGCCTGTGACATTAATCTGGCATGCAGTCCCATTTTTGAATCGCCCATTTCTCCTTCAATTTCACTTTTAGGAGTTAAAGCAGCAACAGAGTCAATTACCACAATATCTATAGCACCACTTCGTATTAAATTGTCTGTAATCTCTAATGCTTGCTCGCCATTATCTGGTTGTGAAATAATTAAATTTTCGACATCTACACCTAGATTTTGGGCATACGTCCTGTCAAAAGCATGTTCGGCATCTATAAAAGCTGCAATTCCTCCTTTTTTTTGACTTTCGGCTATAGCGTGAAGGGTTAAGGTGGTTTTTCCTGAGGATTCTGGACCGTAAATTTCTACCACCCTACCTTTTGGCAATCCACCCACTCCCAGTGCAATATCTAACCCTAAGGAGCCTGTAGAAATATATTCTACTTCCTGCACCGCTTGGTCGCCCATTTTCATTACGGTGCCTTTTCCGTAGGTTTTATCTAATTTATCTAATGTAAGCTTTAAAGCTTTTAGTTTTGCTTCCATTTCTTTTTCGTTACTCATCGCGTTTGTTTTTTAGTAAATATGTGATGCTAAAATAATACTTCTTTTCTTTCATCTGTTCAAATTTATTGTTTTTTAAAGGTCAGACCTGCCTATGCCGCCTTGCGCTTCAAAGCTACAAGCGACGAAGCAGGCAGACAGACAGGTGGAATGCCTTTTGAATATATCGGTTGGATGGATAGATTTGTTAGTGGACATTTCATAACAATAATAATGCGCAACCTTTTATTAGATTATACATCTTAATTATAATTACCTATATTGGTAGCATCCATGAAAACAGCTAAACGCATTTTAATTTTGAATCGTTCCGGTTTTGCAATTTCCATATCCATACATAGCAGTTGCAAAGTGGATGGAGGCTAACTTTACTAATTGAATTTGAATGATGAAAAAACAAATGAATATTAACGAATTAGCCGTTCGAAAAAAAGCATCAACTACCAATTTGATGCTTTTTTTATTGAAAAAACTATAGAAACGCTTACTTTTGCACTGTGTTCTTCCAATTAGAATAAAATATATTTTCTCACTTAACTGTTTATAGCATGCAACTGTATAACACCCTAAGCGCAGAAGAAAGAGCCGAGCTTATTGATGAAGCCGGAAAACAACGACTCACGTTGTCTTTTTATGCCTACTCTAAAATTCAAGACCCAAAAGCATTTAGAGATGCCTTATTTTTAGCCTGGAATCCACTGGAGGTTCTTGGCAGAATTTATGTAGCCTCTGAAGGTATCAACGCGCAACTTTCCCTTCCGGCAGATAGTTTTTACACGTTTAAAAACCACATAGAAACCTATGATTTTATGCAAGGCATTCGCCTAAATATTGCTGTAGAACACGACGACCATTCCTTCTTAAAACTGACCATAAAAGTACGCAATAAAATTGTAGCCGATGGATTAAACGACGCGACTTTTGATGTAACAAACAGAGGAATTCATTTAAAAGCAAAGGAGTTTAATGCATTTTTAAACGACCCAAACACCATAGTTGTGGATATGCGAAACCACTACGAAAGTGAGATAGGGCATTTTAAGGGCGCCATAACCCCAGATGTGGAAACCTTTAGAGAATCGCTTCCCATTATTGAAAATCAATTAGCCGATTTTAAAGAAGATAAAAATTTATTAATGTATTGTACCGGAGGCATACGCTGCGAAAAAGCAAGCGCATTTTTTAAATATAAAGGATTTAAAAATGTGTACCAGCTAGAAGGAGGCATTATTGAATATACCAGACAAGTACAAGCAGAAAATTTAGAAAGCAAATTTATAGGCAAAAATTTTGTTTTCGACCATCGATTAGGAGAGCGAATTACAAACGATATCGTATCTAGATGTCATCAATGCGGAAAACCTTGTGATAACCACACAAACTGTGTCAACGACGGGTGTCACTTGTTATTTATACAATGTGATGGGTGTAAAGAAAAAATGGAAAATTGCTGTTCTTCCGATTGTTTAGAAGTAATTCATTTACCTCTAGCAGAACAAGTAAAATTGCGCAAGGGAATTCAAAAAGGCAATATGATTTTTAGAAAAGGAAAATCAGAAGCCTTAAAATTTAAAAACTCAGGGGCATTAACAGGCAAAAGTTTTGGGGTATTGGAAAAACCAAAAATAATTAGACAACGGATTGCCGTTAAAAAGGATTTGGTTGGTAAGGGCCAACATTACTATACAAAATCGAAAGTAGGGTTATTTTTGGTGGAGAAGAACGAATTGCGTGTAGGAGATAAAATTTGTATTTCAGGACCCACAACCGGCAAAGAGGAACTTACCATAAACCAAATGTTTGTAAATGGCAATCTAGCCCAAATTGCCAGTCAAGGCGATAAAGTAACCCTAAGTTTGCCGTTTAAAATAAGAAAGTCAGACAAACTATTTAAGATAAAACATCCGTAATGGAGACCCCGCAAAAAATAGAGTTAATGGCTCCGGCAGGAAACTTTGAATCGCTTCAAGCTGCGATCCAAAATGGTGCAGATTCTGTGTATTTCGGGGTAGAACAGCTCAATATGAGAGCCCGAGCATCCATTAATTTTACAATAGAAGATTTGCCTAAAATTGTAAAAAGATGCGAAGCAGCAAATATGCGTTCGTATTTAACATTAAACACCATCATATACGACCACGACCTTTCCTTAGTTAAAACTCTTTTAAAAAGCGCAAAAAAAGCAGGAATTTCAGCCGTCATTGCTTCAGACCAAGCTGTAATTGCTTCTGCCAGAGAACTGGAAGTAGAAGTGCATATTTCTACACAACTAAATGTAACTAATATAGAAACAGTAAAATTTTACAGTCTTTTTGCAGATACGATGGTGCTTTCGCGCGAATTGAGCTTAAGACAGGTAAAGCATATTACCAATCAAATTGAAAAAAAACAAATAAAAGGACCCTCTGGAAAATTAGTAGAAATTGAAATATTTGGTCACGGAGCTTTATGTATGGCAGTATCTGGCAAGTGTTACTTGAGTTTACACTCTAATAATTCTTCAGCAAATCGGGGTGCTTGCAAGCAAAATTGCAGAAAAAAATATACGGTAATCGATCAAGAAACCGGTTTTGAAATAGCAATAGAAAATGAGTATATGATGTCGCCCAAGGACCTTTGCACTATCGATATTCTTAATCAGGTTATTGACTCTGGAATTCAGGTGTTAAAAATAGAAGGTCGTGGCAGAGCACCTGAATATGTGGCTACAGTAATAAAAGCCTACCGGGAAGCCATTGACGCCTATTATTTAAACAACTATTCAAAAGAGAAAGTAGTGGATTGGATGGAACGCTTAAACTCCGTTTACAACCGAGGCTTTTGGTCTGGTTATTATCTTGGGCAAAAATTAGGAGAATGGAGCAGTCACAATGGCTCAGAAGCAACACAAAAGAAAATATACATAGGCAAAGGTACTCACTATTTTCCAGAAGCAGGAATTGCCGAGTTTAAAGTAGAAGCTTATGAAATTAAAAAAGGCGACAAAATTTTGATAACAGGACCAAGCACAGGAGTACAAGAAATGGTTGTTGAGGAAATGTTTGTGAACGATTTGCCTTTTGAAAGAGCAATCAAAGGCGATCAAATCACCTTAAAATTACCCTTTAGAGTCAGAATGTCAGATAAATTATATAAAATGATAAACGTATAATGGTTGTTGTAACTTTACAGAGAAAGAAGTGTATTGGCTGTAATTACTGTGTAGAAATGGCACCACAGTACTTTCAAATATCAACAAAAGATGGCAAAAGCGTTTTATTAAAATCTACAAACCATAAAGAGTTTTACACATTAAAATCTACCAATCCATTAATTTTAGAAGCTGTGGAGGAAGCATCAAAAGTTTGTCCTGTAAAAATAATTTCAGTAAAAGAAACCCATTGAGCACACTTTTAAAACACCTAACCCGTTTTTTAGTCTATAGAAAAAAGAAAAACGTTTAGGGAGGTTAAAAAAAGTAATATATTTACATTGAAAAAAAACTAGTTAAACGGTGAACTAACGCCAAAAAGAAGACAAACCAATATGGGCTGTACAAGCTGTAGTAGTAGTAAAGGTGGACAACCGAAAGGGTGTAAAAACAACGGCACTTGCGGCACAGATGGCTGCAATAAACTAACGGTTTTTGATTGGTTAGCCAATATGTCTTTGCCCGATAATCAAGAACCTTTTAATTATGTAGAGGTGCGATTTAAAAATGGTCGAAAAGAATTTTTTAAAAATGCAGATAATTTAACCCTTAGCGTTGGCGATGTGATAGCCACTGAGGCAACTTCTGGACATGATATAGGATTGGTTTCGCTAACAGGTGAATTAGTGCGTGTACAAATGAAAAAGAAACGCGAAAAAATAGACGATACCAGTTTAAAAGTGTACAGAAAAGCATCACAAAGAGACATAGATATTTGGCAAAAAGCAAGAGATAGAGAAGACAGTATTAAAGTAAGAGCCAGACAAATAGCTATTCGACTAGGCTTAAGCATGAAAATATCGGATGTTGAATTTCAAGGAGACGCGTCAAAAGCCATTTTTTATTACACCGCAGAAGAGCG
>PHDJ01000037.1:0-13368 GCA_002842575.1 Bacteroidetes bacterium HGW-Bacteroidetes-2
TTACAGCGCTAACTTTAGTTCAGTTTATCAATAAGTTTATTTTTGATAGACCGTTAAACAATATTAAAACTCAAATAATTTAATTTCACCCAACGGGTTGATATAACTTTAGTTGACATAAACGGGCGCACCGTTTATATTGAAAACTTAACTGAAGCAAAACAGCAGCAAACCCTAAGTTTGTAAAACAAAAAAAACGGATTGTATTTTTTGCAAATTCAGTTTGAGGATGGAAGAGTAATAACTAAAAAATTAATATTAAATAAATAAATGGTTGCACACATCAAGTGGATGACTCCGCCCCTGATTAGGTGCGGAGTTCGATTCTAACTATTGGCAGGCAGGTCTCACGACACTCCCGAAGCCTCGGGATACAACCCTCGTATTCGACGGTTCGCAATCCTTCCTTTCAATAGCTCTTTACGCCAATTAAAACTATTCCATACTTTAATAGGCTATATATTTTCACTTCTTCAAATCCCTTAACCGCAACTGTATCGTTGTAGTTCCATTCCATTCGTTTTCATCAAGAGAATAAACCGCTTTAAAGGGTTTTTTGTCTGAAATAATATCCAACTTATCGCCCATTCCAAAACCAATACCCACAAATGTATTGGTGTTGTTTTGTTGCAATGTAACTCTAAGATGGTTGCTTTCTGTGCCTACTTGTTTTCCCCAACCGGTATCTTTTAGGTTTTGGGTTAAAAATACCGGGGTCATGTTTCCGGGACCAAAGGGGCCAAATTGTTTTAAAACGCGATAAAATTTGGGCGTAATTTGTTGTAAATCAATTTCCATGTCTATAGAAATCTCAGGCGTTAAAAGTTTTTTGTCGATTGTTGCGGCAACTACTTCTTCAAATTTTTGTTTAAACGCTTCAAATTGTTCCGGCAGTAAAGTTAATCCTGCCGCATATTTATGCCCGCCAAATTGTTCCAGACAATCTTCACAGGCTTCAATGGCATTATACACATCAAAATGTTTTACCGAGCGGGCACTAGCGGCAAGTTTTTCACCGCTTTTTGTAAACACTAAGGTTGGCCGATAATAGGTTTCTATAAGTCTGGATGCTACTATTCCTATAACTCCTTTGTGCCAGTCTTCTTGATAAACAACGGTGGTAAATCGGTTTTCCTCTCCATTGGTTTTTATTAATTCTAATGCTTGTAGCGTAATATCTTGATCGGCACTCCTTCGGTCTGTATTAAATTCTTCTATTTCTTTTGCATATAAAACAGCTTGTTCTACATTAATTTCTGTCATTAAATCTACCGCATGTTGCCCGTGTTTCATTCTTCCGGCGGCATTGATGCGCGGTGCAATGATAAAAACAACATCGTTTATACACAGTTTTTCCTTTTTCAGGTTTTGAATGATGGCTTGAAACCCGGCTCTAGGATTAGAATTAATTACCTGCAACCCAAAATAGGCTAACACCCTGTTTTCACCGGTAATCGGAACAATATCTGCTCCTATAGCTGTTGCCACCAAATCTAAATACAAAAGCAAATCTTCTATAGGCAACCCTCTTTTACCTGCCAATGCCTGGATGAGCTTAAACCCAACACCACAGCCGCAAAGTTCATCATACGGATAGTTGCAGTCGTCTCTTTTAGGGTCTAAAACGGCAACGGCATTGGGGAGTTGGTCGCCGGGACGGTGGTGGTCACAAATAATAAAATCAATATTTTTTTCATTGGCATACGCTACTTTTTCAATGGCTTTAATACCGCAATCTAAGGCGATAATTAAGGAAAAATTATTGTCTTGGGCAAAGTCTATTCCCTTAAAAGAAATGCCATAACCTTCGTCATACCGATCTGGAATGTAGGTTGCTATATTAGAATAATAGGAAAGTAAAAAAGAGGACATAAGTGCTACGGCTGAGGTGCCATCTACATCATAATCGCCAAATACTAAAATGTTTTCCTCGTTAGCAATTGCCTTTTCAATGCGCGCAACTGCTAAATCCATATCTTTCATCAAAAAAGGGTCATGAAGTTGGTCCAAAGAAGGGCGAAAAAACAGTTTTGCATCTTCATAGGTTTCAATGCCTCTTTGAACTAAAAGAAATGCAATGGCTTCTTCCACACCAAGGTCATTAGCGAGTTGGGAGACTTTGATTTCATCGGGTTTTGGTTTTAGTGTCCAACGCATAATGATTTTTGATGTCCGATTTTTGATTTTGGAATTATGATTTTTTTTTAAATATCCGTTTTATTTGGTTTAAGAAAGTTGCTGTACGTTTAGTAAACCCTGTGTTTAAAAAGATCTATTAGTGACCTACCTAAGGCTGTTTTTTTTATTTTAAACACTAATAAATTGAATATCGATAGTAACTTCAGCGAATTTTCTAAACATTTCCATTACACCACAATATTTTTCTACGGATAAATCTACCGCTTTTTTTAATTTTTTCTTATCTAATTTGCTTCCATAAAAATGATAGGATACCGTAACACTTTGGTAGTATTTAGGATGTACCTCGGTGAGTTTGCCTGTAACTATTATTTTAAAGTCGTCAAGAGTGACTTTCATTTTGTTTAATACAGAAATTACATCTAAACCAGAGCAACCTGCTAAGGAGGATAGCATCATCGCTTTAGGGGAAAGACCGCTGCCATCGCCTCCATTTTCGACAGAAGTATCCATAATAACCGTGTGTCCGGAAGGATTATCCGATTCAAATTGTAAATTTTGTTTCCATTGCGTAGTGACTATGTGTTCCATTTATTACTATTTTAATGCTTGTTTTCTCAAAAATACACAATTAAAAATAGTACAGCCTAAGAAAACTCTAGCAAAATAACCTAAATGATAGTGCAAAAACACTCTCTTTACTATTTTTCCGTTGGAGAATTACTAAAAGTAAGTATTTCTTATTTTTTTATTACTAATTTAGTAACTATTCCTTGTTTGGATTTTAACCGAACAAAAAGGACTCCAGAAGTTAGGGAAGAAATATCAACCGTTTTAGAAAACACATTTTGATATACCTTTTGTCCTAAAGCATTAAAAATTTGAATCTCACTAAATGTAATATTTTCAGAATTCTGAATATGTAAAACCTCTGAAGTAGGATTGGGATATATAACCAAATGAGGAGCAAATTGAAAATCATTTGTCCCTAAAATCACATTGTTATTCTTTGAAATTAAATCGGCTTCGGGATCAAACGAAACAGCTTGTACGGTAAAGTTTATTACGGTTTCAAACTCCTCCAGGTTTATGGTGTTATCAAGCACAAGGTCTAAAATTTCACCCTGTGTACCATAAATTCGCAAGGGTACCGGGGCTTCAAAAAAGGACACCGAAGGATGGCTTTGCGTTTGTGCTATTTGGACGTTTATAGAATTACTATTGGGCTGATTCCATGAAATAGAGTAGGAAGGATATCCTTGGTTATAAATCCAATCGTTAAAAAACTCGGTTAAATCCAATCCAGATTCTGCTTCCATTATGGCTATTAAATCCTCGGTTTTTGCATAACCATAGGAAAGGTCGGGGTGTGCTAAATAATTTTTTAGTCCTTGAAAAAAGGTAACGTCCCCAAGTTTTTTTCGAAGCATATGAAGCACCATAGCTCCTTTGTTATAGGACAATCGAGTGCTAAATATTCTGTTTACATTGGTAGTATCCTGATCGGTAAGATAAACTGCGCCATCTGTTGCTGAGGTTATGGAAGCGGTTCGGTCTTGTTTCCAAATTCTGAATGGTGTATTCCCATCAAAATTTTCTATTACCATTCCGGACAAATAGGTGGCAAATCCTTCGTTTAGCCAAATATCTTTCCAACTGCCACAGGTTACTTTATCACCAAACCATTGGTGCGCTAATTCATGGGCAATTAAACCTCGGCTAAACCCTCCCATAAAGGAAACGGTTGTATGCTCCATGCCGCCGCCCCAGCCAAATTGAGCATGACCATATTTTTCGTCTGCATACGGATAAGGTTCAAACAAATTTGCATAAAGATTTATAAGATTTACCGTAACCGGTGTACTAGATTGTGCAGATGCCAAATTTTCTGGGTACACATAGTTTATCACATCAAAAGGATTTCCGTTGTTTGCCACAAGATGAGAATAAACGGCATAGTTGGTAACGGCCATAGCAATTAAATAAGCGGGAATAGGATATTGATGCTTAAAATGTGTGGTTTTACTAGCTCCTTGAATGACCTGACTTTGTTCCAATCCATTAGAAACGGCTATATTTTCGTCGGTAAACGCATTAAATCTGGGCGAGGTTATAAACACATCGATACTGTCAATTTTATCATTTAAATCCTGTTTGCATGGCCACCAGCCTTTAGCACCATAGGGTTCAGAAAGTGTCCAAATAATTGGCGCACTATTATGTGTGCTTTGTTCAAACGAACCAAAACCAGAACTTATTGGATTTCCCGAATAACTTACGGTTAATGAATCTAAAACCCCTTGATTTTGAATTTGAGGTAGGGTAATGACTAGCTCATCGTTGGTGTTTTGTACAAATGGAAGCAAATTACCCCGTTGAGATACTTGTGAAACCAACATATTATTAGAAAGATCAAAGGTCATTTCGTTCATGTTTTCTTTGGCTATAAAATAGGAAGTCACCTCACCAGAGATAAATGCCTGCGATGGATCTACATTAAATTCTAACCGATGGTATTTTAAATCGTAATTGCCAGTGTTTAAATTTACTTTATTCGTTAGTAAAGAAAGGGCAGATTTTGCTTCTAATTCACTAATGGCATCTAAATCTTTATTGAAGTCCTGGCTATATCCAAGCAATGTGAAGAAGAAAAGGGTGTAAAATAAGTGTGTTTTCATAATGGATTGTTGACGTTTTGATTAAAAAGAAATAACCCCCCAGATTTTTTTGTGACAGAATGTTCAGTAATTAGACCGTTTAAAAAAACCATTACAATGTACGAAATATCTGCCGTAAAAGGGTTTGTTTTTACGGCATTTATTAAAATTTTAGGCAGATACGTGTACTAGGATGGTTACACTTTTTTTATAAAATTTATATTATTCTTTACAAAAAAATTATATTTATTTTCCCGCAAGTACCACTACTAATTCACCTTTTGGGGGTTTGTTTTCAAAATGCAATAATACTTCGGATAGGCTTCCTCGAACGGTTTCTTCGTGAAGTTTGCTTATTTCTCTAGAAACAGATATTTTTCTTTCTTCCCCAAAAATTTCAACAAACTGAGCTAAAGACTTGACAAGTTTATGAGGCGATTCATAAAAAATCATAGTTCTAGTTTCTTCTGCCAGAATGTGCAAACGCGTTTGTCGTCCTTTTTTTACAGGTAAAAACCCTTCAAAAACAAATTTGTCATTTGGCAATCCACTATTCACTAAAGCCGGAACAAAAGCAGTAGCCCCAGGAAGGCAATCTACTTCAACACCTGCAGCCACACAAGCACGAGTTAGAAGAAATCCAGGGTCGCTAATGGCGGGAGTGCCAGCATCGGTGATGAGTGCCACCTTTTCGCCAGATTGTATTCTTTTTACAATGTTTTCAACCGTTTTGTGCTCATTATGCATGTGGTGCGAATGCATGGGTGTGTTTATGTCATAATGTTTTAAAAGTTTTCCACTTGTTCTTGTGTCTTCTGCAAGAATAACATCCACCTCTTTAAGAATTCGGATGGCTCGTAATGTTATATCTTCTAAATTTCCTATTGGTGTTGGAACTAAATATAGTTTCCCCATAGACTCTTTTTTTTAGTGAAAATTTATGGATGTATATTTCAAAAGTGTGTCAAAATAAATAAATCCCTCAGACTAATAAAATCGTTTTTCAATAATTGCAAAAAAACGCTCTGAATAAAGGTCTTTTTCTATCCAATTATTATAATCTGGTTTTACTAGATTTTCTAAAAAGCTTTTAGCTTCTTCAAAATTATCCATCGTGGTTAATTGTGAAATAACGCGATGGTATTCATCTGCATTATTATTAAAAAGATGTTTTATAAATGCCAATCGGTCGTTCAACCCGATGTTAATAGTGTTGTTTAAACGTTCATTCAACGATTTGGGACGGTTAGGATCTTTTACAAAAATTATTTTTTCCTCTTTTGGAGAAATAAATGGTTTGCCAAATTTGGGAAGTATTTCTATATTTTCTTTTCTTTCAAAAGTGGGCATTTGTTGAAAGTCTTTTGCGAAATCTTCTAATTCTTTACTGATGATTGTTTTTTGTGGAAGAACTTCTTCAAGCATTCTGTCCACCTCTTCCGTTTCATCGGGCATTTGTGCTACAATATCTTTTATTTTTTCTATCAACGGTTCTGCTAAATTTTCCTCATATCTAGTGGTTTCCATAGGAAACGGATCGTCTATTTGACCGTGATGCTCAAAACTTTTAGAATCCATTGCCTCCATTGGTGCTTCATCCATTTCACCTTGTATATATTTTTCTGTATATATTTGTAGGGTTAACAAATCATATAAAGCCATTGCCTTTTCTCGCAAAACTTGGTAATTTGTGGTAGTTTGATTTTGCAAAATTTCTTTTGCTAAATGTTGTAATTTTTCCTCTAGATGCTTCTTCATAACTTTCTTAATTAAATTGTGTTGCAACTTTTGTTTTTCATAAATTTACGCTACTTAAGAATAACGAAACTAGAATTAGTTTTCGCATTGAAAAATACAAAATGTTTCTCGAAAATACAGTAAATCAGAAAGAGCAATTTGGGTGGATTGAAGTTATTTGTGGTTCTATGTTTTCCGGGAAGACAGAAGAGCTTATAAGACGACTAAAACGAGCACAGTTTGCAAAACAAAGGGTAGAAATTTTTAAACCCACTATTGACAAGCGTTACCACGACGAAATGGTAGTGTCTCACGATAGTAATGAAATTAGATCTACCCCGGTTCCGGCAGCAGCAAATATTCCTATTCTTGCTGATAACTGTGACGTTGTGGGCATTGATGAGGCGCAATTCTTTGATGATGAAATTATAAAAGTGTGTAACGACCTTGCCAATAGAGGTGTAAGAGTTATCGTGGCGGGTTTAGACATGGATTTTAAAGGAAACCCCTTTGGACCCATGCCCGCATTAATGGCAACTGCCGAATATGTAACTAAAGTACATGCGGTTTGTACTAGAACTGGAAATTTGGCACAATACAGTTTTAGAAAAACCGCAAACGACAACTTAGTGATGCTTGGAGAAACCGAAGAATACGAGCCACTAAGTAGGGCTGCTTACTACAAAGCAATGCTCAACGAAAAAATAAAGAAAATACAAGTAAACAACCCGGAGCAAATTTCTACAAAAAAGCCTACCTAAATATGCCAAAAGCCACTGAAACAACCTTAGAAATAAACCTAAATGCTCTTTCCTATAATTTTGGTTATATCTCTTCTAAATTACATAAAGGCATCAAACTAATGGCGGTTGTAAAAGCTTCCGCTTATGGTAGTGATAGTGTTAAAGTCGCTAAAAAACTGGAAGCCTTAGGGGTAGATTATTTTGCAGTTGCTTATGCTTCAGAGGGCGAAACCTTGCGTAACAACAATCTGGAAACCCCTATATTGGTATTACACCCACAAACGGTAAATTTTGATAAAATTGTTCAGCACTGCTTAGAACCTAGTATTTATTCTCCTTTAATGTTAGATCGGTTTATTGCCTTTGCGGAATCCGAAAATTTAAAAAACTATCCTATTCATATTAAAATAAATACAGGGATGAACCGAATTGGATTTTCGGTAAATGATGTAAATTATTGCATTAAAAAACTTTCTAAGACCAATACGGTTACTGTAAAATCAATTTTCTCACATCTTGCCGCTAGTGAGGATATGGAAAATAGAGTTTTCGCTGAAAAGCAAATTAGTGATTTTAAAACAGCTTCTGAATACTTAATTAATAATCTTAGCTATACTCCTTTAAGACACACCTTAAACACCTCTGGAATTCTTAACTTCCCAGAAGCACAATTTGATATGGTACGAAGTGGCATTGGGCTTTATGGATTTGGCAACTGCGAGGAAGAAAATAAAAATTTAAGACCAATAGCTACTTTAAAAACCATCATTTCACAAATTCATACCATCAAAAAAGGAGAAAGTGTAGGATATAATTTTGGTTTCATTGCAGAAAAAGAAATGAAAAGTGCCACACTACCCCTGGGTCATGCAGATGGCATCAACAGAGCCTATGGCAAAGGAAATGGTTTTGTAACTATTCACGGAAAAAAAGCACCAATGATTGGCAACATCTGTATGGATATGTTAATGGTTGACATTACAAATATACCATGTGAAGAAGGAGATGAAGTCATCGTTTTTGGCGAAAAAAATGCAACTGCCGAAGAATTTGCTTCCAGCATTCATTCTATTTCTTATGAAATAATAACCGCTATCTCACCAAGAGTAAAACGAATTTTTGTAGATTAATCTTTATGCTTTTTAAATTTATTCCTACTTTTAGCAAAACAAACCATTAAACCCTTATATATGTTAAAAGAATTCAAAAATTTTATTATGACCGGCAACGTAATTGATCTTG
This sequence comes from Bacteroidetes bacterium HGW-Bacteroidetes-2, assembly GCA_002842575.1. GTDB lineage: Bacteria > Bacteroidota > Bacteroidia > Flavobacteriales > Flavobacteriaceae > Planktosalinus. The sequence goes on from PHDJ01000037.1 coordinate 8,519, forward strand.
CTGTAGCAGTAATTTTAGCCGGAGCTGTTGGTCTTGTGATAAACGGATTTGTAGCCGACATTATGATGCCTATAGTGGGCCATTTTGCAGGAGGTATGGACTTTGCCGACTTACGAATAATCCTTTCTGAAGCTGTTGTTTTGCAAGATGGAACCATTACTAGCCCCGAAAACGCCATCCGTTATGGCGCTTGGATTAATGCCCTCATTAATTTAGTAACTGTAGGTTTTGTATTGTTCATTATTGTAAAAGTCTATAATAAAACTAAAAAACCTAAAGAGGAAGCTCCTGCTGCCCCAAAAGGTCCCTCGCAAGAAGAACTTTTAGCAGAAATACGAGATTTATTAAAAAAATAATGCCGCTCATTACATATTCTAACCTAAAGCCGCTTCAAAAGAAGCGGTTTTTTTATTAAATTTAACGTATTTGATGTGTGTAATTTTTAACTTTGCCGGAGAGTTCAGAAACGTATTTTCTGATTAAAAAACAACCCTTTAAAGTAGGAGGCCACCGCTTTTGCCGGAGGAAATTATATGAAAATAGCAGTAGTAGGAGCCACCGGAATGGTAGGCGAGGTAATGCTTCAGGTTTTAAGGGAACGAAACTTTCCGGTTTCAGAATTGCTTTTAGTAGCTTCTGAAAAATCAGTTGGCAAGAAAATTTTTTTTCTGGATAAAGAATACCAAGTGATTGGACTAGCAGAGGCTGTATTAGCAAAACCAGATATCGCTTTATTTTCTGCAGGTGGCGAAACCTCTTTAATTTGGGCTCCAAAATTTGCAGCGGTTGGCACCACAGTTATTGACAATTCCTCTGCATGGCGAATGGATGCATCAAAAAAACTGGTTGTACCTGAAATCAATGCAAGCACCCTAACTCTTAAAGATAAAATTATAGCAAACCCAAACTGCTCCACCATACAGTTAGTAATGACGTTAGCGCCATTACATAAAAAATACGGAATAAAAAGAGTTGTTATTTCCACCTACCAATCTATTACCGGAACAGGAGTAAAAGCGGTAAAACAGTTAGAAAACGAATACAAAAATATTAAGGGCGAAATGGCATATTCCTACCCAATTCATCAAAATGCTATTCCACAATGTGATGCTTTTGAAGAAAACGGATATACCAAAGAAGAAATGAAACTGGTACGAGAAACACAAAAAATTCTTGATGACAAAACAATTGCTGTTACTGCTACTGCCATACGAATTCCAGTTGTGGGCGGTCATAGTGAATCGGTAAATATTGAATTTTTAAAGGATTTTGATGTTTCTGAAATTAGAAACATCCTTCACAAAACTCCCGGCATTGTGGTTCAGGACAATCCAGAACTTTCCACCTATCCAATGCCCATTTATGCAAAAGGAAAAGACGATGTTTTTGTAGGCAGAATTAGAAGAGATGCCTCACAACCAAACACTTTAAATATATGGATTGTAAGTGATAATCTCAGAAAAGGAGCCGCAACAAACGCCGTTCAAATAGCCGAATATTTAGTTTCTAATCATAAATTTTTGAAAAACAGGGTAACTTTATAGTACAAGTTGTTTATTTCCAATGGTTTTCCTATCTTTAATTTATCCTTAGCAAAATAAAGATTACTAACCATAAACCAGCTTCCCTATGAACTCAAACTTCGCCAAGATTCTTCGTTTTTTACTTGCACTAATCTTATTAGTTTTCGGACTAAATAAGTTTTTGTTTTTTATGCCCATGCCCGAACTTCCTGAACACGCAGCTGAGTTTATGGGTTCGCTAAAAGCAACTGGCTATGTCCTTCCTTTTGTTGGTGTCATTGAAATATTTGTTGGAATACTTTTGTTAATGAATAAATGGGTGGCATTTGCACTCTTAGTTTTAGTGCCAATATCCATAAACATTTTGCTCTTCCATTTGTTTTTAGATGTTCCCAATATAATTGGAGCCTTGTTAGTTGTAATTTTTAATATTATTTTAATTTATAAACATTGGCCTCGATATACCCTTCTTTTTCATTAAATAAACATCCTGTTTTCACTAAATTTGTAGCATATAAATATACTACAAATGAAAAATATACTAATTCTTGTTCTCTCCACCACCGTTTTTTTGGGGTGTAAAGAGGATAAAAAAGAAACTGTTATTGTATTGGATTATCCTGAAACAAAGCTAGTAGATAGCACAGACACCTATTTTGGTGAGGATGTAAAAGATCCATACCGATGGCTGGAAGACGACCGCTCTGAAGAAACTGGAGCTTGGGTAAAAGCCCAAAACGAAGTAACCTTTGGTTATTTAAATCAAATTCCATATCGTGAGGAGTTAAAAAATCGTCTGTCTGCGCTTTGGAATTACGAAAAAATCAGCTCCCCTTTTGTAGAGGGAGAGAACACTTTTTATTACAAAAACGATGGCCTTCAAAACCATTATGTAGTATATAAGAAAAAAGGGGATACAGAGGAAATTTTTCTAAACCCAAACACTTTTTCTAAAGACGGAACTACCTCATTAGACGATTTGAGTTTTTCTAGAAGCGGAAAATTAGCTGCCTATTCCATTTCAGAAGGGGGCAGCGACTGGCGAAAAGTGGTGGTAATAGAAGTAGAAACAAAAAAAATCATTGGAGATTCCTTAGTAGATTTAAAATTTTCCAATCTCTCTTGGAAAGGAGATGAGGGCTTCTATTACTCCACATACGACAAACCTAAAGGAAGTCAACTTTCTGCCAAAACAGAAGAACATAAGTTATACTTTCACAAAATAGGGACAACCCAAAAAGAGGATTCCGTAATTTTTGGAGGAAAAGACGCAGAAAAAGGGCGTTATATTGGTGGAAGTGTAACCGAAGACAATCGATTTTTAATTATTTCGAGATCCGTATCCACCAGTGGTAATGAATTATACTTGATAGATTTAGAAAAAAAAGATGGAAAGGTTATTCCTTTAATAACTGGATTTGATAACTCTTCTTATGTTCTTGAAAACGAAGCAAACAAACTCTATATTGTAACCAATTTAAATGCCCCAAACCAACGAATTGTAACTGTAGATGCGGCTAATCCATCAAAAGAAAACTGGAAAGATTTTATATCGGAAACCGAATATGTTTTAAGACCTTCTAAAGGAAGTGGTTTCTTTTTTGCCAGCTACATGGTAGATGCGATATCTAAAGTATTTCAATATGATTATGAAGGAACTCAAATAAGAGAAATAGTACTTCCAGGTGTTGGAAGTGCCGGTGGTTTTGCTGGAAAGAAAAATGCTGAGGTGCTTTATTATTCTTTCTCCAATTACAACACACCCGCTACTATTTATAGTTTAGAACCAAAAAGCGGTAGTTCAGAACTATATTGGAGCCCAAAAATAGATTTCAATCCGGAGGAATATGAATCTAATCAAGTGTTTTATACCTCAAAAGATGGCACAAAAATACCGATGATTATCACGCATAAAAAAGGATTAACCCTTGATGGAAACAACCCAACCATTCTTTATGGTTATGGTGGTTTCAATATAAGTTTAACTCCAGGGTTTTCTATTACCAATGCCGTTTGGATGGAACAAGGAGGCGTTTATGCTGTTCCTAATATTCGTGGCGGCGGTGAATACGGTAGAAAATGGCATGATGCAGGTATCCAATTAAACAAACAAAATGTATTTGACGACTTTATAGCTGCGGCAGAGTATTTAATTGCTAAAAAATATACTTCTAGTAATTATTTAGCGGTTCGAGGCGCATCAAATGGTGGTTTATTAGTAGGCGCCGTAATGAACCAACGTCCTGAATTATTTAAAGTTGGCATTCCTCAAGTAGGAGTTATGGACATGCTGCGGTACCATACTTTTACTGCAGGAGCTGGATGGGCTTATGATTATGGCACCTCGGCAGACAGCCAGGAAATGTTTCAATATTTAAAAGCATATTCGCCCGTACACAATGTTAAAGAAGGCGTTACATATCCTGCTATAATGGTAACCACGGGCGACCATGATGATCGCGTAGTACCTGCACATTCTTTTAAATATGCCGCTGCATTACAGGCTAAGGATAATGGCATTTCGCCAAAACTAATTCGCATTGAAGTAGATGCGGGTCACGGTGCTGGCACTCCTGTTTCAAAAACAATTGATTTTAATGCTGATGTTTTTGGATTTATTTTTTACAATATGGGTTATAAAGAGTTGCCTTTAAAATAAGATGTTTCCATAATTTAAACAAAGCCTTCTCCATTTTGGGAAGGCTTTTTTTTAAATTAATTTTTTTTTGAGATTTTGTTCCAGTTTTATTTTATACATTTAATAAAACTTTAACAACTTTTATTATGAAAACAATGGTTAAAACCTTATTTACCCCCCTCTCCGTTTATGGAATAAACATATAATTATCAGTATTTTATGCCTTATTTTTATTTCAAATTCTTTTGCGCAAACCGATGATTTTATTTGCGGTACTCCAGATGTTTTTATACCTGACCCTGATAATTTATACCTATTATCTTGAAATCAACTCTATATATCCTCACTTCCTTTTTATGTTCCTATGCCGGGTTTTCCCAATTTGGACCACAACAAATTATTTCTGAAATACCAAATTCCTTTCCAAAAAGAATATTTAGCGCAGACATTGATGGCGATGGAGACAAGGATATATTGGATGCCTCTTCTGGTGATGATGAAATTGGTTGGTATGAAAATCTTGACGGTTTTGGAAGTTTTAGCACTAGACACCTTATAAAATTCTAATCTGACAAATGCTAAAGACGCTATTGCTACAGATATAGATAATGATGGCGATCTAGATGTGGTTTATGCATCAGCTTCGCCAACCGATGATAAATTTGCTTGGCACGAAAATTTAATCATAT
>PHDJ01000037.1:13440-40726 GCA_002842575.1 Bacteroidetes bacterium HGW-Bacteroidetes-2
TTGAAAATATAAATACCTCAAAACTTAGAAGTGGTATCTATATTTTAAAAATTTATACGGACAATGGTGTATTTACAAAAAAAATAAGCAAAATTTAATACTTTTTGTGGAGTAGCGGTTCATCATTTATTTTTGTGTTGTCCAAAAAAACAACACAGATTTCTTTTATAAAAAAACCCTTTGATGCAAATCAAAGGGTTTTTTTATTTTCTCAATCGATTTTATTTTTTAATAAACCGAAGTGTGGTTGTTTTTCCTTCTACATTTATGTTTAAAAAATAAGTGCCAGCACTTAAATTTTGCACACGTATAGCATTTTCTTTTACTATTTCAGATTGAATGCTTCTTCCAGAAATATCATATATTGTAGCTATAGATCCAGTTAAAGCTCCGTTATACTTTATATTAAGTTGGTCGTTGGTTGGATTAGGATACAAAGAAATAGTAGAAATGGTTTGATCATTTGTTCCTAATATATGTTCTCCTTCAATAGCCAAAAACGCTGCATTTATTTGTGGATTTTCAATCACATCTACAATTCCAGATGGCCATCTTATAATAATTTGATCTATCTGAGTATCTGAACCTATTCCAAAATGGGTGTTTAAAGTGCTCATGTATTTGAATCCTTCTCCACTTCTTACGTCTCTTATCTGAGTGCCTAAAGCACTATACACTTCTATTCGTGCTCCAATGCCGTTTAAATTACTTTCAACACCTTGGGTGTTTAAGGTTATCCAGTTATTTTCATTTCCAGTATTATAAAAAATAGTGCCATTTCTGAAAGTATCCAGTGAGCCGTCGTTATTAAAATCGCCAACAGCAGCACCTGAAAAAGGAACCGCTACTAGGGTAAATGTGAAATCGCCATTGTTTATAAAGACAGAGTTTGAATTTCCAAAAATGTCAAGGTATCCATCATTATTAAAATCATACGTGGCGTGCTCAACGCTGGTGCCATTAAAAATATCAAATCCAGAACCGGCAGTTACGTCAGAAAAAGTGCCGTCTCCATTATTACGCATTAATTTGTGACCGCCATCTGCAAAAGAACTAGCACCTACTAAAGCGTCCATGTGACCGTCATTATCAAAATCGCCCCAAGCGGTGGACCAAGTTTGAATTAAATCATCTAGACCTGCTTCTACAGCAACATTAGTAAAAGTACCATCGCCATTGTTTTTAAATAGTTGGTTGGTTCTTCTTGCGGGTTCGCCTCCACATTTTGCCATAAACATGTCTATATCTCCATCATTATTGTAATCTACCCATAGAGATCCGTAATGTCCTCCTGAAGGATAATCGCCTATTCCTCCTTGGTTAAAGGTTAAATTGCCTAATCCATCATTGATATAATATACATTAGGGGCAACATCGTGGCAAACAAAAGCATCCAGATGACCATCATTGTTTATATCTACAAAATTTGATCGTTGCGAAAAAACAAATTCAGGTCCAGATACTTCGGTATAGGCAGTGCCATCTCCATTTGCTATCATAAAGGTTACCCCGCTACCACCTCCATAAAGTAAATCATTATGTCCGTTTCCGGTTAAATCGCCTGCGGCAATACTCCAAGAAGGTAAATAATCGGCTGGGGTTGTTGTGATATTTGTTTCGGTGAAAGTTCCATCCAGATTTTGATAGAATATTTGAATATTAGTAGCAGATACAGAAACAATATCATCCAGATAATCGCCATTCATATCTACAGCGCAAATGCTATATTGACCAGTTGTGGCAATACTTTGAGAAGTAAAACTTACTTGAGCAAAGGTTAGATTTGTTATGCCTAGAATAGCAAACAAACAAAAAGTAATTTTTTTCATAGGTTGATTTTTGTTTTAAATTAAAATTTTATTGACAGTTGTTTGGCAAGGAGTTAATCCACTCAACCACTAAATTAACAGCTTCTTGGTGTACTAAGGACCTTCCCATTAATGGCATTTTTATAGCGTCTTCGGTGGTATTCATTCGGTGATATATTACTGAATTTTCAATGTCTCCCGGGGCTATGATATGTGTGGGATTTACGTCTAACCAAAGGCTAATATCTTCTTGGGGTTCTACACAAATTCCTAAATTTATTGGATTTGAAGATTCATTAAAAGACAATCGTATAGGTCTATAATCGCAGTGGCCATTGGTAACATGGCAGTGGGCGCAATTACTGTCAAAATAAGATCGCATCCTTAAATCAAGTGGTTGAGAGGGGTCGTCCCATTTTACAGAGGCAATAATGGAAGATGGATAATTACTATCTAAATAGCCCATTTCTTCCCATTTTGTTAATTGATTTTTTGGTCCTTCTGTGTATGTAAAATTGGCATTAATGTTTTGTGGTTTAGGGCCTATTGGTATTTCTAGCCCTGAACTTTTATGGCAAGTTAAACACTCAAATTGTGAAGGTATTCTGTAATTTACACTTTTAGTTTCGCCATTTTGTATCCACTCAATAGGAACATTTCTACCTGTTAAGTCGAGGACGGCTTCTGTTTGGTCTTCATTCCAAATATATTCGGCAAAAATCCAACCTTCTGATTTTTTTATAAGAACTCTGGTTTCCAGAATTTTTGTGTTGTTGTTGGGCTGCACATTGTCATAATAAAAATTCTTAATTATAACGGTGCCTATAGGGAAATTAAAAATTTCACTGTCAGACACATATCTTGCTTTTACATCATTTGGCATCCAAATAAATCTTTTTTTGTGTGCATAATCAGTAAAAAGTGGGGTTATTAAGTCATAGGGAACGACACCAAAAACGGGTTTTAAATCAGACATTGGTCCTTCATAAAAATTATATTCTGAAAGAGTGGCATAGGGAACTGCCGTAATATCGAAGTTTACGGGAGATACTTCTGGGATTTCTTCTATGGGATCTTCTACATATACATTATTGTCAGATGAGCAAGAGAAAAAAAGAAAAATCATGAAAACAAGTATGGGACAGATTGTTTTTTTCATAAGTATTGGTACTAAGCAAATTAGTGTAGCAATATAAGCGTTTTTTTAATAAAACTACTTTTTGAGTCAAAAAAATTGATAGGAAAGTTAATTGCGAAAAAAAACTCCATTTTACAGGAGCTTTTTGTTTTATTCTTCTTCTTCTTCTTCAGGTTCTTCCATTTTGAAAGTTTCCATAAATTTAGTGGTGTAGTTTCCAGCTAAATATTCAGGATCATCCATTAATTGTCGGTGAAAAGGGATGGTAGTTTTTACACCTTCTATTACAAACTCATCTAATGCTCGTTTCATTTTATTAATGGACTCTTCTCTGGTTTGTGCGGTTGTGATTAACTTTGCAATCATAGAGTCATAGTTAGGCGGAATACTATATCCAGCATATACGTGAGTATCTAAGCGAACACCATGGCCTCCAGGAGCATGTAAAACAGTAATTTTTCCTGGGGAAGGTCTAAAATCATTATATGGATCTTCGGCATTTATTCTGCACTCTATGGAATGCAATTTAGGTAAATAATTTTTTCCTGAAATTGGCACACCCGCAGCCACAAGAATCTGCTCTCTAATTAAGTCAAAATCAATTACTTGTTCGGTAATAGGATGTTCTACTTGAATTCGGGTATTCATTTCCATAAAGTAGAAATTTCTTTCACTATCCACTAAAAATTCAATAGTTCCAGCACCTTCATATTTTATGGATTCTGCAGCTTTTACGGCGGCATCTCCCATTGCTTTTCGAAGAGCTGGGGTCATAAATGGCGACGGTGTTTCTTCTGTAAGTTTTTGATGTCTTCTTTGAATAGAACAATCTCTTTCAGAAAGATGACAGGCTCTTCCGGTAGAGTCTCCTACAATTTGAATTTCAATATGTCTTGGCTCCAGAATAAGTTTTTCCATATACATACCATCATTTCCAAATGCTGCAGCGGCTTCTTGTCTGGCAGAATCCCATGCTTCTTTTAACTTTTCTTTTTTGAGTACCGCTCGCATCCCTTTTCCGCCACCACCGGCAGTTGCTTTTAGCATTACGGGATATCCCATGCCATCTGCAACTTTTTCTGCATCTGCAAAATCTTTTAAAAGCCCTTCTGAACCTGGAATACAAGGAACCCCTGCGGCCAACATCGTTGCTCTGGCTGAGGCTTTATCTCCCATTTTATCAATCATTTCGGGCGTTGCTCCTATAAATTTTATGCCATGGTCTTTACAAATAGCCGAAAATTTAGAGTTTTCTGCTAAAAATCCATATCCTGGATGTATCGCATCTGCATTGGTAATTTCAGCTGCAGCAATTATATTTGATATTTTTAAATAGGATAGATTACTTGGTGGGGGTCCAATACAAACGGCTTCATCAGCAAAACGAACATGTAAGCTTTCAGAATCTGCAGTGGAATAAACTGCAACGGTTTTGATGCCCATTTCTTTGCAAGTCCTAATAATTCGCAGTGCTATTTCACCTCTATTTGCGATAAGAATCTTTTTAAACATAGTTTAGTTAGTTAAAGATTAGTCTCCTAAAAACTGGAGATTCTTTTCAACATCTTGAATATGGATGCTAAAAATAGGTTTTAAAATGGAATAGAATTATGATGGATCTACTAAAAATAAAGGTTGGTCAAATTCAACAGGTGATGAGTCGTCTACCAATACTTTTACTATTTTTCCAGATATTTCACTTTCAATTTCGTTGAAAAGCTTCATAGCTTCTATAACGCAAAGTGGGTCTCCCGGCTTAATGGTAGTCCCTACTTCTACAAATGAAGGTTTATCTGGAGATGGTTTTCTGTAAAATGTTCCGATGATGGGTGATTTAATAATGACAAGTTTAGAATTTTCACTTTCAACCTTTACTTCTAAACTTTGTTGTGGGGTAGCTTGCGTAACCTGAGGTGCCATTTGTTGAGGAGAATTCATAGGTTGCTGTTGCATATAGGTAATCTCACCTCGTTGTTCTTCGTTCCCTCCAGTTCTAATGGTGATTTTAATATCGCCCATTTCTAGTTTTACCTCGCTTGCGCCGGATTTTGCAACGAATTTAATTAGGTTTTGAATTTCTTTAATATCCATAATATTAAATTTAAATTTAATTGTTGAAGTTTCTATTAGTTTGTATATGCCCATTTTAAATAAATAGCTCCCCACGTAAATCCACCTCCGAAAGATGCAAAGATAAGATTATCTCCCTTTTTTAATTGTTTTTCGTAATCATTTAAAAGTAATGGAAGTGTTGCTGAAGTGGTATTTCCGTATCGCTGAATATTTGTCATTACCTTAGATTCAGAAAGGTTCATTCTTTTTGCGGTTGCATCAATAATTCTTTTATTAGCTTGATGTGGCACTAGCCAATGAACAGTGTCATTGGTTAAGTTATTTTTTAGCATTATTTTTTCGCTAACATCCGCCATATTGGATACTGCAAATTTAAATACGGTTTGCCCATCCTGATAGACAAAGTGTTGTTTGTTTGATACTGTTTCTAAAGATGCAGGAAGCATAGAGCCTCCTGCATCAATTTTTAGGGATTGCCTTCCTATGCCGTCTGTTCGTAAATATTCATCTTGAAGTCCAAATCCATCTTGATTGGGTTCAAAAAGCACGGCTCCTCCTCCATCTCCAAAAATAATACAGGTAGTTCTGTCTGTATAGTCAATGATGGAAGACATTTTATCAGCGCCTATTAACAATACTTTTTTATATTTCCCAGACTCTATATATCTCGCAGCTGTTGACATTCCGAATAGAAAGCTGGAACAAGCCGCCACTAAATCAAAAGAAAAAGCATTTACAGCGCCAATTTCTGTGGCAACATAAGCAGACGTTATTGCAACGGGCATGTCGGGAGTGGCAGTTGCCATAATAAGCAAATCGATTTCTTTGGGGTCTAAATTTGATTTTTGAAGAAGGTCTTTTGCCGCCTGAATAGCGAGATAGGAAGTTCCTTTGGATGGATCTTTTAAAATGCGTCGTTCTTTAATGCCTGTTCTAGAAGTTATCCAATCGTCATTTGTATCGACCATGTTTTCCAGCATTTTATTGGTCAACACATAATCTGGCACATAAGCACCTACAGCGGTAATTGCTGCTGAGATTTTACTCATAAATAATATATTAAATTCTCTAATATTGGTTATAAATCTGTATAATTGGATGAAAAATACAAATTTATAATCGAAAACGGATGAAAAATAAGGTATTTTTAAACTATAAAAAAGTTAAAAACAAAAAAACTCTCACAAATTTGCGAGAGTTTGTGATTCATATAAGAAAATCTTTATGCTTCAACTTCTTCTGGAGCGTCAATTACAATTTGACCTCTGTAATACAGTTTGCCTTCATGCCAGTGTGCTCTGTGGTATAAATGCGCCTCACCTGTTGTAGGATCGGTTGCTATTTGAGGAGCTACTGCTTTATAATGTGTTCTTCTCTTGTCTCTTCTGGTCTTTGAGGTTTTTCTCTTAGGATGCGCCATTGCTGTGTTTTATTTATCCGTTAATAGTTTTTTTAATTCTTCCCATCGGGAATCTGTATGCTCATCTGAAGTTTTATCTTCAAAATTTTTCGGTGTCAATTCTTCTAGTTTTCTTAATATTTCAGAATCTAAGGTGCCATCTTCAATTCCTGGATGTACTAATTTTGTGGGTAAAGACAATACAATTAGTTCATAAATGTATTGTGCTATGTTAATTTCGTGGCTGTTGTGCGGAATTATTATTAAAGAGTCGTCGTCTTCATTAAAATCCTGCCCAAAATTCACCACTAAATGATGCGCTCCATAAACTACTTGGTCATAAGGCTCATTCGTTACGTCACAATTTACATTTACGGTTCCATCTATTTCAAAATGAAACTCCAAAGAATTAGAGTTTTTTACAAGAAGTGCTTTTGCAAGTACTTCAACGTTGTGAAACTCTTCATACTCAAAATGGGTAAAGAACTTGGTATCAATTTTAAACTCAAAATGATGCTCACCTTGTTTCAATCCTGCAAATGGGATTGTAAACTCTTTCATTTGCTTCATTATCAATCGGGTTATTCGTCCATACCTTGCGGTAAAGGCGGGTGCAAAGATAAAAAAATATTTTTAATGGATTACTAATTTATTAACTCTTTTTTGTGGATAACTTTTTCACCGTGACGTGTAGCTTGTTTGCCGTGATTTGTTCATATTCTTTTCGCTTTTTAAAAATGGAAATGGCAGAGAAAACAGCTTCTTTAAAAGACGTGAAATCTGCACAATTTTTTCCGGCTATATCATACGCCGTTCCGTGATCTGGAGATGTTCGCACCCGGTTTAATCCTGCTGTGTAATTAACCCCCGAGCCAAATGACAGGGTTTTAAAAGGTATTAATCCCTGGTCATGGTAAGCCGCAACAATAGCATCAAAATTTTTATAATTGCCTGAACCAAAAAAACTGTCTGCCGCATAGGGCCCATGAACCATTTTTCCTGATTTATATATTTTTTCTAAAGTGGGCCGAAGTATTTTATCCTCTTCATTGCCAATGACACCATTGTCGCCAGAATGTGGGTTAATGCCTAGCACTGCTATTTTTGGAACTGTAATGCCAAAATCTTGTTTTAAGGCATTATATATAATGTCAATCTTTTTTTCAACTTGTTGTTTTGTGATTTGTTTTGCAATGTCTTTTATGGCTACATGATCGGTTAGTAAACCCACTTTAAGGGTATCGGTTACCATAAACATCAAGCTTTCTCCTTCTAGCTCTTTGGCTAAATAATCTGTGTGGCCAGGAAACTTAAAAGTTTCTGATTGGATGTTATGCTTATTAATAGGCGCTGTTACTAAAACATCTATCCTTTTTTCTTTCAACGCCTTTACGGCAGCTTCTAAAGATTTAATTGCAAAGGCCCCTATGGCAGGGTCTTCTTCGCCAAATTTTATATCAACAGTTTCTTTCCAAACATTTAAAACATTTATTTTTCCAGGAATAATTTGATTAATATGATCGATTCCTTGAAAACTTATTTCCATTTCTAATGCTTTTTTAACAAATGAAAGTGCCTTTACCGAAGCAAAAATAATTGGTGTACAAAACTCTAGCATTCTAGAATCCTCAAAAGTTTTTAAAACCACTTCACTACCTATGCCGTTTAAATCTCCTATTGAAATTCCTACAAGTATATTTTCAAGTTTATTCATTTTGTCCTATAATTCCTTTAAGTTATCTATTTCTTTAGGTAACCTTTTTTAATTGTATTAAATTTACAAACGCTTATAAAAAATACAAATTTAATCCTTTTTACCGAATATGTTTACAGGTATCATTGAAGATATTGGCAAGGTTACATCGCTTACCACTAATGGGACAAATCTCGACATTTCTATTAAAAGTAACATTACCCATGAACTGAAAATTGACCAAAGTGTTTCTCATAATGGAGTATGCCTTACTGTTGTTGCTATTCAAGAAAACTTGTATATCGTTACTGCTATAAAAGAAACGCTAGAAAAATCTAATTTAGGAAGTTTACAGGTTGGCTCGCCTATTAATTTAGAGCGCGCAATGAAACTGGGTGATAGACTAGATGGCCATTTAGTGCAAGGTCATGTGGATCAAACCGCAATTTGTGTCTCTGTTCAAGAGGTACAAGGAAGTTGGTATTTTACTTTTACTTACAATACGAGTTTCGGGAATGTTACTATTGAAAAAGGTTCTATTACTGTAAATGGCGTGAGTTTAACGGTTGTTAATTCAGAAAAAGATCGTTTTTCTGTGGCAATTATACCCTATACCTATAGTCACACAAATTTTTACACAATAAAAAAGGGAGATACCGTAAATATAGAGTTTGATCTTGTAGGAAAATACTTGAAAAGATTCTTGATGAAGTAATTTAAACTCTTTTTTTGCGAAGTAAAAAAAACACTCCTAATAGAATCCCCAATAATAACAAATAGATTAGCCCACCATCAATAGGAAGACCTATTGGGGGCGTCCTTTGCGGTGGTGGAGGTAGTTGCTTGCCCCAAGAAATGGTGCTTACAAAAATACTCACAATTAATACTACTATTTTAACGATTTGGGGTCGCATACATTACATAGGGTTTGGCTAATATATAAAAAAAAATTAAAATCAGTATTATTAAACGATTAACAGTGAGGTTAATTGTTTTACGCCAAATAAAGTACAATAAATTATTGACTCCCCTAAATCAACTTTTATAAAATTTTAAAAAGATTTTGCCGGAGGTGTGTAAAATCTTAAAAAAACAATAACTTTTTCATTTGACTTACCGATATTCCGCTATCGCTACAATCGTTACGAGCTTCTCGCTAATCAAAGTCTTTAATAAAAAGTGGTCCCACATGGGCTCGAACCATGGACCCCCTGATTATGAGTCAGGTGCTCTAACCAGCTGAGCTATGGGACCGAATTAAGACTGCAAATTTATCACTAGTTTTTTTTACCAACAAATTTTTTGCCCACTAAATAATAATTTCTTGACATAGCTCAATTAAAACCCCATGTGCCGACTTGGGATGTAAAAAGGCAACGAGCTTATTATCAGCACCAATTTTTGGTATTTCATTTAAAACATGAAAGCCTTCTTTTTTTAATCGCGTAATCTCCTTTTGAATGTCCTCGACCTGAAAAGCAATGTGATGGATGCCTTCTCCACGTTTTTCAATAAAGCTTGCAATAGGACTTTCTGGAATGGTAGCCGCCAATAGCTCAATTTTACTTTCTCCTACCAGAAAAAAGGAGGTGTTAACCCCCTCACTCTCAACCTTTTCTGTTTTATAATGCTTTTTACCTAGTAAAGCAGCATAAGTAGCATTAGCACTTTCCAGGTTTTTTACAGCGATGCCTATGTGTTCTATTTTTTTCATTTTACATCTTTTTGCTTTGTAAAAGTAACATAATCTTTAAATATGCTACTTTTGTAGTATGGAAAGTAACAGACAAAAAAAAATAGCAGGTGTTTTACAGAGTGATTTAGCAAATATTCTTCAAAGTGCTATAAGAGATGCAGGGCATACAGGAATTCTTATTTCTGTATCCAAAGTACAGGTTACTGTGGATTTATCTATTGCAAAAGTATATGTTAGTGTTTTTCCTGCGGAACACGCTTTAAAAGTGGTTTCTGAAATTAATGAGGTAAAGTCTAAAATTAAACACCAAACCGCGCAACTTACCAAGCACCAACTTAGAAGAATGCCCGAGTTGTCTTTCTTTAACGATGACTCTTTAGAATATATTGAAAAAATTGACAAAGCGGTTAAAGGAGAAGAAGACCCTATCGCTAACCCTGAATTACTGAGTAAACGAAAAAAATCTTAATTATTGCGGTTTTCGCTCTACATCGCTAAGCGGTATTTGTTTACAAAAAGCAGTAATAATGCGATTAATATTATTACCGGAATTGCAGCAGTTGGGGTTATTGTAGGCGCTATGTCTTTGTTTATTGTTCTTTCTGGTTTTTCTGGACTGAAAGATTTTAGTCTTGAGTTTAGCTCTATTTTCGATTCTGATCTTAAGGTATCTCCTAAACTAGGGAAAACGTTTTTAATTTCTAAAGAAAATGAAATAAAATTACAAGCAGTTGATGGCATAGCATCTTTCTCTAAAATTATTGAAGAGCGTGTTTTTTTGAATTTTAAAGGCAAAAATGCCATTGCTTTCATAAAAGGGGTAGATGAAAATTACCAAAAAGTTAACGCTATAGACAGTACAATAATCGTTGGAGAGTGGTTTGAACAAGAGGAGAAAAATGTGGTAATGGGTATTGGCATTTCTTCTACTTTAAGTTTGGGGGTTTATGATTATTCTGAGCTGTTAGAGGTTTTTGTGCCAACACCCGGAACTGGTCAAATTACAGATGCTACAAAGGCTTTTCAAAAGGAACGGGTAATGGCTTCTGGCATTTACCACGTTAATGAAGAGTTAAACTCCAAATATGTTTTTTCTAACTTTAATTTGGCTAAAAAATTACTGTCGCTTTCAGACGATGAAGTCAGTGCGGTTGAAATTAAATTAACCCCTCTAGCTGACGAAAGTGCTGTAATTTCAGACATCCAAAAAATCTTAAAACAAGATTTGGTTTATAAAAATAGGATACAGCAAAACGATGCATTATATAAAATGCTAAACACCGAAAACCTAGCCGTTTATTTGATTTTTACCCTGGTTTTAATCATTGCATTATTTAATGTGGTGGGCAGTATTATTATGATGATTCTTGACAAAAAACACAATCTTAAAACTTTATTCAACCTTGGCACAACAATTTCTGAAATTAGAAAAATATTTTTTATGCAAGGGGTTTTAATGACTCTTTTGGGCGGAATTTTAGGGATACTCCTCGGCGTATTAATTGTAATTCTTCAAATGCGGTTTAACTTAGTAATGATTACAAATTCTCTTCCTTATCCCGTAAAATTAGATTTTATTAATGTCCTTGTTGTCTTTAGTACAATTACAGTATTAGGCGTTTTAGCTTCTAAAATTGCTTCAGGAAGGGTGAATGAAAACATGGTGGTAAATTAAACAAATACAAAGTCTTCAAAGTTTTCTAATACCTCATCAAACGTTGCAAATACAGAAGCAGCATCATCACTAGTTACCATTTTCATGCGGTATTCTTTAAAATGAGGAATGCCTTTAAAATAGTTAGTATAATGTCTTCTGGTTTCAAAAACGCCAAGGGTTTCTCCTTTCCAGCCTATGGCCATTTGCAAATGCCGTCTTGCTGCTTCTACTCGTTCTTGCATCGTGGGTGGCGGCAAATGTGTGCCAGTGGCAAAGTAATGTTTCACCTCTTTAAAAAACCAAGGATAGCCAATGCTTGCCCGGCCTATCATTGCGCCATCAAGGCCATATCTATCTCGCATTTCCATAGCTTTTTCAGGAGTATCCACATCGCCGTTTCCAAAAATAGGAATATGCATTCTGGGATTGTTTTTTACTTCGGCTATTGGAGCCCAATTGGCATCGCCTTTATACATTTGTACTCGTGTTCTACCATGAATGGAAATTGCTTTGCATCCCACATCTTGCAAGCGTTCTGCAACTTCTAGGATTTTAATAGAATTTTCATCCCATCCTAGTCTGGTTTTCACAGTTATCGGTAGGGTTGTGTGCCTTACCATTTCTTTGGTAAGCATGACCATTTTATCAATATCTTTTAAAATACCAGCTCCCGCTCCTTTACAAACTACTTTTTTTACAGGACAGCCAAAATTGATATCAATAATATCAGGATTTGATGCCTCGACAATTGCAACAGACTGAAGCATAGCGTCTAGATCGGCTCCAAAAATTTGAATGCCTACGGGGCGTTCCTTTTCATAAATATCCAGTTTCATTCTGCTTTTTACTGCATCCCGAATCAGGCCTTCACTGGAAATAAATTCGGTAAAAACAACATCAGCTCCCTGCTCTTTGCACAATGCGCGAAAAGGCGGATCACTCACGTCCTCCATAGGAGCAAGTAATAATGGGAAATCGCCTAGTTCTATGGTATCTATTTTTGCCAAAGCTTATCTTTTAGGCAAAGGTAATTTAATTTATGTAGATGTAAAAGGAAGGTGTATTAAGGCACTTCATTAATACGGCTTCTTTCCTCATTGCTTATTTGAGTGGCTCTGCTATTTAGCCTAAAGTTTCCAAAATTATAAACAAACCCTAATTGTACAAATTGAGATTCTACTTTTGCAAAATAACTGTTTCTTTGGTTCAGGTAATTGGTTTGTAATTTTCTGTTTGTAGTGTCAAAAATATCATTTGCAGTTAGAGAAATAGAAGCCCTATTTTTCCAAAGCGATTTTTTTATACCAAGCGAAACAGTTGTAAATTGATCCATAAGATACGTTCCTGTGGTTATTCCTGAAAGATATACTAAGCTAATATCTGCGGTTAATGTTCTGTCGTTTGTAATGGTAAAACTGTTCATTAACTGTATATAAAACCCATCCGATTCAATGGTTATAAATTCATTACCACTCTCTATTGCAAAAAAAGAGTTTTCTTCATGAAACAAAGAGAGGTATTGGGAAAAATCCCACCAATTCCTTATAGAGATATTAAATACACTATAATCAAATCCATAACCTATATTTTCATTAATATTTGTGGAGATGGACCTAAGAGTTCGGTTTGTGTTATTTTGAAAGCTTAATACATCTATGCTGCCTTGAGTGGTTTTGTAATAAAATTGAAAGAAATGTTTATTCTCTACTAAATAGTTTAAACTAAATTTGTTTGTAAATGCGGGTTGAAGGTCAGGATTGCCTGTGCTAAAATTATTTTCGTTTATAAAATAGCTAAAAGGATTTAGCAAACTAAAATTAGGTCGTTGAACGCTTCTATTAAAGGATGCGGTTATGCTGTTGTTTTGGTTAGGGGTATAACTTAAAACCACATTGGGAAATAACTCAAAATAATCGTCCTTGTTTACTTGATTTAAAGTTCTTGATGTTCCTTTTGTACTGGTATGTTCTCCTCTAAAACCAAGTCGTAACCGCCATTTTTCCCAGTTTTTAGAAAAGCTCATATATCCGGCAATTACGGTTTCTTCATATTTGAATTGATCGGATAAAGCAAGGTTTTGTGTGGTTGTTGTATTTATTTCATCAAAAAAGTCTATCCCGCTTTCTGAGTCTATGAAAGAGATTTTCGCTCCTGTTTCCACTTTTAATCCTAAAAGTTTGGTTTCAAAATCTACTTGCTCAACAAAAATATCAATATCTTGGTTAGCATCTGTAAAAAAGGTGTTATTTCTTAAAAATTCTCCATCGTTTAAAAAATAATTGGTATCTACATTTTGAAATCTTGTATTTCTGTAATTTGTATAATGTGAATTTGCTGAAAAATTGGTGCCATTATCATTTAATTTATGTGTAAATGTTACGTCAAAGGCCAAGTTATGATTATATATATCTAGGTCACTAGCGGTGGTGAAAAGGGAGTCTAACTGTTTTTGAAAATTAAATATATTTGCAATCTCTGAATTTCTATAGGTAGTATTAGGCTCTAATAGAATAACCGAAGACACATTTAAATTACTTTTTTCGCTAATAGTAAAGTCGGCTGCGGTAGTTATGGTGTGTTTCTCAGAACGAGTAATTCTTTCAAAATCGGTTTCCCAAAAGGAATTTACACTATTATCTGGTTCAAAAAATGTAACTTTTCCAATATCGTTTTTGTGTTCTTTCCGTTTGTTAAAGCTATAATCCAAGGATAAATTCAACCAATCATTTTTATAAAAATGACTTGTTCCTAGCCTCCCTTTTGGAAAAACAGCCTGTGTGAAACTTGCCGATACATTTCCTTTATAACCGGGAATAATATTTTTACTAGTCACTATATTTACAATCATTCCACTATCCGCATCATATTTAACCGACGGATTTGTAATTACTTCAATACTTTTAACGTTAGAACCTGTAAGACTTTCTAGCAAACTCTGCACCTCGGCAACTGATAGATTCACTTTTTTGTCATTAATATACACGGTTGCCGGTTGGTTTTGCACGGTAATTGTGTTTTCTTGAATTATTAAACTGGGTGTTTTTTTTAATATATCCCACGAACTTCCATTAGAGAGCGATGTGTTTTCTACATTAAATACAAGTCTGTCTATATCTCTTTTTATGGTGGGTTTATGAGCCAGAATCGAAATTTCATCTAAAGTGTCGCGTGCTTCTTTGATATAAATAGTCCCTACGTTTGTGTCTGATAATACAGATATAGGAAAGTATATTTCTTCATATCCTATGAATGTAGCTTTAAGAATGTACTCTCCTTGCTCAATAGATTTTATTTCAAATTTGCCTTGATTGTTTGTAGAAGTTCCTGATACAAACACACTATCCTTCGCTTGTTGTAAAATGATGGTAACAAAAGACAATGGTACATTTTCCACATCAGCAATCTGACCCTCTATTTGAAAATTTTGTGCCTGAACAAGAGACACGGTAAATAAGAAAAAAATAGAAATCTTCATAAATTTGCCAGTAAAAATAAGCCGTTGATAAACTTTAATTAATAGTTGCTATTGTTTGGGGAAACTAGAACTGCGGCCAAAATACCCTACAAATATGTTAATAATAACTTAAAAAACAACGACAAGTTGCGTTTTTTTTTGTTAAACGGCAAAAAAACTTATAAACATAAATTTTACACGTATTGAATTTAAATAAATTATATTTGCAAATTAAGAAAATGAGAGGCCTCTATTTATGAAAAACATACGGAATTTTTGCATTATCGCGCACATTGATCACGGTAAAAGCACCCTTGCAGATAGGCTTTTAGATGCAACGGGGTCTGTAACCTCTCGTGAAAAACAAGAACAACTTCTAGACAATATGGATTTGGAGCGCGAGCGTGGCATTACCATTAAAAGTCATGCCATTCAAATGGAATATTCTTATAAAGGAGAAAACTATATTTTAAATTTAATTGACACTCCAGGTCACGTTGATTTTTCTTATGAAGTTTCCAGGTCCATCGCTGCTTGCGAAGGTGCTTTGCTTGTTGTAGATGCCGCTCAAAGCATTCAGGCGCAAACCATTTCTAACCTCTACTTGGCATTAGAAAATGATTTAGAAATCATTCCTGTTCTTAATAAAGTAGATTTGCCTAGTGCTAATCCTGAGGAAGTAACCGACGATATTGTAGAACTTTTAGGATGTAACTATGAAGATGTAATTCCTGCTAGTGCAAAAACAGGTCTGGGAATAAACGAAATTTTAGCCGCAATTATTGAGCGTATTCCTGCACCAAAAGGAAGTGAAGACGCACCATTACAAGCCCTTGTATTCGACTCGATTTACAACCCTTTTCGGGGTGTAGAAACAATTTTTAGAGTAGTAAACGGAACTATAAAAAAAGGACAAAAAATTAAATTTCTTGCAACAGGAAAAGATTATTTTGTGGATGAAGTGGGCACCCTAAAACTTACCCAAGCTCCTAAAAAAGAAATAAAAGCTGGCGATGTTGGATACCTAATCACCGGAATTAAAGAAGCCAAAGAAGTAAAAGTTGGCGATACCATTACCGATGCAGCAAATCCCACAACCAATGCGGTTGCAGGTTTTGAAGACGTAAAACCCATGGTTTTTGCTGGAATTTACCCAGTGGACACTGAAGATTATGAAGATTTAAGATCTTCTATGGAAAAACTCCAACTTAACGATGCCTCATTAGTATTTGTGCCAGAAAGTTCAGCCGCTCTTGGTTTTGGCTTTCGTTGTGGCTTTCTAGGTATGCTGCATTTAGAAATTATCCAAGAAAGATTAGAACGTGAATTTGATATGCCGGTTATAACCACGGTGCCTAACGTTTCTTACCACGCCTTTAAAACAAAAAACAAAGACCAAGTAATTATCGTAAATAACCCTACAGATCTGCCAGATCCTTCTAGTTTAGATCGTGTGGAAGAACCCTATATTAAAGCAACTATTATCACTAAATCAGATTATGTAGGTAATATTATGTCGCTTTGTATTGAAAAAAGGGGCCTAATTACCAGCCAAACCTATTTAACTCCGGAACGTGTAGAATTAAGTTTTGATATGCCCCTTGCCGAAATTGTTTTTGATTTTTACGACCGTTTAAAAACTGTTTCTAAAGGCTATGCTTCTTTTGATTATTCGCCAATAGGCATGCGTGCTTCAAAATTAGTGCGGGTAGATATTCTTTTAAATGCACAACCTGTAGATGCACTTTCGTCTCTTATTCACGCTGATAACGCACACAATATAGGCAAAAAAATGTGCGAAAAACTGAAAGAACTCATCCCAAGACAGCAGTTTGACATTCCTATCCAGGCGGCAATTGGCGCTAAAATTATTTCCAGAGAAACCATAAAAGCACTTCGAAAAGATGTTACCGCAAAATGTTATGGAGGCGATATTTCGCGTAAACGTAAACTTTTGGAAAAACAGAAAAAAGGTAAAAAACGGATGCGACAAGTGGGTAATGTGGAAATCCCACAACAAGCATTTATGGCCGTATTAAAGTTAAATGATTAATTACACGTTACTCCTTCATTTATAAGACCTTCTAAATAAATGGTATAAGAAATGCCTGTGTTTTGCCCATTAACCGACGCCGTCCCGTCACTTTCTTTACAAAGCTCAAAAGAGGAAGTTAACGCCGCATCACAAGTGATGCAAGAAGGATTTCCATCGCCCTTACACGAGGAAAACAACAAAATACAGACAAAAACAAATAGGGTTTGGTTTTTCATAAACTTAAATAGAATCTAAGACAAAGATAACTAACGCTAGGGAGTACTCATTTAGTATATCTACTTTTTTGTTAAATATCCTATAAATAGTTTCTTTAACCCTATAAAAATACAATGCTTTTCTTAATTTGCGGTTTTTAAAAACTCTGCTATGAAATTATATCCCATCGAGGCCGGAAATTTTAAACTAGACGGTGGCGCTATGTTTGGTGTCGTGCCAAAATCCCTTTGGAACAAAACCAATCCCGCAGATGAAAATAATATGATTGACATTGCCGCACGCTGCTTGCTTGTGGAAGATGGCAATAAACTTATTTTGATTGACAACGGCATGGGGGAAAAACAAAGCGAAAAATTTTTTAATTACTATTTCCGTTGGGGAAATCACAATTTAAACCTTTCTCTTAAAAAAGTAGGTTTTCATCCTGATGATATTACAGATGTGTTTTTAAGCCATTTACATTTTGACCATTGTGGAGGCAGTGTACAGTGGAATAAAGACAAAACCGGCTTCGAAACAGCATTTAAAAATGCACACTATTGGAGTAACGAAAAACATTGGGAGTGGGCAACAAAACCAAATGCTAGAGAAAAAGCATCTTTCCTAAAAGAAAATATTATACCCCTTCAAGAAAGCGGGCAACTCCAGTTTATTGAAGATCCTGTTTCTGATTTTGTAGAAAAAACAGATCTTGGGTTTGGTGTGTTTTTTGCCGATGGACATACCGATAAACAAATGCTGCCACACATTCAATACCAAGGAAAAACCTTAGTTTTTGTTGCCGATTTATTACCTACCGCAGGTCATGTGCCCTTGCCCTTTGTTATGGGCTATGACACAAGACCATTATTAACCTTAACCGAAAAGGAAAAATTTTTAAACACCGCTGCAGACAATAATTACTATTTATTTTTAGAACACGATGCTCATAACCAAATCATCACGGTAGAACATACCGAAAAAGGAGTCCGTCTAAAAAATCGCTTTACTTTTAATCAACTTTTTAATGAATAACTATATGAAATGCCCATTAACAGATCTGTCAAACTATCCGTTATATTCAAAAGGCATTCCACCTGCCTGCCGGAATAGGCAGGTCTGACCTTTAAAAACCAAATAAATATCAACTGATGAAAATACCTTTTAAATTTCTTCTTTTTATTGCTGCTTCCTCTTTTTTTATGGCTTGTGGAAGCGTAGCACAACTCGTATCAACCCCTATTGATAACATTGATTCAATGCCCTTAAAAGTAACCCCCTTAACAGAAGAACAATACAAGGTGTGGGGGCATTTAGATTTAGTAAAAGACACCATTCCTGGAATGAGCGTTCAAAGAACCTATGATGAAATCATTAAAAACCGAAAAGGAAAAACAGTAATCGTTGGAGTTATTGATAGCGGTGTAGATATTACCCACGAAGACCTAAAAAATGTGCTGTGGACAAACCCAAACGAAATTGCTAACAATGACAAAGACGATGATAACAATGGCTTTATTGACGATATAAACGGCTGGAACTTTTTAGGAGATATCGTTGGAGAAAATATGGAATATGTTCGCATCATGAGACGTCTTGCACCAAAGTTTGAAAATAAAGAAGAAAGCGCCATTAGCACAACGGATCGAGAGGACTTTGCGCTTTATAAAAAAGTGCGTTCTGAATTTTTAAAAGAAAAACAAGAAACCCTTGCCAATAAAACCCAATATGAAAGTATTCTATCCCAAATTACCCCTGCTCATGCTGCGGTTTCTAAAAAGTTGGGCAAGGAAAACTATACCAAAGAAGAGCTAAAAACCCTTAAGGACGATAGCTCCCTACAACAAGAAGTTTTAATGTTAAACCAAATGTTTTCATTTGCTGACAACATACCTAAAATCATCAAGGAGTTAGGAGAAGGTATTACCTATTTTTCAGGCAGATTAAACAACAATTTCAATACAGATGCTAATTTTAGAGCTGTTTTGGGCGATAATCCTTATGATATTACAGATACAAAATATGGTAATAATCAAGTTTCCGGCCCAGACCCCAAAATGGAAGATGTAAAACACGGGACACACGTTTCCGGAATCATTGCAGCGCAACGCAACAATGGTATTGGAATGAATGGTGTTGCTCAAAATGTGCAAATAATGGTGGTAAGAGCCGTTCCCGATGGCGATGAGTACGATAAAGATGTAGCACTTGCCATAAGATATGCAGTAGATAATGGAGCAAAAGTACTCAACACTAGCTTTGGAAAATTTTATTCTCCTAACGCCGAGTGGGTGTTTGATGCCATTAAATACGCCGCAGAAAAAGATGTACTTATCGTTAACGCTGCTGGAAATGACGGTATCGATATAGACGATGACGGCGTAAATGTATATCCCAATGACCAAACCGATAATGTAACCGAAATATCCAATACTTTTTTAAGTGTTGGCGCTTTAACCTATACCTACGGTAGCGGCATGGTAGCCGATTTTTCAAACTACGGAAAATCCAATGTGGACGTTTTTGCTCCTGGAGATAAAATTTGGGCAACAACCCCAAATAACGAGTATGAATTTTTACAAGGAACCTCTATGGCAGCCCCAAATGTTGCAGGAATAGCAGCAATGCTGCGTTCTTATTACCCGCAATTAAGTGCGGCACAAGTAAAACAAATTATTATGGATAGCGGTCTTAGCAGCAGCGCAACCGTTATTTTGGGTGGCGAACCAGATAATACCCGTAAATTCTCAGAAATTTCTAAATCCGGGAAAATGGTGAATATGTATAATGCATTTTTGTTGGCTGAGCAAATGGCAAGACAATAGTTATTTTAAAACTATAATTTAACTTTTTTATTGAAAACCCCTTTCAAAACAATCAAGAGAAAACTCAGATTATCTGAGGCATGCTATCTAAAAATTCAATTTAAAAATAAATGATACGGATTGTTTTATTATATTTGCACGTATAAATTCATTGTGATGGACACAAAATTGACTTTAAAATTAAACCAAGAAATTATTGAGCGGGCAAAGGAATATGCCTTCAATAAAAAAATAAGTTTATCCCGCATTGTGGAAGCTTATTTGCAATCATTGACTTCTGAAACTAAAACCGATGCATTTGAAATCTCTCCCTTTGTGAGAAGTATTTCCACTGGAACTAAAATTCCACTTGATTTGGACTATAAAGAAGCCTATTTTGAGCATTTAATGCAAAAACACAAATGAGCAAAAGGATTTTTATAGACACCAATGTAATGCTAGACTTTCTAGGGGAAAGGGTGCCTTTTTACGAAGCAATTGCAAAAATTGCCACCTTGGCCGAGAAAAGTGAATTAACTATGGTTGTTTCCCCTATTTCATTTGCTACAGTTAATTATTTTTTATCAAAATTTGAGGGTTCAAAAACCGCTATAGAAAAACTTCGAAAATTCAAAATACTATGCGAAATATGCACGCTTAATGAACAGACCATTGAAAAAGGGCTAAACGCATCCATAAAAGATTTTGAGGATGCTTTACAATATTTTAGTGCCACAGAGTCGCAATGTGAAATCTTACTAACAAGAAATGGTAAAGATTTTAAAAAATTGTTACTTCCAGTAATGACTCCGGATGAATTTTTAAAAAGTTTAATGTAAAAACTATTTTTCTAAAATTTCTAAATCTGGGAAAATGGTGAATAGGTATAATGCGTTTTTAATGGCGGAAAGGGTGGTAGGTAAATAGACCCTAGAATATATAGACCTATAAAAATCAAATAAATTATGCCCCTAACGAAGCCAAGGAAATAACATTTATTCCATCATTTCGGGTGTAACTTATTCCTGTTCCGGTAATTATATTGAGTGATTTTGGCGGGTTCATTTTCTTGTAGTCTAAAACCGAGACAAATTTTTGAAGGGTTGCTGCTGCTGCTTCTATTTGTAAGATACCGAGTTTTATTTCAAAAGCACACCAATCGCCATTGTGTTTTTGCACAATGCTGTCCACTTCCAATCCACTCGAATCCCGGTAGTGATACACTTTAGCATCATTTACCTGACCATAAACACGCAGCTCGTGAGTGACCAATGACTCAAATAAAATCCCGGCAAAATTCAAATCATTTAAAAGTGTTTTTTTGTCTAAACCAAGAGCAGAAACAGCAAGGCTAACATCGGTAAAATGGCGTTTAGGCGATTTTCTTAGCGAAGCAGACGAACGTATATGTGTGTTCCAGGCGGGTTGATCTTCTACTATCATTAACCGGTTTAAGGCATCGAGATAATCGTATATGGTAGGGCGTGAAATATCGTTGTTCTCTTTTTGTCGAATGTCTTTTTCCAAAGTTGAAATTTCTACTAAGGTACCGGTGTTTCTGGCAAGCGAACACAACAAGCTCCTTACCTTTGCTGGATCCCGTTTTACACCAGAAATACGGCTCATATCCACTTCAGCAAGCAACTCCATGTATGCACGGTTTACATCAGTGGCCTGATTTATTTTTTTACCTAAATGTGCTGGAAAACCACCGATTATTATTTTTTCAATAATAAACTCCAAATCGGTGGGCTCGTCATAAATATCTATTTTCTGACCCTCAAACAACTTTTCCAAACTCACTTTTCCCGAAGAAAAACCCAATTCCTGCCACGACATGGTACGCATATCTACAATGGTAAACCTGCCTGCTCCTGAGTGCATTTTTACAGATTCTTCGGGATTTGCCGAACCCGTAAGTATGAATTGTGCCGTTTTTTTGCGATCGTCTATTTCGTGCCGTATGTAATCCCAAAGTTTGGGTTGAACCTGCCATTCATCTATCAAACGGGGCGTATCTCCAAGCAACAAGCGTCTTGGGGCTGTACTCATCAATAAGGGAACTTGCTCGTCTCGATCCACGCTTAGTATGCTTTTGGCTATTTGCTTTGCCGATTCGGTTTTACCGCAAGCTTTAGGCCCTCGAACCAATACAGCCCCCGAAGCATCGAGTTTTCGCATTAATTCTTTGTCTGATAAACGCTTTTTATATGACATAACATTATGATTTATAGCACAAATATAAAACTACTTTACAAATATTGAACACTTTACTTTACATATTTTGAGTATTTTATTTTACAAATTTCGAAAGAAATACTTTACACTTTTAGAGCATTTGACACTAATTAATCTTCAGAAATGTTGGTTTCGTTTTCAAATTATGAAAACCCTTGGATGTCTTTGCACCTAGTGTTGAAATTTGGTCTTCAACACCCAATTAACGAATAAGAATTTAAAATGGGTGCCTCCTAGCCCGCTCCTGCAGCTGCAGGAATAGCCGCAATGTTGCGCTCTTATTACCCGCAATTAAGTGCGGCACAAGTAAAACAAATTATTATGGATAGCGGTATCCCTTCTTCAACATTGGTGATTTTGGGTGGTGAACCAGATAATACCCGTAAATTCTCAGAAATTTCTAAATCCAGAAAAATGGTGAATATGCATAATGCGTTTATTATGGCTGAAGGGGTGGTGAGGCAGTAATTGAGTGATGTGCCCTAAAACACTTAATCCAATTCGTTTAATTATTTATTGTGCTTTCTAATGTTGTCTTAAATTCGTTTTCGTTTGCATAGTTGTAGAAAGGAACACCAGTAATTACATAATTGTCTGTGTCAATTTTGATGGTCTTTTCTTCTTCTCTGATTTGTTTTAAAAATTCTTCTTTCCATTTGTCGTTGGCAATTAAGTGAGCACCTTTAGGCTCAATGAAAACTTGATATGTCAATTCTTTGCCCTTTTTCTGTTTGCAGAATAAAACAAAGTCAGGCTCAAATGCTCTGCCTAATTTGTCAATGATTTTAATTTCTCTTTCGTTTCGGATTAAGTAAATGTTTGTGAATTTTTCTTTTAGTCCTTCAAAGCGTCTTTGAAACAATTCAACAAATTTTTTCTCTTCGCTAGTTCCGTAGTTTGCATTGTAAACATACCAAGGTTCGTTTGCTACAAAAGCTTCTTGTCCGTCTGCTCTTTCACTGTCTTTGTAAACTTTGATTTCCTTGTCTTTGAAAACCTTGTGAACATATTCTTTGATGTAGTCTGAACCTTCAAACTCTGTTAAGTTTGATTTTATTTCAATTTCAATACTTTGCAATAGTCCTTGAATAGCTAATAAAAAGTCGTGGTTTGAAATGTCTGCAAGTCTTGTTTTTGAAGCGTTGAAAGTGATTTCTAAACCACCCAAATAGTCTTTGCTGTCAATAAAGTTTGAAAGTGATTCTACGTTAGGGAAAAACCTTTCTAAGCTGTCAAAGTAGAAATATGGATTTTGAGCCAATGCAAAACGAATGATGTGTTTTGGAATAGCTGAAACTTTAATGTCTTTGCTTTCTGTCTTTTCGGTTGTAGTTTCTTCTTCTTTACTAAATGCACTTGAAATTCTACCTGAACCCGATGAAAGTGTGAAAGCAAAATTTCTTTTTGAAACTCCTAAGTCTGCAAACGATTTTACATTGTTATAGCTTTTCTCAACTTTCTTGTTGTAAACAACTTTACCAGTCTTATAAAATTCAGTTTCTTTAAAGTCAAGTTTTAAAGTAAGTTGCTTTGTTACCAATTTATCTTCGTCCTCATAAATTCCTGATTCTACAAGGGCTTTCTTTAATTCAGAAATGTATCGGCTGTCTTCTTTGGTATGGTAATAAAGTTCTTCAAGTATTTTTAAATCGTTGGCTTGGTCATCATCATATTTTCGAGTGAACTTGTCCTGACCTTGCTCTAAAGCAAACGGAAAATATCTTGCACCTCTACCGATTAATTGGGCTTCTGCAAGTGTTGTTGCACCAACTTTAGTATTTGTTCCTCCAGTGTTTTGACCTTCGTATAAACGAACAATATCATACAAGTTCAAAACGTCCCAACCTTCGTTTAATTTTTGCACTGCAAAAACGGCACGAATCGGATTGTTCTCATCTTCCAAAGTGTTTAACAGAAGTTGATTTTTCTCTGCTTCTTCATCATTGTTTGCACTGATGCAATTTTCAAAACGGAAATTCGATTTTATTCTTCTTGAAATTTCGGCTGATGAAATATTGATGGAATCAAAGAAGTTGAATGCTTTTTGAACTATTGAAACTGTTGCTGTATTTCTTATTTGGTCAACCAATTGGGCTGACATTAAATCAATGAGATTGTGAAAATCTACTTTGTTTTGTTCGGATTCTTTAATTGTCTTTTTTGCCTTGAAAAGAATTACTGGTTTTAAATTGATATTGTTGGCTGTTGCCAACTCTTGCCGATACAAGTTTAAAATTAATGCTTGTATTATTCTTTCTTGTTGGTCAAAGCCTGACCTGATAAGATTTATTTCTTTTGAATATTTGTCAATTCTGAATTGAGCAAGGTCGTATTTGAAAATTACTTTGTCTTGATACTTTTTTAAAATCTCTGCATTGTCGTAGTCAAGTGTTGCGGTAAATTCTAAAAGTATGTTGTCGAAATTCTGTTTTAGAATTTCAATTACAGTTCCTTCCCAACTGCCAAATAAATCACCGTTGTTTTTTGTTGCAGAACTTAAATGATGTGCTTCATCTGCTATTAGCACCATTTTTTTGTCTTTGAAATCTTCGTAAGTAACGCTGTTCTCTTTAGTGTTGTTTAAGTCAATGTGAAGTTGCTGAATTGTTGTGAATTTGATATTTATGTTTTTATCATCAGCACTTTCAAAGGTGTCTGTTTCTTTGATGTAAACTTCTTTTCCGTCAATTACTATTTTTTCATTGAATAAGTATTTTGAAGCCTGTGGATTCAAAAAATTGTCTTTCGTTTTCTTGATGATGTTGTTTGAGTTTACGAAAAACAAAAAGTTTCTAAAACCTTTTTCATACAAGTAAAGCATCAAGCCAGCCATTACCAAAGTCTTCCCGCTTCCTGTTGCCATATTATACAACAAGTGAAATGGCTTTTTAGGTCTGCCTTCAAAATCTTCGTTGTGGCAAAGAATGTAACGCTGAAACGATTCTATTTGATAAGGTCGCTGACCAAAACCAGGTTTTAGATTGTCAAGAATATAGTTGGGAACTACTGTTTGTGCAATAGCTCGTTTGCCAAATTCTTCAAGGATATTGTCGTATAAAAAAGCCATTGTTATTTTTCTTTATTTTTATTACCAATTTTTTTTAATTCCTTATCAAAATCAGACAGAATTTTTTGTGTTTTATTAAATTGGTCGTATTCTATACCTGCCTTAGAAATGGCTTTACTGTGGGCTACTTTTCCCTTGCCGTCCAAAATTTTAAATTCATTAAAGTTCAAAAACTTATCTACACTATTTGCCAAACCTTCCATTGTAAAAGTGTTTTCACGCTCAATTAAGTTTTCGATATAATCAAAATAACCTGTTACTGTGCGTTCCAATTGTTTTATCTCTTTTTCTTGTAGGTAGTTTTTGGCTATGGTGGTATCTGTTTTTACAATTCTGCCTTCAGGTGCGTTTTTCCAAGTGGTTAAACCCATATTTTCTTTTTTTGCATTGGCATTTTTAAAGATAATTTCAGCCGCTGTCTGTCCAGTAATGGCAAAATGGAATTTGTTTTGCAACATTGAATAAAAATTTTGGGTAATTTCTGCTTTTGGGTCATAATCAATACTGCATTCTGCAAAAATGTCTGGGTTTTGCTGATAAATTCTGCGTTCACTGGCTCTGATGGAACGAACACGCTCCAATAACTCTCGAAAATAATCTTTGCCAAATACGGTTTCGCCTTGTTTCAATCTGCTATCGTCTAATACAAAACCTTTAATAATGTATTCTTTTAGCGTTTTTGTAGCCCAAATTCTAAATTGTGTAGCCTTGGTAGAATTTACCCGATAACCTACCGAAATAACCGCATCTAAGTTGTAAAATTTGGTTTTATAGTTCTTGCCGTCAGCGGCAGTTGTTTCCAAAATGGAAATAACTGAATTTTCTTCTAACTCATTGCTTTCAAATATGTTAGTAAGATGCTTGTTGATGGCAGGCACACCTACATCAAACAATTCAGCCATCATTTTTTGGGTTAGCCAAATGGTTTCATTTTGTAGCAATACATTTAGCGTAACATCACCACTTGGTGCGTTATATAGAATGAAATTATTTTTAGGCACTAAATCGCTCATTTTGAAATTAGAAATTAGAAATTAGAAGTTAGAAATTAGAAGATTTGAGTTTTTGATTCATTTTTTTAAGAATTGTTACAAATATAGCCGTGAGTTCATTTGCCTCCTTTAATAAATTTTCTACTTGAGCCCATTTTTTTTCATCAATAATCTCTAACCAAAAGCAACATTCGTCTGCTTCTTCCAAAACAATATTCATCTTTGCAATAAATTCTTTATCACTTCTTGCACGATTAGAAGCTCTGTAATTTGCTCCAACTGAAGTTGCAGAACGAACTAATTGATTCATTACTGCTTTTTTGGAAATTGAATAATCCATTTTTTCTACTAAATCAATAATAGAAAGCGAAAATAATTTTGTTCTATTCTGTAATTCTTTACTCATATTTCTGACTTCTAATTTCTAATTTTATTTTCGGTAAAATTCTTGAGTAACTTTCTTTTCTTCGGCTGAAACGGCAAAGTCTTTATCGTTCAACGATGATAGATTTACATACAATTGGTTTTTGTCTAACAACTCAACCAAATGTTGTTTTTGTTCTTCTATTGTCAATGTTTTAAACTCTTCAATATGTTCTTCCTGCTTTTGCAAGTCCACATTGTAGTTAAGGAAAGATTTTGTTTTCATCTCTTCCCAAATTTTCAAAATTGCTTTTGTGCCTGCCTGCCGGTCAGGCAGGTCTTTGGCTGATTCAATTTGTTCTATAAAAGTTTGGTTGTATTTTTTAAGTTCTAAGTAAACAAACTCACCGCCACCTTTCCAGTTAACTGCTTTAGAAATTCCACCTTCATCGAAATCTAATTTGAAATAATCACTATTTTGTTCAGCAACTAAACTCAATTCCGATTGAATAGCTTTATTTTTTGAAATAGGAAGTTCTTTCCCAATTACTTTTTTTAACCCGTTGGGTGAAATAGGATAAAACAAAAAAAGATATTGGATAAGATACTGATTTACAGTATCTTTAAGTCGCAAAACAAACCAATATCTTATG
>PHDJ01000063.1 GCA_002842575.1 Bacteroidetes bacterium HGW-Bacteroidetes-2
TTTGTTAAACGCTACAAAGATAAATAAAGTTTCTAAATTTGGAAACAAAAATTTTAACTATGTCTGTCGGGGTAGGTTTTTAAGCTGACGCATAACGGTCAAGTATAAGCGTAGTGCGGGATTAGAAGCACTTCACTTTCTGTTTAACCTTATGTTTATTAATATTCAATTCGTTTAATTTTAGCACTTTAGCCCGCATTACGCTTATACATTGTTAGCAACAGGCTTTATTTACTCAATGCTTTTAATATTCGTTCTTCATTAATCACTATATCTCTAAATAATACGTGTGGAAATTCCTCATATTTTGAAGATTTAAACGCTTCGTGTATTTTAGAAAGAGTAGAAGCTGTCAATAAGGATAAATTCATTTCTGTATCCATTTCGCAGTCGTAAACAAAATCATCACTAAATTCAGGTGCTACAAGTAAAATTTTAACTATTCGCAAGTTGTTTTTTAACGCTAAATTTTGATATGATTTAAGTTGTCTTGAAACAGAACTAAATTTATTATAGCCCTTTTCCTTACTTGTTTTACATTCAACTATAATGATTTCATTATTGCCTAAATTCAAAAGAATATCCATCATATCCTTTTGTGTGTTTAGTTGATTTTTAAACTTCTCATCTACATTAAATGCTAAACCTTTAAAGATGATTTTAGTCAATTCTTCAAACTTTATTCCAAGCTCACTTTCTTTAATTAAAATTCCGTTTTCCTTTAGTAAGTTTAAATTTCTGTAAGCTACATTTTCATAATTTTCTAAATATAAATTTTCAACATCTTTGTAATGGTCAAGAATATTCAAAGTATCGTCACCACGTTGTTTTATTCCGTTGTCTTTTATGAATTTTGTTAAGTCAGGCTTTTCAAGTAAATCCAAAATATCTCGGGGTTTAATATTGTAGTCGAGCAAGTAACTTGCCGTTAAAACATATTCGTCCTGAAGTTCAAATTGCTCTTTTAAGTCCTTGTTTAGATTTGGCAATGAAACATTTAATTCCGTTAGCATTTTGTCGAAACCATCAAGTGAAATACCTACCTTTTCGTCTTTCTCTACAGTTTCAAAATATTCAATCAAGCTGCCAATTTTATCTTCTAAAGTACTTCCTTTTAAATTTTGGATATTTAAACTCTTTTCACAAAGTTCATTTAGAGTTTTTTTCTTTTCGGTTAGGGTAATTCCTTCTTTATAAATGTCATTTGAAAGTAACTCTGTAAATGAAATTCCTTCCTTAATTATTTTCTCAATTTTTTGAGATGCACTTAATTTTCTATCAATATTGTGATTTTTTGCTATTTGGTTAATTATTGGTTCTCTTAGTAGTTTCAAAGTTCTTCGGTAAAATTTGTCGGCTACTTCTTTTTGCCTTACTTTCCTTAAAAGTCTTACCATTTCATCTGCGACATAAATTGTATTTTCCTTTTTTGAATAAAAGGCAATGCCAAGATTTTTGAGATTATTAATTACGTCTTGTATTTCAACTTTTTTAACTGGAAGAATAGAATAGTTTATTAGCTTAATTTCTTCTTGAGATAAACCCAATTGTTTGGCTAAAGTCAAAATGATAGATAACTCGTCAGAAGTTATTTTGGCTTCTCGGTTGTTAGCAATATCATTTGTGTATGCTACTGATAAACAAGTTTTATAGATTTTATAATCTCTCTTTCTTGAGTCGCTCAATTCAGACTTTTCATTTTCTAATTCCGTATTGAGGGTTTTAATCTTGGTTTTTAGGTTCTTGATTTCATTTTCATACAATCTCGAAAACCAATCCTGTCGCATTATACAATTTCCATCACGAATAATAATGTCAATTAATATGTCTAGTTGTGAATTAGCTTCTTGAAACTCGCAGTTAATGTGGTCAATGAATTCGGTAGAAATTAATTCAAATATGTTAGAAATGTTTTGGTTGTCAACTGTTTTCAAACTCTTATCAGACGAACTCAATATTTTCTCAATTTCCTTTGCATTTTTAGGATTTTTTGAGATGATATTGTCGATTATTTTTATGAAAGAGTTCTTTTCTAGTGAACCAAGCTTATCTAATATTTTTTCTAACTTCATATTTTTTGTTTTTCTTTTTGTATGTGATGTTGTTTTAGCTTGTTGCTAACGGTTTTGTGTATGATTAGTGGCGTGTTTAAGCACCTAATTTAGCAAATAAAAACCGAATAGAAAATCCGCTAGGATTTTCGTAAGTAGGCGAGAACTAGCCATTAATTATACACGTTGTTCTACACCGTTTTTATTCCTCTTTTTTCAAGTTCAGCTATTAATTCAATTCGCTTTTTCTTGTATGTTCTTCTGGCTTTATTGTATTGGACATTTTTTTCGTCCGCAATTAATTCCGCAATCAAATGTTCAATTTCGTTAACGCTCAACTCGTTTGGCTGTTTGAAATATAAATCAGCACCAAATTCAGTTGGTTCAGTTTTTTCGTTTTCCAGCTCGTTAATTCGTTCAATTGGCTTTTCGGTTTCAACTTCGGTCAGTTCGTAATCCGTTTTTGGTAATTCGGTTTTTCCAATAGTTTGCAAATACTCACTTAAAATCCGTTTTTCCACATAGATTTTTCCTCCGCCAAATTTGTGTCGGTCAGACATATCTTTTTTAACTCCCGAAATCCAATATTCGTCTCCGCTTTCCAAATCAAAATAATTTCCGCTAATTCCCATTCCATTTAGACTTTGAAATGCTTTTCCGTTAAAATAAATCGTCTTTCCGCTTTTTGAAAACGAGACAAGTCCAATCCACGCATTTCCATTATCGGAAAATCCGCTCTTCAATTCAATATATTTTAATTCTGTTCTCAATGTTTCTTTCAAATGGTGTAGAACGGTTTGCGTATATGACTTGTGGCGGTTTTAGAAGTACTTTCTTTTCGGCTTGCAACAAACTTACTTAAAAGCACAAAGTTTGAAGTTACCACTTTCCCCGCCATAAGTTATATACGCCTTAAGTTTACAATTCACTAATTTTAGTACTTAATCAGAAAGAACAAAAGAGCGGAATAAGGTTACTATATACGGTGAAGTATTAAACTTCGGCAACAT
>PHDJ01000038.1 GCA_002842575.1 Bacteroidetes bacterium HGW-Bacteroidetes-2
TGACATAAGATATTGGTTTGTTTTGCGACTTAAAGATACTGTAAATCAGTATCTTATCCAATATCTTTTTTTGTTTTATCCTATTTCACCCAACGGGTAGTTAAGAGTATTTACCTAAGGCATAAAAATTGTTTTCCTTAAATTTTACATTTGTTTTCTATTGAATTTTATTTATGTTGATTTCATTAACAAAAAATCGTTAATAACTCGCCGTAATTTTCTTGCACTAGGGGTTTAAAAAACCTACTTTTGACACTTAAAATTTACATCCCAATTATGGCAGATTTAAAACACTTAGAAGATCTTGTAATTCAAGTAAGGCGTGATATTTTACGACAGGTACATAAAGTAAATTCGGGACATCCAGGAGGTTCTTTGGGCTGCGCAGAATTTTTTGTAGCGATGTTTAAGGTTATTTTAGATAGAAAAAATATTTTTGAAATGGATGGTTTAGATGAAGATATTTTCTTCTTGTCAAATGGGCACATCTCTCCAGTTTTTTATAGTGTTTTAGCACGTAGCGGTTATTTTCCGATAGAAGAATTAAGAACCTTTAGATTGTTAAATTCCAGGCTACAAGGACACCCAACAACACATGAGGGTCTTCCTGGTGTTCGTATTGCTTCAGGATCTTTAGGTCAGGGTATTTCTGTTTCAATAGGCGCTGCTTTAACAAAAAAATTAAATAATGATGCCAAATTAGTATATACTCTTTGTGGTGATGGTGAATTGCAAGAGGGTCAAAACTGGGAAGCAATAATGTATGCCGCAGGAAATAATGTAGATAATTTAATAGTAACTATTGATTTAAACGGGCAGCAAATTGACGGCGCAACTGATACCGTTCTTCCTATGGGTAATCTGCAAGCAAAATTTGAAGCATTTGGCTGGGAAGTAATTTCTATTTTGGAAGGAAACAATTTAGAAGCAATTCTGGAAGGCATGAAAAAAGCCAAATCAAAAACGGGAAGCAAAAAACCAATTTGTGTGTTGCTTCACACAGTTATGGGTAACGGTGTAGATTTTATGATGCACACTCACGCTTGGCACGGCAAAGCGCCAAATGATGCCCAACTTGAAATGGCTTTAGCACAAAATGCAGAGACTTTAGGAGATTATTAAAAACGTATAATTAAAAGATACTCCAAAAATTTGGAGCGCAAAATGAAAAAATATACAAACACAGGAAATAAAGATACCCGATCTGGATTTGGAGCAGGGTTAACCGAGCTAGGTCAAACAAATCCAAATGTAGTAGCTCTTTGTGCAGATTTAATAGGCTCCTTAAAAATGGATGACTTTAAAAAAAATCATCCAGAGCGATTTTTTCAAATAGGAATTGCCGAAGCTAATATGATGGGTATTGCGGCTGGATTAACTATAGGTGGGAAAATTCCATTTACAGGAACTTTTGCAAATTTTTCTACAGGTAGAGTCTATGATCAAATTCGTCAAAGTATCGCTTATAGCAATAAAAATGTAAAAATTTGCGCATCACATGCTGGCCTAACCTTAGGCGAAGATGGCGCAACACATCAAATTTTAGAAGATATTGGTTTAATGAAAATGCTTCCTGGCATGGCGGTTATTAATACTTGTGATTATAACCAGACCAAAGCAGCAACATTAGCAATTGCAGAATTCCAAGGCTCTGTTTATCTACGTTTTGGCAGACCAAGCGTGCCTAACTTTACTCCTGAAAACGGAACATTCAAAATTGGAAAAGCAGTACTCTTGCAGGAAGGTACTGATGTAACTATTGTTGCTACAGGACATTTAGTATGGGAAGCATTAGAAGCTTGTGCTACATTAAATGAAAAAGGAATAAGCGCAGAAGTAATTAACATTCACACTATAAAACCTTTAGATAACGAAGCTATACTTAACAGTGTAAGAAAAACTGGCTGTGTCATTACCGCAGAAGAACATAATTTTTTAGGCGGTTTAGGTGAAAGTATTTCTCGTGTTCTTGCTGAAAACCATCCAACTCCACAAGAGCTTGTGGCTACTCAAGACACCTTTGGCGAATCTGGCACTCCAGCACAATTGATGGAAAAATATGGTTTAAATGCAGAGGCAATTGTTAAAGCTGTTAAAAAAGTAATTGGAAGAAAATAAAAGTAAAACTCACGCTGTTATAAAAAAACTCCTTCAAGACAATTGAAGGAGTTTTTTAGTATTTAAATCTTTCTATTTTTATCCAGGAAAAGTAGCATCTAAATAATCTGGGGTGCCATTATTATTAGAATCTGGAAAAGTAATTGTACCGTCTTCATTGACAATTACTTCATCTATTGTAAGTACACCATCCCCGTCATCATCTGTGTCTAAATAATTAGGAATTCCATCAGCGTCCGTATCATCATCATTTAAAATTCCGTTGCCATTTAAATCTTCCATAAATGAAGGAACTCCATCTAAATCGTGGTCAATATCTTTTATAACATCATATACTTGAAACGTAAAAATTAGTTGAGAATAAACAGGAATAGGCGATCCTGGAGGTGGTGTCAACCAATAGCCTATACCGGATGGAATGAATACGGCTCCTACACCAAAGTTTTCAAACGTTATGGTTCCATCTGGATTTTCAATAAAACCCGTTGAGCCATTAAACTCTACAATTCCTTCTTGAAACCCAGTAATAACTTGTGTTAAATCTAAACGAATTGGTGTATCTGAAGCATCAAAAGTTATTCGATTAAGTAATTGTCCTTTAAAGGAAAGTAAGGCTGCGTCTGCAAAAATGGGAGAATCTCCATCTCCTTGAATTACATTTAAAACATAAAGAGGATAGGTTAAATCTGTTTTTACTCGATCTACAACGGTCTTAGAAGTAACTTGGTCTATTAAAGGAATTTTATTTGCATTAACTCCTGCGATGGTGTCAAAAACAATTTTAAAATTAAAGCCAGCAGGCGGATTTTGAAAATCTTCGTAATTATAAAAATGGGTTTGCAAAAATGCCTCTATTTCTAATTTTGCTGCTAAAGCTTCTTCTACTCTATCTCTTTCTGGCACTATGATAACCCCATCATCATCATTTTTCCTGCAGGATGAAAAAGTAATCAATATAAGTAAGATGAAAAATAAAACTTTACTCGTTAATTTCATTATTATTTGTTTTAGTGGCGCAAGATACAATATTCTAGTATTTTTGTCTAAAACATTAACGAAATTTAAAAAGTCTTATGGAATGCGAGTAGATAAATTTTTATGGTGCCTCCGGTATTACAAAACAAGGAGCATTGCCACGACTGCTTGTAAATCTGGCAAGGTTCGCGTAAATCAGGACTTAGTTAAACCTTCTCGTGAAATTTATCCTGGAGATTGTATTACTTTAAGAAAAGAACAAATAGACTATAAATTAGAAGTTATTGCCACTCCTGAAGCAAGAGTGGGTGCTAAAATAGTAGATTTATATAGAAAAGATATTACTTCAAAAGAGTCGCTAGAAAAATTAGACCTTCTAAAATACGCGAAAGACTATTATCGAGGAAAAGGTGTGGGAAGACCTACTAAAAAAGATCGTAGAGATTTAGATGATTTTGTAGAGGATACCGATTAATTTTCTATTGGTATTGTTTTCATTAAAGAACTCTTTTTATGTATTTTTGAAAAAAGAAAATATTATGGTACAACCCGATGATCAAATATTAGACAACATACAAATTAAACATATTATTAATAGAATTGCGTATCAAATTTATGAATCAAACCCCAACGAATCTGAAATTGTACTTGCTGGAATAAAAGAAAATGGATACACTTTAGCTAAAAAACTAAAAATACAATTAGAAAAAATAGCACCAATTAAAGCGATTCTTTGTGAAGTAGTTATGGACAAAAAAAATCCGCTAAATACTATAAATACTTCTATTTCTATAAATAATTTTAAAGATTGCTCTATTGTATTAGTGGATGATGTTTTAAGCTCAGGCTCTACTTTAATTCATGCGGTCAAACATTTTCTTCAAATTCCATTAAAACAATTAAAAACAGTAGTATTAATTGACAGAAACCATAAAAAATATCCTATAAAAGCAGATTTTAAAGGCATCTCACTTTCTACTTCTTTAAATGAAAATGTTGCTGTAATTTTTGAAAAAAACAAGGACAGAGCTATATTAGAGTAATTTTATATACATTTCCTCGGCTAGTTGGTCTGGGGTTTTCGCATCAGTTTTAATAATCAAATCTGCTTGGTTATAATAAAAACTGCGCTCAAAAAGATGTTTTCCTATAAATTCCATAAGTTCCTCTTTGCTTTGTAGATGAGAAATGATAGGTCTTGTGTTTTTTTCAATATAAAGGCGATTGGTTAACTCTTCTATAGTTGCATGAAGGTAAATTGAAGTTGCTTTTTTAGAATCTTTAATAGTTTTTAAATTAACCCCATAACAAGGGGTTCCACCTCCAAGACTAACCACACAATTCTTATTTGTATTTAAAATTTCCTCTAAACATAAAGACTCCAACTTTCTAAAATAGATTTCTCCTTTAGTTTTAAACAAATTTGTAATGGATGTCTTTTCTTTTTTTGTGATGTAATTATCTAAATCTATTAATGTATAATTCAGTTTTTGAGCAATTTTTTGTCCTAAAATGGATTTACCGCTGCCCATATAGCCCATTAAAATAATTTTTTTATGCATTTTAAAATACTATGAATTAACAAAGTAAAAGGAATAGTTTATAATTTCCTAAATTTAATTCAAAATAGGTTTGAAAAATAAATATAATGACACTATATTTGCACCCGCATTCAAGAAAAGGATTTGGTAGCTCAGCTGGTAGAGCATCTCACTTTTAATGAGAGGGTCCTGGGTTCGAGCCCCAGCCAGATCACAAGTATATATTAAAATGTTTTTTGGTAAGAACCTGCCTGCAGGCAGGCAGGGTTTATCCCGATAAGCAAAGCGAAATCGGGAAGCCCCAGCCAGATCACAAAAAAATTAAGCTCCGTGCTTATTTTTTTTTGCCCGAATGTATATCCAGACCATTCTCCGGATTTCATTCAGGTTGCATCCGCCCGGATGCTGGAATTGGTAGACAGGCATGGTTGAGGGCCATGTGTCCTTAAGGGCGTGTGGGTTCAAGTCCCATTTCGGGCACGATTTTTTACTTCTCCTTTTTATTTGCAATCTCATTACTTTTACTACATTTACCTTTTAAAATTTATTTGAGCAGGATGTCCTTTTCCTTTTTTCAATTGTATATTTTATGAGTGTAAAAACAAAATTTAGCATTAAAGATCTCGAAAATCTCAGTGGCATAAAAGCACATACCATTCGCATTTGGGAGAAAAGATATACTCTTTTAAAGCCTAACCGATCAGACACTAACATTAGGTCGTACAATCTGCAAAGTTTGATGAAGCTTCTTAATATTACTTATCTCTACAACGCTGGCTATAAAATTTCAAAAATAGCAAAACTAGATACTGAAAAAATTAACCAACTTATTCAAGAAAGTGGAATAGACAAAAACAAAGAAAATTTTGCCATTACAGAAATGAAAATCGCTATGTTGAATTTTGATCAGCATCTTTTCAATAACACTTACTTTGCACTCTTAGAATCTAAAACATTTAAAGAGGTATTTTTTGAAATATTTATTCCACTATTACATGATATTGGACTCTTATGGCAAACAGGCACTATAGACCCTTCACACGAAAGGTTTATTTCAGAACTTATTAAACAAAAACTCATTGTAAATATCGAGAATGTTTGCTATAATGAAACTACAAAACATGACAAACTCTTTGTACTTTATTTACCTCACGATGAAATACACGAAATTGGGTTGCTGTATCTAAACTACGAAATTATAAAACACGGCTACAAATCTGTCTATCTTGGAAATAATATCCCAATAAATAGCTTGCTGCATTTACTAAACCATCATCAAAAAATAGTTTTTGTGTCCTATTTCACTGTACAACCAGAAAAATATTTACTAAACGCCTATATTGAAGAAGCATACAAAATACTGTGTAAAGATACCGAAAATCAATTCTGGATGCTTGGCAATCAAATTCAAGACGAAAAAAACGCAATATTACCTTCAGGTTTTAAATTCGTGAAAAAGATTTCTGACTTTTTACTCTTAATATAAAAATGATAAAGTATTCTTAATTTTTTTTATTTTGTTTTATTTTGTTTAAAATAAATGTATTTTTGTTAAACATATATGCATAAAAAAATATCCATTATTGGCTCGGGTTTTTCTTCTTTGGCGGCTTCATGCTATTTAGCTAAGGCAGGAAACCATGTTACTATTTACGAAAAGAATGAAACGATAGGTGGAAGGGCTCGACAACTAAAAAAAGAAGGATTTACTTTTGATATTGGTCCAACTTGGTATTGGATGCCAGATGTTTTTGAACTTTTTTTTGCTGATTTCGGTAAACAACCTTCTGAATATTACCAATTAATCAAACTAAATCCTGCCTACCAAGTATATTTTGCCAAAAATGACTCCATAACCATAGAAGATACACTTCAGAAAATTTGTGCCGCTTTTGAAAAAGAAGAGAGAGGAAGCTCTATTAAACTACAAAAGTTTATTTCTAAAGCACAAAGCAACTACAATATAGCCATTAAAGATTTGGTTTACAGGCCTGGAGTTTCTCCTTTTGAGCTTGTTACTCCTGCTACTTTAAAAAAAATAAATCAATTTTTTAGCACCATTAGCAAAGATGTGCGAAAAGAATTTTCAAATCCAAAATTAGTTTCTATCCTTGAGTTTCCCGTATTATTTTTAGGAGCTAAAGCATCCAATACGCCTTCTTTTTATAGTTTTATGAATTATGCAGATTTTGGTTTAGGAACTTTTCACCCAAAAAATGGCATGTACAGCGTTATTTTAGCCATGAAAAGTCTTGCTGAAGAATTAGGTGTTACTATTAAAACCAACCAAAATATTGAAAAAATAATTACAGAAAACAAAGTTGCTAAAGGCATTATCGCCAACGGTAAAACCATACTTTCAGATATCATTTTAAGTGGTGCCGATTACCACCACACAGAAACATTATTAGACCAACAAGACCGTCAATATTCTGAAACGTATTGGGGCAAAAAAATATTTGCCCCATCTTCCCTACTTTTTTATGTAGGGTTTGATAAAAAAATCAAAAATGTAGAACACCACACCTTATTTTTTGACGTAGATTTTGAAGCACATGCAAAATCTATTTACGATACTCCAGAATGGCCTGAAGATCCATTATTTTATGCCAGTTTTCCATCAAAAACAGATGAAAACGCCGCACCAGATGGAAAAGAAGCAGGTATTTTTTTAATTCCATTAGCCCCTGGATTAACCGATATTCCAGAGTTGAGGGAGGAATATTTTGAAAAAATAATGAGCCGATTTGAAAAAATCACCATGCAAGAAGTGAAAAAAAATATTATCTTAAAAGAAAGCTTTTGCGTAAATGATTTTATAGATCAATACAATTCCTATAAAGGAAATGCATACGGTTTAGCAAATACCTTATTGCAAACCGCCTTTTTAAGGCCAAAATTGAAAAGCAAAAAAGTAAAAGGTTTATATTTTACCGGGCAATTATCCGTGCCGGGTCCGGGTGTACCACCTTCCTTAATCTCTGGAAAATTAGTTGCCCAACTCATTGAAAAGAATACAATTCAAACTAGATAAACTATAAATAGAACAATTAAACCACACTTGTTTTAATCGATAATGTATAGCAAAAATAATTATGAAAACACTATTCGACGCCGTTTCTAACAAATGTAGTAAGACCGTTACACAGTCATACAGTACTTCCTTTTCCTTAGCTACTAAAATGTTAGCACCTTCCATACGACAGGATATTTATAATATTTATGGGTTTGTTCGTTTTGCTGATGAAATCG
This sequence comes from Bacteroidetes bacterium HGW-Bacteroidetes-2, assembly GCA_002842575.1. Classification (GTDB taxonomy): domain Bacteria; phylum Bacteroidota; class Bacteroidia; order Flavobacteriales; family Flavobacteriaceae; genus Planktosalinus. The sequence goes on from PHDJ01000038.1 coordinate 7,887, forward strand.
TTGATTCATTTCATGATTATGACAAAAAAACACTCTTCAGCCGATTTTCACAAGAATTAGAAAACGCTTTAGTAGATAAAATAAGCCTAAACCCAATTCTTAATTCTTTTCAATATACTGTATTAAAATATGGCATTGAAAAACACCTCATTACATCCTTTATGCAAAGCATGCAAATGGACTTGACTAAGAAAAAATACTTAACCCATGACGAATATAAAGCCTATATTTACGGCTCAGCAGATGTAGTTGGCTTAATGTGTTTAAAAGTGTTTGTTAATGGAAATCAAGAAAAATATGATGCTTTAAAAGAATCTGCGATGCACTTAGGTTCTGCCTTTCAAAAAGTTAACTTTTTGCGTGATTTAAAAGCAGATTTTGAAGATTTAAGCAGATCTTATTTTCCGAATACAGACCTAAAAGAACTGGATGAACATTCAAAAAACAGCATAATTAAAGAAATAGAAGAAGATTTTAACAAAGGATTTCAAGGCATACTTCATTTACCCGTTGAAGCAAAACTAGGTGTTTATACTGCTTTTATTTACTATAGAAAATTATTAACAAAACTAAAAAACACCCCATCTACTGAAATCAGAAAAACAAGAATTCGTGTAACTAATTATCAAAAAATGGGATTACTAGCAAAAAGCTATGTTAACTTTAGACTTAATCTAATATAGATGAAAACTATACTCCTTTGGACATTCGTTTTTTTAGCAACCTTTTTCCTTATGGAATTTCTAGCGTGGTTTACTCATAAATACGTAATGCACGGTTTTTTATGGAATTTACATCAAGACCACCATCGCAAAAACCATAAAAGCTGGTGGGAGCGCAATGATTTCTTCTTTGTTTTTTATGCCATTGTAAGTATTGGTTTTTTTATTAGTTGGGACTCTTATGGCTTTTGGTTTGGTTTGCCCATAGGATTGGGTATCTTTGCATACGGAATTGCTTATTTTATGGTACACGATATATTTATTCACCAACGGTTTAAGCTTTTTAGAAATGCCAATAATTGGTATGCTAAAGGAATACGAAGAGCTCATAAAATGCACCACAAACATCTAGGAAAAGACAAAGGTGAATGCTTTGGAATGCTAATCCCCCCTATAAAATATTTTAAAAAATAGACCCTATGGACACACTTTATATGTGGCTAAATATTGGTTCTATTTCTTTACCATTACTTTTTAGCTTTCACCCAAAACTTCAATTATACAAACGTTGGAAATACCTTTTCCCTAGTATCGCAATAATGATGCTTTTATTTATTTCTTGGGATATTATATTTGTCAAATATGAAATTTGGGGATTTAATTCCTCCTATTTTTTAGGCATCACTATCATAAATTTACCACTTGAAGAATGGCTCTTCTTTATCTGTATTCCTTATGCTTGTGTTTTTACACATTATTCACTAGTTTATTTTTTTCCAAAAATGGAACTTTCAAAAAAAACAACTTCCGTTGTTTATGTGCTTCTTCTAACCCTCTTAATACTTCTTTCTTTCTGGTTTTATGACCGGTGGTATTCCATTGTAAACTTTACCTATGCAATTCTTCTATTAGGACTAACCTATAATTTTCAAAAAGAGGTTTTACAAAAATTTTTTCTAACTTTTTTAGTGATGCTCGTTCCTTTCTTTTTGGTAAATGGCACACTTACAGGAAGCTTTATTGAAGAACCCGTGGTTTGGTATAACAACGCAGAAAACATGGGATTAAGGCTGCTTACCATACCCGTGGAAGATACTTTTTATGCTTTTACGATGATTCTTACCTGTATATTACTCTTAGAATTTTTTGAGCGTAGATTCTCAAAGGTTCTGTAATTTACTTCTAAATTCTTACAATATTTCTTCGGGTAATCCATTCTTGTTTTAAATTTCTATTTCTTATATTAGCACCTTAATCTATTCAAACTTATACCCTATGACTTTTCAAAAGAACACTAAAAATGTGCTATTTATTTTAGCAATTGCACTTATAACCCTGAATTATTCCTGCAAAAACGAGAATAAAGAAGCTGAAAGTAATACCTCTGTAGAAAATTCCGTCAACGATAAATCGGCAAATACAGATGCTGCAACAAATGAAAATGCGGCTTTAAATCCAGCACATGGACAACCTAACCACCGCTGTGATATAGCCGTTGGAGCTCCATTAAATTCACCTAAAACAACTCCAGCAATTGAATCTATATCCTCACCTGTGTTAAAAAGTACAAATGCCAATACTACAAATACTGCAGCTCTGAATCCAGCACACGGTCAACCTAATCACCGATGTGATATACCCGTTGGATCTCCATTAAATCAATAGATTTTTTTATACCTTAAGAATGTGAAATCTCCATTTACTCTCTTAAAATTGAGTTTTTGAAAATTTCACATTTTTTTTAGACCAAACCAAAAATGGATTCCTATTTTTACCATCAAACATAAATTTTATTTCCAATGAATAAACTCTTCTTTGTTGCTTTTTTACTAGTAACTATAAGTTGTAAAACTACCTCACAAAATTCTACCACTTCACAAACCACAGTCCAAGTTAGTGCTGCAGACTACTTAAAATACATACAGGCAGAAGATGCTAAAAAACAACTTTATATTTTTGCATCTAATGAAATGGAGGGAAGAAAAACAGGCGAAGGGGGACAAAAAAAAGCTGCTGAATTTTTAAAAGACTTTTATATTAAATACAATATTGCATCGCCCATTAGTACTGCTAATTATTTTCAAACCATTCCAGAAAGTTTTTTTAAATCTGGAAGTGGCATAAAATCCTCTGAAAATGTTATTGCCTACATCAAAGGCTCTGAAAAACCAGAAGAAGTGGTTATAATTTCAGCACATTATGACCATGTAGGTATGGACAAAAAGGGAAATGTCTTTAATGGTGCTGACGATGATGGTAGTGGAACCATAGGAATTCTTCAAATTGCAAAAGCATTCAAAAAAGCCCAAGAAGAGGGTAATGGACCCAAACGAAGCATTGTTTTCTTACATGTAACCGGAGAAGAAATTGGATTATTTGGCTCTAAATATTACACCGATAACCCCATTTTTCCTTTAAAAAATACCGTAGCAAATTTAAATATTGATATGATTGGGAGAATAGATCCATTGAAAATAGGAAATCCAAACTACATTTATTTGATAGGAAGCGATAAATTAAGTCACGATTTGCATTTGGTTTCGGAAGAAATGAATAAAGCATATATAAATTTAGAATTAGACTATACCTTTAACGACGACAAAGATCCGAATCGATTTTACTACCGAAGTGATCATTATAATTTTGCTAAAAATAATATACCAGTAATTTTTTACTTTAATGGCGTTCATGAAGATTACCACAAAATAACCGATACCCCAGATAAAATTGAATATGACTTGCTGGCAAAACGTGCAAAACTAGTTTTTGTTACTGCTTGGGAACTAGCCAACAGAAAAGAGAGAATTGCTTTAGATATTATTAAATAGAAATTTCAACTTACGATATAAATACAAAAAAAAACGCAATTAGTAATTGCGTTTTTTTTATTGAAACCCAAAATTTTCTTACTAAAATAGCGAATATAGTCTTCTTTTCATTTTAGTATACCACAAAAAAAACTCCATATTTCTATGAAGCTTATGTTTTGGGTGGAAGACCGGTTTCGAACCGGCGACCTCTAGAACCACAATCTAGCGCTCTAACCTGCTGAGCTACAACCACCATGTACTCTCAAAAAGAGAGACTTTCTTTACAAAACTATAAAAAACATAAGTTATGTCCTCTAAAGTGGATGCAAATTTAATTGAATTCATCTTCATTTTCAAATGAAAAGTGAAAAAATCTGCTTTTATTTCAAATCAAAAATCGAATCCACTGCCACATAGCGTTCTACCGTAAAACCTTCGGCAAAATCTACACCGATTAACCTTCCTAAATCTTGTGCTCGATATTGTATACTTTCTTTAAAATTTTTATTAGCAATGGGTGTTTCTGGTTCGTCAGATTCAGGATTAAAAAACTGACTTTCATAAGCAAAAACTGCTTCTAATTTTTTATCCATAAATCCAGACACATCTACTACAAAGTCAGGTGTAAGGTTTTTCCATTGGATGTAATGATATACTAATTTTGGACGCCATTGTTTTTGTTTGTTGCCTTCATAGATAGTTTCTATTTTTTGCAAACCACTTAAAAAACAAGCGTCACTAACTAAACGACTTCCTTTTCCGTGGTCAATATGCCTATCATCAATGGCATTACACAAGACAACTTCTGGACGATATTTTCTAATTATTTTAATTACTTCTAATTTAGAAGCGGTATTACTAATAAAAAAACCATCGGCAAATTCTAAGTTTTCACGAAAAGAAACCCCTAATATTTCAGCAGCTCTTGCAGCTTCTTTATCTCTGATTTCCGCAGTGCCGCGTGTTCCAAGCTCTCCTCGAGTTAAATCTAAAATACCAACACGCTTCCCGTTTGCTATTTCTTTGGCAATGGTAGCACCACAACCTAATTCCACATCATCGGGATGCGCACCTATTGCTAGTATATCTAATTTCATTTTTTAAGCTTTAAAAGTGCTTGTTCTATATCTGCAATTAAATCATTTTTGTCTTCAATTCCAACAGAAAACCGAAGTAAACCATCTTTTATTCCTTGTTTTTCTCTTTCTTCAGGCTCTAATAATGCGTGTGAGGTTAAAAAGGGAGATAATATAGTTGACTCTACCCCTGCCAAACTCATTGAAGATTTAATTAATCGTAAATGCTTTTGAAATTGTTGCGCATCCAGTCCTTCTCGTAATTCGAAGGAAAGCATACCACCAAAAGCCTTCATTTGCGATTTTGCAAGTTTATAATCTGGATGCGATTTTAATCCAGGATAATAAACTCTAGCTATATCTTTATGATTTTCTAGATACTTAGCCAATCGTTTGGCATTTCGGTTTTGTGCTTTTACACGAATGCCCATGGTTTTTATACTTCTCTCCAGCAACCAAACGGTATAATCGCTCAAGCTACCACCAAAATTTTTTGCCAAATGCCATATTTTTTCAATATGTACTGAAGATGCGGCAACTGCACCTGCAAGAATATCACTGTGCCCTCCCATATATTTTGTAGCGCTGTGAATAACAATATCGATTCCAAAATCAATTGGATTTTGATTTACAGGGGAAGCAAACGTATTGTCAATCATCGTGATGATTCCTTTTTCTTTTGCTAAAGCCACTACCATTTTAATATCTGTAATAGTCATTAGCGGATTGGAAGGCGTTTCAATATAAATAACCTTAGTGTTTTCTTTAATTTTTTCTTCAAAAGAAGCTTTCTTTAAATCGTTTGTAAACGAATATTCAATGCCAAATTTTTTAAACTCTTCTACCACTAAATTATAAGTGCCTCCATATAGTGTTTGCTGCAATACTATATGATCGCCTTTATGCAGAAAAGCCATAAGCGATGTACTAACAGCCGCCATACCACTTCCAAAAATCAATGCATCTTCTGCATGTTCTAAAGCTGCAATTTTAAACGCAAGAGCTTTTTGATTTGGCGTGTTAAAATAACGGGGGTATCGTTTTATATCTACCCCAGTAAAAGCATACGAGGTTGACATATATAAAGGAGAAATAGCTCCTTTAAATTGCTCATCTACAATTTCTCCGGCATGAGTGCAAATGGTATTTATACCCAATATATCAGTTGATTTCATTTTGTTTTATTTAAGTATAGCAATTTACTAAAACTACTGCATTTGTATGGATGATTTACAAAAATATAATAGAGATAAAACAGTTAAAAAAATTATCTTTACATATAAAATCCATTCTATGTCTAAACTATTTACTCATATTCAAGAACTCGTAGGAGTAGAAACAATTTCACGAGAAAAAATTAGTGGAATTGAAATGAAGGAGTTACATACCATAAAAGATGCTTTTCTGCTTATTGAAAATGGGCTTATCGTAGATTTTGGTGCAATGAATGCTATGCCAATGATGGATATTGGCTCGGTAACAGATGCTTCACAAACCATAATTCTACCCTCTTGGTGTGATTCGCATACCCACTTGGTTTATTCAGGCAATAGAGAGCAAGAATTTGTAGATCGAATTCATGGGCTTTCCTATGAAGAAATTGCTAATCGTGGTGGTGGCATCTTAAATTCTGCTAAAAAATTACAAGAAACCAGTCAAGAAGATTTATTTAACCAAAGTGCAAAACGATTAGAAGAAATCATTCAATTAGGAACAGGTGCAATAGAAATTAAAAGCGGCTACGGACTTACCCTAGAAGCAGAAATAAAAATGCTTCGAGTAATAAAAGAACTCAAAAAAACCTATCCTATCGAAATTAAAGCTACTTTTTTAGGAGCCCATGCAATTCCTTTAGAATTTAAAAATAAACGAGAAGATTACATTAAATTGCTTACTGATGAAATGTTGCCTTTTATTGCCGCAGAAAACTTAGCAGACTATATAGATGTTTTTTGCGAAATAGGATATTTTACCGTTGAAGAAACTATTACCATAATGAAGGCTGGAAAAAAACACGGCCTTATTCCAAAAATTCACGTCAATCAATTTACCGCTATTGGAGGCATAAAAGCTGCTGTTGATAACAAAGCGTTAAGTGTAGATCATTTAGAAGTGATGCGCCCAGAGGACATTAGCGTTTTGCAAGGAAGTACTACCATGCCTGTTGCGCTTCCCTCCTGTTCTTATTTTTTAGGAATTCCCTACAGTCCCGCCAGAGAAATGATAGATAGCGGCCTTGCAATAGCATTAGCAACAGACTACAATCCAGGGTCAACACCTAGTGGCAACATGAATTTTGTAGTTTCTACAGCCTGCATAAAAATGAAAATGACACCAGAAGAAGCTATAAACGCAGCAACTTTAAATGGTGCCTATGCTATGGGACTTTCTAAAACCCACGGTAGTATTTGCAAAGGAAAAAAAGCAAATTTAATATTCACAAAACCAATACCTTCCTATGGTTATTTACCCTATGCTTTTGGGAGCAACAACATTGATAAAGTAATGCTTAATGGCGATTTTTTTGATAGACTTTAGGAATATGATTTCAGATTTAAATTTAATTCATTTTATAGTTAGCATAAATAAAAACCTTTTAGATAATGAACACAATACGTATTTTTTCCAGAGAAGACATTGCTAAATATATAGACAAGCGTGCCGGTGAAACCAAATATGGCGAAGTGGTAAAAATCATCAAAGAATTAAATGATTTAAAAACATCTCCAGCTACTTTTGTGCTTTTGGGGATACCAGAAGATATAGGCGTACGAGCTAATAAAGGCATTCCAGGAACTTCAAATGCTTGGCAAAACTGTTTAAAATCGTTGCTTAATGTACAAGCCAATGCCTTTACCCATCCAGAAGAAGTTATTCTTTTAGGCGAAATAGACTGTGCAAAACAAATGAAAGCTGCTGAAAAATTAAATAAAAAAGATGCAAATTATTTTTTAGAACTTGGTAAATTAGTTACTCGCATTGACCAAAATGTAACCGCTATCGTTGAAGTGATTGTAAAATCAGGTAAAATTCCTATTCTTATAGGCGGTGGGCACAATAACAGTTACGGAAATATAAAAGGAACTTCTCGAGCATTGCAGCAATCGCTAAATGTTATTAATTTTGATGTTCATTCTGATTTTAGACCTTTAGAACATCGGCATAGTGGAAATGGATTTTCTTATGCATTTGAGGAAGGTTATTTAAACAAATATTACATTTTTGGATTACAAAAAAATTACACCTCACAAGCAATTTTTAACCAGCTCATAGAAAAAGAAGATCATATTCAATTTTCTTTGTTTGAAAATATAATTGTTCGAAAAATAAAACCCTTTACTAATGCCTTAAATGATGCCGAAACATTTATTTCAACACAAAAATTTGGGTTGGAAGTCGATTTAGACGCCATACAAAACACACCCAGCAGTGCTCTAACTCCTAGTGGATTTTCAGTCAACCAAGCGCGCAGATTTGTTACGTTTTTTGGAAGAAATAACAATGTCGCTTATTTGCATTTATGCGAAGGTTCACCAGTTTCAGATACAGACGGACAATTAGGAAAATTAATTGCCTTCCTTATTACTGATTTCACTGGGAAACATTCTTAAAAAGCAAAGAAAATTTTAATACTACTTTTTTTAATCCTAAATTGTAATAAAAAACTATGAAAACAAAAATACTTATCCTATATATGGCAACTTTTACGATGTTTAGTTGTAAAAATGAAAATGATAACAAAAATTTTTCTGAAAAAGAAATTGTAGAAAATGTCACTCCCACTTCTATCATGGATCAACTAACCATTCACCCAATAAGTCATGCAACAATGGTTTTAGAATGGAGTAAAACGGTTATTTATGTAGACCCAATAGGAGAAAAAAAGAATTTTGAAGGTATGAAAAATCCTGATATTATACTACTTACAGATATTCACGGAGACCATCTTGATATAGTAACTCTTGTAGCAATTGTTTCTGAAAACACAAAAATAATTGCACCAAAAGCAGTTATAGAAAAACTTCCAAAATCATTGGAAAAATATGTAATATTTCTTGGCAATAACGGAATGAAGTCCATTTTAGATATTGAAATTACTGGCATTCCTATGTATAATTTAAGAAAAGAAGCATTGCAATATCACGAAAAAGGCAGAGGAAATGGTTACGTCCTAAAAAAAGATGGCAAGAGTATTTATATTTCAGGTGACACCGAAGACATTCCGGAAATGCGCAACTTAAAAAATATCGATTTGGCATTTGTTTGTATGAACCTGCCTTATACGATGACCATTGGTAGCGCCGCAGATGCTATTTCTGAATTTAAACCTAAAATTGTTGTACCCTATCATTATAGAGGCACCGATGGCCTTAGCAATATAGATGGCTTTGAAAAAATGGTAAACCAAAGCGACCCTTCTATTGAAGTTATGCGTCTTGATTGGTATCCTTCTAAGCAGTAATTGAAAGTTTCAAAAAAAAACAAACTAAACCTATAAAAAAACCATTATGCGCTTTCACACCAGAAAATGGATAAAACCACAAGACCTCAACCCAAACGGAACTCTTTTTGGAGGTCGTTTATTAGAATGGATTGATGAGGAAGCCGCTTTATACGCCATCATACAATTAGAAAACCCAAAAACGGTTACTAAATTTATGAGCGAAATAAATTTTAAAAGCGCTGCAAAACAAGGTGAAATAATTGAAATTGGTCTTGATGTAACAAAATTTGGAAATGCTTCAATCACATTGCGTTGTGAAGTTAGAAATAGTATGACCCGAGAAACGATAGTTGCGATAGAAAGCATTGTAATGGTAGGTTTAGACAAAACTGGAAAACCAAAAGCTCACGGAAAGACCAAAATTGAATTTATAAAGGACCGACTTAAATAAAATAACCCACAGAAATAACCAACAAACGCAAGTTTATTTGTGAAATTGGCTAAATCTGCGGGAAAAACTATTTATCTTTTTTCTATTTTATACCCTTTTACTTTGGCAAATTCTTGAATAGAAGCTACTATGGCATTTCCTAAATCATCTTGGGCTTCTGTCTTTTTCATTTCGGCATCAATAAAATCCTGTCTTTTTTTTGCTAATACTGCGATTTCTTTTTGGATTTTTTCGCGTACTTTCGTTTTTGCTTCTACAAAATCTTTGATTTCAGCATTCGATTTTCCTTTTAATTCAGCCGGAAGTTCTTCTTCTTTTAATTCGGCTATGGCATTGGGTTGTGTTTTTACTTTATCTACCAAGTCCCAACTTTCATTACTATAAACAGCTTTGGATTTAGATACCACTCGCTCTGCATAATTAGCACCAGAAAGCGACTCTGCGTTGACATCTTGCATTGTCTGGTTTTCTTTTTTCAAATACCCTTGTCTTCCGTAACTAATATAGGTGCTATTTAATTGTTGATTACAAATAGTTATGGGTTGGTCATACGGAGTTACAATATATTGAATTCTGGCATTAGAGTCAATATTAAAATATTTTCCTTGCCCGATATCTGCTCCATCTTTCCAGAAAGTCCTTTTGCCTTCTTCTTTATTGCCACAAAAAATGGTGTTAATAAAAATACCTTTTTTTTGTGCATCTGCAATAGCTTCTTTATAGTTTACACTTCCTTGATTAAAAGGTTCATTTCCTGCAATATAAATAAGTTTCATACCCTTATTGTCTGCATTCCAGTCTAATTTATAGGTAGCATCTTTTAAAACTGCCCCACAATATTCAAGTCCTCCATTGGTGTGAAGTGCAAAAAGGTGTTCTGAAATTAAATCTAAATCTCGAGTAAGCCCCACTACTTGCCTAATATAATCTGATTGCTGACTTAAACCAGAATTACCATATTCATACAAAGCAATTTCAATTTGTGGAGTTTTACCTTCGTATTTTAAAGTGGTTAAGGTGTTTACAATATTCCAAAGTCTGGATTTAGCCTGATTTATCAAACCATCCATACTATTTGAAGTATCTAATAAAAGGGCTACTTGTATGCTACCGTTAGAAGGATTTTCCACAAAACACCCTTGTTTGTTGGCATCAAAATTGTTTTTTTGATTACTAAAAATAAGTCCTGTACATAACAATGCTGCTGTTAAAAATAAAGTTTTCATACTATTTGGTTTTAAAGATTTAAGGTAAAAGTAACCGCCAGGGAAACATAAAAAAGTGCAACTTGGTGAATCGATATTATGAGATGGTGAAATGCCTTTTTTTACCTATTTTTATTTACTTTCTTTACAGTAATTAAACTTTAATAATGAAACAAACGCTGTGCTTTCTTTTCTTAATATTCTATTTGCCTTGGACAGCGTTTTCTCAAGACACCACCAAGAATGCCCAAACGCCATTATCTTTAAGTAAAAAAGCAAAGGAAGTTCAAAAATCTTTACAAGATGACAATCCAGAAGCAACTGCTATAGGGTATGAGAATTTAGCAAAAGAACTAATAGAAAAAGGCGATTTAGTGCGTGCCGAATCCTATTTAATAAGTGCCTTAGACATTTACAAAAAAGAAAAAAATAATGAAAAAATTATTTCACTTACCCGAACTTTAGCACAAGTGCAAGAAAATCAACAAAAATTTGGAGAGGCCATTTCTAATTATCAAACAGCTGGCGAAGTATCTCAGGGTAACCCTACTTCAAAAATAAATCTAAATGATGCAAAACGAGTAAGTAATCGCTCTAATTCAGATGTTGAAATGGGTTATATAGAATCTAACATCCAACTATTAGAAAAAGAAGGAAAAGTAGAAGATGTGGTAAACGTTTATAAACAACGCGCAGAAGCCAACTTAAAAGCAGAAGATAAAGAAAGAGCTATTGAAAGTTACTCCAGAGCCATAGAAGTTGCAAAAGAAAAACCTGAAGACATACTCAAACTAAAAACAGAAATAGCTAAAATATATGCATCAGACAACCAACTTGATAAAGCTATAGCCATTACAAACAATGCTTTAGAAGACGCTAAAATACTTAACGACATACCGCAGCAAATAAAACAAAAACAGGCATTAGCAGGTTTGTATCTGCAAAAAAAAAATGGAGAAGAAGCAGAAAAACTTTTAAAAGAAGCCTATAAATCTGCCATGGAAAATGCCAGAACTTTTGATGCTAAGGAAGCCATGATAGCTCTATCCGCACTATATAAATCTAGAGGTGATGCTACTAAATCTTTTGAGGCTTATGATTTATTTTTTGCTGATTTTGAACGATTAATTAAAGCAGACAGCTCTTTAGTTGATGCTAAAATATTTGAAGTTACCGAAGAGCGCATCCGTCAATTAGAAAAGGAAAAAGCCTTAAAAGATGAAATTTTAACAAAAAAAACACGATACAATAGTGTACTTATTGGCTCAATCCTTTTGATGCTATTGTTACTTTCCTTTATCATTAAAACGCTTTTTTCCATTCAAAATAAAAATAAACGTATTGCACTTCAGTCCTTACGTAGAGAAATGAATCCACATTTTATTTTTAATAGTTTAAATAGCGTAAATCAATTTATTTCACAAAATAAAGAATTAGAGGCTAATAAATACTTAACCTCCTATTCTAATTTAATGCGGAATATGATGGAAACTTCCAACAGCGACTTTATCACCCTGAGCAACGAATTAGAGCAAATAAAAAAATATCTCCATTTGGAGCATCTTCGCTTTCAGGACAAATTTGATTATGAAATAGTAGTTGATGAAACCCTAGATCCTGAAACTATATGGATTCCTAATATGCTACTACAACCTCATCTGGAAAATGCCATTTGGCACGGATTACGCTATAAAGACGAAAAAGGAAGTTTGAAAATTTCCTTTTTAAAAGAAAATAAACGCATTAAAGTATGTATTGAAGATGATGGCATAGGAATAGAAAAAAGCAAAACGCTAAAAACTCAAAACCAAAAAATTCATATTTCACGAGGATTGAATAATGTAAAAGAACGCATCCAATTATTAAACGATTTATACAAACAAAAAATTCAATTAGAGATTCAAACCGGAACGAAAGGAATAGGAACCAAAGTAGAACTCTATTTTTTATTATGGAATTCTATTTCGTACATAAAAAAACATTTATGAATATCACGAAGTTTTTAATCTTTATAACACTTTGTTACCAATGACTAAAATTAAAAGTATTATCGTTGAAGACGAAGCTGCAGCTCGAGTAGCCCTAAAAAACTATTTAGAAAAATATTGTCCACAAATAGAAATCATTGGGATGGCGCAAAATAGTAAAGAAGCTATTGAAATAATCAACCTTATGCAACCACAATTAGTTTTTCTGGATGTAGAAATGCCTTTCGGAAATGCTTTTGATGTTTTAGAAGGATGTAAAAGTTTATATTTTGAAACTATTTTTGTAACCGCTTTTTCTGAATATTCCTTAAGAGCTTTGAACCAAAGTGCTGCTTATTATTTACTTAAACCCATTAGTATTGAGGAGTTGGTTATAGCAGTAAACAAAGTTCAGTTAGAAATAAATAAGCAAGCTATTTTTAATCGAAACCAAATCATTGTTGAAAATTACAAAGAAACCAAATCAGAAAAACAACAGCTAATTTTACCTACCCTTGAAGGATTTGAAGTTGTGAAAATGGCAGATATTATTCGCCTACAAGGCAATGGTAATTTCACAGACATTTATCTTACAAATGGCACTAAAAAAATGGTGTGCCGTTTTTTAAAACACTTTGCTGATATGCTTCCTCAACAGTTTATTCGCGTACACCGTTCGCATATTATACAATTACATTTTGTGAAAGAATATCACAAGGGTAATGGTGGTCATGTAACCCTGCTGGATCAGAGCGAAGTGGAAGTTTCTGCTAGTTATAAAGAAGCTTTTTTAAAAGCAATTTCATAAACTCCTACGCATCGTAAGACAATTTTCCTACATCTTAAAAAAACTTTTATCCCTATTAAAAGGAGCAATATATGTTTCCTTTTCAATTTTAAAAGCAACCAACTTGCTTTGTCTTTAATATTTTAAAAAAAGAGCGATAAGTGAATAAAATACTGAAAATAAACATATTATAAGATACAAAAAAAAATTGCCAATGGCAATTTTTTTGTCTTTTAACACAATTTTTAAGGTGTGAATTATACAATAATGAATTTTTAATGTGTAACAGAATCACTCTAAAAGTATATCACCTTTGTAGGAGAGAGTTTGCTAATTGCAAATTCGATAAAAAACAAACTATAATGAAAACAAAAAACTTTTTAAAATTTTTTACCCTTGCAGCTGTCCTCCTTGTTTTCGCTTGTGCGAAAGATGAGTTTGTAGCCGTAGATGGCGTATGCCCTTTGGTACTTACAACTACTCCTTTAGATGGAGCTGTTGATGTTCCTTTAAATCAAGTATTATCTGTTACTTTCAATAAAGCAATGAACCATTCCACTATTAACGCAAATTCCTTTACAGTTAGTGATGGCTCTCCTCTTATAGGAACAATGACTTTTGAAGATACCGAAATAGGAACAACGGTATTTTTCACACCCACTACAAATTTAAATTTAAACACTACCTATACGGGTAAAGTTTTCACCACCGTAAAAGATACTAGCGGTAATGCTTTGCAAGTAGCTTATGTATGGAGTTTTTCAACAGGAAGCATTTTAGCACCCGTTGTACTTTCAACAGACCCTGATAGTGGTGCAACTAATGTGGTTTTAAACAAAATAATTAAAGCAACTTTCAGTCAAGTAATTGATCCTATAACCATAACTTCAGAATCATTTACCCTAAAAAATGGAAATTCCCTAATTGCAGGAGATTTCACTTTTGACGGAGCAATTGTTCTTTTTACTCCTTTGGCTGACCTAAGTTCTAGCACTACATATACAGCTACTATTACAACCGCTGTAACTAATGCTGAAGGTGTTGCGTTAGCAAATAACTATGTATGGAGTTTTTCAACAGGAAGCCTTTTAGCACCCACAGTAATTTCAACAGACCCTATAGATGAAGCCGTTGATGTGGTTCTAAACAAAGTAATCTCAGCAACTTTTAGTGAAGTGATGGATCCAGCAACAATAACCTCCAGCTCCTTTAAAGTTGTAAACGGAACAACAGCTATTTCTGGAACCTTCAGCTTTGTAAATGCAATAGTACGTTTTATTCCTGCTAACCCATTAACTGCTAATACTACATATACAGCTACTATTACAACTGCAGCCGCTAATCTAGCAGGAGTTTCATTAGGAGGCGATTTTGTATGGAATTTTTCAACAGGAAGTACAGTTGCTCCCACAGTAATTTTAACAGATCCTATTAATGAAGCCATAGATGTACCGCTTAATAAAATAATAACAGCTACATTTAGTGAAATAATGGATCCAGCTACAATCACTTCCACTTCTTTTAAAGTGAACAATGAATCCTCTAATATCAATGGAAACTTCACTTTTAATGGTGCTGAAGTGCTATTTACTCCAAGCAATCTACTTACATTAAATACTATATATACTGCAACTATCACAACTGCTGTTAAAAACCCAGCAGGAGTTTCTATTGCAAATGATTATATATGGAAATTTAATACCGGGGTTTCATTAGCGCCAACCGTTATTTCAACTGACCCAGAAGACAATGAAACAAACGTACCATTAAACAAAGTAATTATAGCTACGTTTAGTGAAATAATGAATCCGGCAACTATCAATGTTACTACATTCAGTTTAATGAATGGAGCTATTAATGTGCCCGTGTCTTTTGGATTTAATGGAGTAGATGTAGGTTTTACACCTGTATCTCCCTTACTTGCAAACATCACATATACCGCAACAATTACAACCGGTGCACAAAATATGGCAGGTGTAGGCTTGGATCTAGATTATGTATGGGAATTCACTACAGCAAATTCGATTAGCTTACCAGATATTGGAACTCTTACAGAATTTGGTGGATTTGGTGGAAACGCTGGTTTAACCAATCAAGGATTAAATTCTGTTATAAATAATGGAGGCTGTCTTGTCCTGAAATACGGCTACAGGTTAAAAATTGATTTACGCTGTTTTTAAATATACCATATTTGGTGTTTTGAAGTCTAAAGATAAATGTAATCT
>PHDJ01000039.1 GCA_002842575.1 Bacteroidetes bacterium HGW-Bacteroidetes-2
TATAATGGTATCGCCAACTGGGAAAATACTTCCTGTACCAGGACCTGCTGTTTGTGCTACGGGTATCAATCCATCTTCAGGATCGATGGCTACAGCATTTGCAAAGAATACTTGCGCACCGCAAGTGCCGGTGGTATTGTTTATTACAATATCTAAAGGACATACAATATTAGGTAAGGCGCCAATTTGAGTAATTTCAGTAAAGTTAATACAGAAATCAAATATAGAACCGCCATCTCCAAAAGAATCATCATAAAGTCTTAATGTCCAAATGCCATTAACAGATTGACCCGCAAATATGGTATTTAGATTAACTCCTGGGCCTGCTCCAGCACCAACTGGATGCGCAGTTGCTCCCCCTTCTGCTCTATAACTAGCCAAAGGAGCGCCAGTAGTCCAAGTTGTTATATTATTTGGGGAATCATCTCTAAAAATTAAATTCGACCGCACATCAAGCCCTGTACTGCCACCATTATCTGTTGATAATGCTACCTGAGTACCCGACGGTGAAATTAATACTATTTCTAAATCATCTGCCCAAGTATGTTGCAAATCTGCTAGTATTTGATTTATTACATAGTTTCCGCTATTAGTACCCACAATACCAGTTTGTGCAACATTAATAGTGGTTAAAGTTGTTACACCAGATCCTGGTCCTAAAGGCAGCGTTGGATCTGTAGAGCATTGTACAATATCTCCTTGAAAAGAATCTGCAACAATGGTCATTGTAAAATTATTTTGGATACCAAAGTTTCTGGCACAGCCATTGTTTGCAATTGAGCTACCACATCTAGTGGAAACACTAAGGGCTGGTTCGCCGGCAGGTTGAGCACCTACGGTTACATTATCGCCATATCTCCAAAACACATCACTTCTGCTGGCATTTATCATAACAGTAATGGTGTTATCTACTTCAGAAGATAGGTTTAAGGAGGCATAGTTAAAGGTATGTTGGTAGATAAACCCTAAAGGGCCAGGAGTTACCGTTTGCGTCAATACAGATCCTGGAATAAGTACGCCAGCTCCAGTACCACAAGGACCAGCTGCTGTTCCTGCCGATGTACAATCTGTGTACATACTAATTGTTAAGTTATAAGGTGCCGCAGAGACTAGATTGAATAAATCAATAGTAACACTTTTAACAAATCTTGCGGATCCCGCTAAAACGATAGCATCGCCCATGGAAGTTGCCGGACCATTAGCTACAGGTGTGATTTCAACACCACTAGTTGAAGTACGACTCGTGTCGTAAATTGTACTTAAAGCCATATTTTGTGGCTCCGTCGTATTTGTTGCTTTTACTGTAGAATTGCCATGTGGAATACTCACCAGAGTTTCCTGCTGTGCATGGGTTACCATACTAAGTATAAAACACCAAAATGCACAAAAAAATGTAATTTTTTTCATAATTGATTTAGTTAATTGAGTTAATCCTATTTAGTTAAAATTAAGTTATCTAAAAGTACGAAATAAATCAATTTCATATACAATATATTAAAAAAATAAATCTATTAATTTTTAATTCTAAAATTATTTGTTTTTTATTAAAAAAGTTAAAAAAAAAACGACAAGAATATCAATTATAAGTTTAAATGCAATTATTTAAAATTTAAAATAGCCGACCAAAAAAAAAAAAAAAATAGAAACTAAACCTGTTTTTATTTAAAAACAAAAAAAAAGTGACTGGTAAAGGGATAATTTAGGTAATAAAAAAAAGAAAATTTAAAAATTATCTTAAAAAAACCGGTTTGTTTTTATTTTTGGTTTCAACGGCACTATAAGCATATCCATCTCTATTAAATTTTAGTAGGTCGTCATAATCATTCACTTTATTATCTAGGATATAACGCGTCATACTGCCTCTGGCTTTTTTAGCAAAAAAGGATATTATTTTAAGTTTCCCATTTTTAAAATCTTTAAACACAGGGCTTATAAGTTTTCCTTTTAATTTTTTTGTGTTTATCGATTTAAAATATTCATTACTTGCAAGGTTTATTATGATTTCCTCCTCGTTAACCTCTTCATTTAAAGACTGCGTAATTTTGTTACTCCAAAATTCATAAAGATTTTTCTTTTGTTTCACTTTTAAATCTGTGCCCATTTCTAAACGGTATGCTTGTATGAGGTCTAACGGTTTTAATAGTCCGTATAAACCTGACAAAATGCGTACTGAATTTTGTAATTTATCTAATTTTTCTAGGGGAATTGTGTAGGCATCCAATCCAACATACACATCACCGGAAAATGCATATATTGCTTGTCGTGCATTATCTTTAGTAAATGGTAAAGCAAATTCTTGGTTTCGTTGAAAATTTAATTCTGCCAAAGCATCACTTATGGACATAAGGCTTTTGAGTTGTGTCTTTGATTTTTTCTTTAAGACGGCATTAATATGAGCGGCTTCTTCTAAAAGAAGTGGCTGTGTAAAGGTTGAAGTGGGTAATTTACTTTTAAAATCAAGTGACTTTGCCGGAGATAAAAGAATTTTCATCTGTTCAATTTTATTTTATTTTTAATAAGTCAGACCTACCTTTGCCGGCAGGCAGGTGGAATGCTCATGATTATTTTAATTGATTTAAAAAATTCAAGTAAGAGCATTTCATAATAATTTCATTTTATTCAAAGTTACAACTATTGGCTAAATTCAAATTATAACTGCAACGCTAATTCTTCTAAAATCATTCTTTACTATTTCTTAGTCCAATTTTATAAAAAAACTATTCCATCGAGAAGAATATCTTATGTATTATGTATCGAAAAGTTCAATTTTATTAACTAAAACACCAAAGTTCTCGATACGGTCTCATTCCGTTATCACTCCATAAAACCTACTCGAACTGACAAATTTTTGTTTTGGAAAACCTTATCATTTAAAACTATTTGTATTTTTTAGCTAAATTTAATCTCTATCATCATAAAAACCATTTACTCTTCAAAATCTTTCTTATGCTTTACATAATTTCGCCATTTTTCAATACATTCTTGCATATCCTCAGGCATTTCGGTTGAAAACTGCAGAAATTTTCCGGTAACCGGATGTGTAAATCCAAGTGTTTTAGCATGGAGTGCTTGCCTTGGTAATATTTTAAAACAATTATCTACAAACTGTTTATATTTAGTAAAAGTCGTTCCTTTTAGAATTTTTTCGCCACCATATCGTTCGTCATTAAAAAGTGTATGACCAATGTGTTTCATATGTACTCTAATCTGGTGAGTTCTTCCGGTTTCCAATTTGCAGGAAACCAGAGTAACATATCCAAAACGCTCCAAAACTTTATAATGCGTTACCGCTTCTTTACCCTGACTGCCATCAACATACACCATGTTTTGCAATCTATTTTTAGGATGTCTGCCTATGTTACCTTCCACAACACCTTCCTCTTCGATAACATCTCCCCAAACTAATGCAACATACTCACGCTCACTGGTTTTATTAAAAAACTGTTTTGCTAAATGGGTCATTGCCGCTTCGGTTTTTGCAACCACTAGAAGTCCGCTGGTGTCTTTGTCTATTCTGTGCACAAGACCAGGACGTTCATTACTATTTACAGGCAGGAATATTTTCAGGTACCAGTAAAAACTCATAAGGTGGATGGGTAAACATAACCTTAATAAGGTCGCCCGGTTTCACTTTGTAGTTTGATTTAACGGGGATATCATTTACATAAATGTTACCGTCTTTCGCAGCTGCTTGAATTTTATTTCGGGTGGCACCTTCTATATAATTCATCAAGTATTTATCCACTCGCAGTGGTTGTTGTCCTTTATCCGCTAAAAAACGATGGTGTTCATACAAATCGTCATTATCTTCCTCAATGTCATTAATCATTAAATTCGTCGGTATTTATTAAAATATCTTCCTTTATATCTAAAGAATCTATACTTTCGCCTTCTTCTCTATATGTATCTTTAGCGTCGCCCACAATCAAATCGATAACCGAAGTGATTTCTAATGTGGTTCCTGCCTCTAGCTTTTCGCCTTTATAACGCATTTCTAAAACATTATCTGAAATATGGGGCCTGTAGGATATAGTTCCTATTTCAAACCCTAAGGCTCTTAAAAATGGCTCTACCTGCCTTTGAGTTTTACCTATCAATTCAGGAATTTCTATTTTTCGGTAGCCCGATGGGTTTAAAATAATGTAAATTTTTCTGTTCTCCTTTACAAACTTTCCAGGAGCTGGTATTTGTTCTATCACTGAAAATTTAGGAAATGCAGGGTTATAATTTGCAGAATCTAATATTTCAAGGCGTAAATCCAAAGCATTTAACTTGTCTTCTACTTTATCTAATGTCAATTTTGCTAAATTAGGTACCTCAATTTGTTGGTCATGGTTTGTGGTAAATTTTAACCAGAACATAATCAAAAAAACAAATACAACAATAACCACCATAGCAAGGGCTAGCTGTTTAAGAAAAGTTTTTGTAAATAAAAATTGAATAAAGTTCATAAAAGCATCCATTTTCAATTGGCAAAAATAGGCATTCTGTTTGTAAAAAACATTGCAAATTTAGTGCTTTAAAAAGTATTAACTTTAAAAAATAAGGTTTTAAGGTTTCCGTTATTAATCCTACATTTGTGTAACGCATTTTAGCACGTTTTCTTATGACAAAAAAAAATATTGCTGTAATTATGGGAGGTTACTCCAGCGAGTTTGAAATTTCGCTTCATAGTGGCGAAGTGGTTTATACTTCTTTATCTAGGGAATTTTATAACGTATATCGCATTCATATTCTAAGAGAAAAATGGGTTCATCAATTGGACACCTTGGAGGAGTTTGAAGTAAACAGAGCCGATTTTAGTTTTTCTGACGGAAAAAACACCATTCACCCAGATGTGGTTTTTAATGCCATTCACGGCACCCCAGGCGAAGACGGCTTATTACCGGCTTATTTTGAACTCATTAAAATGCCACACACCTCATGCAACTATTACCAATCTGCTCTTACTTTTAATAAACGGGATTGCCTTTCCGTTTTAAAAAGTTATGGTGTGCAATGCGCTAATGCGTATTATTTAAATCAAGGCAATGAAATAAATAAAGAAGAAATTATAAAAAAAGTGGGGCTCCCATGCTTTGTAAAACCTAGCAGGTCTGGGTCTAGTTTTGGCATAAGTAAAGTAAAAATCGTGGAAGAATTACTTCCCGCTATTGAAAAAGCATATAGCGAAGATGCCGAAATATTAATTGAAACCTGTTTGGTAGGCACTGAAGTATCTGTTGGTGTTATTCAATTTAATGGCGAAGTTGTTGTACTTCCTATTACTGAAATCGTTTCAGAAAATGAATTTTTCGATTATGAAGCAAAATATCTTGGGAAATCCCAAGAAATTACCCCTGCACGAATTTCAGAAGAAGAAACCCAATTGGTAAAAGCAGAAGCAAAACATATTTATACCTTATTAAATATGAGTGGTCTTTCGCGAAGTGAATTTATTATTCAAGAAGGCAAGCCTTATTTTATAGAAATAAACACCAATCCAGGACTCTCACAAGAAAGCATTATACCAAAACAAGCAAGAGTAGCAGGTATTTCTTTAAAAGATTTGTTTGGAAATATGGTAGAGCAAGTATTTGCAAAAAAACAGTTACCTTAGAAACCTCAACCTCTTAGAGATTTTAATATGAGAAGAGCAGTATTTCCCGGATCTTTTGACCCTATCACTTTAGGACATTTTGATATTATTATGCGCTCCTTGCAGCTTTTTGATGAAATTATTATTGCCATAGGAATTAATGCGGATAAAAAAAACATGTTTTCTTTAGAGCAACGTAAAAGCTTTATAGAAAAAGCATTTAAAGACGAAAGCAAAATTAAAGTCGTAACATATGATGGCTTAACCATCGAGCTTTGCAAAAGATTAAATGCTAATTTTATTTTAAGGGGACTTAGAAACCCAGCCGATTTTGAATTTGAAAAAGCAATAGCACATACCAACAGAAAGTTATCAAAAATGGAAACCGTTTTTTTACTAACTGCTTCTAGTACTTCTTTTATTAGTTCCAGCATTGTTAGAGATGTAATACGCAATAATGGCGATTATACGGTTTTAGTTCCAGACAGTGTTCGCCTTAAATAAATTCATTTTATTTTATACCTCTATCAAAGTGTTTGATTTCCTATTGCTCCTTGGCGGTTTTGTAGCACTCATTTTTGGTGCTGATAAATTAGTAGATGCTGCATGCAGTTTAGCAACAAAATTTGGAATACCAAACATTGTTATTGGGCTTACTATTGTAGCTTTTGGCACCTCTGCTCCTGAGCTAGTGGTCAATGTTATAGCCGCCATAAATAATAATACAGAAATGGTTTTGGGCAATGTTTTAGGCAGCAACATTTTCAACGTTTTAGGAATTCTTGGTATTTCAGCAATCATCTTCCCTCTTGCTGTAAAAAGCAATACTACTTGGTATGAAATTCCCTTGAGTCTCTTAGCTGCATTTGTTGTTTTTATTGCTGCGGCCGACATTTATTTAAACCAAAATCTAACAAACATTATTTCCAGAAGTGACGCTATTTTGCTATTACTGTTTTTTGCTATTTTTCTAGTGTATAATATCGCTATATCCAAGAGTGAAATAGTAGATGAAATTATAGAAATAAAAAAATATAAAACCCTTACCGCTGTTCTTTTTATATTTATTGGGCTAACCGGTTTAGTGATAGGGGGTCAATTAATAGTAAGCAGTGCTACTTCCATTGCGGAGGCTTTTGGGTTATCTGAACGTTTTATTGGACTAACCATTGTATCGATAGGCACCTCACTTCCTGAGTTAGCAACTTCTATGGTCGCGGTAAGAAAAAAGAATGTAGATATTGCTATTGGCAATGTAGTAGGCTCTAATATTTTCAACATCTTTTTTGTTTTAGGCATATCTGCTTTTATTACTCCTGTGGTGGTTGCATCGGCATCGTTTGTAGATATTGTTATGAATTTAGCATCAGGTATTTTGCTTTTCTTATTTGTTTTTACCGGAAAACATAGAAGAATCGATCGATGGGAAGGTATAATTTTACTTGGCCTATATATAGCTTATTTAATGTACTTAATAGGTTTTTAATTTAGGTGTAGTTCTTTTTTTTTGTGATTACTAATAGTCTATTTTTTGATTCTTTTACTTTCTATTCCTAGTCTACATTAATTCTGCTTTTAACTAGTTTAGGTAGATATACAGTAACAACGGTTCCGGTTGGTTCATTTTTTGCAAAGATAATTTTACCCTGATGCAAATGGACAAAATCTTTAACAATTCGAAGGCCAATTCCTGTTCCTTTTTCGCCCTCGGTGCCATAGGAGCTCATTAATTCTTCTTGAGTTTCTAAATTTTCAATCACAGAAGGCAATATGCCAATACCCTGATCGCTAATACTTAATACAAAGTTTTCTCGTTCTTCGTCAAAAGTTACTACTATTTCACCTCGTAAAGGACTGTATTTAATAGCATTCCCAATTAAATTATTTGCTATACTTCTAAACTGATTTTCATCAGCCCAAAGTATAGCATTAGATTTATTTATATACTTTACTTGTATATTTTTTGCATCGGTATTGGATTCAAAATTTTTGATGATTTCTATAATAATGCCGTCCTCATCTAATTCAGACACAAGTATGGATTTGTCATTCATTTGTAATCGAGCCCATTGTAAAATATTTTCTAATGTTTTTAAGCTTGCATTGGTTTCCCCTTTTAAATGTTTTAACATAAATTCCATCTCCTCCGGCGATAGTTCAATTTGTGACATGCTATCTATTAAGCTTGAAATATTAGCCAAAGGAGTTCTTAAATCATGGCCTAAAACGGAAAATATTTTGTCTTTTAACGCAACTGTTTTAAACAATTCTAATTCTTTCTCTTTTGTTATTTGGTATTGTTTCTCTAACTCTAGAGTGGCTTTTTTAACTTCTTTATAGGCGATTTTTCTTTGTTGGTTTGATTTAAAAAGCACAATAACCAAGACGATAAAAATTACTAATGCTATAAATAAAATAATTAAAAAGATGTTTTGTATAAAAATTTCTTCTTGCTGTGCTGTTTCTTTTTCTTTAAGAATTTTATTTTCAGTTTCTGATAGGTTGGTTTCATATAGAATACGAAGTTCCTCTAAATTTACCTTATTTTGAAAACTAGAAATACTATCATCAATTACTTGTAATTTATCACCATAATGAAGTGCCCTTTCAAAATCTTTTTTGTTTTTATAATATTCAAAAAGAATTTTTGATATTTCTTTTTTCATTTCAAAGGACTCTAAATCTTTTGATATTACCTCAACCTTTTTAAAATAAATCAATGCTTCAGCATCCTTTCCTTTTGCCAATAAAGCATTTCCTATTCCCATATTTGCATAATATAATCCAGGAGTAATGCCAAATTTTTCACTAATTTCTAATGATTTTTTAAAAGAAATTATAGACTCATCATATGCACCTGCAGCCATTTGAATAATACCAAGCGTGTTATTACTTATTGCCAAACCACCCGTATCCCCAATTTCATTTTTTAATTGCATAGATTTTTCAATATAGAAAACGGCACTATCTAGTTGTTTTTCATTTTGAAATAATAAAGAAAGGTTGTGGTAATTTTGTGAAAGTTGGTGTTTTTCATTTATCGTTTTATTTAAAAAAATAGCCCTTTTATAATGTGCATGTGCTTGTTTAAATTCCTTGAAGTTTTCTCGATACAATTCGCCTATGTTATTTTCAATAATGGCTTGCGATTTAAAATC
Source organism: Bacteroidetes bacterium HGW-Bacteroidetes-2 (assembly GCA_002842575.1). Taxonomy (GTDB): domain Bacteria; phylum Bacteroidota; class Bacteroidia; order Flavobacteriales; family Flavobacteriaceae; genus Planktosalinus. Next base: position 8,737 of record PHDJ01000039.1, read on the forward strand.
CTCATTTTCTTGAAAAAATGCTTTTACTTCCATAAAAGATTCTAAAGCTCGATCATAGTTTTGCATATATCTATACGTCATTGCCATATTTGCAATTAATCCATAATATACTTTTGTCTTGTTATTTTCTAACAGTTTTAATGCCTCCTGCTGATACCGTAAAGCCAAAGTATACTTACTATCAACAATTAGCGAATTAGCCAAACCCGAATAGGCGGCTACGATGGAAATAGTGTCTTTTAATTTTAATGCAGCCTGAATGGATTTTAAATAAGCTTCTTGTGCTTGTGCTAAATGAAAACGGCTAAAAGCCAATGCAGCAAAATTTTGATAATATTTATGAAGAACTAAAGGAGAAGAGTTGGAATCAATTTTTTGTTTTGCACTGTTTAAAAAGGCTGCACTTTTTTCAAAATCTCCAGCGTCTAGTGCAAAAGAAGATGAATCTATTAATTCAATGGTTGATTTTTCTTCTTTTGTTGGCTCAGTTTGAGAAAAAAGTAATGGACTACAAAAAGTAAAAAAAGTGAAAACCAATAAAATAAAGTTCTTCTTGAACATGGGGATGCTTATTTTTTTGTAAAAGTAAGTGTATAATTTTAAAAAACCATAGAATTTAACCTATCTAATAACAGATATCAGAATACATAGAGAAAAGAAAAACCTCTATAAAAAAATCTTTAATTTTAAAGAAAACAATATTAATTAGTTGAAATAAATAAAAACCCCTTGGCATAAGATACCAAGGGTTTCAATAAAAAGATAGAAATTAAAAATTATTTTTTAACAATTTTTTGAGTAAGGACTAAATCTTTTACTTTTTTTTTAAATAATTCCCTTTTAATTTCTATATTTTTTTTTAAATTTATAATTATTTAACTTCAAATATAGATATCATGAAAACAAAAACATTTTCAATTATTTTAACATTTACAATATACTTCATATTTGCATTTTCAGCTATACTATTGATTGCAAATAACGAGAATTCGTATGATACTAATTTAAACAAAACTAGTTCTATTAGTTCAGCTGATCCTAATAATTTAGATTCTCCTTGTTTTGGATCTGGGAACCCAAATCCACCGTGTATATGTTATTATGAAACATATTGTGTTTATGTTACTGGGACTACATTATGTACAAATAGTACTTTACCTGTTTGTCCATAGGAATAAAATTATGTATGTACAATAAAAGAGACTGTTTAAAAATTTTATAGACAGTCTCTTTTTAAATATTTAAAGTTTAATACTATTTATTTTTTTACAATTTTCTTGGTAACAGAACCAGTAGTTGTGTTCAAAGTAAGCATATATATCCCTTTGCTCAAGTTTGAAACATCAATCGTGCCATTTGCCAATACAGCACCAGTATTTCTGCCCAAAAGATCAATCAATGAAACTTCATTGATTTGTACAGATGCAGGAACTTTAACATTTAAGATATCTGAAATCGGGTTAGGATAAACTGTAACAAAAGACAAAATATTGTCACCTATACCTAACACAGGGTTACATTGTCCAGCAACAGAATAAACTAATTCAGTAGTTGGACTTATCGACCATACACCTCCTGAATTGTCATTATTAAACGCCAAAGGCAACCCATTAATAACAGCAGTTGTAGCTTCCCAAGCAACAGCATCACTTACAACTTCCATCCAAAATGTGGAACCCGTTCCTGTCATCCCAGCTAATGGAACTGGACTCAAAAGTCCAAAAGTGTATGTATAAAAATCAAAACCAAAGTTATTTCCAATTAACACTTCCCCAACAGTGAAATCAATTACGGAATCAAGAGTTAAAATTTCATTTCCCGGTAAACCAGCAACATCATCATAAAAAATTAAGGTGAAGTTTGTTGCTTGACCTGCAACATTAACTGTAATTGTTTCAATAGAAAACTCAACATCTGCAGCAACAGCTATGTCAACAGCCAATCGCTGATTAGTAGCACCTCCAAAAAATAATCCGTTTTCAAGTGCATTACTTGGAACCTGAGAGGAACAAGGATCCATAAAAATTTGATTTTGATTAATAGTTACAGTTTCTGAGGGCACATTTAATTCTACAAGACTGATTTGCGAAAAAGCAGTTGAAGAAATTGCTAATGCAAGTAATAAAGTAATTTTTTTCATAATGTTAAATTATTGGTTAATAAATTGTTAAATTAGGAATTGTTAAATTGGTTTACACTCATTATTAATGTAAATACCGCAAATTGGATCATTAGTACTTATTTGAAATATCGAGCATTGATCTAAAACCAAATAACAATATTGTCTAAATAATTTATAATCTAACTTAGTATTTAAATTTTTGAAACTAAAATCTTTTTCACTTACATTTATATAAAAACTCAAATCTTGCCCATTTTTCTTTCCATTGATATTATAAAAATAAAGTTCATCTTGATTAATAAAATTAATCTCAGTAACAAAATCTAAAATATTATCAAATTTTAATTCAATTTTTTCATTTAAACTCATTTCCACTTCTTTATTTTCAGGTTTAATTTCATAATTAAAATAAAAATAAAGTTAAAATAAATGGAAAAAATAATAAAGTAATTTTTTTCATAATTTTAAAATTTATAGTTTGTAGAAGTCAAATGTAAAGTAATATTTTTTAATTTTAGAAATTTCTATTAAAAAAATTTACATATTACCTACATTTATGCTTAAATAACCCACTATGGTCAGACAATTAACCCTAAGAATATGCATAACCCTCCTTTGTTGTGAAATGGCTACAAGTCAAAATAACGAGGATATATCTTTAGCATTTGAAAAAAGCAACTATACAAAAACAGCTACCTATCCTGAAATCCTTACTTTTTATAAGAATTTAGAAACATCTTTCCACACTATTAAAATAATGGAAATAGGTACTACAGATGCCGGCTACCCATTACACCTAATTATTTACAATAAAGAGGCAACTTTTGATTTTGAAAACTTAAAAAAAGAAAAAGCAATACTACTCATAAACAATGGTATTCATCCCGGCGAACCTGATGGCATAGACGCCACTATGCTATTATTTAGAAATCTGGCTCAAAATAAAATAAAAGTTCCAAAAAATACCATTGTTGCAGCAATTGCCGTATATAACATTGGCGGTGCTTTACAAAGAAACAATACGTCAAGAGTAAATCAAGATGGACCGGAAGAATATGGCTTTCGTGGTAATGCCAGAAATTTTGATTTGAATAGAGATTTTATAAAAAGTGACACCAAAAATACCGAAGCCTTTGCGCAAATTTTTCATCTCCTAAATCCGGATGTTTTTATGGATACCCACGTAAGCAACGGCGCAGACTACCAATACACACTTACCCATCTTTTTACCCAGCACAACAAGTTGGGTGGTAAACTAGGAAACTACTTAAATGATTTTATAAACCCAGAACTTGAAGCACGACTTGCAAAAGAAAATTGGGATATTACGCCTTACGTTAATGTGTTTAACAGCCCTCCCGAAAAAGGATTTTCGCAATTTATGGATTCGCCCAGATATTCCACCGGATATACCACCTTGTTCCACACTTTTGGAATGATGATAGAAACCCATATGCTAAAACCTTATAAAAACCGCGTTGAAGGCACCTATGCAATCTTACAAAATATGATAGCAATTACGGATGAAAATTTTAAAGAAATAAAACAACTGCGAAGCAATTATTTTTCAACGTTTACAGCAGGCACAGCGTATCCGATACAATGGGAAATTGACAGTACAAAAACAACCACGCTCAACTTTAAAGGCTTTGAAAGCAGTTATAAGCCAAGTAAGGTAACAGGAAAAGAACGGTTGCTTTATGACAGGGAGAAACCGTTTACTAAACCCGTTAGCTATTTTGATTATTTTAAGCCAGCTGCGTATGTAACGATTCCTAAAGCTTATGGTATTCCAAAAGGTTGGTGGAATGTTATTGCTTTATTGCAAAAAAACCAGATACAAATGCAACCCATAAAAAAAGACACCGTACTTACTGCAGAAGTATATAAAATAAAAAAATATGCAACCCGCAATACTGCTTTTGAAGGGCATTATTCCCATTACAACACTACCATTTCAAAAAAGACAGAAGAAATAATGCTTCATGAAGGCGACTATTTGGTTTATACAAACCAGCCCGGTGTAAGGTATCTTTTAGAAACCCTCGAGCCCGAAGCAGTAGATTCTTTTTTTAATTGGAATTTTTTTGATACTATTTTACAACAAAAAGAAGGCTTTAGTCCGTATGTTTTTGAAGAAATTGCCGAAAAATTATTGCAAGAAAAACTGGAAATAAAAGCAAGATTTGACTTAAAAAAAGTAGAGGAAATCGCATTTAGAGAAAACTGGTATGCACAACTAGATTGGTTGTATATGCAATCCAAACACTATGAAAAAGCACATTTAAGATATCCTATTTTAAGACTTATGAATTAGTACACGACAATTTTTGGTAGAACACAAATTAATCGAATAAAAACAACCATTTACACCAATCTAAGTGGAATTGTTAATGAAAATTGAATTGATTTTTTTTACTTTAAAACCTGAAAAACAATTCTTAATTCTTAATTAAACCCTCTGCTAAAATAATTCTTTAATATTAGCATACGATTTTAGAAGCGCTTTTTGAACTTTTATTTCATTTTTCCAAGTCACTTTTTTAATCCCCTCATTTTTTTCGGGTATTAATTTACCTTCATAACTAGATTTCATAGCAAACCAATGGGTTTCTTTCAACTTCATTTTTTCATTCCGATTAAAAATATGGTAAGTTATTTGTAATGGTCTTATAATTTTTAATTCTCTTACTCCTGTTTCTTCCTCAGTTTCTCTAATTGCGGCTTCTTCAAGCGTTTCTCCATTTTCCACTCTACCCTTAGGCAGATCCCATTTGCCATTTCTTTTTATAAACAATGTCTGGTTTTTGTTGTTTTTTACAAGACCTCCAGCGGCAACAACTACAGGAATTTTCTTTTTAAACTTTTTAAGCAATGTATCCGGGTTTGGGTGATACAAATAAACTTTATCCCATTTATCCTTGGCTACATTTTTTATAACCATTTCTAAATCAACTCCTTTAAGCGGAAAGCACCTTACATTTTCCTCATAAACCATTTCTGTTGTAAGAAATATAGGTTTATCATTGACAAAAACTTTATACATTTGCATTATGATTTTGAATAAAGAAACGGCACAAAAAACAGCCGAATTGCTTTTACAAATAAATGCAATTAAATTACAACCACAAAACCCTTTTTTGTGGGCTTCAGGTTGGAAGTCTCCTATTTATTGTGATAATAGGATAACACTCTCATACCCAAGCATAAGAAATTATTTAAGGGAAAATATTGCCAATCAAATAGAAGAACTTTATGGCAAACCAGACGTAATTGCCGGTGTTGCAACAGGTGCAATAGGCATTGGAATGCTTGTGGCAGACTATTTAAAACTCCCTTTTGTGTATGTAAGGCCCGAAGCAAAAAGTCATGGAAGACAAAATCAAATTGAAGGAATTATAAAAGCAAACCAATCGGTTGTAGTTGTAGAAGATTTGATAAGCACCGGAAAAAGCAGTCTAAATGCCGTTAGTGCACTTAGAGATTTTAAAGCAAATGTTAAAGGAATGATTGCTATTTTTTCATACAATTTTGAAATAGCTAATGAAAATTTTAAAAAAGAAAAAATAGAATTGCATACCTTAAGTGACTATTCAACCCTCCTATTACAAGCTGAAAAATCAAAATACATTTCTAATAAAGAAATAGAAACCTTAAATATGTGGAGAGATAATCCTGCAAATTGGAACAAATAAGTAAAAAATGAATTTAGAAGGAAATAAAGTAACCGTAAACAAATCTGCATCTGCATTATGCACCTTTTTAAGCAATGTAAGGAACTTTGAGCAATTGATGCCCGAAAGCATCAGTAAATTTGAAGTTATTCGCGAAAACGCCTTTGTTTTTGCACTAAAGGGAATGCCTGAAATTGCACTAGAAACCAAAGAAATTACCCAACCAAACAAAGTCGTTCTAGGAGCCATAAGCGACAAGCTTCCCTTTACACTAACGGCAAATATTGAAGAATTAAGTGAAAATACCGCAGCAGCACAATTATTTTTTGAGGGCGATTTTAATACGATGATGGCAATGATGATTAAAAGCCCTATTTCTAAATTTATTGAAACACTGACCACTAACCTTACAAAGCTTTAATCAATAAATCAGCGTTATTTCTTTTAAATCAAACTCCTTTATACTTTTATTTTCCATCTCCACCCGAAGTTTACCATTTGGCGCTATACTTCGTATTATTCCATGAAAGCGCAACCCATCAGGAGTTAAAAAAAAATTGACTTGATCTTTACCATATAAAGCAGAAATATATAATTCGGCTAATTCACCTACACGTTTTTCTTTTAAAAAGACGAAATAAAAATCAAGTGACTTAACAACGTCCTCAAGTATTTCTTCTAAACTAAAATTTTTGCCTGTGACTATTTTCATCGAAGTTGCCTTTGGTAAATTTTCAAAAAGATTTTCGTTAACATTCAACCCTATGCCTATGACACTTCCTGCTATAACAGACTTTTGCAAAATATTTTCTATAAGAATGCCACATATTTTTTTATTTGCTGACAGAATGTCGTTAGGCCATTTAACACATAAATTCACCACATTCCTTAAATGTAAAACATCCTTCACGGCCAAAGAAACAGCCATGGATATAAAAAATTGATGACTAACATCCATACCAAAACCAGGCTTAAACACACTAAAAGTTAGACTTTTGCCCACCTGTGATTGCCAAATAGCACCCACTTGCCCTCTGCCATTTGTTTGATTATTAGTAACTACAACTATTTCTTCCTCGGCACCAATTTTTTTTACTAATTCTTTTAGATATGAATTAGTAGATTGCGTGGCATTGATTTTGTATGTTAGCATAGAAAATTAGGTTAATCTTATAATATAGAAAGTTATTAAACTACAAAAAAGTAATAACTTTGCAAAAATAGTTGTTTTAATGACCAAAAAAGAAAACGGAACAGACCAATTAATAACTCAGATCATTAATGGTATTGAAGATGTCAAAGGACAAAACATAGAAATTCTTGACTTAAGAGAAATAGAAAACACAGTTTGTGACTACTTTATTATTTGCAATGGAACCTCAAACACACAGGTTAACGCCATTGTAAGCTCCATAGAAAAAAAAGTAAGTAAGGCTTTAAAAGAAAAAGCCTGGCATATTGAAGGCGCTGAAAACGCTGAATGGATTTTAATGGATTATGTTCACGTTGTCGTGCATGTTTTTCAAAAACACATTCGTGAATATTATGACATTGAAAGCCTATGGGGCGATGCCAAAACAGTTAAAATTGAAACCAGTTATTAAAAATATAATTACCATTTGATGGCAAAAGACAACAAGAAATCAGAAAAAAATAAACCAGAACCAAATCAAAATAAGGATTTTAAACCTAAATTCAGTGCTTATTGGATTTATGGTATTATTATATTAGTTTTTATAGGAATCAACTTTTTTGGGGGTGGTGGATGGTCAGAACCCACAAAAACAACACCCGCTGAATTTCAACAATATTTAACCGATGGCGATGTACAAAAAGTAGTCATCGTTAATAAAAACAAAGCAAAAGTTTACCTTACAGAGGAAGCAAAAGCCAAAGAAGTGCATAATTGCTCCCTTCCTCGACTATACCTGCTTACCAGTTTGAATTTGGCGACCTTCAAAATTTTGAAAACGAGCTAAGAAAAACGAAAGAAGCAAATAATTTAAGTACCGATGTTGTTTATGACACCGAGTCAAACATGTGGGGAGACATTCTGCTTTCCCTACTCCCATTTGCAATTATCATAGCTATTTGGATATTTATTATGCGGCGTATGTCATCTGGAGCAGGTGGTGGTGCCGGTGGGCAAATCTTTAATATTGGAAAATCTAGAGCTAAGCTATTTGATCAAAACACCGATGTAAAAACTTCATTTAAAGATGTAGCTGGCTTAGAAGGTGCAAAAGAAGAAATACAAGAAATTGTAGATTTCCTAAAAACTCCAGATAAATATACCGCCCTTGGCGGAAAAATACCTAAAGGAGCATTATTAGTAGGCCCTCCTGGAACGGGAAAAACCTTACTAGCTAGAGCCGTAGCCGGAGAAGCAAAAGTGCCATTCTTCTCTCTTTCAGGATCAGATTTTGTTGAGATGTTTGTGGGTGTTGGAGCTTCACGAGTTCGGGATTTGTTTAAACAAGCAAAAGAAAAATCACCTTCTATTATTTTTATTGATGAAATTGACGCCATAGGTCGTGCTCGAGGAAAAAGTAATTTCTCCGGTTCAAACGATGAAAGAGAAAACACGCTGAACCAACTTCTTACCGAGATGGACGGTTTTGGCACAGATGCTAATGTCATTGTTATTGCAGCCACAAACCGTGCTGATGTATTAGACAAAGCATTAATGCGTGCAGGTCGTTTTGACCGTCAAATTTATGTGGACTTGCCGGATGTTAGAGAACGAAAAGCAATTTTTGAAGTTCACCTTAGACCTATAAAAAAAGACGATAATCTTGACCTAGAGTTTCTTTCTAAACAAACCCCTGGGTTTTCTGGAGCTGATATAGCCAATGTTTGTAATGAAGCGGCATTAATAGCCGCTCGTAAAGGAAATAAATCTGTAGGAAAACAAGACTTCTTAGATGCCGTAGATAGAATTGTAGGCGGCCTAGAAAAAAAGAATAAAATAATTACTCCAGACGAGAAAAAAGCAATTGCTTATCATGAAGCAGGTCACGCAACTGTAAGCTGGATGTTAGAGCACGCCGCACCTTTAGTAAAAGTTACCATAGTACCTCGTGGTCAATCTTTAGGAGCCGCATGGTATCTTCCTGAAGAGCGCCTAATAGTTCGCCCTGAACAAATGCTAGACGAAATGTGTGCTGCCCTAGGCGGCAGAGCAGCTGAAAAAGTCATCTTTGACAGAATATCAACAGGAGCTCTTAGCGATTTAGAAAAAGTAACCAAACAAGCTAGAGCAATGGTTACTGTTTATGGTTTAAATGAAAAAATAGGCAATCTAACCTATTATGACTCCTCAGGGCAAGGCGAATACAATTTTACAAAACCATATAGTGAGAAAACAGCAGAATTAATTGATAAAGAAATCTCTAATTTAATAGAATCGCAATACCAAAGAGCCATTAAATTATTACAGGAAAATAAAGATAAGCTTACAGAGCTGGCAAATGTATTGTTAGAAAAAGAAGTTATTTTTAAAGACAACCTTCAAAAAATATTTGGAAACAGACCGTATGACACCCCAGAAGTAGTGTTTAATGACGTAGTTGATCCTTCTTAAAAAAAAGTAAATAAATAATATAAATCTTAACTTAATTCGTTATTAGGTTAAGATTTTTTATATTTGGTGCAAAAGCAGGAAAACTCTTCAAAAAAAATCTATGAGTCTGTTTAAAAAATTATTTAATAAAGCAAAATCAAAAGCATCCCCAAAAGCTGAAAAAAGTAAATATTTGCCAGAAGTACCTCAACCTACTGACGAAAAATTTACATATAACTTCAGGAAAAATGGTGGTAAGTTTCTCTATTGTGAAAATAACGAGGAACTTTTAGAAGCCTTTGACAATATTTTATTAGAAAATGATTGGTATGAAAAACCTGTTTATTGTACCAATGAAAATTTAAAATCAAAATTCAATAGTTTTAATCTGAAATTTGGTGAAAACCAAGAAGCCTCATTTTTCTTATCACAAAGCGAATCCTTAATAGCAGATGCCGGTGCCATTTTAATTTCTTCAAACCAAATAAAAGAAAAAAAAATAGAAGAATTACCAGATAATTTTATCATTTTTGCCACAACAAGCCAACTAGTAGATACCATAGGCGAAGGCCTTCGAATAATTAAAAATTCGAACAAAAAAAATATTCCTACCAACATCACAACCATCAAAAACTTTGAAACCAAAAAAGAAAATGATTTTATGACTTACGGAAGTAGTTCAAAAAACTTATATTTGCTACTCTTGGAAGATTTATAATATGAAGGAACTTTTGGTGAGAGGACTGTCGGGAGTTTTATACGTCTCGATTTTAATTTTTTCGATGAATTCTTCCGAAATTGCATTTCAGATGCTTTTTCTAATTATTGGCTTAATTTGTTTATTTGAATTTAACCAGCTTATACATTTAAAAACTTTCATACTCTTTCCAATTCTTATTGGCTTTTTTATCATGTTTTCTTATTTAAAGTTTGATTTTTATGCTACTAAATTATTACTCATTCTTACAGGATTTGTAAATCTGTTTCTTTTTAAAGATTTGTTATGGGTTAGTAAGATTCCAATGTTTGGTCAAAAAAAATATGTAGTTTCAATCCTTTATCTTATCAGCGGATTTGTATTTATTGCGCTAATTCCATTTTATAGCGGTGAATTTTCTTCTAACATCATAGTTTCTGTTTTTGTACTTATTTGGACAAACGACACCTTTGCCTATCTTGTGGGTAAAAATTTTGGTAAAAGAAAACTATTAGAACGCGTTTCACCTAAGAAAACGATGGAAGGATTTTTTGGCGGGTTAATTGCTGCTAGTGCCGCAAGTTTTATTATTTTTAAATATCTTTCTATTTTTGACCCATTAATTTGGCTTGGGCTAGCATTTATAACTAGTGTTTTTGGCACTATTGGGGATTTGGTTCAATCAAAATTTAAACGACAAGCAGGCGTAAAAGATAGTGGAGCCTTAATGCCGGGTCACGGAGGTTTATATGACAGGTTAGATAGTATTATTTATGCAAGCCCTTTTATTTATATTTATTTGTTAGTTATAGATTATGTTTCATAAAGAAGGACACAAAATAATTCTTAGCGGTTTAGTGGCAATTATTGCTATTACTCTTGCTTCGCATTTTTTAATGCAAAATGAGTTACATAAAAAAATACTAGTTAGTATTTTGTTGTTATTTTTCATTCTAATATTACAATTTTTTAGAAATCCAAAACGCAAACCAAAGGTAAAAGACCATTTTATTTTATCACCAGTAGATGGTAAAGTAGTTGTTATAGAAGAAGTATTTGAAAAGGAATATTTCAAGGATAAACGAATACAGGTGTCTGTTTTTATGTCACCTATTAACGTGCATGTTACTCGCTATCCTGTAAGCGGAATAGTTGCCTATTCAAAATACCATCCAGGAAAATATTTAGTAGCTTGGCATCCTAAATCGTCTGAAGAAAATGAACGTACAACGGTAGTAGTTTCCTCTGAAAATTTTGGTAAAATTATGTATCGACAAATAGCAGGTGCATTAGCAAAACGAATTGTAAACTATGCAAAAGAAGGCGAAGAAGTTATTCAAGGAAGCGATAGTGGCTTCATAAAATTTGGTTCTAGAGTAGATGTATTTCTTCCATTAGACACCAAAATAACTGTAAATCTAAATCAAAAAGTCAAGGGCGGCGTTACCGCTATTGCAGAATAAAAATGACCTCAGAAGAACTTCAAATTGCTTTTGAAGAAGCTGTAAATCAAGTAAATAACCACACGGAAACTTTTCCTGCAGATTTGCTTTTGCGCCTATATGCCTATTATAAAAAAGCAAATAATAGTCAGGATGACCCAAATAGCAAAAAACCGCTTATCAATGCCTTTAAATCTAATGCCCTATTTCAAGCTAGATTTCTTACTCCAGATGAAGCAAAAAAAGAGTATATTGATGCAGTTACTAACTATTTTCTGTATCGAAAATAATTGAGGTATAAAACTTTACTTTTACGTTTTATTGCATATTTGCCAACCTACTTATTTTAACTATTTTCAAACTATTTTAATCCAGATAGACTTTCCTGAAGCATTTTAATTTTAGATAGAGCATCTGCTTCTTTTTTTCTTTCAGAAGCAATAACTTGTTGTGGAGCACTATTCACAAACCTTTCATTTGCTAGTTTTCCTTGTACCGATTTTAAAAAGCCTTCGGTATATTTTAATTCTTCTTGTAGTTTTTTAATTTCCTCTTCTATATTAATTGCCCCTAAAATAGGTACAAAATACTCATTTGATTTTACACGAAAACTCAAAGCGCCATCCACTTTGTCAGACACATACGAAAGCAATTCTAAATTTCCCAACTTAGAAATAATACTATCAAACACAACTGATGAATTTTCGGCATTCATTATATGAAGTTTTAAAGTGTCTTTAAAGGATATGTTTTTCTCTTTCCTAATGGTTCTTATTCCTGAAATTACTTCAGCCGCAAAATCAAAATCACTTATTATTTTTTTATCATAGGCAATTTGTTTTGGCCAAGTGGAAATAACTAAGGCTTCTTCTGGTTTTCTAACTTTGATATTTTGCCAAATTTCTTCGGTTAAGAAAGGCATAAATGGATGTAATAATTTTAAATTATTTTCTAATATTTCAATAACCTCATCTAAAGTTTTTTGATCTATGGGTTTGCCATAAGGAGGTTTAATCATTTCTAAAAACCAAGAACAGAAATCGTTCCATACCAATTTATACGTTGCCATTAAAGCATCTGAAATGCGATATTTACTGAAATGATCCTCAATTTCTTCCATAGTAAGTAGCAATTTTGCTTGATACCAAGCTACAGCGGTTTTTGCATATTCTGGTTGTGGTAGGTTAGCAACTTCCCATCCTGTAATTAAACGCGTAGCATTCCAAATCTTATTTGCAAAACCTTTTCCTTGCTGGCATAAAGCCTCATCAAAGAGTAAATCGTTTCCGGCAGCGGCACTTAAAAGCAAACCTACGCGCACACCATCTGCTCCAAACTGTTCTATTAAGGCTAGAGCATCGGGCGAATTTCCGAGAGATTTTGACATCTTTCTGTGTTGTTTGTCACGAACTAATCCAGTGAGATATACATTTTCAAATGGTCGTTTTCCTGTATATTCGTAACCTGCAATAATCATTCTTGCCACCCAAAAAAATAAAATATCGGGTGCAGTAACTAAATCATTTGTGGGGTAGTAATAGTTGAATTCTTCGTTTTCGGGATTCATAATTCCACCAAAAACACTCATGGGCCACAACCAAGAAGAAAACCAAGTATCTAACGCATCGGGGTCTTGAATGAGGTTTGAAAGTGCTAATTTTTCATTTCCGGATTTTTTTTGCGCAAGTGAAAGTGCTTCTTCTTTGGATGCTGCCACTACAAAATCTTCTTTACCATCACCAAAATAAAAGGCGGGTATTTGTTGACCCCACCACAACTGCCGCGAAATATTCCAGTCGCGAATGTTTTCCATCCAATGCCTATAGGTATTATCAAATTTTTTTGGAAACAACTTTACTTCTTCGGTTTCTAAAACCGCTTTTATAGCTGGCTTAGCAAGGTCTTCCATTTTTAAAAACCATTGATCACTCAATCTAGGTTCAATAATAGCTTTTGTACGTTCACTAGTTCCTACTTTATTTATATAGTTTTCCACTTTAACTAAAAATCCTTTTTCAAGTAGTTCTTTAGCAATTTCTTCTCGCACCACAAAACGGTCTTTTCCTTCATAATGCATTCCGAAGGAATTTAAAGACCCGTCTGGTTTAAGTATGTCTATAATTTCAAGCTGGTGTTTCTCGCCAAGATTTTTGTCGTTTTCATCGTGAGCGGGTGTAACTTTCAAACACCCGGTGCCAAATTCCATATCTACATATTCGTCTTCAATAATTGGAATTATTCGGTTTGCTATAGGCACAACAGCTTTTTTACCCTTTAAATGTGAAAACCGTTCATCATTTGGGTGGATACATATTGCGGTATCTCCCAGAATAGTTTCGGGTCTTGTAGTAGCAATGGTAAGGAATTCTTTTTCTAACCCTTTGAAAGAATTTGAAATTTCAACATTTTCATTTACAATAAGATAGTTTATGAAGTACAATTTTCCTTGCTGTTCTTCAAAAATAACCTCCTCATCAGAAAGTGTGGTTTGTGCTTCCGGATCCCAATTAACCATTCTAAAACCTCTGTAAATTAGTCCCTTGTTATATAAATCTACAAACGATTTTATTACAGATGCTGACATATCGTCATCAAGGGTAAACTTGGTGCGTTCCCAGTCGCAGGAGCATCCTAGTTTTTTTAATTGTTCCAAAATAATTCCTCCATGTTTGTCTGTCCAATCCCAAGCATGTTTTAAAAATTCTTCACGAGTTAGGTCTGTCTTGTTTACGCCTTCACTTTTTAATTTGGCAACAACTTTTGCTTCTGTAGCAATAGACGCGTGGTCTGTACCGGGCACCCAACAGGCGTTAAAACCTTTTAAACGAGCCCTTCTAATTAACACATCTTGAATAGTATTGTTTAACATATGCCCCATGTGCAGAACTCCAGTAACGTTGGGAGGAGGAATTACAATAGTATAAGGTTTTTTTTCATTAGGTGTAGAATGAAAAAAATTATGCTGCATCCAATAGCTATACCACTTATTTTCAATATCTTTAGATTCGTATGTAGAAGGTAAATTCATTTTTTGGTCTGATTTTTGAAATAAACAACAAAAGTAGTTATAACTTAAAGATTATAAAAGTGAATAACTTAATTTGCTTGAAGTTTAAAAAGTAATTACTTTAGCAACACAAAAATTTAATATTATGAAAAAAATTGTAATTGTATTATTTATTGGGTTAGTAGGTTTTGCTTCCCAAGCTCAAGTGGCTAAAATGACCTTTGAAGAAGAAACCATTGATTATGGTACTATAGACAAAGGGAGTGATGGCTTACGGATCTTTAAATTCACCAATACAGGTGACGCTCCTTTACTTATTGATGATGTAAAATCAACGTGCGGTTGTACGGTACCAAAAAAACCAGAAGGTGCTATTTTACCAGGCGCATCTAGTACAATTGAAGTGAAATATGACACCAACAGACCAGGCCCAATAAGAAAAACAATTACCGTTTATTCTAATGCTGATGAACCTATAAAAGCATTAAAAATAAAAGGGACTGTTAATGAATAAAAAAAACTACTTAAAAAAAACAAGCTCCTCTTCTTTACTAAGTTGAGGAGTTTTTTTATACGTCTTTCAATGTAAATTTTACCCTTTGCTCATAGCCATTTCTTAGGATTTTCATTTTTATAATTTTTCCTTCATCTGCATAAAACATTTCGTTCAATTCATGAAGCTTATATTTGTAAACAGGATTGTTATTTACTTCTAATATTTCATCACCCACTTGAATTCCTGCTAGTTCAGCAGGTGAATTTTTTCTTACTTCTACAACCACATAAATTCGCTCTAAACGAATTTCAATATTAGAACTTAAATTTAAATTAAAGACAGATAAGGCTTTATTTTGATTCAGGCGGTAGGCATCACTGCTTTGCTGTTTTCGTTCCTGAACTACAGTAAAACTACCGTGTTGTAATGTTAGTCCACTCATATTATAATGAAACGGCTCTTTATAATATCTATTTTTTTGTAATATGATGTACTTATTTTGATAATGAAGGGTCCAATTAAACCGCTTTAAAATTTCACCACCTATACTGCCTTGACGATTTTCAACTAATTTTAAATTTTCACTAAATGTAACATCCGGATAGGCTGCATTTACATTGCTAAAATGAAAATCTCCTATAGAAAAACCTTCTGCTTTTGATCTTTTCCCATAAATATTTCCATTAATTCCTAGTCCTAAATAATCTTCAAAAGCATTTACAGGAGCTTTTATTTTATTTATTTTATCTTCAAAAAGCCATAAGGCGTCTCCTGAACCAGAATCTATCAATAAATTTACCTCCATATTAATAGACGAATCCTGAACTACCGCCTTAATATACGGTTTGTCTTTTATAAAAACGAGCTCTTTTTTAATGCAAGTTTTACATTTTTTTTGTAGGAAACTTTCCGGTAAATAAAATCGAAGAATTTCTGAAGCATTATTGACTTCAACCACAAAATCTCTTAAAAAATCACCGCCTATTATCCCATGAATAGGCACTCCTAACCTAGAGGAAAAATTTAGTGTCCCATCAAAAACTACATAGATTGTTTGGTTAGCTTTTTTAGCATTCCCAATTTGTATGGTATTTTTTTCTGATTTTATAGCATCTACCGGCTCGCCATTACCTAAACCCCTAAGTTGTATGACTGAAGAATTATGCAACTGTATAGAGTCTGTTTCTTCAAAACTAAAAATTACAGTAGAACTAGCGCCTGTATCTAATAAAAAAGTCAATCGCACACCATTGACCTCTACAGGCATAAGTATTAAGTTATTTATTAGTTGAATGCTTATTTTATCTTTATTCTTATTTTTTGGAAATTCAAAATGATCCTGACCATTCATAAAAAGAACTTGGAACAGGCTCAACCATAAAAAGAATATTTTAAACTTGAAATGCAACACCATTTATATTTTTATACAATTAAAATACTAACCAAAAGGCTAAGTATAAGGAAATCTAAATAATATTTTGCAACTTTACAGCCTAAAATTAAGACAAAATGCCAAGTATTTCAAACAAAGGAAAATTAATGCCAGAATCGCCAATTAGAAAATTGGTTCCTTATGCAGATATTGCTCAGAAAAAGGGAATAAAAATATATCATTTAAATATTGGACAACCCGATATAAAAACCCCAAAACTTGCCCTAGATGCTGTAAAAAACAACTCCATTGAAGTGCTATCTTACAGTCACTCTGCAGGGTTTGAGAGTTATAGAAATAAACTATCTCTTTACTACCAAAAAATAAATCCTTCTATAAACAGCAGTAATATTATTGTGACCACAGGTGGTTCAGAAGCTTTGCTTTTTGCCATGGGAACCGTAGCAGACCCTGACAATGAAATCATAATTCCTGAACCTTTTTATGCTAATTATAATGGTTTTGCCATTTCTTCTGGTGTAAAAGTGGTGCCAGTAATTTCAACCATAGAAACCAATTTTGCTTTACCTGCTATTTCTGAATTTGAAAAACTTATTACACCAAGAACCAAAGCAATTCTAATTTGCAATCCTGGAAACCCAACAGGATATATGTATTCCAAAGTAGAAATAGAGCAACTTGCCGCTTTAGTTTTAAAACATGATTTGTTTTTGATAGCCGATGAAGTGTATAGAGAATTTGCTTATGACGGTTTACAACACTACTCTATATTAGCAGTTTCGGACTTAGACAACCATGCCATTGTTATCGACTCCGTTTCTAAACGGTATAGTATGTGTGGCGCAAGAATTGGATGTATTGTTTCAAAAAACAAAGAAGTAATGGCAACAGCAATGAAGTTTGCACAAGCCCGATTAAGCCCCCCCACTTTTGCACAAATTGCCAGTGAAGCAGCTTTAGAAACTCCACAATCCTATTTTGACGATGTCATAGAGGAATATAAAGAACGACGAGATTTGCTGATTTCTGAATTGCAAAAAATTCCGAATGTAAAAGTTGCAAATCCTGGAGGCGCCTTTTATTGCATCGCCGAACTCCCCGTTAAAAATGCCGATGATTTTGCTCGTTGGTTATTAGAAGATTTTCAAACCAATAGTGAAACGGTTATGGTTGCTCCTGCAGCAGGTTTTTATTCCACACCAAATGTTGGCCTAAACCAAGTGCGTATAGCTTATGTATTGAAAAAAGCTGATTTATTACGGTCGGTTGCTATTTTAAAAATTGCTTTAGAACAGTATAAAAATTAATTTTTATGACCCCATATTCAGATACCTTAGAAAGTCAAAAAATATTGCGTCACAAAATTTCATGATTTTCATAATCTTGAAAAGATACTTATGTTCATAGAAGAAAATAAATCGTTAAAGAAATACAACACTTTTGGCATCGACCATACAGCAAGCCACTTTGTATCTGTTTCTTCCATAAACGAATTGAAGCAAGCTCTTGAGGATAAGCGGTTTGAAAAAAGACTTGTTTTAGGCGGCGGAAGTAATATGCTGCTTACAAAAAATATAGAAGCATTAGTCATTCAAATTAATTTAAAAGGAATTTCTATTGAATTTGAAGATGATGATTTTGTAAATCTGAAAATAATGGCTGGTGAAAATTGGCATGAACTCGTACTTTATTGCCTTTCAAAAGATTATGGTGGCATTGAAAATTTATCACTAATCCCCGGAAATACAGGCACAGCTCCCATTCAAAACATAGGAGCTTATGGCGTAGAAATAAAAGATGTGTTTGTGCGGTGCGAAGCAATGGGTATAAAAACGCAAAGCATAAAAACATTTACTCGTGAAGAATGCCATTTTGGCTACCGAGATTCCATTTTTAAAACCCGTGAAAAAGGAAACTATATCATTACCAGTGTCACCCTTAAACTCAGTAAAAAAAATCATAATACTGCAGTGGCGTATGGCTCTATACAGGAGGAGTTAGTCAAATTGGCTATAAAAATTCCTACAATTCAGGATATTTCAAAAGCAGTAATTGCCATAAGACAATCTAAATTACCAGATCCAAAAATATTGGGAAATAGCGGAAGTTTCTTTAAAAATCCAATTATACAAGCAGCCCAATTTGAAACGTTTAGTGCCGCACATCCCGATGCCCCATTTTATAAAGTTTCTGAGCGAGAATTTAAAATTCCCGCAGGCTGGCTTATTGAAAAATCTGGTTTTAAAGGAAAGCGGTTTGGTGATGCTGGAGTTCATGAAAAACAAGCCCTAGTTTTAGTAAACTATGGAAATGCTAAAGGAGCCGAAATACTTGCTTTAGCGCAAAAAATTCAAAAAAAAGTTAAAAAATATTTTAGTATAGATATAGAAACAGAAGTAAATATTCTATAATTTTTTTTTGAAATAAATCGTGAAATTTTTTAAAAATCAACCCCTGATAAACAAAATTTCATATCTATTAATCTACAATCTTTTTGTACCTTTGTAGGATAATGTAGAGCCATGAAATTATTACTTATTACCTTAGCACTTTTAGGATTAGCTGTAGCTGGTATTGCTATTAAAATATGGGCAAAAAAAGACGGAAAATTCGCTGGAACCTGTGCTAGCCAAAGTCCATTTTTAAACAAAAGCGGCGAACCTTGCGGATTTTGCGGAAAAACCCCCGATCAATTTGATAGCTGTAAAGAAGAAATCCACTCTTAAGTATTTTTAGTAAGATATATGGTTGCCGCGATAATGCTTTCTGCCTTTGCAATTATTGTTTTTATAAATTGCACTTATTATTTTATTTTTTCAAAATTTTCATTTTTAAAGCCACTTACTGATTTAAAAAACAATAGCCTCCCCATTTCCTTAATTGTTTGTGCCAAGAACGAATCTGAAAATTTAAAAAAACATATACCTTTTTGGATAAAACAGAAATATCCCGATTTTGAAATCATTCTAATTAATGATGCTTCCTCTGATGATAGTTTAGAAGTAATGGAAAAGTTTTCGGCTTCTGACAACAGAATTAAAATAGTAAATGTTGTAAACATCGAAGCTTTTTGGGCAAATAAAAAATATGCGCTTACTTTAGGAATTAAAAAAGCCAAAAACAAATATCTTCTTTTTACAGATGCTGATTGTAAACCAAAATCGGATCACTGGATACAAGAAATGGCAAACCAGTTTTCAGATTCCAAACAATTGGTTTTAGGCTATAGCGGTTATCAAAAAAAACCTTCCTTTTTAAATAAACTAATAAGATTTGAAACCTGGATTACCGCATTTCAATATTTCAGCTATGCAAAAATAGGCATGCCCTATATGGGTGTAGGCAGAAATTTAGGATATACTTCTACCCTATTTTATGAAAACAACGGCTTTATGAGCCATATGTACATACGTTCAGGCGATGACGATTTGTTTGTAAACGAAGCCGCAAACAGTAAAAATACAGCTATATGTTTTTCAAAAAATAGTTTTACAGAATCTATTCCAAAAACAACTTGGAAAAGTTTTTGGAATCAAAAAAAGAGGCATATAACCACCGCAAAAAATTATAAAACTTTCCATAAAATCATATTAAGCCTATACTTTATAGCCAATTTACTTTTTTGGGTAGGTGCTGTTTCCTGCTTTTTCTTTATCCCTTGGGAATGGGCTACAGGACTCATTGCCTTACGCCTTCTAACACAATATCTAGTTTACAGCAAAACACTTAAAAAGCTAGACGAAACAGGCTTACTATATTTAATTCCATTATTAGAATTATTTTTAATCTGCTTTCAATTAAGTATCTTTATATCCAATATCTTCTCAAAACCAAAACATTGGAAATAAAAAAGGAAATTTTAAGTAGAGAAATAAAAAACGCCAAACTAGGCAAACAAATGGCTTTTAATTTTTTATTGGATACTTTCTGGAACGAAGTTTACGGATTTCAATTAATACGAGTGCATAATGAAGCCGAAGCCGAAGACATTACTATTGAAACATTTGCTAAAGCCTTCGATAAAATAAAAACATATCAGGAAGAATACACATTTAGTACTTGGTTGATCACCATTTCAAAAAATATTCATATTGATAAACTTCGAAAAAAAAACGCTTCTATTACCTCAAAGTACATGGAAATGGATGATTCACAAATAAAAAAAATTCCAGATGACTCTCCCACTCCCGAAGATTATTTAATTACCCAACAAAATTTAGCAACCCTATTAAAACACATAAAAAAACTCAAACCCCATTATCAAGAAGTTATTAACTTACGATACTTTCAAGAGATGAGTTATAAAGAAATAGCAGAAAAATTAGAAGAACCCATTAATAATATCAAAGTAAAACTGCTTCGCTCTAAAAAACTTTTAGCAGAAATAATTTCAAAAAATAAGTTAGATTAAAAAAATAAACCATCTTTCCTTATTTTATGTCCCCTTAATTTCTTTCAATTATTTTATTGTATAAGAATCCTTAAAAATATTCTTTAAAAAAGGTCCAAATATTTTTTACCATAAAGTGTCAAACCCTCTAAAAAATTAAATATAAAATCTAAAATCGGCTATCGCTAATCTTTTTGTACATTTGCATTCCTAAAATAAGCTATGGAAACAGAAACTTTAAGCCTTTTAAAAGCAACTCCAAAACCAAAATGGCTTCGTGTAAAATTACCTACAGGTAAAAAATACACAGAGTTAAGAAGCCTTGTGGACAACTATAAATTAAACACTATATGCACTTCAGGCAGCTGCCCAAACATGGGCGAATGCTGGAGCGAAGGCACTGCTACCTTTATGATTTTAGGTAATGTTTGTACTCGCTCTTGTGGTTTTTGCGGTGTAAAAACCGGCAGGCCGGAAACTATTGATTGGGATGAGCCAGAAAAAGTAGCCCGCTCTATTAAGTTAATGAACATTAAACATGCCGTTATCACATCTGTAGATAGAGATGATTTAAAAGACATGGGGTCTATAGCTTGGGCAGAAACCATAAAAGCCATAAGAAGAATGAATCCAAAAACCACTTTGGAAACACTAATTCCAGACTTCCAAGGAGTAGAAAGAAACATTGACAGAATTATTGAAGTACACCCCGAGGTAGTTTCGCACAACATGGAAACCGTAAAGCGTCTTACTCGTGAAGTACGCATTCAAGCCAAATATGAAAGAAGTCTTGGCGTTTTAAAATACTTAAAAGATCAAGGAATGCAAAGAACCAAAAGTGGTATAATGCTGGGTTTGGGTGAAAAGGAAGAAGAAGTTATTCAAACTTTAGAAGATTTGCGAAGTGTTGGTCTAGATATCGTAACCATCGGTCAATACCTACAACCTTCAAAAAAACACCTTCCGGTAAAAGAATTTATTTTTCCAGAACAATTTCAAAAATATGAAAAAATAGGTTTAGAAATGGGCTTTCGCCATGTAGAAAGTGGCGCTCTTGTTCGTTCTTCTTATAAAGCACAAAAACATTTAACCTAAACATTTTTTTCACTCGACAAACAACAATGCCAAAAGTAACTACTATTGCAATAAACGGTTTTGGAAGAATTGGGCGAAATTTATTTCGTTTGCTATTAAACGAACCCACAATAAAAGTAGTCGCAATAAATGACTTGGCAGACGCAAGAACGCTTAGCCATTTACTTAAATATGACAGTATTCACGGGGTTTTAAAACAAGTTGTTTCTTTTGAAGAACATAGTATTCTTGTTAATAAGATAAAATACCCCCTCTTTAATGAAGCTAAAATCGAAAACATTTCATGGCCAAATGTAGATTTTGTGATAGAATGCACCGGAAAATTTAAAACCAAAAACCTTTTAGAAGCACATTTAAAAGCTGGAGCAAAAAAAGTAATCTTAAGCGTACCCCCTGACGATGACAAAATTAAAACCGTTGTTCTAGGCGTAAACGAAAACATCCTTGATGGCACAGAAAACATCGTTTCAAATGCCTCCTGTACAACAAACAATGCCGCTCCAATGATACAGGTTATTGATACTCTTTGTGGTATTGAACAAGCATATATTACTACAATACATTCCTATACTACAGACCAAAGTTTACATGACCAACCCCACCGCGATTTGCGAAGAGCAAGAGCCGCAGGACAATCTATTGTGCCAACAACAACTGGCGCTGCAAAGGCTTTGACAAAAATATTTCCACAATTTGCATCTGTAATAGGCGGTTGTGGCATTCGTGTGCCAGTGCCAAATGGCTCACTAACCGATTTAACCTTAAACGTAAAAAAAGAAACCTCGATTGCATCTATAAATGCAGCATTCAAAAAAGCTTCCGAAACCAACCTTAAAGGAATTCTAGAATATACCGAAGACCCTATTGTTTCTATTGATGTGATAGATAATTCACATTCTTGTATATTTGATGCCCAAATGACCTCAGTAATTGGTAAGTTTGTAAAAATCATTGGATGGTATGACAACGAAATTGGTTATTCCTCGAGATTAATTGATTTAGTAAAATACATTTCAAAGAAATAACTATATTTATCCCTATTTAAGGCAAAATGAAAAGGAGATTTATTCGATTAATTTTACCCCTTTACTTACTTTTATTTTCGCTTTCATTAGTTGCACAAAAAACTGAAACGAAAAATGAAGACACGATTGCATTCATTTTAAATCTGCAACATAAAGCCTATCAATCTATACTTACTCAACAATTAGATGAAGTAATTCCTAACCTTTTAGAAGCAAAAGAACTAGCAAAAAAAATTAATAGTGCCCCACACAAAGCCTCTGTTAGTACCACTCTGGCTTACTTTTTCTATTCCATAAACAGTTTTGACCTTGCCAAAGATGAAGCAACTAAAGCTATAGGCTATATAAAAGATCAAACTATTTCTCCAGATTTAGCTAGAGCATATAGCCTTTATGGACTTATTTTAATAAAAATCAAAGACTATGATAATGCCGGCAAATATCTTGACAGGGCAGATCAAATATTATTAACACTTAATGACGAAGGAGAATTAGCCAAGGTAAAGTTCAATAAAGGATTATTAGCTTTAGAAAAGAAGGAAACTAAAAAAGCATTAAACTACTTTGCAGCAACCCTCCCCATTTTTGAATCTTTAGAATATCATTTTTTTGAAGCAAATGCCAATAATTATATCGCACAAACTCTAATTGATTTACAAGCAAAGGATGCAGAAGAAAAAAAGAGAAATATTGGAGATGCTAAATTTGCCATAGACAAAGCAATAATTATTTGTAAAACCTACAACTATCTAAAATTAGAAACCTATAGCTATAAAGTATTAAGTGAAATAGCAATGCTTCAAAACAAACCAACGGAAGCCTACAATGCACTTAAAGAATTTGTAAATAAAAACGATTATTTAGAAGAAATACACGCAGCAATTTTAAGTAAAAATTTAGATTTTGAGTCTAACAGTGCAAGTCTTAATGACATTATAGCAACACAGCAAATTGATTTAGAAGAACAACAAAAGGCTATTACTATGAACCGGTTTACAACCGGACTAAGTGTAACACTAATTCTTATACTCTCCCTATTAACACTTTCCTTGTTTAAAAATAATAATTTAAGAGCGAGAGCAAACAAATTGCTTCAAGAAAAAAACGATGAATTAATCATTGCAAAAGAGTTTGCTGAGAAAGCTTCTTTAGCAAAAGCACAATTTCTATCTACTATAACCCATGAGTTAAGAACACCAATGTATGCAGTAACAGGTTTAACACATTTACTTTTAGAAGATAACCCTCGTGAAGATCAAAAAGAACATTTAAACTCTTTAAAGTTTTCAGGTGAATATTTACTTTCATTAATAAACAACATATTAGATCTTAATAAACTAGAAGCCAACAAAGTAGAAATTGAGAAAAAAGCCTTCAATCTAAAAAAACGCATCGAAGACGTATTAATAGCTTTAAGAAAATCGTCTAGCGATAAGAACAATAAGCTAATCTTAAATTATGATGAAAACATCCCATTCAAGCTTGTGGGTGACCCTATTGTAATCTCTCAAATATTGATTAATTTAATAGGTAACTCCGTAAAATTTACGGAGAATGGCGAGGTCAGCATTCAAGTAAAAAAATTAAGCCAAACCGATAAAACCGTTTTACTGCATTTTGAAATAAAAGATAGCGGCGTTGGAATTTCATTAAAAAAACAAAAAGCGATTTTCGAAAACTTTACTCAAGGTTCAATTCAAATTAACAGAAAATTTGGCGGTACAGGCCTTGGATTAGCTATAGTGAAGAATTTATTAACCCTAATGGGAAGTAAAATTAATTTAGAAAGCGAAATAGGAAAAGGCTCTAAATTTTGGTTTGATTTAAAATTTAGTATTGCCGCTGAAGATATAGAAAACAAAAATCCAAATGCAATTATCTATGATGTAGATTATATAGCTCTAGAAAACCTACATATTTTAGTGGTGGAAGACAATAAAATCAACCAGATGATTACCAAAAAAATTCTGGAAAAAAACAAAATGAAGTGCTCTGCAGCTGATAATGGTGAAGATGCTGTAGCCTTAGTTAAAGAAAACGACTATGATTTAATATTAATGGACATCCACATGCCAGGAATAAGTGGTATTGAAGCTACACAACAAATTAGAGAGTTTAAAAAACAAATCCCAATCATAGCTTTAACCGCGGTCACCATCGATGAAAACTTAGATGATTTTTATAAAGCAGGTTTTAATGAAATCATTCCGAAACCTTTCAAAACAGAAGAGTTTTTTGAAAAAATTTATCGTACCCTTCAAACTACTAAAACTTAGAGCTCCTTTTCTTGTTCAACAAGTGCCCGAGCTGCTTGTATAACCCTATTTTTAAATCCATCTTCATTATTTAAAATGCTAATGTGTATGGGAAGATAATACAACAATGCCTCATTAATTTTGCCTTCTAAACGCATAAAATCTTTTTCGGTAGTTAAAATAAACGCCTTCTTTTGAAGCATTGCAATTTCAGAATCCGAAAAGTTATGGTGGTCTGTAAATGAAATATGTTCAAAAATACATCCATACTTTTGCAAATAAGAAACAAGTGGTATAGGATTAGCAATGCCAGTAACCAAGGTAAACTCTTTATTCATCAAAACTTCTAATGGCTTACTACTGGTTTTATTTTGCACTATAGAAGCATAATTAATTGTAGAAAAATAAACACGTTGGTAACTTTTTAACTCAAGCTCAAACTGAATTTTTTGTTGTTCAGCATAAGGCATTTTTTCAGGACATTTAGTTACCACTATAAAATCTGCCCGTTTTGCCCCAGCTCTAGATTCTCTCAAATTTCCGGCTGGCAATAAATAATCTTTAATATACAAATCGGCATAAGTGGTTAATAAAATAGAAAAAGAAGGCTTTACTTTTCGGTGCTGAAAAGCATCATCCAGCAAAATCACGTCTGCGTTAGGTGCTAAATTTGTAATGCCTCGCCTTCTATTGCCATCAACTGCTATTTTATTGTTCGGAAACTTTCGTTTAAACTGCAAAGGCTCATCACCTACTTCATCCACAGTATTAAAAACTTCAACATACTGAAACCCTTTAGATTTTCGTTTATACCCTCTACTGAGGACTGCAACACGTTTTTCCTCTTTTAAAAAGGAAATAATAAATTCAATCATTGGTGTTTTTCCGGTGCCACCCATGCTAAGATTACCCACACAAATTACTGGCAAATCAAAAGATGCGCTCTTTAAAAAATTGTTATCATACAACCAATTTCTCAACGCAGTAACTCCATGATAAAGCACTGAAAATGGAAACAGTATTTTCCTAAGTTTATTCATCACAACGAAAATATACTTTTTTATCTTTACGGTAAAATATACACTATGATTATTCAAGATATAATTGACCTTTTAGAAGAATTAGCACCACTAAGCTATGCAGAAGACTTTGATAACGTTGGGCTTTTAGTGGGAAATAAAAACACTCAAGTACAAGGCATTTTAGTTACTTTAGACACTTTAGAAGCCGTTATAGAGGAAGCTATTGAAAAAAATTGCAACCTCATTGTAAGTTTTCATCCCATCCTTTTTTCCGGATTTAAAAAAATAACCGGCGAAACGTATGTCGAGCGAGTGGTTACAAAAGCCATACAAAACAATATTGCCATTTTTTCTATGCACACCGCTTTAGACAATGCTTGGAATGGTGTCAATGCCATTATATGCGATAAACTAGGATTAATAAACAGAAAAGTTTTGCTTCCAAAAAAACACACCATTAAAAAATTAATCACCTATGTACCATCGGCTGAAGCAGAAAACTTGCGTAATGTCCTTTTTGAGGCAGGTGCCGGCAGTATTGGAAATTATAACAAATGTAGTTTTTCTGTAGAAGGATTTGGAAGTTTTTGTCCAACTGAAAATGCCCACCCATCTATTGGAAAAATTGGAAAAACACATAAAGAGGCAGAAACGCAAATAGGTGTAACTTTTGCAACCCATTTAGAATCCAAAATTTTAAAAGCACTCTTTAAAAATCACAGCTATGATGAAGTAGCTTATGAAATTACAACTTTAGAAAACACCAACCAAAAAATAGGGCTAGGAATGCTTGCGGAATTACAAAAGCCGATGCCAGAAAAAGAATTTTTAGAGTTTGTAAAAACAACCATGCAATCTGAATGCATAAAACACTCTGCTCTTTTAGGAAAAAATATACAAAAAGTTGCAGTACTTGGCGGCTCGGGTAGTTTTGCTATTGAAAAAGCAAAACAAGCCGGAGCAGACGTTTTTATTACCGCTGACCTCAAATACCACGACTTTTATAAGGCCGAAAATAAAATTTTAATAGCCGATATTGGGCATTATGAAAGCGAACAATTCACAAAAAATAGTTTAGTGGCGTTCATTACCAAAAAAATCACTAATTTTGCACCTGCCTTAAACAGAATTAAGGTTAATATATCAGAAGTAAACACCAATCCTATCAAGTATTTATAAGTATGGCAAATAAAACGGAAACCACTGTAGAAGAAAAATTAAGAGCTTTATATGACTTACAACTAATCGATTCAAGAATTGACGAGATTAGAAATTTACGAGGAGAGCTTCCTTTAGAAGTAAGAGATTTAGAAGATGAAATAGCCGGTTTAACTACCCGAATGAACAAACTAACTGCCGACCTAGAATCTACTGAAGAGTCTATCAAACAAAAGAAAATTCTGGCAGAAGAAGCTAAAGGGCTTATAAAAAGATACACCTCCCAACAAGATAACGTTAGAAATAACCGAGAGTACAATTCTTTAAGCAAAGAAATTGAATTTCAAGAATTAGAAATTCAATTGGCTGAAAAGCACATTAAAGAATTAAAAGCACAAATGGAGCACAAAAAAGAAATCATAACTCAATCTGCTGAGCGTCTTACCGACAGAGAGTCGCATTTAAGTCATAAAAAATCAGAATTAGACGGTATATTAAAAGAAACCGAAAAAGAAGAGCTTACTTTAACTAAAGAAGCTGATGCATATAGAGAAAAAATAGATGAACGATTAACCAATGCCTACAACCGTATTAGAACCAATGTAAAAAATGGTTTAGCGATAGCCACTATAGAACGTGGCGCATCAGGAGGGTCATTCTTTACCATTCCACCACAAGTACAAGTAGAAATTGCATCCAGAAAAAAAATCATCACTGACGAACACAGTGGAAGAATTCTTGTAGATGCCGAACTTGCCGAAGAAGAAAAACTGAAAATGGATAATTTTTTTGGTAAATTATAACAAATAAAACAATTTTATTTTAACAAAGCCTTCTCCATTTTGGGAAGGCTTTTTTTTTAAATTAATTTTGTTTTTGAGATTTTGTTCCAGTTTTATTTTATACATTTAATAAAACTTTAACAACTTTTCTTATGAAAACAATAGTTAAAACCTTATTTACCCCCCCCCCATTTATGGAATAAACATCTAATTATCAGTATGCTATGCCTTATTTTTATTTCAAATTCTTTTGCGCAAACCGATGATTTTATTTGCGGTACTCCAGATGTTTTTACACCCGACCCTGAAAATGTTTACAGTAAATCCATTGATGTAAACTATTTAGCAACTTTTGAACCTGTTGTCCTTAACGTATTTTTTTGGGGAATTAATGATGATAATGGGGAAAGTACGAATAAGTTAACCGAGCAAAAGGCATTAAAAGCAATAGCCACGCTTAATATGAAATTTAACACCTATAATATTTTCTTTAAATATACGGGTTTCGATTATATAAATTCCTCAGTATTTGATACCATACATCTGAAAAATACATTGCCAAATGGGCAAACAAACCCTTCTTCACTTAATGCCTTTAAAAACTTTTTAGCCCAAAACCCACAATACATGAAAAGCAACGCATTGAATTATCATATCCCGCGATCTACAATTGGCTTTGCAGGTGCAGGGTATAAGTCTGAATTAAGAACTGTCGTCAATTCTTTTTCTTTTAATGACCCAAATGGTAGAGTGGTTAATCATGAACTAGGACACGTTTTCAATTTAGACCACACTTTCCTTGGTTGGGAAAACGAAAATTTTTGTGAACATGTTACCAGAGATCCGGATGACCCTAACTTTAATGCAGATGACAAAGGTGATAAAGTTGTAGATACCGCTGCTATGCCGGATTTTTTAAATGAAAGGTGTAGAGAGCTTGGCATGCCGGCAAATGAAGTGTGTCCTGTTGAGCTACGTTATTTTTATTTAAATGAAGCAGATTGCACTTATTTTAATCCTAATGGTTTTGATTGTAGTGACCCTCCCGCTCCCTACGAAATTTTCACAAAAGATGTTAGAAATCTTATGGCTTATACCCTAGGAAGTTGTGGCTTTGATTTAACCACAGGACAAGGCGTACGTATGCGTGAATACATAAATGATCAACCCAGCCTTTACGCACCCGTTACTAACACCATAAGTTCCTTATATGAACCCTACAAAGGAGATTATTATCTTGCTGGTCCATTGCCAGACGATTTTAAACCGGCACTGTTTCAACCTGGTTTTAGCTATATGTTTAAAGATTGTTGTTGTGGGTATCCACAACCTTCCGACTTTGAGGTCACCTCTTTTACCGTTGGACCTCATGTTGTAAAATTTGTAGATAAAACCGAAACTGTTTATGAAAGTATAACGCATCCTAACCATGCTGCTTTTAAAATTTTACAACTACCATCTATAGTTCCTGAATTTAGAAAATGCTATGACAATTGGAATAAAGCACCCATTGGCGGTACCGTAATAAAATTTAACGATAATGTTTTTAATAATAACATTACCCTGACCCAAAAAGATTCCTCCGGCATCAATAATCCTAATTTAATTCAAAACCTTCCTAGTGGTTTGTACAAAATAGAAAAAAACTATGAGGATGGTGCCATACAAGAATCTGTAATTTTTAAAGAAAACAATTAACTGCAACACTACTTCAAGGTTTACTGCTTTATCTGCGGTAAACCTTGTTTGTTTATCTATAATATTATGAAAATAGTTCTCATTTTACTCACTTCCTTTTTATGTTCCTATGCCGGGTTTTCCCAATTTGGACCACAACAAATTATTTCTGAAATACCAAGTTCCTTATCATTTAGAGTTTTTAGTGCTGACCTTGATGGTGATGGAGACAAGGATATATTGACAGCGTCGGTTGCCGCTCAAACGGTAGCTTGGTATGAAAATCTTGATGGCTTAGGAAGCTTTAGCACTGGGCACGTTCTAATTTCTAACTTGTTAGATGTTAGAGACGCTATTGCGGCAGATATAGACAATGACGGTGATTTAGATGTTATTGCTACTTCAGGAACTCAAAATATCATTTGGTTTAAAAACGTTGATGGCATGGGTACTTTTGGCGCACAACAACTAATTTCAACCGAGGCAAATGCAACTTCTATTTTTGCAGCAGATGTGGATGGCAATGGCACTATGGATATTATATCTGGTTCTTTTACCAATAACACTGTTGCTTGGTATGCCAACGATGGGTTAGGCAATTTTGGTGTACCGCAAATTATTTCTACAAATGCAATGTCTGTAAATCAAGTATATGCAGCAGATATAAACGGCGATGGCGACATGGATGTTATAGCAGCCATAGCAGGCACTGGCGCTGTAGCTTGGTATGAAAATTTAGACGGTCTTGGCAATTTTAGTGCCGAAAACGTTATTAGGATACTTGCTGGTGGAGTGACTTCTATTTTTGCAGCAGATTTAGATGGCGATGGCGATATAGATGTTTTATCTGCCTCTCAAGCTGGTGAAGAAATTGCTTGGTATGAAAATTTAGACGGTTTAGGAAATTTTAGCTCTGAAAATATTATTATTGTAGGTATGGGCTCTATGAATAGAGTATATGCCGCAGACCTCGATAATGACGGTGATATGGATGTAATTTCCTCTTCTCCTAACAATTTTGGAAACAGTTATATTGCTTGGTATGAAAATCTGGATGGGTTAGGGAGTTTTAGCTCTCCAAATACAATTACCACAGAAGTTGATGGCCCAAGAGATGTCCTTGCTACAGATATAGATAATGATGGCGATCTAGATGTGGTTTATGCATCAGCTTCGCCAACCGATGATAAATTTGCTTGGCACGAAAATTTAATCATAT
>PHDJ01000040.1 GCA_002842575.1 Bacteroidetes bacterium HGW-Bacteroidetes-2
ACAGCGCTAACTTTAGTTCAGTTTATCAATAAGTTTATTTTTGATAGACCGTTAAACAATATTAAAACTCAAATAATTTAATTTCACCCAACGGGTTAAGTTTATTATTTATAAGCTGCACTTATAGGATTACAAGTACAGAAGAATTTAATTACTATTTAAAAGAAACTTTCCAACGCAGCATTTCAACAAACGAATTGTATATTTTACTGCCATTAAACACATGCTCTTTATGTTTAAAACAAACCAAATCCTTTTTATTGGAGCAATCAGTCAATTATGATATTCATTTAGTGTTATTAAGTAAAACCAATAGAGAAGCAGCGCAATATGCAGAGCATCTTGACAAAAAATTTACAGTATTGGTTGATTCAAAAGGAAGCATTTACAACCACCCAGAATTAGCAAAAAATTTGCCTGTTCTCATTCAATATAACGATAAAAAGTCAATTGTTATGCCCTTTAATATCAATACTAACTTTGAAGAAATGAAACAGATTATCTTATCTTTTTACAAAGAATAAAAATTGAAAAATAATAGCATTGAGAAGTACATTAAAACTACTAGCGCACTTTTATTTTTTGCATTGCTATTTTTTGTCTTTTACCATTTCAATAAAAACTACCATATAGCAAGAGTAAACTCATTTTCTATGGAAAATGCCCTGAAGGAAAATAACTATATTCTTTATAAAAAATATGATAGCACAAGTACAATTGCTTATAATGATGTTTTGCTTTTTAAAGAATATGGCACAACTTACATAAAACGACTTATAGCCTTGCCAGGTGATACATTAGAGATAATTAGCAATCAGGTCTTTATAAATTCAAAAGCGATACAAGATAAAAGCACTGTAAAATATGAAGAACTGTATTTTGCCAACCAAGCAAGTAAACAAACATCATTGGTTAACGACTTCTCAGAATTTATTGTTCCTCATAAAGGCTTTACTATTTCTTTGAACGATTCTACAATGCGTCTATATCAAAGAACTATTGAAAAAAACTATTTAGCCAGAATTAAAAAGCAAGATTCCATGTTTAAAATTGATCAAACTTTACAAAACCATTTTACATTTACAGATGACTTTTATTTTTTATTAGGCGACAATAGAAATAGATCTGAGGACTCAAGGCACTTGGGTCCCATAAAAGAAGAAAAAATAATTGGCAAAATGGTATGTAAGCTTTTTTAAATATGGATATACTCAAGAATTACCATAGTTTAAAGCCATACAAAGACACACCCGAAGTAAAAGTTTTTAAAGCAAAAGAAAATAGTTCACAAAATGAGGTGGTTCTAAAGTTGGTCAAGAAAGATGCACTTATTACATTTTCAAAATACAGTTCGCTTTTGCAACATAAAAATATAGTAAAATGTTATAAAACAATTGAAAGTGTGCAATTTAAAAATGATAAGTATCATCTTTCAATATTGGAATACTTAAACGGTAAAAGTTTGGAGCAATTTAAATTTAAAGATTGCCAAGAAATGGTGGAATGTATTCTTCAAGCCACAAAAGGAGTGGCTTATTTACACCGCAACAATATTATACACGGCGATTTAAAGCCCGGTAATATAATTGTAGTAAAAGAACAAGAAAAATCAACACCCAAAATTTTAGACTATAGTACATTTTTCACCCAAGGCACAAAAAAAGCAGTAACGCCAGAATATCTTGCACCAGAATACAGTAATGGTTTTTCAAAACAAACAGATATATGGGCGCTAGGTTGTATCATTTATCAGTTATTTACAGGCAAACTCCCCTTTGGATCAAGAAACGAAGGGCAAGACATAAACACGATACTCAAAAACAGTACATTAAAACCATTAGCGATAAATTTTAATAAACTACCAGAACCCTATAGAAAAATAGTTATAAAAGCATTAGACAAAAATCCTGAAAAACGTTACAAAAACCTGGATGAGGTATTAAAAGAGTTGAATAAAAAACCTGGTTTTTTATCAAAATTAATTACCTATTTTTATTATCTTAGAAAATCTCTTAAAAATGAGTTAATTGTATTAAAATAATTTCCATTGAAAAAACTACTATGCCTCAT
The DNA here is from genome assembly GCA_002842575.1 of Bacteroidetes bacterium HGW-Bacteroidetes-2. Taxonomy (GTDB): domain Bacteria; phylum Bacteroidota; class Bacteroidia; order Flavobacteriales; family Flavobacteriaceae; genus Planktosalinus. The sequence continues at coordinate 2,071 of PHDJ01000040.1, forward strand.
ACTACTACTTGCAAGCATTGCTTGTAATGATAAAACAAACAATCACAACCTAGAGGTTGAAACCACGCCCACAACTTCAAAAATTGCGGTAAACACAACCATAGTAACCCCACAAATATTTAATGCACAGGTGGTTGCAAATGGGATTGTAGAAGCCACACACCGTAGCGAGCTGCGTTTTAAAACGGGTGAGCAGTTGGCAAATATTTATGTTTCTAATGGCAAAAGAGTCATTCAGGGTGTCCTTTTGGCAAACCTCGACAATCAATTGCTCAAAAACGCTGTTGACCAAGCACAAATTAACCTCAATAACGCTAACCAAAAATTGCTGGAAGAAAAAATAAATTTTGGTTATGGTAGTAAAGCCACAATGGATAGTATTCCTGAGCATGTGCAAAAAACACTTTACCAACTTTCCGGCTACAAAGAAGCCAAAAACCGCTTAGAAAATGCTACCATACTCTATGAGCAAACCCTTTTAAAGGCACCTTTCGCAGGCACTGTGGCTAACCTTGTAGCCAAAGAAGGCAATTTCATAACTAGTGCCGAGGTTTTTTGCACCCTACTCTCACACGATAAACTCGATGTTGTTTTTCAAATTATGGAAAACGAACTTGCCTTTGTTGAAATTGGACAAAACGTACAGCTATCTCCTTTTGCCATTGCAGATAAAAACTACATAGGAATCATTACCGAAGTAAACCCCTTAGTAAGCAAAGAGGGGCTGGTAAGAATAAAAGCAAAAATAAACAATCCCGATACCGCTATTTTTGACGGTATGAACGTAAGGATATTTATCAATAAACCCATTCAAAACCTTACGGTAATACCTAAAGAAGCAGTGGTATTGCGTTCCAATAGAGAAGTGGTATTTACAGTGCAAAATGGACTGTCAAAGTGGAACTATGTGAAGATTGCTCAAGAAAATCATTCCCAATACGCATTGAGTGAGGGCATAAAACCCGGGGATACCATCATTATCTCAAACAATATGAATCTGGCGCATGATGCCGATGTAACCCCCACTTTTATTGAACCTATTCCAATTAAAAACTAAAGGTACAATCAAGAAACGCTTATGGTAAAATTTTTGTTAAAAAAACCTGTTGCCGTTTTTATGAGCACCCTTGCCATTCTCCTAGTGGGGATTGCCGCCATGTTAAAAATCCCCACAGAGTTAATGCCAGATATTGCCATTCCTGAAATTACTGTGCAACTCAATTATCCTAACAACAGTGCACGCGATATTGAAACTAATGTGGTCCGCCCACTACGTAATCAACTGTTGCAAGTGACCCGTCTTAAAAACATTCATTCAGAAACTAGAGACGGCTATGCGCTATTAAAACTTAATTTTGATTATGGCACCAATACAGATTTTGCCTTTATAGAAACCAATGAAAAGATTGATGCGGCACTACAATTTCTGCCAAGAGACCTTGATCGACCCAGAGCTATAAAAGCATCTGTCACAGACATACCTATAGTCACTTTAACCGTCTCACAAAACACACCTTATGATGCTTTAGGCTTTTTGGAACTAAGTGAATTTACACAAACTATAATAAAAAGACGTTTAGAACAACTGCCCGATATAGCATTAGCAGACATAAGCGGTTTTACCAGTCCCGAAGTGCTTATTCAGCCAGATATGGCAATTTTAGAGAGCTTAAACAGTTCTACAGAAACCTTAAGGCAAGCCGTTATTGAAAACAATTTTGAATTAGGTAATTTAATTATCCAAAACGGTATCTACCAGTATCATTTAAAATTTTTAAATCCGCTAAAAACCTTAGATGATGTCAGGAAAATTCCTTTAAACATTGAGGGAAAATTGTTTCAGTTAAGTGATTTGGCAACGGTAACTTTTCAGCCTCAATTAATACGCGGGCAAGTAAATTATAATGGGTCTCCTGCAATACTTATACACGTCATTAAACAGAGTGACACAAAAGTTTCCCAATTAAAGGAGCGATTAAATGAGTTGTTAGTATCATTTGAAGTAGAATATCCACAAATTAAAATCCATGTACACCAAGACCAAACGAAGCTGCTTGAGGTTTCTTTGTCCAATCTTAAATCGAGCTTATTAGTGGGCGGATTGCTAGCCATACTCATTATGTTTTTTTTCTTAAAAGACATAAAATCACCGGTTATTATTGCTTTAAGTATTCCACCCTCATTAATAGTAAGCATATTTTTGATGTATATCTTCGGGTTGTCCATCAATATCATTTCGCTATCTGGGCTTATTTTGGGTGTGGGGATGATGATAGACAATGCTATCATCATCATTGACAATATCACACAAAAAATGGAGCAAGGAAACAGTTACTTTGAGGCCTGTGCTGTAGGAACTAATGAGATGATATCGCCATTAATAACTTCAGTATTAACCACCTGTATGGTATTTATTCCTTTACTTTTTTTAAGCGGCATTACCGGAGCACTTTTTTATGACCAAGCAATTGCAGTTACTATAGGTTTGTTCTCGTCACTTTTAGTTTCCATAATATTCATTCCTGTGCTGTTTTTACAATTGAGAAAACGAGAATTTGGCAAGAAATTTCAGTTGCACGTAAAGACTCAAAACATAGAAAAAACCTATAAGAAATGGTTTGTCTATTTTGAAAAAAATCGTTATATCATTTGGTTCATTGCAATCTTCTTTGCCCTATCCACAATTTTGCTTTTCGTTTACTTACCTTACTCAAAATTACCCGAGTTTAAAGAAAATGAAGCAGTACTTAAGATTGATTGGAATGAAAATATTACTATTTCAGAAAATGAGAGTAGAACCCACCTACTTTTTCAAAGTATAGAAAAAAACAAAGAAGTTATTTTTATTTCTGAAATAGGAGAACAAAACTTTTTATTACAAAAGGAACAAACTCAAACTTTTTCGCAAACAAAAATTTACCTCAAATCAACAAATGAAAATACGCTAAAAAAAATAAAAGACCAATTAACAGAAAATATAAGAAAGTATCCCAGTGCTATTTTTAATTTTAACCCTCAAAAAAACGTTTTTGATTATCTATTCGGATCTCAAGAAGCATATTTAACAGCTCAAGTATTCTCGAGAAATAGTTTACAGATTCCCCCAGAAGAAAATCTATTTGAAATACAGAATAAACTTAAAGGAAACTTTAGTCCTATCCCCTTAAATCAAACCGCACTTATTAATGTTGACCAAGAAAAACTGGCACTTTATCAGGTAGAATATTTTGCGCTAATAGCACAACTCAAAGCCGCTTTTGATCAAAACTTTGTGGATGATTTAAAGGGTTCAGAACGTTTTATTCCAATAAAAATAAACTATGAAACTGCACAATTAGAAAAAACTCTCTTAAGGTTACAAGTAATTAATAAAAACGGCACTTCCATTAGTGTAAATCAATTAATTACCATAAGATCTATCCCAAAATTTACCACAATCTATGCCGATAAAGCCGGTGAATATTTGAAGTTTAACAATGACAATCAAGCGGTTGACGCTAATAAAATTATAGATGAAAATATTAAACAATTCAGAGAAGATTCCAATTATGGAGTTCGGTTTTCTGGTAGTTGGTTTGAATTTTCAAATCTAGGTGGCGAGCTCCTCTTTGTGATGTTAATTTCCGTTTTACTATTGTATTTCATTATGGCGGCACAGTTTGAATCCTTAAAACAACCTCTTGTTATACTTTTAGAACTACCCATAAGCATGGGTGGTGGTTTATTATTGTTATGGCTTTTTGGAGGAACATTTAATGTAATGTCTTTTATTGGGTTGGTAGTGATGAGTGGTATTGTAATTAATGACAGCATTATAAAACTTCACACCATTAATCTATTAAGAAAACAAGGGTTATCTTTGTATGACGCTATTCTTGAGGGCGGTAAATTACGCCTTAAACCCATTGTTATGACCTCCCTCACGACCATACTTGCATTAGCTCCTTTTTTATTTATAACTGGTTTGGGTGCAGAATTACAAAAACCCATGGCTTTAATTGTAATTGGAGGATTAGGGATAGGTACCTTTATAAGTCTTTTCTTTATGCCTTTGTTTTATTTATGGATTGAAAAAGAAAATTAATTATTACTTTTGAATTAATTTTTTAAAATTTCTAAAAATTTTGAGCTTTAAACACAAAATTTTACCTCTAGCAGTGTTCTTATTTATTACTTTGCAATCAAATGCACAATGCGCCATGTGTCGTGCTGTTTTAGAATCAGAAGCTGGTGGTGAAACAGCAAAAGGTATTAATAATGGCATTCTTTATTTGATGGTTTTTCCATATCTTTTAGTAGGTGTCATAGGATTTTTTATCTACAAAAGCAGAAAAAAGCTTAAAGAAAAATAATAAGTTAACCTGTTATTTTGTAACAAACTCCAATAATTTTCGTCTTACTTTGTACGATTATTAAATAAGTTCAAGCGTTTATTTATCTTCTTTTTTAATAGGTCATTTGTAAGTATTAACATCACTTTTACACTTTTTTAAGGTACAATATCTAATATTGTAAACAGCTTATTATTATGGAGCAAACCAAGATAATTAATTCTATATACCAATGATTGAAATCAAAAATTTACATAAATCCTATAAAACAGGAAGTACTTCATTGCATGTTTTAAAAGGGATTGATTTTTCGGTAAAAGAAGGAGAGATGGTTTCAATTATGGGGTCATCAGGTTCTGGAAAATCCACATTGTTAAATATTCTAGGTATTTTAGATGAAGCAGATGAAGGCACTTATACGTTAGATGGCGTTTTAATAAAAAATTTAAATGAAAAAATTGCAGCGCGCTACCGAAATCGGTTTCTTGGTTTTATTTTTCAATCTTTCAATCTTATAAATTACAAAAGTGCATTAGATAACGTTGCAATGCCATTGTATTATCAGGGCGTAAAACGTGTAGAGCGAACAGATAAAGCTATGCACTATCTTGAAAAAGTGGGTCTTGCAGATTGGGCAACACATCTGCCAAGTGAACTTTCAGGAGGACAAAAACAGCGCGTTGCTATTGCTAGAGCCCTAGCTTCAAGCCCTAAAGTGTTATTAGCCGATGAGCCTACAGGAGCTTTAGATTCAAAAACCTCATACGAAGTAATGGAGCTTATTCAAGACATTAATGATGAAGGAAAAACCATTCTTATCGTAACCCATGAAGAAGATATTGCTCACATGACCAAGCGAATTGTTCATTTAAAAGATGGAGTAATTATAAGCGATACACCTGTAAAGCAACGAAGAGCAAACGAATTTGAAAATGTTTGAGATAGAGCGTTGGCAGGAAATATTTGAAACCATTCGTAAAAACAAATTACGAACCCTACTTACAGGGCTTTCCGTTGCTTCTGGCATTTTTATTTTAGTTGTTCTACTAGCTATAGGTAAAGGCATGGAAAACGGTGTGTCTAAACAATTTGAGAAAGATGCAGAAAATAAAATTTCAGTTTGGACAGGAGTAACCTCTCAAGGCTACAAAGGTTTAAATCCAGGCAGGTTCATACAACTTAAGAATGAGGATTATAACCAAACTGTGCTAAAATACCAAGACCAGTTAGAATATAAATCGCCAGCATATCGTATTTGGTCTGGGTTGACAACCTATAAAAAGGAATTTGGAAGTTATCGAATTGAAGGAGTCCTACCCGATTTCCAGTTTTTAGAAAACGCATCCTTAGTACACGGTCGTTATCTAAACATACAAGACCACCAAAACTATGAAAAAGTTGCTGTTATAGGTAATAAGGTATTTACAGATTTATTTAAAGGAAAAAATGCAATAGGGGAATACATTGAAATAACAGGGATTAACTTTAAAGTAATTGGGGTGTTTTCAGATCCGGGAGGTGAAAGAGAAGAAACACGCATTTTTATGCCCCTTTCCACATCGCAACGAGTTTTCAATGCTGGTGATAATATAAGAACACTTGCATACACCCTTCATAGCACCGGAAATTTTAAAAAAGACTTTAAAGCATCGGAGGTGTTTATTTCGCAATTAGAAAATCAGTTAAAAACAAAACATACCGTTGCACCCACAGATACAAGAGCAATCAATATTAGGAGTAATTTAGAAAATGCTAAGAAATTCTATGACCTTAACCTAATGATTAGGCTTTTCTTTTGGGGTGTAGGGATTTGTACAATTATAGCAGGGGTGGTTGGCGTAAGTAATATTATGCTCATCATTGTAAAAGAACGAACCAAAGAAATGGGAATACGCAAAGCCATAGGTGCAGAACCTTGGTCTATTATTGGTATGATTTTACACGAGTCCATATTTATTACAACCATAGCTGGATTTACAGGGCTTATTTTTGGTTTAGGAATACTCGAAATTCTAGGACCTTTGATAGATATTGAGTATATATCAAACCCATCTGTAGATTTTAAAACCGCATTAATTACTGTATTTATTCTTATTGTAGCAGGTGCGATAGCAGGTTTTTTTCCTGCATACAGAGCTGCAAACATCAAACCCATAGAAGCTTTAGGAGATGAGTAAATTATTCAGCAGAGATAGTTGGGCCGAAATTTTAGACGCCTTAAGTGCTAATTGGTTTAGGACATTACTAACCGCCTTTGGAGTACTTTGGGGAATTTTCATTTTGGTTATTTTACTTGCTGCAGGTAAAGGTCTAGAAAACGGCATAAAAAAAGGTTTTGATGGCATGGCCACAAACTCCATGTTTATGTGGTCACAAACGGCCTCTAGACCCTATAAAGGATTGCCTAGAGGAAGGCGTTATACTTTTAAATTAGAGGATGTAGCCGCATTAAAATCTAGTGTGCCAGATTTAAAATATGTATCACCCAGAAACCAATTAGGAGGTTTTGGCGGCGCAAATAATGTAGTAAGAGGTCTTCAAACGGGTGCCTTTAATGTTTATGGCGATTATCCCGAAATCATTATGCAACAGCCTATGGATATTACTTCAGGAAGGTTTATAAACTATTCTGATATTAATGAAAAAAGAAAAGTTGCCATTATTGGTGAATCGGTAAAAAACGAACTTTTTAATAAAGGAGAAATAGCAATAGGAGAGTATATTAAAATTAACGAAGTTAATTTTATGGTGGTAGGAACGTATAAGAAAAAAAGCACTAATAACGGAGACCTAGAAGAAGCACAAAAAGAAATATTTGTTCCTTTTACAGCCTTTTCACAAGCGTTTAATAGAGGTGATGAAGTGGGTTGGATGGCTATAACGGCAAAGGATAATACCTCCATTACACTGGCAAAAGAGAAAGTGTTTGATGTTATTAAAACAAGGCATTCTATCCATCCTAACGATGATAGAGCTGTAGGTCATTTTGATTTGTATGAAGAATATTCAAAAATCAATGGGCTTTTTATTGCGCTTAATGGTATAGCTTATTTTGTAGGTATTCTTATTTTACTTTCAGGCATAATTGGCATTAGTAATATAATGCTCATAGTAGTAAAAGAACGAACCAAAGAAATTGGAATAAGAAGAGCTCTAGGAGCAACACCATGGAGCATTCGTTTGCAAATTATTTTAGAATCTATATTTTTAACAATAGTTTCTGGTATGGCAGGAATTGTAATTGCTACCTTGGTTATTGCATTAGCAAATACGATTCTTGATAAAACAGCATCGCCAGAAACCATGTTTACTAACCCAAGTGTCAACCTTTTTGTGGTAGGAATAGCATTAGCCATTTTGGTTATTTCTGGACTATTAGCAGGGTTAATTCCTGCACAAAATGCCATAAAAGTAAAACCCGTAGAAGCCCTCAGAACAGAATAAAAACAATAGCAATACAAATATGTAATTATAAAATGAAAAAATCAGCTACTATCGTAATTCTCCTTATTATTGTCATCACTTTTATTGGAGCACTTTATTATTTATACCAAAAAAACGTACAAGATCCTGTAATATATTCCACAGAAAACGCAGAAATTGGAACAATTGTAAAAAGAACTGTAGCCACAGGAAGTATCGTGCCAAGAGATGAAGTATTAATCAAGCCAAATATTTCTGGTATCATTGAAGAAATTTATATTGAGCCAGGTAAATTTATACATACTGGCGACTTGATTGCAAAACTTCGCATTGTGCCTAATATTACAAATTTAGCTTCTACACAAAATCAAGTAGCTTCTTCTAAAATTAATTTGGATAACGAGCGTAAAAATTTTGAACGTCAAAAATCCTTGTTTGAAAAAGGTATCATATCTGCAAACGAATTTGACCAAGCCGATGTAGCTTATCGACAAGCACAACAAAGTTATTCCTCAGCTCAACAAACAAACGAAATTGTAAGAACCGGAACATCCAGAGGTCTTGGTAGTGCCGCAAATACAGATATTAGAGCTACCGTTTCTGGAATGGTACTAGAAGTGCCTGTGAAGGTAGGTAATCAAGTAATCGAAAGCAATAACTTTAATGAAGGCACAACAATTGCCGCAATAGCAGATGTAAGAAACATGATTTTTGAAGGGAAAGTTGATGAATCAGAAGTAGGAAAATTAAAAGAAAACTTACTTTTAGAAATTACGGTTGGAGCTATTGATAATAAAACTTTTCAAGCTATTTTAGATTATATAGCACCTAAAGGAAACATTGAAAACGGAGCTATTCAATTTGAAATTAAAGGCACTTTAAAAAACTTAGATTCCACATTTATTCGTGCTGGACTAAGTGCCAATGCCTCTATAATTTTAGCAAAAGCAGAAAATGTACTAACTTTAAAGGAAGGATTAGTACAATATGATTCAGTATCACAAAAACCTTATGTAGAAGTTGAAAGCGGTAACCAAAATTTTGAAAGAGTAGAGGTGGAGCTTGGCATAAGCGATGGTATCTTAGTAGAAATTAAAAATGGAATTACTAAAGAAAACAAAATAAAAGTTTGGAACCCTTTAGTAACTCCCTTAAAAAACTAATCAATTTATTTGTAACAATATTAAAACGTAGTAGACTCATTACTTGACATTAAAACCTTATGAAAAAAATTGGTATCCTTGCATTTGTACTTCTAATAGGAATTACAAACTTTGCTCAAAACAAAAGATGGACTCTAGAAGAAGCTGTTGTGTATGCTTTAGAAAATAATATTTCAGTACAACAATCGGAATTAGATTTAAAATTAACTGAAATACAAAAAGATGATGCTATAGGAAGCTTTCTGCCTAGCTTAAATGGCAATTCATCATTAACATCAAATACAGGAGCAAACATAAACCCAGTTACAAATACGTTTACAAATTCTACCTTTACTTCTTTAAGTATGGGTTTTCAAACAAATGTAACTTTATTTAATGGTCTTCGTAATATTAGAGAACTACAACGAGCTAAATTAGCACAAGTTGCAGGACAATACAATTTAAGTAAAATAAAAGATGACATTGCGCTTTTTGTAGCAAATGCCTATCTTCAAGTATTGTTTAACATAGAAAATCTTAAAAATTTACAAGCGCAAAACCTAATTACCACAGAACAACTTAACCGAACCAATGAATTAGTAGATGCGGGTGTTGTGCCAAGAGGTGATTTGTTAGAAATTAAATCTACTTCTGCCTCTGAAGAACAACGCATTGTTGTTGCAGAAAATCAAATAAAAATTGCATTAATAAGCCTAGCTCAAACCTTACTTATAAAAGATTATGAAAATTTTGAAATCGTTGATGATAACTATGAAATTCCTATTTCCAGTATTACTGAACAATCGGTTTATGATATCATAGAAAAAGCAAAGCAAGAACGATTTGAAACTAAAATTGCAGATCAAAACCTAATTCTCGCTAAAAAAGACTTGCAAATAGCAAGAGGAGTTTATTACCCAACCATTAGCGGCTTTGCAGGTTACAATACTAGGTGGGCGGATAATGATTTTTTTGGCAGAAACTTTACCACCCAACTTTATGAAAATGATGGAACATTTTACGGACTACAACTTAACGTGCCCGTTTTTAATGGATTAACTGCTCGTAATAATGTAAGAAGAAGTAAAATAAATTTAGAACGCGCAGCACTTCAAAAAGATCAGGCAGATTTAGATATTGAAGCAAATGTATTTCAAGCATATACCGATGTAAAAGGGGCTTTTAAAGCTTATGAAGCTGCTGTAATAGCAGTAGAAGCACAACAACAAGCCTATGATTATTCGCAAAGTAGATTTGAGGTAGGATTTTTAAACGCCTTTGATTTTAGCCAATCGAAACTTCGGTTAGAAAATGCGCAATCAGAAGTCATAAGGACTAAATATGATTATATTTTTAAATTAAAAGTACTGGAGCTTTATTTTGGTATTAAGCTTTATTAAACAAGGAAGCAATGAAGAAAAAAACACTTATTATAATAGCAATAGTAGTTACGGCTCTAATTTTATTACTTATAGTAGGCAAGAAAAATGGTTGGTTTGGTAAAAGTGGAAATTTTAAAGAAGTTGAAATTTCTAAAATCGAAACAATTACCATAATAGAAACTGTTGCTGCCACTGGAAAAATTCAACCCGAAACCGAAATTAAATTATCCTCAGAGGTTTCCGGTGAAATAATTTCTCTTCCCATTATAGAAGGACAACAAGTTAAAAAAGGCGATTTGTTAGTGAAAGTAAATCCCGATTTATACCAATCAGGCCTTCAAAGATCGCAAGCAACACTTCAAAATGCACGAGCAGGATACAATCAAACAGAAGCATCTTTAACAGAAGCTAAAGCAAATTACGAGCGCAGCAAAACTCTGTTTGAAAAAGGAATTATTTCAAAAGCCGAATGGGACAAAGCAGTATCTGGATTTGAAGTGGCTAAAGCGAGTAGCCAATCCGCCTATTTTAATATTCAAAGTGCATCAGCTACTGTAAATGAGGCACGTGACAACCTTGCCAGAACAACTATTTATGCTCCCATTGATGGTACTATTTCAAAATTAGGAGTAGAACTAGGGGAGCGTGTGGTGGGAACACAACAAATGGCAGGAACAGAAATACTTAGAGTAGCAAACCTCACTAGTATGGAGGTTGAGGTAGATGTAAATGAAAATGACATAGTTAAAGTAAGTGTTGGGGATTCTACAATTGTTGGGGTTGATGCCTATCTTAAAAGAGAATTTAAGGGTATTGTAACTTCTATAGCCAATTCAGCTGAAAGTGCTTTATCAGCAGATCAGGTTACAAACTTTAAAGTTAAAGTAAGAATCCTACCAGAATCTTACCAAGATTTATTGGTAAATAAACCGGAAAATTATTCGCCATTTCGACCTGGAATGACTGCAACTGTTGATATCATGACAAAAAAACGAAGCGATGTCATTGGTGTACCAATCAGTTCTATTGTTATTAAAACGGATACAACTTCTGGTAAAACCCCTCTTAGCAAAAGTGAGGTTGTTTCCACAGAGAGGTTTGAATGTGTGTTTGTAAAAGTAGGGGAAGAAGCAAAACTAAGAGTAGTAGAAACCGGAATTCAAGACGACACCAATATTGAGATTTTAAAAGGATTACAACCTGGTGAAGAAGTAATAATAGGACCCTATAACACTGTAACAAAATCACTGAAACCCGGGGATAAAGTGGAAATTAAAAAAGAAAAAACTTCAGAGTAAATGTATGTTTTCTTTTTCTGTTATTATTTTTTAGAAAATAAAATTCAATGGCAATGATACTTTGTATAGAAACTTCAACTACAAATTGTTCTGTAGCCATCGCAAAAGACGGTGAGGTGCTTGCTTTGTTAGAGGATAATGAAATAAAGTATTCTCACGCCGAGCGGTTGCATCATTATATAGAACAAGTTTTAGAGAAAGCGAAGATTAAAATGACCGATGTAAAAGCGATAGCGGTTAGCAAAGGCCCTGGTTCTTATACTGGTTTACGCATTGGTGTTTCTGCAGCTAAAGGATTGTGTTATGCATTAGACATTCCGTTAATTTCAATTTCTACACTGCAAATTCTCGCGTTGCAAACCCAAACAACAACAGATTTCATAATCCCAATGCTCGATGCTAGAAGAATGGAAGTGTACTCTTCTGTTTTTAATAATAAAGGAGAACAAATAAGAGATATTAAAGCAGAAATTCTAGTGGAGGATAGCTTTATGGAGTATCTTAAAAAAGGTAGCGTAGCGTTTATAGGAAATGCCAATGAAAAGTTTAAAGAGATATGCACCCATAAAAATGCTGTATTTTTAAATCAAAAATTACCATCTGCTAGAGAAATGTGTATACAAGCAACTTCTAAATACAAAAAAAACGACACAGAAAACGTCGCTTATTTTGAACCTTATTATTTAAAAGATTTTATAGGGGGTTAAAGCAAGCTGTTATAATAACCAACAATCTTAATCATATCGGTTTCTGTAGTAATATTTAACTTATTGACTTTAATATAGGATTCTAATTCTTTAGAGTTTTGTTTAAAAATACTAATAAAACTTTTTCTTTTGCTTGGAAGTTCATAAAAACCCCCTTTATTATCTACTAAATAAAAAACTTCTTTTTTAACAAATTTTGCAGGTTGGTCTCTTTGGTAATTGGTTTCGGCAAATTTCTTTTTAATATATTTTACCGTTGTTTTTTTGTAAAGATCAAAATAGGTGCCGTCTAGCAAAACGCTGAAATACCCGCTTTTCTCTCCAGAATTGGAATTTAGGATATAAATAAAATTATCTGTTCCAATTTTTGCAAAAAAATCTGTAGACTTAACGAGACTTTTTACAGTGTTATCATCTGGGTTGCTAGAAGGGCGCATTTCAATTTCATCAGCAAAAATATTATATCGCATTGGAATTCCTGAAGCTACAACACCTTCAGCATTGTAAATACCTCCTATTTGAAAATTATCTTTATAATAAGGGGAGCCTTCAATGTTTTTTATATCTGCTTCTGAAATGCCATATTGCTCTAAAAATTGATCCGTCATTATAGACTGAAGAACCATTTTGTTATATGCAGATTCATTTGTCTGACTATAACTGTATAAGGTTATAATAAAAGAGGAAATTAAGAGAATGAATTTTATTTTCATGGTACTTCTTTTAAGAAAAGAATCAATTATTCGTAATAATTCAGCGATAGTAATTTTAAAAAATAAATTATTGATTTAAATGGGAAATAATTTTAATTAAATCTTCCTCCTTGTTTACATTTAACTTATTTGTTTTGATAAACTTTTTGAGTTCGTTTTTGTTTACACCACCAATAGCATCGATTTTTTTACTTTTAGAACTTGGTAATTCTATAAATTTACCTTCTGAATTTACGAGGTAATAAAAGGCTTCATCTACAATTCTTGCAGCGTGATTTCCAGTCATTTTGTTTACCGAGTCTGCACCTTCTATATATTTTTTTCTATTTTTTTTGAATAAATCAAAGCTGTTTCCCTCTAAAAGTATTTGGTAATAACCGCCGATTCCTTGGGTTGCATCGGGTATTTTATAGGTATAAATATCATTGGCTATTTTGATATATACATCTTGGGTTTTCCGTATCGCCTCTACATTAGTTTCCGCAGCATTCATTGATTTTTTTACTTGAAATTCATCCTGATACACATTATAACGCAAGAAAATATTGGAAATAAGGACTTCATTATTATTTAATAAGGCACCGGAAACGAAAGTTTCATTTGCAAAAGGAGAACCTTTAAAGTCTTGTGTTATTTTTTTAGCAGGGGTAAGAAATTCTTCAATAGTAACCGTGGATTTTTCGGAAATTTGCGTGTTATTTTCAGAATATTTTTGCGCAAATGTAGTGCCAAAAGTTAGTATGGAAACTACACCTAAAATGGAAAATAATTTGTTCATAGATATGATTTTAAGCGTTTAAAAATATAACAGTGGCGAATATAGTATATTTCTATATTTCATCTAGTTAATTTAATTACATATAAGTGTTAAATTTTAATTTTAATAAAATTAAAAAAGTATTAATCAAAGATTTTAATAAAAAAAAAGAGAAGTAAATTACTCCTCTTTTTAAAAGTAAGGAATTTAAAGTTTTATAAAAGGGAATTAAAATAGCGCACAATTGCTATCACGTCTCTTTCATTTTTTACGTCCAGATTTCTGGATTTGATGTAACTTTCTATTTCTTTTTCTTTGTTTAAAAATATTTTTGAGAATGCTTTAGTTTTGCTAGGCAATTCATAAAAAGTGCCACTGTCTGAAACCAAATAATACACATTGTTGTCTGTAAATCTTGCTGGATTGTCTTTTGTCATTGACGTTTTTGCTTTTTGCTCTGCAAAATATTTTTTGTTATATTTTTTAAACAAATCATATTTGCTGTCTTTCACTAAAACCTCAAAATAGCCTCCTTTTTCTACACCACCATGATAGGGTACAAACAAATAAATCTTATTTCCTATTTTAATATCAATTTCTGTCGATTTTACTAATGCGCTTGATTTTTTATCCTCCTCTTCAAAGGATGTTTTAAATTCCATTTCATCCATTAAGGCATTGTATCGTAAAGGTACATTTTCGGCTATTAACTTGTTGTTGTGGTAAATTTCACCGGCAATAAAATTTTTATCGGCATAAGGACTGCCTACATAAACAAGGGTTTCTAAATTTACATCTTCAAATCTTATTGTCTTGTCGTATTGAAACTGCATTAAATATTCAGCTATCGCATTACCCATAGATCTTTGTGCTTGCACAGTTACAAAGGCAAATAATAAAGGCATAATTAAAATGTATTTTTTCATAATTACTGGTATTAAGTGAATAGAAGTATAGTATTTAATGGGTTAAAGTTATAAAACTACTAACAAATATAGAGCCATTTTTATAGTGATACAAAATTATCACTAAAAAAATTTTTTTTTTACAATCAATGTAATCATTCAAAAAAAAAGTCCATACTATATATTGAATACACATCAACGTAATATGTAGGCATCTTTTTATTTTTAAATAGTAGAGTGATTATGCTTACTCCTTTTTTGGTTGTGTTTTTTCCAGATTATAGTGATGTATATCTCGCTGCGGAAATGGTATGGTTATTCCTGCTGCTTCAAGTCTTGTTTTTGCTTCTTCAATAGTATAAAAGTGACAATTCCAAAAGTTTTCATTTAAGGCCCAAAATCGGGCAGTTAAATCAACAGAGCTATCATTTAATTCAGCCACAAAAACTACGGGCTCAGGATTTTTTAATATATGTACTTGTTCTTTCATTAATGCAACTAAAACCTCTTTAGCTTTCTTAATATCAGAGTTGTAGGATATGCCAAAAGTAAGAACATCTCTTCGTGTTCCTTCTGAAGTGTAATTAATGACATTGTCATTGGATAATTTCCCGTTAGGTAATATTACTAATTGGTTGTTAACTGTAACCATTTTAGTATAAAATATAGTAACTTCTTTTACAGTACCGCTTTGACCTTGTGCTTCAATAAAGTCGCCCACTTTAAATGGTTTAAAAAGCATAATAAGCACTCCGCCAGCAAAATTAGCTAATGAACCTTGTAAAGCAAGGCCTACAGCCAAACCTGCGGCGGCTATCATTGCAACAAAAGAGGATGTTTGTACTCCGAGTTGAGAAATTACGGTAATAAATAATAAGATTTTTAAAGTCCACCCAATGATTCCTAATAAAAATTGTTTTAAAGTTTCTTCAACATTTCTACTGTTAAAAATTTTTACGATTACTTTTTTTAGCATTTTGATAACCCAAAGTCCTATGAATAAGAGCAGTACTGCACTAATAATATTTGGGAGATAATCTAAAAATCGAGCGCCAAATCTTTCTACATAACTGTTAATGTCTTCAAAATTAAAAGGATCCATAAGAAATATTTATTATTAATAAGTTGTGATATAGGTTAAAAAAAAGTAAATCTTAAAGTAGAGAATCTAAAAATGTCATCATTTTAATTAAATCTTTTTCTTCTTTTAGCTCTAATTTATTTTGCTTTATATATTTGTCCAGTACCGGGTTTTTATAAGGTATAGCATTGCGTATTTTGTTATGTGTGTCAGGAAGTTCAATAAGATTTCCTTCTTTAGTAACAAAAAAATAATTGTTTTCATCTATAAATCGTTCCGGAAAATCAACTTCAAAACTGGATCTTGCTATTTTACCTTGGATAAATTTTTTAGTGTGTTTTTTGTAGAGATCTATAGCATTTCCCCTGAATAAAACCTCAAAATAGACGCCGTCTTCTGTCTTGCCGGAAAACGGAACAAAATCAAAAACATGTGTATCAATTTTTACATATAAATCTGGTGTTTTATTCAAAAGTTTTATTAAAGAATCGTTATCCGCCAGCGCATTTTTAATTTCTATAACGTTGTCCATCACGTTATATCTTGCAAACATGCTTATAGTAAAAGAGGCATCATCATTATATAGTGAGCTGGGTTTAAACTCTTCGTCAACATATGGAGATCCAATGGTTTTACTATTTGGAATTTGTGGCACGTTTCCTGTTCTGTTGACATAGATAACGTCAATGTTTCTTCCATCAGGGCTTCGCCATTTTGTGAATTTATCTAGTGGAGTTTGAGCACATATCATAGTAACCATAAAAATGGAAATTAATGTAAAAAATTTTGCTTTCATAATATAGGTGTTAATGAATTTTTAATAAGACATCTTCAATAGATGAAAGGGGATTTTCACAGTGGCTATCTGTACAAATATAGAAAAGAGTTTTGTAAGGAACAATTCTATGCATAAATAATGGAGATGAATTTTTTTTAGTAGTTCCAGCTTTTAGCGTATTGGGCAAATAATGACTATTTAATTTTGCCATTTCTAATATGGCGTTTTCTCCAACAATTACAAGTTCATAAAAAGGCTTGCTGTAATTTAATAAAAGATCGAGCCAGTTAGAATACCCAGAAGGATAGGCATCAACTTCAGGAAGTACATTTTTAAGCATTTGTCTGGAAGTCTCTACATATTTCTTGTTTCCAAAAAAGTGCCCAAGCCAAAATAAATTTTTAGCTTGAATTGAGTTTGATGAGGGTATAACATTGTCTCGGTATTCTATATTTCTGGTAATTAAATCTTTATTTTCTTTAGAAGTGAAGAAAAACATTCCAGATGTAGTATCAAAAAACCGGGAAAAGGTAAAATCTATTAATTTTTTAGAAAGTTGTATCCATTTTTCGTCCAAAGTGACCTCATATAAAGAAATAAAACCAGCTGCTAAGAGTGCATAATCTTCAAGAAAAGCGGGTATTGTACTTTTTTTATCGTTGTAGTTTCTCAATAAAGAGCCATTGTTTTGAAGTTGTTTTTTTGAAATAAAAGTAGCATTCTTTATTGCTATATCTAGAAAATCTTTATCACCAAAAGCTCGATACGCATCTACATAACCTTTCAACATCAATCCATTCCACGAGGTAAGTATTTTGTTGTCCAGTCGAGGTTTGGATTTTGTTTTTCGCAGATTTTGTAGTTTTACTTTCCAATGAATTTTTTTCTCAACAAAGTCTTTTTGAGTGATTTGAAATTCTTCAATTATTTCTTTATCCGAAGTGTTTCTGATAAGTACATACTTATCGTGTTCCCATTTGCCGTAAGTATTCACATTATAATAGGCTGCAAATAAAGTAAAGTCCTTGCCCAATATAGTTTGCAATTCTTTTTTTGTAAAAACATAATAAGCGCCTTCTTCTAATATGCCCTTGTTATTCAGGCTATCTGCATCTAGAGCACTGTAAAAACCGCCATCTTCATTGGTTAGTTCTTTTTTAATGAAGGCTAAGGTTTCATAAACTACTTCTTTGTATAAAGGATTTTTTGTGAGGCAATAAGCGTCACTGTAAACACTTACTAATTGAGCATTGTCATACAACATCTTTTCAAAATGAGGTATATGCCATTTTTCATCCACAGAATATCTAGAAAAGCCGCCATTTATTTGATCAAAGACACCGCCATAGGTCATTTGGGTTAAGGTTATATTTACATACTCTAAGAGGGATTTTTTTTTGGTTTGATAGGCATAACGCATTAAAAAAAGTAAGTTATTAGGCATCATAAACTTCGGTGCTCTTTTGCTTCCGCCTTTTTCCCAATCTAACTGGTTTTCCCATTGCACTAAAAGAGCTTTTAAATCAAAAGAAGAAAAATTTAATGCTTGGTTATTTAAGGAAACCAAATCCATTGTTTTTAGACCCGAGGTAAGTTTATTGGCATATTCTAGTAACTTTTTAGGTTGGTTTTCAAAGAGGGATTGAATTTTTTGCAAAGCATCTATCCAGTTTTCTTTTGAAAAATAAGTGCCTCCCCATATAGGTCTTCCATCGGGAAGCGCTATAATATTTAATGGCCATCCACCACTTCCGGTCATTAACTGAAGTGCATTCATATATATTTGGTCAACATCAGGTCGTTCTTCTCTATCAATTTTAATATTAATATAATTAGGATTCATAACCTCTGCAACAGCAATATCTTCAAAACATTCTTTTTCCATAACGTGGCACCAATGGCACGCAGAATATCCTATGCTTATTAATAAAAGTTTGTTTTCTTTTTTGGCTTGTGCTAATGTTTGTTCAGTCCAAGGTTTCCATTGTACAGGGTTGTTAGCATGTTGTAAAAGGTATGGGCTAGTTTCTTTAATTAATTCGTTTTGAAAAGAGGATTTGTTCATGCTAATAGGTTTAAAAAAAATCCCTATTTACAACTTTTAGGGAAGCAAATAGGGAATTTCTAGGTTTATAAAAATCACTTAACTTCGAAAGTGATTTTAGCATTTACCCTGAATTCAGTTATTTGATTGTCATTCACTACAGCGCTTTGCTCACTTATATAAACAGATTTTATGTTTTTAATTGTTAACGCAGCATGTTTTACGGCATTTCGAGCTGCATCTTCCCAACTATTTGGAGAATTTGCTAAAATTTCAACTACTTTTAATACAGACATAGTATTTTGATTTTATGGTTAAACTTGTATAAAAGTAAGTATTTGAAATTAAAAAAAAAAGTAAAAAAGTTAAAGAAATAATAAATAGAATTTTATCCGTTTATTGCTTCAACTTTCATTTCATTATCGTTTAGCATTTCTTTTAACATGTTTTCAATGCCATTTTTCAATGTAAAAGTTGAAGAAGGACAGCCACTACAAGCCCCTTGAAGCATTACTTTAACGGTTTTGGTATGCTCGTTATAGGATTGAAATTCAATGTTTCCTCCATCACTTTCAACAGCAGGTCTAACATATTCATTCAAAATATTTATAATTTCTTTTGAAATATCATCTAAATCTTCACGTTCCGTAATTTTTTCTTCTTTTTTTGAAATGTTTTGACTTAAAATTTCATTTTTTAAAATTTGTTTTCCTTCCTCTATATAATTTCTTATAAATTCACGAATTTCTAATGTAACTTCTTGCCATTCTACAAAGTCATATTTAGTAATAGATACATAATTTGCACTAATAAAAACTTCTTTAACAAACGAAAATCTAAACAAGGCTTGTGCTAAAGGCGCGTATTTTGCTTCGTCTATATTTTTGAATTCAAAAATGCCGTCCACTAAAGTTTTGTTTGCCACAAACTTTATAACTGAGGGATTTGGAGTGCTTTCTGCATAAATTGTAACTGGAATTTTTTTATTTTCTGAAATTTCATTTACAAGAAGTACACCTGAATTTAAAAAAGATTCTATTTGTGCGGCTAACTCCTCTTGCACATCTTTCCATTCTACAATAGAAAATTTTTCAATGGCCATAAAATTTTGTGCTATATATATCGTTTTAACAAAAGGAAGATAAAAAAGCTGTTGAGCTAATGGACTTTGTTTTGCTTCGTCAATATTTTTAAATTCATAGCTTATGGAGGTTGCTAAAAATTGATTTGCAACAAATTTTAGAATATTTGGGTTGGAAGTTTTTTCTATTTTTATTTTGAAGTTGTTCATTTTATCTATTTTTTTGCAAATTTATAAAATTAAAAGAGAGCAATTCAATATATTTGACAACTTAACATATTGAGAATGAATAAATATTTTACACTTTAGCAAAAAGTATTTAGAGCTATTAAATTTGCAAGAAGCCTCCTATGAAAAAACTACTACTCTCTTTTATATTTTTAATTTTTTATATCGGAAATTCCCAATCTATAGATGTAAACAACCCCGCTGCCCCAGAAACTTCTTTTACAGCTGAACAATTGATTTCAGATGTTCTTATTGGTGGGGGAGATTGTACGGAAGTTAATTTTGTGCTTTTACAAGATAATCCAGCAGGGGCAGGAAATGTAAATTTAAGAAGTTGGGGCTATTTTGATGCAACTGGCACCTCTTTTCCTTTTCAAGAAGGTATCATCTTGTCTTCTGGTTTTGCAGTAGATGCTGAAGGACCTAATAATTCATCATCTACAACAGGCACAGGTGCAGGATGGCCTGGCGATAATGATTTAAAAATTATTTTAGATAATCAAAGTGGAGATAATCAACCAACCAATAATGCTACTATTTTTCAATTTACTTTTGTTCCCGTAATAGCCAATGTTTCATTTGATTTTATTTTTGCTTCTGAAGAATACGAGAATGATTTTGAATGTGATTCTCAATTTAGAGATGGTTTTGCTTTTTTATTGCGTGGCCCTGGCATACCAAATGATTCTGGAACTCCTTATGGAGGGACAAACATAGCGGCTGTTCCGGGCTCTGCAAATGTGCCTGTTAGCACACTCTCCATTCATGCGAACACCTTCACTTGTGGAACAGAAATCGTTGGGGTGAATTTTTTTCCAAATTTATACATAAGCAATTGGGCAGGAAACAATCAGAATGAAATCCAATTTGATGGGTTTACGCAACCTTTATCAGCACAAGCTACACTTATACCAGGAGAAACCTATGAATTGAAAATGGTTATTGCTGATCGGGGGGATTCAAGTTTTGATTCTGCTGTATTTTTTAGGGCCGGAAGTTTTGATATTGGCAGCTTAGACTTAGGATTAGATCTTACAATTCAGAACGGTACAGCGCGTTGTGAAGGGGAAATCTATACTATAAATCCTCAAATTGCTAATGCACCTCCTGGCACTACTTATGAATGGCAGTATGAATCCCCTCTTGGGTCTGGTATTTTTTTGCCTTTTATCCCTCCTCAAGAATCTACTTCTTTGAATGTAACAGTTACAGGAAATTATAAACTAATCGTTGATTTTGCTGGAGTTTGCGAATCAGAAGGTGTTGTTTTTGTTGAATTTGCACCCCCTTTAACTATAAACCCAGACCCCACCCCATTAATCCTCTGCGACGAGGACAACAATGGATTTGCACCGTTTACGTTAAGCGATGCCGATATGGACATTACCTTAGGC
>PHDJ01000041.1 GCA_002842575.1 Bacteroidetes bacterium HGW-Bacteroidetes-2
ACAGCGCTAACTTTAGTTCAGTTTATCAATAAGTTTATTTTTGATAGACCGTTAAACAATATTAAAACTCAAATAATTTAATTTCACCCAACGGGTTATCTTTAATAAAATTTATTTTGGTTTACCAGAGATACAAAAAATCATACTAAAACTTTCACCACAAAATAATCTTAAAGTATATAGAAACATGAAAACAGTATATAGAATCAGTTTCGGAATAATTTTGATAGCTATCAGTGGATTTTTAATTTTTGCGGTGCAAGAAGCACCAACCGATGATATTTTTTCAGCAAAGCGAATCAATCAATACAATATCTATGCCCTTCCTATGCCTGAAAAATTAGATTTTGCAGGAGAAAACGTGCCTTTAAATGACCCAGATATCAGAGAGCGAATGGATCGCGAATTGTTGGTAAATACTTATTGGCAATCTAATGGGCTTTTAATGTTTAAAAGAGCAAATAAGGTCTTTCCTGTTATAGAACCAATACTTGAAAAATACGGAATACCCGATGATTTTAAGTATTTAGCAGTCATAGAAAGCGGTTTGTTAAATGTTGTTTCTCCAGCAGGTGCAAGGGGTATTTGGCAAATTATGCCAGCAACAGCAAAAGAATTTGGATTAGAAGTTAATGAAAATGTAGATGAACGATATGATTTAGAAAAAGCCACAGAGGCCGCCTGCAAATACATCTTAGCCTCTAAACGGAAATTTGGTACTTGGACAGAAGCTGCTGCGGCATATAATGCCGGTAATACAGGAATTTCAAGAAGATTAGGAGAGCAAAGCGTTGAAAATTATTATGATCTTCTATTAGGAGAAGAAACAGGACGTTATGTGTTTAGAATTCTGGCATTAAAAGAAATCATGAACAATCCACTTGCTTATGGATTTAATTTTAGAGAGAAAGATTTATACACATTAGTACCTAGTTATAAGGTAGAAGTAGATTCATCTATAAAAGATTTATCCTCTTTTGCAAAACAAAACGGTATTAATTACAAAATTTTAAAAATACACAATCCTTGGTTACGAGAAGCTAAACTCAATAATTCCTCCAAAAAAAAATATAGTATTGAAATTCCCGAAAAAGGGCATTATATTAGCAGAAAATAGTTTTAAACATTAAAAAGGCATGAATATGACTACCATCTTAATATTAGTTGTTATAGGATTAATTGCAGGAATATTTAGCGGTGTTCTAGGAATTGGCGGTGGTTTGGTAATGGTGCCACTCTTGGCATTTGCATTAGGATTTAACCAGTTTCAGGCACAAGGTACAAGTTTAGCCGTTTTAGCAGTGCCAGTAACTTTTCTAGCGGCATACACCTATTATAATGCAGGACATGTAAACTTAAAATACGCTGGAGTTATTGCTTTAACCTTTGTCATTGGAGGTTATTTAGGATCTAAATGGGCAATTACAATAGATCAAACCATTTTAAAAAAAATATTTGGCGTTTTGTTAATAGTAGTAGCATTAAAAATGATTTTTGGAAAATAAATCATTTATGTGCATCAACCAAAGGCTCTTTTAAATCTTCATAGTTTAATAGCAGAGAAATACCATTTCTGAAAGATTCATAATTTAAGGAAAAAGAAACCGAATAAACTTCATTGTAAGGCAGAATTATGCCTCGTCTCACATCAAGAATTTTCTTTTCTTTGTCTAAAAAGAAAGATGTTGGAAATCCTAAACTATGTTTAAGAGTACGGATGATGTGACTGTTTTTATTGTCTAATTCATCTACATAAAGTACATTTATGTTTCTGTCATACTCTTTTGTTACCTTCCTAACCGAATTTCTTTTATCCCAAAATAAAACCACAAAATCTATTTCGTTTTTGTAACGTTTTGCTATTTCATTTAGAGCCGGAATTTCTCCCGAACCTGGAGTACACCACGAGGCACAAGTCATTAAAAAAACAGGTTTTTTAAATTCTTTAAAAGCGACATTTTTTCTTCCTCTTAATTTTTTTACCGTAAAGTCATCAAAATAACTACCATTAATTGCGTATTTTACCAAAGAATCAAATAAAAACTGCGCCCTATCAAAATCCTTTATTCTATAGGCACTTTTTACATTTTTATTATAAGTCCTGATATTTTTTGAAATTACCTTAGAGAAATCATGCTCAGGTAGTTCTTGACTACTGAGAGAGAAGCAAACCGATATGAAAATGAAAAGTAAAAATTTTGCCATACCTTTTGGTTAAAAACATACATAAAGGTACATAAGAAAACATTCATAAAATTTTATTTTCGATAAAAAACAAAATAATCTGCTAAAAAACAGATAGTTGTAGTATAAATTTAGATTTTATTTGCAAAATGTAAGAAGGTATATGTTTCCTTAAATCTTTTTCATTTGTTGTTTCATCATTTGAATTTGCTCACCCAGCATATTGTGTTTGTCTAATTTTTTAGCTTCGGTAAGAAGGGTTTGTGCTTCGCGTTTTCTGCGTTTAGTCATGGCAATACCAGCAAGATTTAATTTAGCCATCGCTAAATCGGCATCCATAGAAAGACCTAAACTTACGGCTTTCTTGAAAAATTTTTCTGCTTGGTTCATATTGGTTTGTGAAACCATAAGACCTTGAAGGTAATTATAATAGCCTTGTTGTTTTTTTACTAATGAAGCTTCTGGATTTTTGATTCGGCTTAGCCATTTTTGTGCCCCAGGAAAATCTTGTTTTCGCAAGCGCAAAAAAGCAAGGAGTATAATTTCATTTTTGTAGTATAAAAATATAAATATGGGAGAAAGTAATAGATACATAATGCCATTTCCAATATTGCCTTGGGTAAATTGAAAGATGCCAAATGCAATGATTAGAAATGCTAGAACTAATTTAATATATTTATGAAACATAATTACGTAATAATTTGAATTTGCAAAGGTAAGAAATACACCATAACAAAACTATCAAACTTTCTGAAATGTTCTTTTGGTATTTCATCTTAACCATAAAAAACTAATGGAAAAGTAAAAAAAAACAAATAAAAATTATTTAATAATTCCATTTGGCAAACTAAAAAAGGTTTGTATATTTGCACCCGACTTTTGAGCGTACATCTTAAAGGTAATAAAAGAATTTTCCAGAAGATAAATACTATACAATGAGTAAGAGAACATTTCAGCCATCAAAAAGAAAAAGAAGAAACAAACACGGTTTTAGAGAGCGTATGGCTTCTGTGAACGGTAGAAAAGTGCTTGCAGCTCGAAGAGCGAAAGGCAGAAAAAAAATATCGGTATCTTCTGAACCCAGACACAAAAAATAATGATTTCATTATTAAAAATACAAGGTGTTACTTTTTATAAGTAACACCTTTTTTTATACCTTACACTCTGCGTTTAATAAAAAGTATCTCTGTAAATGCCTAAAAATAAAGCCTTAAAATCTGTTTTAATTATCGGTTCTGGACCCATAGTTATTGGTCAAGCGTGTGAATTTGATTACTCTGGTACACAAGCTCTTCGTTCTCTTCGCGAAGATGGAATTGAAACAGTTCTTATCAATTCCAATCCTGCAACGATTATGACCGACCCCACGATGGCCGATCATGTGTTTTTAAAACCACTTACCACAAAATCAATTGTTGAAATATTAAAAGCACATCCTCAAATAAATGCTGTTCTTCCAACTATGGGAGGGCAGACTGCCTTAAATTTATGTATTGAAGCAGATGAAAAAGGAATTTGGAAAGATTTTGGTATTGAAATTATAGGAGTGGACATCAACGCAATAAACATAACTGAGGACAGAGAAAAATTCAGAAACCTGATGGAGCAAATAGGAATTCCTATGGCACCACAGGCAACGGTAACTTCTTATCTAAGAGGAAAAGAAATAGCACAAGAGTTTGGTTTTCCATTAGTCATTAGAGCCTCTTATACCTTAGGCGGAGCCGGCGCATCTATAGTTAATAAAACAGAAGATTTTGATGAACTTTTAACCAGAGGTCTTGAAGCATCCCCTATTCATGAGGTAATGATTGATAAAGCGCTTATCGGTTGGAAAGAATTTGAGTTGGAATTACTTCGCGATAAAAATGATAATGTAGTTATTATTTGTAGTATCGAAAACATGGATCCTATGGGCATACATACCGGCGATTCTATTACCGTAGCTCCCGCAATGACCTTATCAGACAAAACTTTTCAAAGAATGCGTGATATGGCTATTAAAATGATGCGGAGCATTGGTGATTTTGCTGGTGGTTGCAATGTGCAGTTTGCCGTAAGTCCCGATGAAAAAGAAGATATCATCGCAATTGAAATAAATCCAAGAGTCTCAAGATCATCTGCTTTAGCATCAAAAGCTACTGGATACCCTATAGCTAAAATCGCAGCAAAATTAGCCATTGGCTACAACCTTAACGAACTTCAAAACCAAATAACCAAAACAACATCAGCCCTTTTTGAGCCTACACTTGATTACGTTATCGTAAAAATACCGCGTTGGAATTTTGATAAATTTGAAGGAAGCGATAGAACTTTAGGACTTCAAATGAAATCAGTAGGCGAAGTCATGGGAATCGGTCGCTCTTTTCAAGAAGCTTTACATAAAGCCACACAATCATTAGAAATAAAAAGAAACGGACTTGGGGCTGACGGAAAAGGATATAAAAATTACGAGCAAATTATTGAAAAACTAACCCACGCCAGTTGGGATCGTGTTTTTGTAATTTATGACGCCATTCAAATGGGAATACCCCTAAGCCGTATTCATCAAATCACTAAAATTGATATGTGGTTTTTAAAACAATATGAAGAACTTCATTTATTAGAAAGGGAAATTTCAAAGTATAAAATAGATACTCTCCCACGTGAATTGCTTTTGGAAGCTAAACAAAAAGGATTTGCAGACCGTCAAATTGCTCATATGCTCGATTGTTTAGAAAGTCAAGTGTACAATAAACGTGAAGAACTTCACGTAAACCGTGTGTATAAATTGGTAGATACTTGCGCTGCTGAGTTTAAAGCAGAAACGCCCTATTACTATTCTACTTTTGAAAATGAAGTAGAATTACCTTCCGGTGAAAAATATGCAGCAAATGATAGTATCGTAACCAAAAAGAAAAAAGTGGTTGTTTTGGGCTCAGGTCCTAATAGAATAGGACAGGGCATTGAGTTTGATTACTGTTGTGTCCATGGCGTTTTAGCCGCAGCGGAATGTGGTTATGAAACGATAATGATTAACTGTAATCCCGAAACCGTTTCTACCGATTTTGATATTTCAGACAAACTTTATTTTGAACCCGTTTTTTGGGAACATATTTACGACATTATCCGACATGAAAATCCAGTAGGGGTTATCGTGCAATTGGGTGGGCAAACCGCATTAAAACTAGCAGAAAAATTAGACCGCTATGGCATAAAAATTATAGGAACCACCTATAAATCACTAGATTTAGCCGAAGACCGTGGTAGTTTTTCAAACATATTGAAAGATAATAATATTCCTTACCCACAATTTGGTGTAGCAGAAACAGCCGAAGAAGCTTTAGTTATTGCAGACAAATTAGATTTTCCAATCTTAGTAAGACCTTCCTACGTTTTAGGGGGGCAAGGAATGAAAATTGTTATTAATAAAAAAGAATTAGAGGAGCACGTTGTTGACCTACTGCGAAGCATTCCAAACAACAAATTGCTTTTAGACCGCTATTTAGACGGTGCCATAGAGGCAGAAGCCGATGCAATTTGTGATGGTGAAAATGTCTATATCATAGGAATTATGGAACATATAGAACCTTGCGGAATTCACTCAGGCGACTCTAACGCAACACTTCCTCCCTTTAATTTAGGTGAATTTGTAATGCAACAAATTAAAGACCACACAAAAAATATTGCTTTAGCACTGAACACTGTAGGTTTAATAAACGTACAGTTTGCAATAAAAAACGATATTGTTTATATTATCGAAGCAAATCCAAGAGCTTCCAGAACCGTACCTTTTATTTCGAAAGCCTATGGTGAGCCTTATGTAAATTATGCTACCAAAGTGATGCTAGGCGAAAACAAAGTAACCGATTTCACTTTTCAACCAAAACTTAAAGGTTACGCTATAAAACAACCCGTTTTTTCATTCAATAAATTTCATAACGTAAATAAACAACTCGGTCCTGAAATGAAAAGTACAGGGGAAAGTATTTTATTTATTGACAGCTTAAAGGATGATGCTTTTTATGAATTGTATTCCAGAAGAAAGATGTATTTGAGTAAATAATTATTTTACTTAGTATTTAATTTAAAAACCTCGGTAAACACCGGGGTTTTTAAATATATATAAATTTAAAAGAGTAAATAAAATATAAAAAAACAAAAACAATAAAAATAATTATTGCTAATTTAGTATATTTATGCTAAATTAATATATATGAAAACAGCATCTTGCCCTAAATGCCAAAGTATGAGCATTGTTAAAAGTGGTATCATTGGAAATAGACAACGGTATCGATGTAAAAATTGTAAATATAACTTTACAGTAAACAAAATAGGAAAGAAAATTGACTCCTATTATGTAACAAAAGCCTTACAATTATTTTTAGAAGGTTTGAGTTACCGAGAAATTGAACGTATTCTTGGAGTTTCTCATGTAACGGTTAGTAATTGGGTAAAGGAATATAAAATTAAACGCGCTTTGCAGTCTGATTATCACCCTAGTTATAAAATATATAGCCATGAGGAGTTAATAACCTATCTTAAAAATAAATCAAACATCGATGGTGCAGGAATGGTAATTACCGAGCTTGGAGATAAGTTTATGCTCATTAAATGGAAACGATTTAAAGAATAAAAACTATAGTAGTTTACATAAAAATATAAATAATTTTTTTTATAAGCCATTTAAATAGAATTTAGTTGCTCAAAATAACCAATAAAATTTTATTCCTTATGAAAAAAATCCTTTTATTTAATCTCCTCCTTTTTTGTTGTTTTCAACTATTTTCGCAAGGTGCACCAGACTATGGCTCTGGAATGAAAATTAGTTTTAATGAAGACGGTTCAAAGTATATGCGCATCATATCTTGGGGTCAAATGTGGGCTCAATACAATGATAATTTACCCGATGACCAAAAAGATGTAAATTTTTCTGTTAGAAGAGCTAGAATTCTTACCTACGCACAACTTAATTCAAAATTTTTAATTCTTGCACATTTTGGACTCAATTCGTTAACTGCCGATAATATGTCACCCACAGGCAAGGGTGAAAGCTCCCAGCTTTTTTTCCATGATTTTTGGGTGCAATACAGTGTAGGTAAAAATCATTCTGTTGGGGCAGGTTTGCATTATTGGAACGGTATTTCCAGACTTAATAATCAAAGCACATTAAACATTATGACTTTAGATAACAATCGGCAATCGTGGGCAACATTAGGCCTTACAGATCAATTTGCTAGACATCAAGGGGTGTATGCTAAGGGTGCTTTTGATAAATTTCAATACAGAGTAGCTATAAATGAGGCAATGACAAATTCTTTAGACAACCGCTTACCTGAAGAATCTTTAAACACTACCATTTATGCAGGAAGAAAATGGCTAGGATCAGCCGATTCTGGAACAACCTATGCTGGATATTTTGAATATAATTTCTTTGATATCGAAAGTAATTTCCTTCCATTCAAAGTTGGTTCCTATGTTGGTACTAAAAAAGTATTTAATGTAGGTGCCGGATTTTTTCTTCATCCAAAGGGGTCTGTTATTAACAACGGCACAAGCTTAAAAGGAGAAGATGTTTCAATTTTTGCGGTAGATGCTTTTTATGATGCACCACTTGGTGAAAAAAAAGGAGCCATAACAGCGTATGCGGTATATCAAAATAATGATTATGGTAATGACTATTTTTTCAGTGCTTATGGCACCGGAAGTATGGTTTATGGCCATGTTGGTTATCTAATTCCAACAGAAAAACTTAACAAATTTCAGCCTTATGTATCCTTTGCATCAAATAGTTATGATGCCGTTTCAGATAATAGAAATGTTTTTGGCGCAGGAACAAACTTCTACATGGCAGGACACAATTCAAAACTTACTTTAGAATACAAAAATGAAAAATTTGGAAGTAATGAAACTGGCACAGTGACATTGCAAGCCATGATCTATTTATAAACCAATTTAAAACACTACTAATTATGAGTGAAAAACAAAAACACGCCACAGCATACTGGAAAGAAAACCTCAGATATCTGGTTATTCTTTTAGTGATTTGGTTTGCCGTTTCTTATGGCGCCGGAATATTGTTTAAAGATGCCCTGGATGCATTTAAAATTGGAGGGTTTCCACTCGGATTTTGGTTTGCACAACAAGGATCTATCTATGTATTTGTCATTCTAATATTTGTTTATGTGCGTTTGATGAACAAACTAGATAAAAAATATGGATTTAAAGACTAATGTTTCACCTCTAAAATACTAAAAAAATGACTGTACAAACTTGGACCTATATTATAGTGGGCATTACCTTTGCCTTATATATTGGAATTGCAATCTGGTCGCGTGCCGGAACCACAAAAGAATTTTATATTGCTGGTGGAGGTGTTTCACCTCTAGCAAATGGTATGGCAACAGCCGCAGACTGGATGAGTGCCGCATCCTTTATTTCTATGGCAGGACTTATTTCTTTTATGGGTTATGACGGAGCAGTTTATCTTATGGGATGGACGGGAGGTTATGTTTTACTCGCATTGCTTTTGGCTCCCTATTTAAGAAAATTTGGAAAATTTACAGTGCCCGATTTTATTGGTGACAGATATTATTCAAAAACGGCAAGAACTGTTGCGGTTGTTTGTGCATTAATTGTTTCCTTTACTTATGTTGCTGGACAAATGAGGGGTGTAGGGGTTGTTTTTTCCCGATTTTTGGAAGTAGATATCAATACTGGAGTTCTTATTGGTATGGTAATCGTATTGTTTTATGCTGTTCTAGGTGGTATGAAAGGAATTACTTATACCCAAGTAGCACAATATTGTGTATTGATTTTTGCATTTATGGTGCCTGCAATTTTTATTTCTATTCAAATGACGGGAAATGCAATACCTCAATTAGGTATGGGCACAACACTTTCAGATGGCTCAGGAATCTACCTTTTAGATAAATTAAATGGATTATCTACTGAATTAGGTTTTGCTGAATACACTAGCGGAACAAAATCAATGGCAGATGTTTTTGCTATTACGCTTGCATTAATGGTAGGTACCGCAGGGCTACCTCATGTTATTGTTCGTTTCTTTACGGTTAAGAAAGTTAAAGATGCCAGAAAATCAGCTGGATTAGCTTTACTTTTCATCGCTATACTTTATACCACAGCACCAGCAATAGCAGTATTTGCACGTACAAATTTAATTCAGACAGTAAGCAATAAAGAATATGCTGCTATGCCTGAATGGTTTTCTAAATGGGAAGAAACAGGATTGTTAAAATATAAGGATAAAAATGAAGATGGCATCATTCAATATGTGGCAGATGTGTCTAAAAATGAGTTGACTATAGATAATGACATTATGGTGCTTGCTAATCCTGAAATTGCAAATCTACCTAATTGGGTAATTGCATTATTAGCAGCGGGAGCTCTTGCTGCAGCACTCTCAACAGCAGCTGGTTTATTATTGGTTATTTCTTCATCAGTATCTCACGATTTAATCAAAAAAATGATTAACCCAAATATATCTGAAAAAGGCGAACTTTGGGCAGCACGTATTTCAGCTACTGTTGCAGTTTGTATTGCAGGATATTTCGGTATCAATCCTCCGGGCTTTGTTGCAGCGGTAGTTGCACTTGCCTTTGGACTTGCTGCAGCTTCTTTCTTTCCAGCTATTATCTTGGGTATTTTTTATAAAAAAATGAACAAAGAAGGTGCTATTACTGGTATGATTGTAGGAATACTTTTGATGCTTTTCTATATGCTAAAATTCAAGTTTGGAATTTTTGATGGTGGAAAAGAAGCAGTTGCCTCTCTAAAAGAAGACTGGTGGTTTGGTATTTCGCCAGAAGGATTCGGAACTATTGCTATGTTAGTAAACTTTGCAGTAGCTTTGATAGTCAATAAATTTACAAAAGAGCCACCTCAATATGTTCAGGATATAGTGGAGCACATCAGAATTCCTTCTGGAGCTGGTGAGGCAACTGGTCATTAATACCATTTTAATGCATTCTCTGCTCTTGTTTTATAGGAGCAGAGTTTGTATTTTACAAGGATAATATTTAAAGATGAAAAAAAGACACGAACAAAAGTTACTACTCCTTTCCATTTTTCTCTTTGTGATTTGGAATGCTCCTATATTGCTTTTGTTTGATAGTAGTACTCCTTTTTTAGGAATTCCTAAAATTTATATTTTTATTTTTTCGGTTTGGGTTTTTGCTATTGCGCTTTCTTACATTATAACAAAAAAGTATAATGAATAGTGTTACTTTATTAATCATATTAA
Source organism: Bacteroidetes bacterium HGW-Bacteroidetes-2 (assembly GCA_002842575.1). Lineage (GTDB taxonomy): Bacteria > Bacteroidota > Bacteroidia > Flavobacteriales > Flavobacteriaceae > Planktosalinus. Next base: position 10,427 of record PHDJ01000041.1, read on the forward strand.
TACTTTATCTAGGGTTTTTGTTTGCCATAGCTCAATGGGCTGAAAAAAAATCAAACAACAAATGGACAAACAATGCTTACATTTATACCCTATCCTTAGCAGTTTATTGTACTACCTGGACGTATTATGGAAGTATTGGTGTTGCAGCAAATTCTGGACTAAATTATTTAGCAATTTATCTAGGGCCTGTAATGATTATTCCTGCGTGGATTCTTATTCTTAAAAAAATCATTCGAATTTCTAGAGTAAATAAAATTTCTGGTATTGCAGATTTTATTTCCTTGCGATATGGTAATGATCGATTTCTCGGGGCTTTAGTTACGGTAATCTGTATTGTAGGCATATTGCCATATATTGCATTGCAATTAAAAGCCATTTCTGAAACATTTCATATTGTCACACAAACAGCAGACACCATTTTTTTTAAAGATACTACCACCTATGTAGCTATTGCTTTGGCATTATTTACTTCTTATTATGGAACTAGGTATGTAGATGCTTCCGAAAAAAGAAAAGGAATCGTAACGGCTATAGCGGTTGAATCTTTTTTAAAGTTAGTGTTTTTTCTAACTATAGGAATTTTTGTTACATTTTTTGCATTTGATGGATTTCAAGATATTTTTAACCAAGCTTCTTTGTTAGAAAATTTTTCTGAAAAAAATTCCATCGGTGATTTTTCGAAAGCCATCAATTGGTTTTTGCTGTGCATTTTATCTTTATTTGCTATATTTCTTCTACCCCGCCAATTTCATGTTAGTATTATTGAAAACAACAGGGAGAAACACATCAAGACGGCTATTTGGTTGTTTCCATTGTACCTTTTACTCTTTAATATCTTTGTTTATCCCATTGCATGGGGAGGAAATGTTTTATTTCAAGCAAATCCTGTAAATGCAGATATGTATTCTTTACACATTGCACAACTTTTTGAGCATCAATGGCTAGTTTTGTTGGTTTTTCTAGGCGGATTTTCAGCAGCCATTTCTATGATTGTTGTTTCCACTATTGCTTTATCTACCATGTTAAGTAACAACTTACTAATACCTTATGGATTGATAGGGAAATTACAAAGTGACAAACAAGAAAAAAATAGCAATCGAATTGTTAGAATTAGAAAAATTGGTATTTTTTCATTAATCATTATCGCCTATTTTATTTTTAGATATTTTGCTTTGGATTATTCCTTAGTTTCCATAGGTTTAATTTCTTTTGTTATCATTGCACAATTAGCCCCTTCTTTTTTTGGTGCATTGTTTTGGAAACGAGGCTCTGCAAAAGGATCTATAGCAGGTATTATTTTTGGATTTTTGATATGTTTTTATACCTTATTGGTGCCTTATGCAATTGGTATTTCAACGTATGAAAATCATTTCATTTCTGAAGGACTTTTTGGAATAGAAATTCTGAAACCATTCCAACTCTTGGGTCTCGATTATCTTGAGCCTGTGCCACATGCATTGTTTTGGAGCCTTTTTGTAAATTTTTTCATCTATTATGGAGTTTCTATTAGTTTTAAAGGAAATTACAGAGAGCGCAATTATGCTGAAATGTATGTAGATATCGATAAGTATATTTCCAATCACGAAAATGCATTTATTTGGAAAGGAAAAGCTTACAGAGCCGATATTGAAAATATTTTAAAAAGATTTTTAGGCGAAGAAAGAACCACAAGAGCCTTGAGAATATTTAACTTAAAATACAATATTGAAAAAGATACCACAATGGCCGATGCGCGCCTTATTAAGTTTTCAGAAAACTTATTAACCGGGCATATTGGCACTGCTTCTGCAAAAATACTTATAGGAAGTGTTGCCAAGGAAGATCAAATTAGTTTACCCGAAGTATTGCGGATATTAGAAGAATCTAAAGAAAATATTTTGCTAAATAAAAAACTTACAGAAACTTCAAACGAACTTCAAAAACTCTCCGTTCAGTTAAAAGAAGCTAATGAAACACTGCTTAAAAAGGACAAACAAAAAGATGATTTTTTAGATACGGTAACCCACGAGTTACGCACACCAATAACTGCAATAAGAGCATCTACCGAGTTATTGTATGATGATGACGAAATACCAGAAGATATAAAAAAACAATTTCTTCAAAACATTATCACAGAATCAGACCGTTTAAACCGTTTAATTGATCAAATTTTAGACCTTGAAAAATTTGAAACCGGAAAACAAAAAATTTACTTCTCTGAAAATGATATTTCTAAAACATTTGAAAAGGTCATAAACCCATTAAAACAATTGTTAACTAATAAATATATTGAAGTAAATACACATTTTGAAATTGAGGATTTTAAACTTCTTTATGATGAAGAACGCATCATACAAGTTTTTACAAATTTACTTTCCAATGCGATTAAATTTTGCTCAGGTAGCAATACCAAAATTGATGTTTTCTTGCATGATAAAATAGAATATGTAGAAATAGCTGTTAGTAATTATGGAAAACTAATTCCAAAGGAAGACCTTTTGGTCATATTTGACAAATTTTACCAATCTAACAATCAGAATATAAAAAAACCAATAGGAAGTGGTTTAGGACTTGCCATTTGTAAAAAAATTATAGAAGCTCACCACGGAAAAATTTGGGCAGAAAACACAAATGAAGGGGTAACTTTAAAGTTTACATTACCTAAAAAAAATTAATTATTGCCATGAAAAAGATACTAATTGTAGACGATGAACCAAACATTCTAATGACATTAGAATATACATTTAAGAAAAAAAACTATCAAGTGTTTATAGCACGGGATGGACAAGAGGCACTTGACCTTATGAATGTTGAAATCCCCAACGTAGTAATTTTAGATATTATGATGCCTGAAGTAGACGGCTATGCTACACTCCATGCAATGAAAAAAAATCCTTCCTTGCAAGAGTGTAGAGTTATTTTTCTCTCAGCAAAAAACAAAGAAAGCGATATAGAAAAAGGCTTAATTCTTGGTGCAGACGCCTATGTAACCAAACCATTTTCTATAAAAAAATTACTTGAAAAAGTAGAAAATTTATTGCTTGGTTAATTTAATAAAATTTTTAATATTATGAAATATTCAACCTTTTATCAGCAAAGCATTAAACATCCAGAAACCTTTTGGAAAGAGCAAAGCGAGAAAATAGCGTGGTATAAAAAGCCAGAAAATATAATTTCTAAAGACGCAAATAATTATCCATTGTGGTTTAAAGATGGTGAATTAAATATATGTTATCTAGCAATAGATAAACATATTGAAGACGGATATGGTAATCAAATCGCTATAATTTTTGATTCTCCTGTTACACAAACCATAGAAAAATACACCTATTTTCAATTGCAAGAGGAAGTAGCTAAACTTGCTGGTGGGCTAAAATCACTTGGACTTAAAAAAGAAAATACTGCGGTAATTTATATGCCAATGATTCCACAAGCTGCATTTGCTATGTTAGCATGCGCCAGATTAGGAGTAACGCATTCTGTTGTTTTTGGCGGATTTGCTCCTGCAGAATTAGCCATTCGTATAGATGATTGTAAACCAAAAGTAATTATTACAGCATCTTCCGGTATAGAAATAGATCGATTAATTGCCTACAAACCTCTTGTTGATGAGGCCATCTCACTAGCTACACACCAGCCCAAAAAAGTAGTGGTGCTTAATAGAAAATTTGGTGCAAAAGTGCCATTCAAAAAACGGGATGTAGATTATGCAGCTCTTGTGTATGGTTCAGATCCTGTTGCTTGTGTGCCTGTTGCCTCAAACCATGCATTATATATTTTATATACTTCTGGTACAACAGGAAAACCTAAAGGTATAGTAAGAGATACAGGTGGGTATGCCACTGCACTACAATTTTCGATGAACTATATTTATGGAGTTAAACCAGGTGAGGTATTTTGGGCAGCATCTGATGTAGGTTGGGTTGTTGGTCATAGCTATATCGTTTATGCACCTCTAATTCACAGAAACACTACAATTATTTTTGAGGGTAAACCCATAAAAACCCCAGACGCTTCTACCTTTTGGAGAGTGATTTCTGAACATAAAGTTTCGGTAATGTTTACAGCTCCTACAGCTATTAGAGCTATAAAAAAAGAAGATCCAGATGGTGAGTTTCTAAAAAAATATGATTTGAGTTGTTTACGTACACAATTTTTAGCTGGAGAAAGATGTGATATTGCTACAATAAAATGGTATATGAAGCAATTAGATATTCCTGTAATTGACCATTGGTGGCAAACAGAATCGGGTTGGCCAATGATTGCAATTATGATGGGCGTGGACAATCTTCCTGTAAAATTTGGCTCTGCAGGTAAACCAGTAGTTGGATACTGTATTCGTATTTTTGATGAAAATGGAGAAGAATTACCACCTAATGAAGAAGGGTATGTTGTGGTTAAATTGCCACTTCCTCCTGGAACAATGCTCGATTTATGGCAGGATTATGAACGATTTGAATCTGGGTATTTAAAAAAATTTCCAGGATACTATTTATCTGGCGATGGCGGATATATTGATGAAGATGGTTATGTGTTTATCACTGGAAGAATCGATGATGTTATCAATGTTGCAGGACATCGATTATCTACTGCAGAAATGGAAGAAGTGGTGTCAAGCCATCCACAAATAGCAGAATGCGCGGTTGTGGGCGTACATGATGCAATTAAAGGTCAAATTCCGATAGCGTTGATTGTTACAAAAACAAATACAACCATGGAAGAATTTCAATTAGAATACGAAATTATTCAGTTAATACGCAAAAAAATTGGGGCACTTGCTTCCTTAAAAAACGTTATTAAAGTAGATCGTCTTCCAAAAACTCGATCTGGAAAGATTTTACGAAAATTAATTAGAAGTATCCTAGATAATGAAATAATTACCATCCCTTCAACCATAGATGACGAAACCATTGTGGATGAAATACAAGAAAAATGTCAAGGTTATTTTGCGTCAAAAAACACTGAATAATGAGTTTTCTAAAAACAAAAAAAATTAATTAAATTAACAAAGTCATGAGTAATTACAAAATTAAAAATCTAGAACATTATTTTAAAGCCTATAAAAAATCTATAAAAGAACCAAAAAAATTCTGGGAAAAAATAGCCGATGAACACTTCTCTTGGTATCGTAAATGGGACAATGTTTTAGAATATAGTATGCAAGAAGCTGAGTTTAAATGGTTTGAAGGTGCTAAATTGAATATTACAAAAAACTGTATCGATCGTCATTTAGCAAAACGCGGAAATAAAACCGCTATTTTATTTGAACCAAACAATCCTAAAGAAAAAGCACAACACATTACCTACAACGAACTCTATGAAAGAGTCGCTAAATTATCTAATGTGCTGCAAGAGCAAGGTGTAAAAAAAGGAGATCGGTTATGTATTTATTTACCTATGATTCCTGAACTAGCAGTTTCTATTTTGGCCTGCGCAAGAATTGGAGCGATTCATTCTGTTATTTTTGCTGGTTTTTCATCAAAAGCCCTTGAAACCAGAATAAATGATTGTGATTGTAAATGGGTGATAACTTCTGATGGAGGTTTCCGTGGTAACAAAAATATCGATTTAAAAGGTATTGTTGACGAAGCTCTTCAAAACTGTAAAGGGGTTGAAAAAGTATGGGTTGTTGAGCGTACAAGTTCTGAAATAACGATGAAAGAAGGTCGTGATTTTTGGTTAGCTCCACTTTTAGAAAAAGCCTCTAAAAATCATGTAGCTGAAATAATGAAAGCAGAAGATCCTTTATTTATTTTATATACATCAGGCTCAACTGGAAAACCAAAAGGAATGTTACATACTATTGCCGGTTATATGGTTTATACGGCTTATACTTTCAAAAATGTTTTTTCCTATGAAGAAAATGATGTGTATTGGTGTACTGCAGATATAGGATGGATTACCGGTCACTCTTATATTGTTTATGGGCCTTTATTAAATGGAGCAACAACAGTTTTATTTGAAGGAGTACCAACGCACCCAGATTACAGTCGTTTTTGGCAAATAATAGAAAAATATAAAATTACCCAATTTTATACCGCACCCACAGCTATAAGAGCTTTAGCAAAAGAAAAATTAGAATATGTAGATGTACACGATTTATCTTCCTTAAAAGTCATTGGTTCAGTGGGCGAACCTATTAATGAAGAAGCATGGCACTGGTATAATGACCACGTAGGTAAAAAAAGATGTCCATTAGTAGATACTTGGTGGCAAACTGAAACTGGCGGCATAATGATTTCAGCTATACCATTTGTAACTCCTACAAAACCAACTTATGCATCGTTACCATTACCAGGAATTCAACCAGTTTTGATGAATGAATTGCGCAATGAAGTAGAAGATAATCAGGTTTCGGGAGGTTTATGTATTAAATTTCCTTGGCCTGCCATGGCTCGAACTATTTGGGGAGACCACCAGCGGTTTAAAGAAACCTATTTCACCGCTTACCCTGGAAAATACTTTACAGGCGATGGCGCTCTTAGAGATGAGGTGGGTTATTATAGAATTACTGGACGTATGGACGATGTAGTTATTGTTTCAGGTCATAATTTAGGCACCGCTCCTATTGAAGATGCTATTAACGAGCATCCTGCAGTTGCTGAAAGTGCTATTGTTGGTTATCCACACGATATTAAAGGAAGTGCTCTTTATGGATTTGTAATTTTAAAAGAAACAGGAGAGGGGAGAGTGCACGATAATCTTCGAAAAGAAATTAATGAAATAATTTCTGACCAAATAGGGCCTATAGCAAAATTAGATAAGATACAGTTTGTTTCGGGCTTGCCAAAAACACGCTCCGGAAAAATTATGCGTCGTATTCTTAGAAAAATAGCGGAGGGTGATTATTCTAATTTTGGCGATATTTCTACCTTATTAAATCCGGAGATTGTGGAGGAAATAAAAGATAATAAAATTTAGGGATCAACCCTTGAAGGGTTTTAAAGCCTTCAAGGGTTATTCATTTACATAAAAGAGAATAAAATTTAAGACTAAAACACCTTCAAGGGTTATTCATTTACATTTTAGCTTTTAATTTTAAATAAACCAAAGCGGTTAAATAGGCATCTCCACTTGCGGTATGCCTATCGCTTTTTGGAACTTTAAATGCCTCGCAAAGTGCGTCTAATGTGGTATGCTGCTCGGGTGATAGGCTTTTATACTTTTGAAACAAAGCATCGGTATCGATGCTTTTATTTTTAAGTTTTGGAAGCCCCATTTTCTTTAACGCCGCATTTATCATAGCTATATCAAAAGAAATGTGGTGTCCTACCAAAACAGCATTTTTGATGTATTTGAGAAATGAAATGACAGCTTCACTTTCAGAAATTTTTTCTGTTTTCCCTTCTTTTAAAATTCCGTGTATGGCTATTTGATTAGATTTGTAGTTTTCTTGTGTAATAAAACATTCAAAACTGTCTTTTAGGATAATTCTAAAGTTAACGATTGCTAGGGCTCCTATAGACAAAATAACATCTTTTTTGAAATCAAGACCGGTAGTTTCACAGTCAAAAACAACAAGCCTATCTAATGAATTTTTTTTTGCTTTCGCAGAAAAATAAACACAATATTCTTCCCAAAAATAGGGATTTTCTTTCTTCTTTTTTTTAAACCAATGCCACATTAGGTAAAATAGGTTAGATTAAATCTGTTTTTTAAAACAGATTGCACATCCTGAATGGGCTTAAAAGCATTTTTTAATTTTAGTTTATCGGCTTTGTTAAGGGCTTCTAAATGTATAAATCGCCCGCTATTGTTGTGTTTTAAACCTTCTTGTGTTCTAAAGGTTATTAAGTCGAGAAAGGCATTAGCACAAGAAATAAACAATTCTTTATTTTCAGGTTCCTTATTTGCCATGGCTTCAAAACGAGCTGAGGTATTGTTAATACCCGAAATTGTTTTATCTAAAATTAGTACTCTAGCAGCATCTACTAGGGGCATAATAGCTCTGCTTTTAATGTCAAAGGTGTCTTTATGTTTTCCATCTTGTTCTACTAAGAGCTGTCTAAAAAAACCTAGTGGCGGCGGATTTTTAAGAGCATCACTTCCCAAATAGGCAAAAAATAAGTTTTTCTTATATAAATCCTTAAATATGTTTTTAGAAATTTTGGCTGCTAATTCTTCATTGCCATAGACACATTCAAAATCAAAAAAGATGGAACATAGCATTATGCTGTGTTCATCAGGTATGGTAATCCAATGGTGGAATTGTTTTTTCCATTCAGAAACAGATAAGCACCATTTGGGGTTGCTTGCCATCATTTCTGCAGGACAATAGTCATAGCCCACCGTGTTTAAATGGCGTGTAATTACTTTTGATAGCGTTAAAAAATAGTTTTTAACTTCATGATACGAATCTTCTGAAACATCTTCAAAAACCAAAGCATTGTCTTGATCTGTAATTAAAAGTTGTTCTTTTCTGCCTTGACTGCCAAGGTTAAGCCATGCAAAAGTAACGGGAGGCTTTTCAGAAACTTCATCTATTGCCATTTGGATAACTTTTCCGATAATTGCAGTATTTATTTCAGAAGTTAATTTTGAAATATGATTAATAGGGGTGTTATTTTTTAAGCCATCAGCGATGAGTTGGGTGAGTTTATTCCTCACTTCTTTTAAATCTTTAGCAGTGGTTGCTTTTTTTATCCATTTTAAAAAAACTGCTGGATTATTAGCTTGGGTTATAAAAATATCGTGTAGGGTAATAATGCCAATTATCTTTGATTCTGTAGTCCCATTTTCAGTAACACACAAATGGCTAATATTGTTTTTTAAGAATATAAGTTGAGCCTCCGCAATAGAGGTTACTTTTGAAATGGTAACTACAGGACTACTCATAATGGCTGAGGCATTTGCTGTAATAGGAATCCTTCCAGTAGCTATTTTTGTTCGAAGGTCTTTGTCTGTAATTATACCAGTAGGAAATTGATTTTCTTCTATAAGTACACTGCCTATTTTGTGTTTTGTCATTAATTTTGCAACGTCTTGCACACTTGTTTTAGAAGAAACCCAAATAGGATTTTTAGTATAAGTTATGGGTTGAAAAAATGGAGTTTTTATTGAGATTTCTCCTATTGTTTCGTTAACCGATAATAGTTTGCCTGGATGCTCCTTATCATAAGGATTTCTTGTGTTTGAAGCAAAACTGGAAAGCAAATAATTAAGTATATTGTTGTTTTCAGCAATAAAGGGTTTAAAAATAATAATAGGAATGGCATATATCAGAGATTCTTCATTTGCGGTTGCCGTCATAGCATATTGATTTTCAGCAAAAAAAGGGCGTAACCCAAATATATCTCCTTCATCACATTCATCTACAGGTATTTTGTTATTGTCTATCCTTTTAAAGAGCCCTATCGCTCCTTCTTTTACCACATAAAAAAATGGTTCCGTATTTTGATGGATAGAGAATAAAGTTTGATTTTTTTCGAGATGAATAATTTCACATTCTTGGGCTAATAGCAATAATTTTTCAGGACTTATCCATTCAAAAGGAGGGTAATTTTTTAAAAAATCGGCGATGCGTTTTGGAATACTATTTTTCATTTTATTGTAAAGTAGAAAGATACAAAAGCAATGCGAAAAATAGAATGATTTTAATCAGTTTTAAGGCTTATAAATATCAATCTAACTCTAAAAAGGTTTCTTCATCTTCTGAAGCCCGTTTGAGTAATTTTTCATTTTGCTGTTTGCTGGCTTTAGCTCCTAAGGTTTTAAGGTTTTCTACTCGTTTGATGAGGTTTCCTTTTCCGGTAAGTTTTACCATTGCGCTTTCATAGGATTTTTGAACGGTGCCAATTTGATTTCCTACTTTTATCAATTCGTCGGTTAGGTTGACAAAGGCATCATACAAACGTCCTGCTTGCGTGGCAATTTCAATGGCGTTTTCTTTTTGTTTCTCATTTTGCCACATACTGTCAATGGTTTTTAAAACGGCGAGTAGGGTAGTGGGAGTAACAATTATAATATTCTTCTCAAAAGCATCAGAATATAATGCAGGATATTCCATAGAAGCAATGGCAAAAGCAGATTCAATGGGGATGAAAAGCAGCACAAAATCGGGGCTTTCCATTTCATAGAGTTGGTGGTAATTTTTTTCACCCAGTTCACTTACCCTTTTTCTGATGGAAATAAGATGGTTTTTTAAATGTGATGGTTTTTCATTTTCTTCATTTTCATTAATATAACGCTCATAGGCCACTAAGGAAACTTTAGAATCCACTATTAATTTTTTATCGCCAGGAAGGTGAATGATTATATCGGGCATTACGCGTCGTCCTTCTTCGGTGGTAAAACTTTGTTGTACAAAGTATTCATTGCCTTTTGTTAAACCACTGCGTTCTAAAACTCGTTCTAAAACTAATTCGCCCCAGTTGCCTTGCATTTTGGTGTCACCTTTTAATGCTTTGGTAAGATTGGTAGTTTCTTTACTCATCTGCGCGTTAAGTTCTTTTAAACCAATGATTTGTTGTCGCAAGTCTGCACTTCGGTTGATGTCTTCTTTATTGGTTTCTTCCACACGTTTTTCAAAATTCTGAATTTTTTCCTGCAAAGGTTTTAAAATAGCATCGATATTTACTTTGTTTTGGGTTGTGAATTTACTAGATTTTTCCTCCAGAATCTTATTGGCAAGGTTTTCAAATTCCTTTTGAAAGTGTTCTTGTAGTTTTTCAACTTCGGCTTTTTGTTCGTCGTTGCGTTGTTTGAGGTTTTCAAAATCTGCATTACGGCGAGTGAGCTCTATAGACAAAAAGTCTTTTTCCGAACGAATAGACTCGCGGTCTTGTTCTAAACCAGTAATGCGCTCTTGTAGTTTTAATTCACTTTCAGTAGTAGAACGAATGCGTTCTTCTAGAGAAGATAATCCCGCTTTTTGTTTTAGATTGTTTATGAAATAACCCAGAGCTATTCCGATGGCTAGAAAAAGGATGATGAGGAGTACGATTCCTATTGTACTGTTCATGGGTATGATGTTTTTGTAAAGATATTTATTTTATGGGGAGTTGAAAATTTATGGGAAGGGTTTTTTATATAAACCTCGGGGGTGGGGAAAAACTGTAGTACATGGTCAAAATACTGGAAGCCGTTTCTATAATGGGTGGTGGACAAACTGTCTATATTTTTTATTGTTTTTTGAATTTTCTCTCCGGTGGCGTTATAAAGATAGGAAATAAATTTACTTGTGCCTTCAAAAGTAATTTTTCAGATACCTTTAAAAGTTCTATTCTATTAGGATTTTATATAGGATTAAAATGTTATTTTGGTTACATTTGTTATGATGATTAATTTTTTAAAAAATGGAAACTACATCAATTGATTTACTGAATA
>PHDJ01000064.1 GCA_002842575.1 Bacteroidetes bacterium HGW-Bacteroidetes-2
AGCCATTTATTTCCGGAATTCAAAAAGGAATGAATAATATAAAATAGTTCCTGCAAGTTCGCGTGGCCGATTGACCTCAAACAACAGGACTCAATAAATTCTCGTTTATTTTTATCTGTAGTGTTTTCGGCTTCATCCAGTCTACCAAGAATAATTTCTTTCAACTTTATTTCCGATTTCAAAACATAATTATCACGTAATTGTTCTGATGCGCATAAAAGTGCAGTATTTCTGACATTTTCGTTTGTATGGTTCAGGTATTCGTCAATTACAAATAGCTCTTCCCCTGCGTTATGTTCGAATATATAATTAAGCGCTTCCATTCTTAATTCAGCATCATCATTAAAAATCAATATTTCCGAAATTCCAATTAACTCTTCATCGTAGTAATAATGAACATTTCGGAGAGTCGCAATTTTAACATCCGCAGATCCGCTCTCCAAAAGTTTTTTATAAGCCGGTATAAAATTTTCGTTTTGAACTTCTCTTATCATTTTCAGAATTTGTATAATTTGTTTATCGCTACCTGTTTCAAGTATTTTAAACAGACTGCTCATTACGGATTCGTTATTTAAATCGGGTATTTTCTTCTTTACATCCTTATCCACATCTATTTTTATTCTGAACGATCTTATATATTCTTGTCGTACTTTCTTTGCCAAATAGAACCATGCAATTAAGAAAATGATTGTAAGCAAACTGATATACTGGATATTCAAACCCAGAATACCTGCGAATAAAATCAAAATAATTCCACTTATACCTGTGGCGAAGCTATCAACAAAAATATCTATAAACGATTTTGCCTGATTTTTTATTTCGACGGGAATTGGCAACGCGAGCAATTCCATGCCTGCTTTATTTATCGATTGTTTCAGACTTCCGTCATTAATTTTTAATAATATACCAGCCCATAACATGGGGCTAATAAAAATGGCTGTTGCTCCAATAAAGATACCGGCCGGCAGAAAGAAAAGCGACGTTCCTACTCCGAATATTCCTACAACGCGGCGTGTTACAAATAATTGAATAATAAGCGAGGCTATATTAAGATTCGAGAACCAAAACCCGAAAAATGCTGTAAGCTGATCGGCGTCTTTAATTTCCGCTGAGGCGATAGCGCTGAATTGATAATCTACAAGTTTTGCAACAAGCACACTTATACCCACTATGCTTGCCATATAAACTAAATGACGTGAACGTCTAATTAAATTTATTGGATGATCGGCAAATGTAAATATCCTTTTCTTTCTTTGAAACCTTGTTTGATAATCTATTATATAATTCTTCCAAACGTATTTTGTTATTGGTACGCAGGCTAAAATGAATAGCACGCAAATTAGCAACAGATTTTCACTGCCTAAAAATTCCACGCTTATTGTTGTAAGATATCCGCCGAATATACCTCCGGATATCGCGCCGGCGCCGATAAATCCGAACAGACGTTTTGCTTCCCGTGCATTAAATACAAGGTTTGCTAATATCCAAAATTGTGACGCGGATAATACGGCAAAAATAGATACCCATAAATAAAACAAATATAAAACCCAGCCCTCTAAAAAATTAAACAACAACAATGCCCAGAAAATGATAAAAGCTATGGTTGATGAATACAATGTGAAGAGGATTATTTTATTTACAGGATATACTTTTAAATATCTCGAATAGATTGTAGAAACAACTGCGGCCATTACCGCCACCATTATAAAGGCATATGGTAATTGTTCCACTCCGAATTTATTCAGGAATAATGCTGTTGCGGTTGGTTTTACTATCAACAAAGCGGAAATTATAAAAAAAATGTAAAAAAACATCAATAAGGTGCGTTTAACTTCACCTTCTTTAATATCGAAGGCACGTTTTAAAAACTCATTAAAAAGATCAACTAAATAATCCATTAAGTCTGTCTGTTTATTATCCTTTGGCAGTTTTCAAAACATCTTCAATAACAGGAACAAGATCTCTGCAAATTTGTTCACCGTTCGGGTCATCTATTAACGCTACTAAAATATATCTTCTCCAGCCGTTATCCCAGACTAAAATTGAATCCGAGTGATAAGATTGCCAACTTCCGGACTTGCGATACAATTTAGCATCTGGAGCGAGTTTTTCTAATGTATTTACAAATTTATGGTGTAATTCCGGATCCGACATTATTTCGAGCATTTCTTCGGATCGTTCAAAATTAACCAAGTTGCCAAAAGCAAGTAAGTAATAGAAACGGCATACCTGAGTTACTGTAGCGGCATGACTTAATCCTTGTAACGGATCCGGATATCGGGGTCCGTCTTTAGCGTATCTTTTGCCGACCCAAAGTCCGCCGCCGTAATCTTCATCATATAAATCATATTTCGGATCTGTTAATACAGATTCAATTTTTTTGTATCCTAATCTATCAATCATACGAGTGGAGGCTTGATTATTCGATTGACTGATCATAATTCTCAGGTCGTTCATAATATCTTCTGTCGGCTCTAATTCTCCTTTTTCAATTGAATCGAATGAGGCCAACAATACAGCAATTTTGGGCAGACTTGCGGCGTACATCATTTCATCGCCATTCATTCGGGCGAATTTTACATTGTATGGATCACTAATATCTACAAG
>PHDJ01000042.1 GCA_002842575.1 Bacteroidetes bacterium HGW-Bacteroidetes-2
CCCTTTTCTGAACGTGTCGTTTAGTACTCTTTTATTGTTCTAAGCGGCTGCAAATATAGAACCCTTTTCTTCTTACACAAACGTTTTGAGTAAGTTTTTTTTATTAATTTATTAATCATTTATTAACCTACTGATTTTGTTTTAATTGATGCTTGTAATTTTTGTAAAATAATTTTCATATCTATTAGACTTTACCAAAAATCTATCCTAAATGCAATATGTTATACTGGTTTAAATCTATACCCCTCCATATTTTGAAACTAATTCAGAGTAGCTTCCTAAAAAAGGAAGCTAGACAGAAAGTTGGAGCCCTACCTGTATATTAAATCAGACTAATACATAAAAAAATTACATAATAAGGTTAAGGTGTATTGTTTTGCATATATAGAGGTGTTATCTTTGCACTCTTAAATTTTATACATATATATATATGATCCGGATTACTTTACCTGACGGAAGTGTAAAAGAATTTGCAAGTGGCATCACGCCTATGGATGTTGCAAAGAGTATTAGTGAAGGATTTGCGAGAAATGTTATTTCCGCTTTCTATAACAACACTATTGTAGAAACGACAACGTCAATGACTGAAAACGGAACTCTAACACTATATACTTGGAATGATGCGGAGGGTAAAAAAGCTTTCTGGCATTCTACCTCCCATGTAATGGCGCAAGCTTTGGAAGAACTGTATCCTGGAATAAAATTGACTATTGGTCCTGCTATTGGTGCTGGATTTTATTATGATATTGATTTTGGCGACCATTCTTTTTCTGACAAAGAATTAAAAGCGGTGGAAGATAAAATACTTGAAATAGCAAGAGGTAAACACGAATTTAGCATGCGTGAGGTTTCTAAAGCAGAAGCATTACGGTATTACCATAAACAAGGTAACCAATATAAAATAGAACTCATCGAAAACCTCGAAGATGGCATAATTACATTTTGTGATCATTCGACCTTTACTGATTTGTGCCGCGGTGGACATATTCCGAACACGGGAATTATTAAAGCGGTAAAATTGCTTAGTGTTGCTGGTGCCTATTGGCGCGGTGATGAGAAAAACAAGCAATTAACTCGTATTTATGGAATTTCTTTCCCAAAGCAAAAGGATTTGACAGAATACCTAGAATTACTGGAGGAAGCAAAAAAGAGAGATCACAGAAAATTAGGTAAGGAACTAGAATTATTTACTTTTTCTCAAAAAGTAGGGCAAGGTTTACCATTGTGGTTACCCAAAGGTGCTGCTCTTAGGGATCGTTTAGAGCATTTTTTGAAAAAAGCACAAAAAAAGGCAGGATATGAAATGGTGGTTACACCCCATATCGGTCAAAAAGAATTATATGTAACTTCCGGACACTTTGCTAAATATGGTGAAGATAGTTTTCAATCTATTAAAACTCCTAACGAAGGGGAGGAATTTTTATTAAAACCTATGAATTGCCCCCACCACTGTGAAATTTATAATTACAAACCTTGGTCATATAAAGATTTACCAAAGCGTTATGCTGAATTTGGAACCGTGTACCGTTATGAGCAAAGTGGAGAACTGCATGGATTGACAAGAGTTCGTGGATTTACCCAAGACGATGCGCATATATTTTGTATGCCAGATCAACTGGATGATGAATTTAAAAAAGTAATAGATTTAGTATTGTATGTTTTTGGATCCTTAGGATTTGAAAATTTTACCGCACAGGTTTCTGTAAGAGATAAAGACAAAGCTGAAAAATATATAGGCTCTGATGAAAACTGGGAAAAAGCAGAAAATGCAATATTAAATGCAGCTATTGAAAAAGGATTAGATTATGTTGTTGTAAAAGGAGAAGCCGCTTTTTATGGACCTAAATTAGACTTTATGGTTAAAGACGCTTTGGGCAGAAGCTGGCAGTTAGGAACTATTCAAGTAGATTACAATTTACCAGAACGCTTTGATTTGACTTATAAAGGTAGTGACAATGAAATGCACCGACCTGTAATGATACACCGTGCACCTTTTGGAAGCATGGAGCGATTTATAGCTATTTTGCTAGAGCATACCGGCGGCAATTTCCCACTTTGGTTAGCTCCAGAACAAGTTATAATCTTGTCATTAAGCGAGAAATTTGAGAAATACAGTAAAAAAGTTTTAAATTTGCTAGAAAATGACGAAATTCGCGCCCTCGCCGACAACAGGAACGAGACAATAGGCCGAAAAATACGGGAAGCAGAAATGAATAAGATTCCGTATATGCTTATTTTAGGGGATCAAGAAGAAAAAGACGGCACCGTATCTGTTAGAAAACATACAGGAGGAGATTTAGGTACTATGCCTATTTCTACGTTTATTGAATTAATTAATAAAGATATTCAAAGTAATATAATTGAGTTTAACGTTTAAATTTTTTAGCCATAGCAATTAGAAGAAAAAAAAGTAAAGGTGCGGCCAGAGTAATTAAGGAAGACCAGCACAATATAAACCGAAGAATTCGTGCAGAAGAAGTACGTCTTGTTGGGGATAATGTTGAAGTTGGTGTTTACCCTATTAAAAAAGCATTAGAAATTGCCGACGAACAAGGCTTAGACCTTGTGGAAATTTCGCCAAATGCGGTACCACCCGTTTGTAAAGTAATTGAATATTCAAAATACGTTTATGAACAAAAGAAACGCGAGAAAGCGTTAAAGGCAAAAGCTTCCAATGTTGTGATTAAAGAAATTCGATTTGGACCACAAACCGATGACCACGATTATGAATTTAAAAAGCGTAATGCAGAAAAATTTTTAAAGGATGGTGCAAAAGTAAAAGCCTTTGTATTCTTTAAAGGAAGATCTATAATATTTAAAGATCAAGGAGAAATATTATTACTTCGACTTGCACAAGATCTCGAAGAAATGGGCAAAGTAGAACAATTACCAAAACTGGAAGGTAAACGTATGATTATGTTTATTGCTCCAAAGAAAAGCAAATAATATCCTAATACAGGTAAAAGGATAGTATATACAAAGAATAATAACCTGAACGAGATTCTGAAACGAGTTCAGAATGACATTGCGAAATAATTTAAAAACTAGGAACAGATGCCTAAAATGAAAACGAAATCTAGTGCTAAAAAGCGTTTTAAGCTTACCGGCACCGGAAAAATTAAGAGAAAGCATGCGTTTAAAAGCCACATCTTAACAAAGAAGTCTAAAAAACGTAAGCTAAAATTAACTCACGATACTTTGGTAAACAAAGCAGACGTGAGCAACGTAAAGTTAATGCTTCGATTGAAGTAATAATTTTATCGGTTAAATCTATTTTATAACCCTGGAGTTAGGCTTAACAAGCCCTTATTAATTTAAGGCGCCTGCTACAAAAAAACAAATTAAAATTATGCCAAGATCAGTAAATTCAGTTGCTTCCAGAGCCAGAAGAAAAAAGGTGATGAAGCTTGCCAAAGGTTACTTTGGAAGACGTAAAAATGTATGGACCGTTGCAAAAAATGCAGTTGATAAAGCATTAGTTTATGCTTATAGAGACCGTAGAGCAAAGAAAAGAACCTTCCGTTCGTTATGGATTACCCGTATTAATGCAGGTGCCAGACAACACGGAATGTCTTACTCTCAGTTTATGGGAAAAGTAAAAGCTAATCATATCGAATTGAACCGTAAAGTTCTTGCCGATTTAGCAATGAATCACCCAGACGCTTTTACCGCAATAGTAAACAAAGTAAAATAAGGGCTACAAGCCTAATTAATAATCTATTATTTCGCAAATAAAAAAAGAAGCCGTCTCACAACTAGAGACGGTTTTTTTATGTTTTTATTTGGAAACTTTATTCATGTTTTATATAGGTATATTATTAATATACCTATACTTCGCTATTCATTTAAAATATTATAACCCGCAGCAAACAATACTTTTGACAAAGAGCAAGACAAAAATTATCAGAAAAAGCGCAAACCATTTAGCAAAGAAAATCTTCTTTTTGATTGTAATAATGATTTTAATTGAATTGAAAGGGTTAGAAAAAGCAGAATTAGAGTTCGGATTAATGGCTCTAGGACATAATACAAGAAAAAAAATTGTGTCCTAAAGGCAATTTTATTCTTTTTTTTTAAAAATAAAAAAATCCAAAATAGATTAGAAATAAAAAACCCGCCACAAAATTAAATTTTGAGGCGGATTCTTTTTCCTTTTTAAATTTTCACTTTATATGGTATTCAAATAATTAAGCACATTTTTTTCTATACGCTCCAATATATTAGAAACCTCTGCTTTCTGAAACTTTTCTCCTGTAATGTTTTCATACAATTCTATATACCGTTGAGAAACCGATTCAATATATTCCTCTGACATTTTGGGTACTTGTTGTTCTTGTAAACCTTGAAACCCATTGCTTATAAGCCATTGTCTAACAAACTCTTTAGATAGTTGTTTTTGAGGTTCTCCCTTAGCCTGTCTCTCTGCATAACCTTCAGCATAAAAATATCTAGAAGAATCTGGTGTGTGAATTTCATCTATCAAAACAATTTTTCCTTTTTTTGTTTTTCCGAATTCATATTTGGTATCTACTAATATAAGTCCACGATTTGTTGCAATTTCGGTTCCCCGCTGAAAGAGTTTTCTAGTATAATCTTCTAATACCAAATAATCCTCTTCTGAAACAATTTTTCTTTCCAAAATACCATCTCTGGAAATATCTTCATCATGATCACCTGCTTCTGCCTTAGTAGCTGGTGTTATTATTGGTTTTGGAAATTTGTCGTTTTCTATCATTCCTTCGGGCATTATAATGCCACAGAGTATTCTTTTTCCTGCTTTGTATTGTCTAGCTGCGTGACCGCTCAAATAACCACGAATTACCATTTCTACTTTAAAAGGTTCGCAGGCCTCTCCTATAGTTACATTAGGGTCTGGTGTTGCTATTAGCCAGTTTGGGACAATATCTCTGGTAGCATCCATCATTTTTGTTGCAATTTGATTCAGGATTTGTCCTTTATAAGGTATTCCTTTTGGCATTACCACATCAAATGCGCTCAATCTATCGGTGGCTACCATTAACAATAAATTATTTTCTAGGGTATAGACATCTCTCACTTTTCCGTGATATAACTTCTTTTGACCCGGAAATTTAAAATTTGTTGCCGTAACGGTATTTTTCATTCTAAAGTTATTCAAGATTTTCTATAGATTTATATGCTGCTATGACTTCTTTTACTAAGCGATGGCGAATAACATCTTTATCATCTAAATAAACCACGCCTATACCTTTTACTTCTTTTAATACTAGGAGAGCTTCCTTAAGTCCAGAAATTACTCTTCGTGGCAAATCAATTTGTCCAGGATCGCCGGTAATCATAAATTTTGCGTTTTTACCCATGCGGGTTAAAAACATTTTCATTTGTGCATGGGTAGTATTTTGTGCTTCATCAAGTATTACAAAAGCGTTATCTAATGTGCGTCCACGCATAAATGCCAAAGGAGCAATTTGTACAATCCCTTTTTCCAAATAAGAAGCTAAAGTTTCATGAGGAATCATATCGCGCAATGCATCGTATAATGGCTGCATATAGGGGTCTAATTTCTCTTTCATATCGCCCGGTAAAAACCCTAAATTTTCACCCGCTTCTACGGCAGGACGTGTTAAAATTATTTTTTTTACTTGTTTTTCTTTTAATGCTTTTACTGCAAGGGCAACTCCTGTATATGTTTTTCCTGTTCCCGCAGGACCTACTGCAAAAACCATATCGTTTTTTGCCATAAGCTCCACTAATTTTCTTTGGTTTGCGGTTTGAGCTTTAATTAGCTTTCCGCCCACACCATGAACAAGAGTTCCTCCACTACTTTCTGTGGTTTCATATTCCTCTTTACTATGGCTTGTTAGTATCCGTTCGATAGCATTTTCATCTAGTTTGTTGTATTTGACAAAATGATCCATCATTTGTGTGAATTTTTTGTCAAATTCTTCCAACAAATCTTCATCACCAAAAACAGTAAGACGATTTCCTCTGGCAACAATTTTTAGTTTTGGATAGTAAGATTTGAGTAGGTTAATATTGGCATTTTGTTGTCCAAACAATTCACTTGGACTGATCTCTGTAATTTCTAGAATGAGTTCGTTCAAAAGCTATAGAATTAAATTAAGTTTTCTTTAGTAATTTATTAAGTTTGTTATACAAATCTAACGTATTTTTGTGGTTACAACCTTGTATTGAGGTTAAAAAAATATCAACAATCCTCTATGCCAATTATTACCCTTACAACCGATTTTGGAGAGAAAGACCATTTTGCTGGCGCGGTAAAAGGAGCTATATATAAAGAATTAGAAGATGCTAAAATTGTTGATATCTCGCATTCTGTTTCTCCTTTTCATATTTCAGAAGCTGCTTACATCATTCAAAATGCCTATAAAAATTTTCCAAAAGGAACTATACATATTATTGGTATTGATTCTGAACTAACTCCAGATAACACGCATTTAGCGGTTTATCTTGATGAACATTATTTCGTTTGTGCTGATAATGGTATTATTTCTTTAATTACGTTAGATATTACCCCAACTAAAATTGTTAAAATTAATATACAAGATAGAGTTTCTGGTGATTTTCCTGTTTTGGAAGTGTTTGTAAAAGTAGCATGTCATATTGCCCGTGGAGGTACTTTAGAAGTGATAGGTAAAGAAATTAAAAGTATAAAACAACTTAAAGGGATTTCCCCAGTAATTAGTGACAATAACAATCAAGTAATAGGGAATGTGGTTTATATCGATAACTATGGAAACGTTGTAACCAACATTACAAAAATTCTTTTTGAAAAAGTTAGACAAGGAAGATCTTTTACAATTACCGCTAGAACCGTGAAGTTTAAAGAAATTTTTTCTAAATATAGCGAAGCTATAAATTTTAATATAGCCCCTGAAAAAAGAGAAGAAGATGGTAAAAAATTAGCCATTTGGAATGCTTCTGGATATTTAGAATTAGCTATATATAAAAGCAACCCTCAAACCGTAGGCAGTGCTTCTACCCTATTTGGTCTTTATTTTAGGGATACTATTACTATTAATTTTGAATAAGAAAACGTAGTATGTTTACACGAATCGTAAAAATGGAATTTGAGCCTGATAATATTGAAGCATTTCTTCAAAATTTTGAAATTGTAAAAAATAAAATAAGAAATTTTCCTGGCTGCTTGCAACTTAAATTGTTACGGGATAAAAACAATACCTCTGTGTTTTTTACCTATAGTAAATGGGAAAAAGAAAGTGATTTAGAAAAGTACAGAAACAGTGCTTTGTTTAAAACGGTATGGGCAACAACAAAACCTTTTTTTCGTTCTAAAGCACAAGCATGGAGTGTGGACGAGTTTGTGTGCTTGTAAGTTTTTAAGTGTACATCTAAAATACATAATTTTTATAACAATACGTTAATAGATAGAATGATTGCAATTATAAAACGTGAAATAAATTCCTTTTTTGCTTCCCCAATCGGCTATTTGGTCATTGGGATTTTTTTAGTAGTCAACGGGTTGTTTCTTTGGGTTTTCAAAGAGCCTTTTAATATTATAGATGCTGGTTTTGCTGATTTATCTTTCTTTTTTCAATTAGCACCTTGGATTTTTATTTTTCTCATTCCTGCTATAACCATGCGAAGTTTTAGTGATGAAAAACAAATGGGAACTTTAGAACTTCTTTTAACGAAACCAATCTCTATTCCATCGATAGTATTAGGAAAATATTTTGGAGCCTTTATTTTAATTTGTATTGCTCTTTTACCTACTTTACTCTATGTATTAACTATTTCAGAATTAGGAAACCCATCTGGAAATTGGGATTTTGGCATTTTGGTAGGCTCTTATTTAGGTTTGATTTTCTTAGTAACTTCCTATACAGCAATAGGTATTTTTGCATCCACACTTTCTAAAAATCAGATTGTGGCTTTTATTATTGCTGTATTTCTTTGCTTCTTTATGTATTATGGCTTTGAAGGGTTTGCAAACTATAACCTTTTTGGAACGAATGATTATTTTATTTCTAAACTTGGAATGCAAGCGCATTTTAATAGTGTTTCAAGAGGCGTTCTTGACACAAGAGATGGTGTTTATTTTTTGAGTATTGCTCTGTTTTTTTTAAGTCTCACTGCTTTAAAACTTCAGAAAAAGTAATGCAAAAAAAAATAAAACATATCCAACCCATAGCTATTTTAGTGCTTGTGATTCTTGGCATTAATTGGATTTCAAATATCGTTTATAAACGCTTTGATTTAACTCAAGACAAAAGATACACTCTTTCTGAAGCATCTTTAAAAATCATTGATTATTCTGACTCTCCTATTGTTATTGAAGTCCTTTTAGAAGGGAGTTTTCCAGCCGAATTTAAACGTCTTCAAAAGGAAA
This sequence comes from Bacteroidetes bacterium HGW-Bacteroidetes-2, assembly GCA_002842575.1. GTDB lineage: Bacteria > Bacteroidota > Bacteroidia > Flavobacteriales > Flavobacteriaceae > Planktosalinus. Next base: position 8,351 of record PHDJ01000042.1, read on the forward strand.
CGCTTCAGATTTTAGAGGAATTTGCTTCCCATAACAAGAACATTAAATACACCTTTGTCGATCCTATGGAAGGCGAAGAAAACACCTCTGAAACCCAAAAACAACTAGCACAGCTTGGCGTTACTCCTGCTCAAGTAAGTGTGCAAGACGGCGGAAAAATAACCCAGGAATTGGTATATCCTTGGGCAATTATCTCTTATCAGCAAAGAGCTACAAAAGTATCCCTTCTTAAAAACCAATTAGGAACTACCGGCGAAGAGCGAATCACCAATTCTGTACAAAATTTAGAATATGCGTTTGCAGATGCTTTCAGTAAAGTAATCCTTCCAAAAACTAAGAAAGTAGCTGTTTTAAAAGGAAATGGGCAACTAGAGGATAGATACATTGCCGATTTTTTCTCCACCTTACGAGATTATTATCGCATAGCTGCTTTTACCTTAGATTCAGCCGCAACAAACCCCATTCGCACTTTAGAACAGATTAAAGAATATGATTTAATAGTTTCGGCAAAGCCCACTCAAGCATTTACTGAAACTGAAAAATATATTTTAGACCAATATACCATGAATGGCGGTAAAAGCCTTTGGCTTGTTGATGAAGTATCTATTGAAATAGATAGTCTTTTTGAAAATGGCTCTACAATTGCTTTTAGAAAGGATTTAAATTTAACCGATTTTTTCTTCAAATATGGAGTGCGAATCAACCCTGCAATAGTAAATGACTTGTACTCTGCTCCCATTGTTTTGGCTACCGGAACAGAATCACAAAGCCAGTACGAACGATTTCCATGGTTTTATACTCCCCTCTCGTCTAGCATAAATAACCATGCTATTGTTAACAATATGGAAGCCGTAAAGTTTGATTATGCAAATGCAATTGATACTTTAGATAACGCCATTAAAAAAACCATTTTATTGAGCACTTCTCCTATAACCAGACTTATAGGTACTCCTGCTGAAATAACGCTCAATGAAATTGAGAATAATTTAAAAACGGTAAATACAGGGCCAAATATGGATCTCTTTTCTGCTGGTGAATTGCCTTTAGCAGTTCTTTTAGAAGGTAACTTTACTTCTGTTTACAGAAACAGAGTAAAACCTTTTGCTATTCCAAATACCCTAGATGAAGGGAAAGAATCAAAAATGGTCATCATAAGCGATGGCGATGTTATTAAAAACCAAATGCAAGGCAATAGACCCATTGAATTAGGCTTTGATAAATGGACCAATACACGTTATGGTAACAAAGACTTTCTGCTAAATACCGTCAATTATCTACTGGATGATATAGGACTTATAAACATTAGAACTAAAGAAATTTCCATAGCATTTTTAGACCCTCAAAAGGTAATTCAAGAGCGAACCAAATGGCAAGTACTTAACTTGTTGCTTCCCATTGTTTTACTCGCTATCTTTGGATTTGTTTTTAATTTCCTTCGAAAGAAAAAATACACATAACTATTGTTAATAAGTTTGTTTCGGGTTTAAATCCTATTGCAATATATTTGTAGCTAGTGTTATTTACACTAATTTAATTTGTAAAGACTTTTTAATCCAAAAATATACACATGAAATTTATAGTATCCAGTTCAAGTTTACTAAAACAACTGCAAGTTATAGGCGGAATTATAAACACCAACAATACTCTTCAGATTCTCGACAACTTTTTGTTTGAATTGAGTAAAGACTCCTTACGCATTTCTGCATCCGATTTAGAAACCACAATATCTGGAGTTCTTTCGGTAGATTGTAATAGTGAGGGAAGTATTGCTGTACCTGCAAGGTTACTTTTAGATATTTTAAAAACCTTTCCTGAACAACCACTAACTTTTGTGGTAGAAGACAATAACACCATTGAAATAAGTTCAACCCACGGTAAATACGCACTAGCGTATGCTGATGGTGAAGAATTTCCAAAAACTGTGGAAATCAATAATCCTAGCTCAACCGTAATTCAGGCAGATGTTCTTGCTAACGCCATAAGTAAAACTATTTTTGCCAGCGGAAACGACGATTTACGCCCTGTAATGAGTGGTGTATTTTTTCAATTTTCTACAGAAAACTTGACCTTTGTGGCTACTGACGCTCACAAACTAGTTAAATATACCCGTGAGGATGTAAAAGCATCAGAAGCTGCCGAATTCATTATGCCCAAGAAACCATTAAACCTTCTAAAGTCTATCCTTGCTGGAAATGAAGAAGATGTTCTTATTGAATATAACGAATCTAATGCAAAATTCATTTTTGAAAAAACAGAATTGATTTGCCGATTGATAGATGGGAAATATCCCAATTACGAAGCAGTAATACCAAAAGAAAACCCAAATAGATTAGTAATTGATCGCAATCAATTTTTAAATTCGGTTAGACGAGTTTCCATTTTTTCAAATAAAACAACCCATCAAGTTCGATTAAAAATTGCAGGTGCTGAATTGAATGTTTCTGCAGAAGATATAGACTACTCAAACAAAGCTGAAGAACGTTTAACGTGCAGTTATCACGGCGATGATATGCAAATTGGATTTAACTCTCGTTTTTTAACTGAAATGCTTAACAATTTAAGTAGTGACGAGGTTTCTTTAGAAATGTCACTACCCAACAGAGCGGGCATTCTTACTCCGGCAGATGGTCTGGATGAAGGTGAGCAAATAACCATGCTTGTAATGCCTGTAATGCTGAACAATTAAATAGTAACTTTTTTTGTTCCTATTTGTTTAACCTCACATTTCCAACCGCAACTTTTTAGTAGAAAATTGCGGTTTTTTTATTTGTTTAGAAAAATTAATCTACTCTTAAACAATTTTTATATCGCTTTCAAACCTTTTATTTTATTTTTTAGGTTGTCCTCACCCCAACCCCTCTCCATAATAGAGAGGTTCTTTAAATAAGTAAAATTAGGATTTTAATTGTTTTTGTTTATTTTAAAAAAAACGAATTGTAATGAAGTAATCTGTTTTTTCTTGATTACTTGTTTTTATAGCGTTTAGAATTGGTAAAACCAACCCTATAAAACCAAGAAAAATAAATCCTAAAATTCCCAATCCTAGAAGTAAAATTAAAGGAATACAAATAATAAAATACAGAATAAGGCTCAATTGAAAATTGACAATTTCTTTACCGTGAGTGTCCATGCCTTCTACTTTATCTTTATTTGTTAGCCAAAGTATTAAAGGCACAATAAGACCCCCAAAACCAGTTATAAAGGTGAGTAATTGCGATAAATGCATGATAACAAGAAGCTGTTTGTCTTCTCTAAGGTTTGTTGTGCCTTGTGGATTGATGATTTCCATATCAGATAGTTTTGATGAATGATTGCCTATAAGACGAAAAAAAAGTACATTGTTACATTACAAAATTTGAAGTATTTTATAGACGGTATCTGAAGGGATTGGTTTAACAATATAACCAGAAATTTCGGCATACTTTTTTGCCTTTTCAAAGTCTTGATAGGCTATAGATGAGCTTGCAATATATATAGTTATTTCTTTTGAAATAGTAGGTTGCAAATCCAAATAGGCATCCATAAATTCCCATCCATCCATTTCGGGCATATTGATATCCAAAAAAATGACATCGGGCAAGTTTTCTTGAGAGTTTTTTTCTTTTAAAAAAGTATCAAAAGCCTCTTTTCCATTAGCAAAACATGTAATAATAACAGGAAGGTTAAGTTTTTGAATCGTTTTTTTTAATAACAATTTATATAATTCGTCATCGTCAATTATACAAACAGATTTTGTCATTTTTTGATGTATATTTTAAAGGTTGTACTCTCGCCAATTTTACTTTCAACTTCTATCTTCCCTCCCATTGCTTCCACTTGATTTTTACTCATAAAAAGATCAATACCTAATGCGTCTTTGTTGCCATGAAATGTTTTGTACATACCAAAAAGTTTGTTTTTATTTTTTTTTAAATCTATTCCCACCCCATTATCGGTTATAGATACAACTAAAAAAGCATCTATAAATATACTGGAAATAGTTATAACTGGATTACGATTTGGATGTTTATATTTTATGCTGTTTAAAATAATGTTATGTAACACGCTTTCTAAATATTCTTTGTTGTATAAAATAGCAACATTTTCTGGAACATTAATTTCAATTTTAGTTTTAGATAAATATACAGGATTGCTTAAACCTAAAAGGATTTTATTTATAAAAGGTAAAAGATAAATCTTTTCTACTTTTAACGTAGTATTGGATTGAATAGAAACCACTTCATTTAAATTATATAAGGTTTCATTAAGTGATTTAGAAACGTTTTTTAAATGTAAAAGCATCTCCCTTTTTTCATTTTCATCCGTCGCGGTTTCTAGAAATCCTATAATAGATTCCATGTTACTAGAATGCGATCGTAAGTTATGAGAAACTATGTATGAAAAATTTAACATTCGCTTGTTTTGTTCTTTTACAAGTTCAAAAGAGCTTTTAAGTGCTTCCGTTTTTATTTTTCTGTCTGATATGTCAATAAAATTAGTAATAAAACCCTCAATTCCTGGCTTTAGTCTTGCATCGCTTATTACTGCTCTAGCCCAAATATAATGACCTTCTTTATGTAACAATCGTTGTTCTTCAATAATGACAAATTTTTGATTATTATTTACTAAACTTTCAAAAATAAGCAACCTACTATTGAAATCCTCAGGATGTATATATTTTTTTACATTTGTGCCTACAAATTCTTGAATACTATATCCTAAAACTCTTGAAATTGCAGGGCTTACGTAGCCTATTTTTCCGTCAATATCGTAAAGTAAAACAGGGTCGTTTGAAAACTCTATAAGACTTTTAAAACGTTGAGTGTCTTCCCATTTTTTTTGTTTTAATTGCTTTATTGCATTTTTCTCTTCACTTTGTCTTAATGCTTTAAAAAGTATGGCAGGTAATTCTTCTATGTTTTCTTTCTGAATAAAATCAGTAGCTCCAGCTTGTAAATATTGAAGCGCTTTTTTCTTGCAAAGGGCATCTGCTATAAAAAGATATGGTATTTCAGGGTAAATCATTTTGCTATATTCTAATGCTTCCTTTCCTGCAAAATTTTCTAAGTAAAAGTCAGATATTATTACACTTGGTCTTAATGATTTTAGAAGTTGTTTAAATTCCATCATTGTAGTAGATGAAACCAATTTAAAAGGAATACCCTCAAAATTATCGAGCTGATTTTGTACCAATTGTTGGATTAAATGGTCTTTTGAAAAAAAAAGTATTTTTACTAAAGGTGTTTTAGCCAATTCTGTATTAACTAAAATGGATGTACTGTTTTGAGAATACATTTTGAAGGTGTTTGAACATTTGATTTATTGGGGCTTTGCGTTTTTGTTGTTTTGAAGGATTTCTTCTAAGCAATCGGGTAATTTATCAAATTCATAAGATTTATCAAAAAAAGCATACGCCCCTAGTGATTTACATTTTTTTCGATAAAAACTATTTGAATTGTTTGAAAAAATTATTACTTTAATTAAGGGTTTATTGGAATTAATAAAACTTAAAAGATCAATACCATTTTCTTCTTTTAAATCAACATCCAATATAACAACATTTAGCGTTTCTTTTTTTAAAAAATTTTTAGCCTCAAATATTGTAAAAGCATGCCCCATAAGATGGATGTTTTTCAATTTTTGAATCATTCTATTTAGGTGTTGAAAAATTGTTTCTGAAGCATCAATCAATAATACGTGCAATTGCATTTTAGTAAGGTATTGAATCGCTAATGTGACCACAATATTAAACTTTAGGTATAGATGGTCTTGTATAAAAGATGTGGTTGTTTTAACTACAATAAGTGGTGAATTATCTATTCTAAATGTGTGCAATATGCAATAGTGGCAAATATATGTTTATCATATTCGGAAATGGTAGAAGCAACTTCCTTTTCCCAAAAGTTTTTTTCTAGCTTTTGTATCGTTAGCTTGCTTTTAACTGATGAAGAAATTAAAATATTTTTTGGTTCATTTATATTAAAAAATGACGTGTCTACGATATTAAAGTATAGCATGTTTCTAAAGAACGAAATATTCCACTTTAAGTTTAGATAGACATTATTTTTATATTTAAATCGTTTTTCTGTGGTGATATTAGTAGTTTTTTCTTGAATAAGCTCTACAATATATTCAATAACGGCGGCTATATCTTCTGGGTGAATCCAATCTAAAACACAATTTTGTTTAATAGAAGGATTTTCTAATTTTAGAAAACTTAAAAAGTCTGGATGTATGTATTTTACAATTCCTTCGCTGTTCGTTATAAAACAAAAATTAAATCCTGTTGTTTTTTTTGCGTTTTGTTTTTGAATATTATTTTTATATTCTAAAAAGTCAATAGATAGAAGATTTTGGTTAAGTGAAACTTTTTCTTTAGTGTTAATACTGAAAGAGTTTGGCTTTTTTATATTTTTTAGAATCGTATTCAAAATTTAAATTTGTTAAGGATTAGTTATTATGAAATTTTTTGTCATATATATTTTTTAAATGCATTGGAATAGATTCAAACTCAAAAGATTTGTCTATGAATTGAAACGCCCCCATTGTTTTGCTTTTTTTTATATAAATACAATCAATCAAATTACTTAGCATAATCACCTCAATTTTTTTATTGTTTCTTTTTATAGAATCTAATAAATCAAAACCGCTTTCATCATTTACCATAATATCTAATAAGATAACGTCAGGCTTGTTTGTGATTATCATTGCTTCTGCCTCCTTTATGGAGGAAGCATGACCAACCCAATTAACGCCATGTATATCCTTTAAAATATAGGCTAAGTGTTTTACAATGGTAGAAGAGTCATCTACCGATAATACTTTTAAAATCATTTTTGGGGACACTAATTTTTACTTGACAAAGTTGGGTAGATATAATTATAAAAAAAATAGAGGAAAGAATGAATACATTGTAGGTAAACAGACTACAAAAAATATTTTTAAATAACTAAAAGAATGAGTAATGCGTAAAGCACTAATAAAATTAGAGCCATGTTTTTTAAAAATGTTTTTTTAATTTTCATAATCTCTAAAAATAAAAAAAGCACTCTATATTGAATATTTCCCTATATCAAAAAAACTTCTGAAACTACCTAAGTATTTGTCAAAATTCCTTTAAATATTCAATACAATAGTGAGTGCTTTATCTTTTATATACTGTTTTATAATTTTTAAAAAAAGGCTTTCTTTAAAAAAAACTTGGGGATAATGGAATATTTTTATAAAAAAGCCTTTAAATAATTATAAACTAAAATAATAATACTAAATTTTATGATACAAATAAACAACAATAAAGACCGTTAATAAATAGTATAGCTTGTGAAGAGTATGTGGTCTATTGCCCTACAAAAAAATTACACTAGGTTATTATCTATTGCATATCGTGTTAATTCGGCATTATTTTTAAGGTGAAGTTTTTCTAAAATACGTGCTCGATAGGTGCTAATGGTGTTCACTGTAAGTGTGATTTCTTGGGCAATTTCTGACACTGTTTTACCATTTCCAATAAATTGTAGTACTTGTAATTCTCGATCTGATAAATTTTCAAATAAAGGTTTATCGGATGGCTCAGAAAAGGATTGCGCAAGATTTTGTGCCATTTGCGAGGAGATATATTTTTTACCCTGCATTACTTGACTTACGGCGTTTAGGAGTTCTTCGGGTGCGCTGTCTTTGTTTAAATAACCGGATGCACCGGCTCTTAACACACGTATAGCATATTGGTCTTCCGGTTGTACGCTTAGCATTAAAACCGGTGTTGTAATGCCATCTGCCCGTATTTGTTTAAGGGTTTCTAATCCATTTCTACCTGGCATAGAAATATCTAATAATATTAAATCTAAAGGCTCCTTTCTAATAATTTGAAGTGCTTCAATGCCATTTGCAGCTTCAAAATAGCGTAACCCCATATAGGCTTCTCCAAGAATTTCGATAAGACCTTTTCTTAAAATGGCGTGATCATCTGCTAATAAAACATTCATAGGTTTTCTTTTTGGTTATTTAAAGGTATAGAAACTATTAGTTGGGTACCTCTTTCTTTTCGTTTTTTTAACAAAAAATCGCCGTTTAGCATAATAGCTCTTTCTTTCATACCGGATATTCCTAGCGATAAGTTATTATTCTTTTCTGTTTCGGTTATTCCTTTCCCATTATCTAAAATTTCTAATATCAAATGCTCATTTTTTTCATAAAGTTTTATTTCAACCTTTGTTGCTTCTGAATGGCGCATTACGTTTGTTAGGGCTTCTTGAAATATGCGATATATGGAAGTGTTTATATCTTTATTATAATGACTTGCTATGCTTTTGGTTTTTAGTGTGCATGAAATACCTGATTGTTCTTCAAAATGCTCTAAATGCCATTCCATTGCAGCTTCTAGGCCTAAATCGTCCAAAACACCTGGACGTAAATCTGTTGCTATTTTACGGACTTTGTTTATGGTTAGGTTGATGCTGTTTATTAAACGTGTTGTTCGTTCAATTCCTTCCGGATATAGTACTGCTGTTTTGTTTTTTAGCCATGATGCATCTAGCTTTATTCCGGTGAGTTGCTGCCCCAATTCGTCGTGAATTTCTCTAGCTATGGTTATGCGTTCTTCTTCTCTGGCAGTTTGTAAATGTGCTGAAAGATAACGTAATTTTTCATTTACATCAAGTATGCGCTTTTCATATTCTTTTTGTTGGGTAGTATCTTGAATTGCTCCTACCATTCGTATGGCTTTACCGTCCATATTTCGCAAAATTATTCCTTTATCTTTTACAAAGGCATACTTGCCATTTTCTCTTTTATAACGATATTCTCCTGCCCAGTTTTTTTCTACACCAGCAATGGAAGCATTAATACTTTTTACAACACGATCTAAATCTTCTGGATGAATATTAGCAGTCCATGCTTTAAAATTATTTTTGAGGTTTTTATGACCAAAAATAGTTTGAAAACCGACACCCCAATATATGGTTTCATTGTCTAAGTCCCAATCCCATATAGCATCAAAAGTTGCTTTAGTAACATATTCATAATGTTCATTACTTTTTTGTAATTCTTCTTCCGCTAGTACTTTTTCGGTTACATCTAGCACTGTAGAAATCATTATATTTTGCTCATAAAGCGGTATATTTTTTGCATTTGTAAAACGCTTTTCCCCTTTTTTGGTGGTAATTTGAAGACCTTCCCAATTCATCCTTTTTGTATCCTTACTTGCAATATCCTTATAAATTTGATTTTGTATATCTTTTCTATAGGAATCCTTTGGATATACATTTTTAAAAAATGTTTCCACATCTATTAAATCCTCTTTAGGCCAACCATAAATTTCTGTAAAATTTTTGTTTATTAAAGTAAAAACTCCTGTTTTAATATCTCTTAATGCTATTCCTACAGGTAAGTTATCAATAGCAGTAGTTATAAATTGGTTTTGTTCCTTTAATTCGATTTCTGTAATTTTTTGTGCCGTAATATCTTGTACAGAACCTTCAAAGTAAATAGGAGTACCCTCTATATCTAAAACTAATTTTCCTATTTCACGCACCCATATTACTTCACCATTAGGCTTTAAAATACGATGCTCTACATGCATAGGGTGCAACCCTATCAGTGCTTCTTTTTGGTGTTTTAAAAATATGGCTTTGTCTTCAGGATGTATCGTGGCTATTAAGTTATCAAAAGAAACTTTAAACGTATTTTCAGTTACACCCCAAATGGCATATACTTGGGAAGTCCAGAATAAAACATTGGTTTTTAAATCTAGTTCCCAATATCCTAATTTTGCGATTTCTTGGGCGGTTTCTAATTTTGTGTTGGTTTTAAGAATTGCTTTTTGATACATTCTGTTTTCAGTTACATTTCTGGAAAAACAAGCTACACCCTCAATAATTTCCTTGTTATAAATAGGATTAAAATTAGTTTCTATGTAATGTTCATCCCCATATTGGTTTGATGGTACAAAAGTTTCTAAGGCGAAAAATTCTCCTTGAAGTGCTCTTACATAATTAGTTTTCCAATAGTCTATATACTCTTTATTATAATCATCCTCATTTATAAAAATAGAGTCCCCTATAGATATTTCTTTTCCTGTATATTTTTTATTACTCTCTAAAAATGCCTTATTTCCGGCAATTAATTTTAAATTCTTACTTATACTCCATATTAAATCGTTGGTTGAATTTATAAGAGCTTCTTTATCTCTATGTTCAAATTCTTTTTGTATTTCAGCATTTTTTCGTTGAGTCATATCTATACCCACACCTATTAAACACCACTCATCTTCGTATTGAATAGATTTTCCTGTAAAATAATAATAAATTTTTTCTTTATTTTTTGTATAGAAATAGGTTTCTGCAAAGGATTCTCCTTTTTCAAAAACTTCTTTAATTTTTTCTGAAATATATGCCTTGTCTTCTTCTGCATAAAAATCAATTGGGTGCATGTTTTTAATTTCAGAAGTTGAATATCCAGATACAAATTCAAAATTAGTATTCCAATTTAAAAACTTTCCGGCTTTGTTGTAAAAATAAAAAATACCTGGTAAACTATTAATAACAGCATCTGAAAGTGCTTTTTCTTTTAATAATTGATCTTCTGCATTTTTCTTTTGGGTTATATCTCTAAAATTAATTACAATACCATTTACAGAAGGGTTATCTAATAGGTTAGTTACTATAGATTCCACCCAACGCCAAGAACCATCTTTATGTTTAATTCTGCTAAAATGACCATTGATGGGATGCCCTGTATTTTGCATAACAAAATTTAATGATTTAACTACAAGAGGTTTGTCATCCTCATGAAGTATTTCAAATAAATTGATTTTTAAAATTTCTTTGACTGTATATCCTAAAACAGATGTTATAGAAGGAGATGCATATAGATTAAACCCTTCCTGATTTAAAATAACCACCGCATCTAAACTGTTTTCTACTAATGCTTTAAAATGATTTTTATTTGATTGTATTGTTTTAGTTTTTTCACGAACCAGTTTTTCTAGTTTAAAAGGTTGTTTTAAAATATACCAAAAAATATACCCTCCTAAAAAGGAAAGTATTAATCCCAAAAGGATTAATTCAATAACGCCATCCCATCGGTTAGACTTTATTGTTGTTGCATAAAGTTTCCAATCGCCTTGCGGAATATTTATGAATATAGATTCATTTAATAATTTAGCATCCAATACAGGAAGGAAAAACTCCTCTTTATTGGTATTTAGATTGATTTTAGAAAGTTGAAAAACAAAATTACTAGAAGAATTGGCAGTTAAAATGCCTGAACTTTCAAGTAAACTAGAAAATTTTATGATAACAGCGGCAAAATCATAATTTTTTTTATGCTTTATCGGAAATCTTCCCACAACACCCATTCCACCTTGCCGCAATTCAAAGGGTCCTGAAAAGTATAATTCACCTTTATCATAAGATTTAATTAATTCTTTATTACGAGAGCTATCGCCAAGTACATTATATCCTATTAAAACTTCGTTCTCTTTTAAAGGATATACATGGGTTATTACTCCATTTTGCAGCAATTGCACTGCATTAATATTAGAATTATTTTCCAAAAGTTCTTTGCCAACAGTAGAAAAATCTTCAGGAATACCATAATTATCTACAATAAATGCTAGAGTTTTTGTTACCGAAAGCGAATTATTAAGGGTGGTTTGAAATTGATCTGAAATTCTATTTAGCTCATTAATTGTATTTTGTTTTTCGGCAGAACGATTTAATAAATATTTCTGAAAAGATAAATATTGTGTAATTGCCATTAAAACACAAAACACAAATAACCCAACATAAAGAGGCTTTTGATATAAGGGTTTACTATTTAAAACCCGTTGGGTGAAATTAAATTATTTGAGTTTTAATATTGTTTAACGGTCTATCAAAAATAAACTTATTGATAAACTGAACTAAAGTTAGCGCTGT
>PHDJ01000065.1 GCA_002842575.1 Bacteroidetes bacterium HGW-Bacteroidetes-2
TCACACTTAATAACGGATCGCCTAAGGTAATGTCCATATCGGCATCGCTTAACGTAAACGGTGCAAATCCATTGTTGTCCTCGTCGCAGAGGATTAATGAAGACGATAGGTTAACAATAGGATTCTCAAGTACAACCAATTGAAAATTAGTAAAAACGACACAACCCGAATCTGTATCGGTAACCCTTACATAAATTGTTTGAGGGTTTAAAATATTTATATAAGCTAAAAAAGGCAATGAATTTATATTATTATCAGCATCTACCTGGCTTTCATGAAATGTCAAAGTAATATTTGGACTTACGACTGTAATTTCTGGTATTTTTGTAATTAAATCAAATTCTGTAAAACCATCGGCAATTAAATCATCACATAACTCATAAGGAGTCATATCATCAGGCTGTGTAACTATAGGGTTTAAATAAATTTGAATGGAGAACGAGCCAATTTCTACACAATTTATTACATTATTTACAAGTCTAACCCAAATTACCTGAGGGTTTATAATGTTTGGATAAATGTTTGGATTTGGAATTGCATTTATTCCAGCAGCAGCATCTAATTGGTTTAAATGATACGTCACCGTATAATCTGAAGGATCTCCACCACCAAATATAAAGGCCTCCTGAACTGTTAAATCTATAAGATGTCCCGTTTCTAGAGGTCCGTCAAAACAAAACTCTAGATTTTCTAAAGCAAAAGGAAGAAAATCGACTGGACGTACTTCTATTAAAAAACTAGATGTTATGTAACAACCAGTAATATTATTCTCCAATCGCACAAAAATAGTTTGGGTTGGAAAATCGATATTTGTATATGCATTGGGATTTACTATAGGATTAATACCATCTTCCGCATTTATAAGAGTTTCATAATAGGTAACCATTATATCTGTTTGGGTTCCTAAAAGTTCTGCTTCTGCAACTAATAAAAAAAATGTAGCAAACCCATCATTATTTAAATCACAAACAACTATAGTTGACACAGGGCCTGCTATAGGATTGAATATTAGAGTTACATCTTCAGTGAAATCATTATTATTTTCATTAGATTCTGGAATATTTCCGGTTCCATTACCTATATCATCAACAACCGCTGTAAGAGTAAAAGTATTTGGAACACCGATTGGAATTGTTAAATTCACCGTGTTACTTTCAGAACCATTGATAGGAATGTCTGCAATTGTTGCAAAGGTTCCTACTAAAATACCGTCAGCATAAAAAGAAATTGGAGTATTTGCAGGAAGGAAATCTGTACTGTTCGTATTAAAAACCGTAAAATCAACTGCAATATCTCGACTATCACAAACAAGTCCTACATCATCAATTACAATGGTTGCATCAGGTAATTCACTAGCCAAAACAACCACAATATTATGTATTATTACACCATCTTGACCTGACGTAAGAGTTACATCCATGGTAGTGTCTCCAACGCTTACTTCGCTTTCAATATTATAAAAATCTAAATCCATATTCCACAAATCTGTACTACCAGTAAAGGAATTTGTGCTGTTAAAAGCATTGTTTGCAGGGTTCAACGGTGGATTGCTTATAATGGTTCCATTTATGCTTACTGTTTCATTTAGAGCTATTGTGGCATCCCCTTCCCAAGCAAGAAATCCAATTTTCGCTCCTAAAGTAGAAATTACATTAAGGTCTTGGAGTTGAATTTCCAACAATGGATTTCCTGAAAAAACTCTTTCAAAACCATCATATACACTCAATTGATTGTTGGTTAAGGTTGCTTCCTCATATACTATTATAATAGACCAACCTCCAAAATTTAAACCCCCGCCACAATAAGGAGGAATATCACCTGTTAAATCCAATTCTGATAAGGTATATACACCATTACCTGTCAATAATAATTGTGAAGTTACATCTGTAAATGCTCCAAAAAATGGAAGACTATTTATAGTAGTGGTAAAAGTTCTTGTAGCAACTTTTGGTACTCCATTTAATAAAACATTAAAATCCCCAGAACCTGATCCCGCCCAATATAAATAGGCTGCAACCAGAGTTTGTTGTGGTGTAAGATTTAATGTCGCGCTCGATGAAGTAAGAATATTACAAGGCGCACCAGTTCCGTTTTCAGCAAGGTTTAGTGTATTACCAATTGCCACATAATCAAACCTACCATTAAACTGCTGAAACTGAGTAATTGGTTGTGCAATTGCTGCCAATTGCATTATAAAAAAGAAAATTATACCAAAAAAAGTGATGTGTATTTCTTTTTTCATTTTTTTATGTTTACATAATAAATAAATATTAAAAATATTTTCTTAAATAAATACATATCAAAACAATTCTTTTATTGTTTTGATATGGCTAAATTAAATAGTGTCTATTTTATCTTTTCAAAGTAAAATGTCCTCTAAATTGTTTTTGGGTGTCGTCTTCTGTGTACTCCACTCTAAACCAATAGTCACTTGATGGTAGCGGGT
>PHDJ01000066.1 GCA_002842575.1 Bacteroidetes bacterium HGW-Bacteroidetes-2
TTTAGATTAGCACAATTACTCAAGGTTGATTTTGCGGTTAAAAAAACAACAAAAACTAACCCACGCTAAAACGCAATTGCTTGCGGGTCTTGGAAAAGTAATAATTTCAATTTACTTTTAGTCTTAATTTTAACATAAAAACAAGAAACAAACAACGTAACTGCGTTTAGCGCCAACGTTAGCCTTTACCTAAAATGGGGTTTAAACAAAGCAAAAATTAAGCAGACAATTTCGTAATTTCAGACTTTTAAAATCTATAATAATAATGGTTTTTCATGTCGTTCGGATTACTTAATCCAATCCGAAAGGATTGGTTTCTAGTTCATTGAAAATTCCAGCGGTTAGCCTAATTCATTCCAACCTGCAACGATTTTTAATAAAAAAATGATTAAAAATTGCGTTCGGACTAGTTTTCGCTTCTCGTTTGGATTTTGGTTGTATCCTTTGAAAATTTCGGGCGGAAAAATACCGCATTTTCGTGGAAAGGATTTAAAAAAAAAATAAATGAAACCTGCGGTAGCCCTATTCATCGCCTATCGGTCGGACTAGCTTTTGGTTCTCGCTTGGACTGTTTAATGAGCCATAAAAAAGGAAAAGCGGTAAATCCGAAACCAAGTTGCGTCCCGAAAGTATGAATAAGGATAAAAAAAGAGATTTTTACTGGGTTATTTACGAGTCTATAACGGCAAAGGCTAACCCGCTATAAACTCAATGCTGCAAGGTGTAAGTTTTAAGCTTGTTCGCACTTGTTAGCCCCGCCGAAAATAAATTTTCGACGGTTTCAAAAAATATGTTAACTTGGACACAAAATTTATATCGGCTATGAATAAAACCGCAAACTGTAAGGTAATCAACACGCACTGGGTTTATAGCCATCGTTGTGCTTCATGCTAGGATGAACACTGATACTGAGTTTCCATGGCATTAACAAATCAAATTGTACTTATGACAACTAAATTTAAATTACTTCTGATTTTTTTCATTTTAGGGCAATCAGGTTTTGCTCAGAATAGACTTCCAATAATCAAAGCAAATTCAGTGATTGTAGACATTCGAGACGGGGACAGTTTTGAAAAAGCAAGTTGGACAATTTCACCTGAATTAAAGCCAGACTTGTATGAAACACCTAACAAATACAAGTCGGTAACATTTTACACTGATTTAGATTCAATTTCCTTTTTGGTTAAACCAAATGAGCATTACGATTTTATAATTCTTTTAAATAATACAGACACTGCCTATACAAGAATAGTTTATGTGATGCCCCCCGATTTCATTGATATCTTAAAGAAAGCAGATAAATATAACTTAGAGGATAGCCGAGAAATTCCAAATTTTACATATCAAACAAGTAATGACTCCAATTTAGTTTTATTGCGTAAAACTTTTAACTTGGATTCTATTGCTGGGACAGGAAATGAAGTTTCCCAGATATTGAGTTTACTTCATTGGATGCATAATTTAATTCGACATGATGGTCTAAATGGAAATCCAGAAACTTTGAATGCTTTAAGTATGATAAATACTTGCAAGAAAGATAATAGAAGTCTTAATTGTAGAGGATTAGCAATGGCATTAAATGAATGCTATTTATCAATGGGGTTTAAATCAAGGTATGTAATATGTTTACCAAAAGATAGTTTGGGGGTAGACAAAGATTGTCATGTTATTAATATGGTTTATTCAAATTCTCAAAAAAAATGGCTCTGGATAGACCCCACATTTGATGACTATGTAATGAATGAGAAAGGTGAATTGCTCAGCCTAGAAGAAGTGAGAGAAAGAATAATTTGTGAGCAGCCATTAATTTTAAATCCAGACGCAAATTGGAATCATAAAACATCTACGGTTAAGGAGGATTTTATTTATCGCTACATGGCTAAAAATTTGTATATGTTTAAATGTCCTATTAGAAGTGAGTTTAATACTGAAACAAAAGTGCAAGGTAAGACTATTGAATACATTCAACTTTTACCATTGGAATATTTTAACCAATTACCTTTTAAATCAGAAATTAAAAATGAAAAAACAGGAACTACTGTTATCACTTATAAAACGAATAATTCAGCTTTATTCTGGAAAGCACCCTAATTTTAAAGCACGAAAGCACAACCCGCTATAAACTCAATGCTGCAACTTGTAAGTTTTAACCGTGTTCGCATTTGTTAGTCCCGCCGAAAATAAATTTTCGGCTATGGATAATTTCACTAAATTGCAGACACAAAATTTATTTTGGCTATGAATAAAACCGCAAACTGTAAGGTAATCAATACGCACTGGGTTTATAGCCATCGTTAGGCTTTATTGTGGAGCTTCCAAAAAATTAACGAATATTTTTACGGTAACAAATATTTCGAGATTTAAACTTTGATTTTAACATTTATAGATTTC
>PHDJ01000067.1 GCA_002842575.1 Bacteroidetes bacterium HGW-Bacteroidetes-2
CTGGTGTTGCTTCCAAAAATAGCTGAGGTATTTGCGCCAAATCCATAAATAGCAAAGTTGTTTGCTCCGGCATCTACTGTGATTCCAACATTGTTAAACGAGTTGTGATTGATTCCCACATTTCCGGTTGCGGCAATGCGCATTCTTTCTGTATCATTAGTTCTAAAACGAAAGTCTTGAGCATCTGTGGTTCCAATAAAGTTTACAGCACTGTTTGTGCCAGAGTTTCCTAATAAGGACCAGTCTCTACCTCCAGTACCATCCATAGCAATCCATTCTGCTCCATTCCAATGGTAAAACCCTGGAGAAACATTATTAGGTGCCACGCCAGCTGTGTTTGTGTTATATACTAATAAACCCGTTGCAGGTGTTGTTATAGGTGCAGCTACACTTCTGCTGGTTAAAAGCACACGGTTAATAAGTAAACCTCTATTATCGCTTACAAGCTCAAGCGAAGAGCTTGTGTTAGGAGCATTGGTTCCAAATCCTACATTGTCTGTTATACCATTAACAAAAAAGGTGTTTGGTTCGTTATCGGTTTCTATTCTGAAATGCATCACGTCGGAAGTCGGGTTGATGCTAAATTCTCTTATAGAACTATTGGCATTTACATTAAAAAAGTCGGTGGCATCTACTGAAAGTGACATTTGTTTAGTGCCAGCTCTCCAAAAACCCATACTATCATCATTCTCCCAAGAGTAGAAAGGTCTAGCTCTAGACCCATCTGCGAGTGCATAAACCTGATTTTGATTACCAGGAACTTTGAATCTGGGGGTGTTGTTGGTTCTAAACTCAATTTCTCTATTGTTCAATGTACCTAAAAAATTAGTGCCATTTATTATGTCGCTATTGCCGGTAATTTTCCAGTCGAAATCTTCGTCTTGGATACGCACCCATTTGGTGCCATCCCAATAGTAAAAGCCTTCTGATACAGCAGTAGCTCCCGAACCTGCGGTAGCGGTATTAAATACCAATAGACCTGTTGTAGCTGCTGGAGTTATTGTTGTAATGTCATTGGTTCCCGTTAAAGTAACTCTCGGAATGAGAATACCTTTGTCAGAGCTTTCAATATCAAGTAATGATCCTGATGCGGGGTTTATAGTGCCTATACCCACTTGTGCATTAATAATTGTAGTTGTAAAAATTAAAAAGAGCATACTAAGTACCACTCTCGAGGTAGTTTTAGATTTCATAGTTGTTTGATTTAGGGAGTACTAAAGTATATTATTCTAACTTTTCCACCAAATAAAAATCAGACAAAATGCAAAAAAAATAGATTAAAGGTATTTTTATGTAGTTTTTAAAAGTAGGAATTTAATAAATAAAAATCAGGTGTTTACTTATAAACACCTGATTTTATTAGTGAGTTAAGAGTTTTATTACTTATTTATTCTCGATAATTAATCTTTTTATTATTTTTTCTTTTTCAGCAAAAATACTTACCCAATACACGCCATTAGCTAATTTTGACACGTCAAATTGTAAGTTATTTCCTTCGTTGTTAATGGAATGGGTAGAAATAGATCTTCCTCTTATGTCAAAAAGTTCTAGTTTTGTAAGCCTCATATTACCATTATATTGAATTCTGAAGAAATTATTAGCTGGACTAGGATATACAATGATATCTTCTTCTTGTAAAACAGAATCTGGTGTAGAAAGTATTACCTCTACTTCAATTATAAAAGTACATTCACTAGTGTTCCCTGCATCATCTGTTGCAATAAGTGTAATAGTGTTTATACTTCCTTCCGAAAAGATAGTTCCTGCAGCGGGATTTTGAGAAATCGTTGGACTTATAGTACAATTGTCAAATGCTATTGCATTCGTTGTAATATCGGGAAGTATGTAGCTTCCGTTTTCATTAGGAATTACTAGCATATTCTCAGGACAAATAATTTCAGGTGCAATCACATCTATAGCAGTAACATTAAATGAAGCTGAAGCGGCATTACCAGAAGCATCTGTAACAGTTATGGTTACTAAGATGTTTCCAGAGAAAACAGTTCCTGGATTTGGTGACTGAGTAATTATAGGAGAAGCGTCGCAATTATCCAATACATTTGCCAAAAAGGTATAATCTGGAAGATTTGCTTCACAGTTTGAATTGCTTACTACGGTTTGGTCCGCAATAGCATTTATAGTAGGGTTAATAATATCAAGGACA
>PHDJ01000043.1 GCA_002842575.1 Bacteroidetes bacterium HGW-Bacteroidetes-2
GACATAAGATATTGGGTTGTTTTGCGACTTAAAGATACTGTAATTCAGTATCTTATCCAATATTTTTTTTTGTTTTATCCTATTTCACCCAACGGGTTACCATGTATTATTTGCTTTATATAAAAAAGGATGCTGAAAAGATTGAAGCAGAGATTACACCACTCTTAAAAAATGTAGATTTCAAAAAAGTGGTTTACAATACAGGAGATTCTTTCCCATTTTCAGAAAATGACGTAGTACTTACCTATTTAAACGATGACGATTTAAGAGAATTCTTACCTTTATCTGCCAAAGGAAAATGGCAATTGGGTATTTTACCCCATCCGAAAATGTATTTTTCCGCTTCAGGATTTGGTGTACCACAGAAAATGGAGGCAATCGTTAAAGAAATTATTGAAACCGATACCACCCACCAGCTCGACTTGACGTACTGTAACGATATCTTAGTATTTCAATCGGCAAATATCGGAGAGGTGTTTGAGCTTAGTGATGATGGTAAGAGCAAGGGCGGTTATAGGCAGTTTTACCGATTTTTAAAACAACTAAGAAAACTGCGATCCTTAAAACACAAGCCATTCCGTTTTTTTATAAAGGATGAAAAAATAATTGACACTTCAGCTGTAGGAATTCTCGCTGTGGAGCATTCCAAAAGCTCTCTTTTTTCCAAAAAAACGGTAAAATCCAACATTAGTAATGATGGTTTAGTGCATCTTTTAATATTTTCGCCTCAAAACATTTTAGAATTGGTATGGTTTTTTTTAAAGAGTTTATTTCCAGACACGCTAGTTTTAAAAAAAAGACCCAAATTTATAGGGCTAATTAGAGCTTCAGAAGTAACCATCAAGAGTACTTCTGCTATAAACTATACTATAGATGGAAAAAAACACGAAGCAAATGAAATAAATTTAAAAGTTGAATACCAAAGCCTAACTATAGCGCATCCTTTAAAAAATGAACAATTAACAAATACATCCATACCAAAAAGTTCGCTATTTATTGATAATCTTCCTAAAGACGAAAAGAAAGAGGAACTAATAAAACGAAAGCTACCATGGCTGCGAAGAGCAACATTTGAAGAGTTTAAAGAACTTTTCGTAGTCTTAAAGGAAAATGCTGTTTTAACAAATGCTTATTTAGTAATGATGATTTTATCAACATTAATTACCGCATTTGGATTGTACGCAGACTCCGCTCCTGTAATTATAGGTGCAATGATTTTAGCACCTTTAATTTCTCCTATAGTTTCTTTTTCTATGGGATTAATTAGATATGACATTCAGCTTTTAAAAACCAGTTTTAAGACTATCGTTATTGGCACCATTGTTTCATTACTATTTGCATCCTTAGTTAGTTTAATTATTCCCTTAAAAATAGAAACTCCTGAAATAAGTGCACGGCTTACCCCTAACCTATTAGATCTTGGCATCGCCATTGCATCGGGTATTGCTGCTGCTTTTGCTCATGCTAAAGAAGGTATCGCAAAAAGTTTAGCAGGTGTTGCTATTGCAGTTGCTTTAGTCCCTCCACTAGTTGTAGCAGGCGTTGGAATTGGTTGGTGGAATTGGGATGTTTTTTCAGGAGCATTTTTATTGTATTTAACCAACCTTTCAGGCATCATTATGTTTGCAGGGCTTACCTTTTTGCTTTTAGGATTTGCGCCTTTTAAAACTGCTAGAAAAGGATTGATATATTCTTTACTGATAGTAGCCTTAGTTTGTATTCCATTAACATTTTCTTTCAACCGAATTAAACAAGAAGCAAAAATAACAAAAAAGCTAGAAGGATATAAAATTGACCAAATCACACTTCGCGAGGTAAGAGTTCGTTTCGGATCCCCTTTAACCGTTTCCTTAAAAATAATTAGTCCAAAAACTATATCGGATACTGATATGAAAGAAATAAAACATCAAATAGAAGCAAAAGTTGAAAAAAAAATAAAATTAGAAGTTAGTATGGCTATAGAATTTTAATGCCTTATTTTTATTTTAATTCCCATAAACTTCATCAAACACAATGGGTTTATTATCTTTGCAAACTCTTATTTTTAGAAACAACTTATGAAGATTTCATATAATTGGTTAAAACAATTTATCAACCTAGATTGGGATGCTGAAAAAACAGGCGAATTACTTACAGATCTTGGTTTAGAAGTAGAAAGCATTGAATCTTTTGAATCGGTTAAAGGTGCATTAAAAGGTATTGTTGTAGGTAAAGTAATTACTTGTGTACAACACCCAAATGCCGACAGGCTAAAACTTACTACTGTTGATATAGGTAAAGAATCTCTTTTACAAATCGTTTGCGGCGCACCTAACGTTGAAGCTGGTCAAAAAGTACCCGTAGCTACCATAGGAACAACTTTATACGACGAAAAAGGAACTCCCTGGGAAATAAAAAAAGGAAAAATAAGGGGAGAAGACAGTGAAGGAATGATTTGTGCTGAAGATGAATTAGGCTTAGGACAAAATCATGAAGGTATAATGGTACTTTCAGAAAATGCTATAATTGGCACACCTCTTTCAAATATTATTGAAGTAGAAAGTGATGAGGTTTTTGAAATTGGCTTAACACCTAACCGCGCTGACGCCATGAGCCATTGGGGCACCGCTCGTGACCTTAGAGCAGGACTTCTTCATCGAGGAATACAGCTTGAATTTATTACTCCTTCTAACTCAAATTTTAGAGTAAATAATCGAACACATAAAATAACTGTTGAAATACTAAACAAAGAGCTAGCACCTAGGTATTGTGGCGTTACCATTTCAGGTATTAAAGTGGAAGAATCTCCAGTTTGGATTCAAAATAGGTTAAAGGCTATAGGAATAAAACCAAAAAACAACATTGTTGACATCACCAACTATGTGCTACACGAACTAGGTCAACCACTTCACGCTTTTGACAGCAGTAAAATTTCTGGCGGAAAAATACAGGTAAAAACTGTAGCTTCAGGCACTAAGTTTACCACCCTTGACGATATAGAACACGAACTACATGAAGAAGATTTAATGATTTGCGATGCCGAAAAACCATTATGTATAGCGGGTGTTTTAGGTGGTATAGAAAGTGGAGTTTCAGAAAAAACCACTAGCATATTTTTAGAAAGCGCTTATTTTCAACCCGTAAGCATTCGTAAAACAGCAAAAAGACATGCCATAAACACCGATGCTTCTTTTCGATTTGAAAGAGGAATAGACCCAAATTGTACCGAATATGCATTAATGCGCGCCGCAGTTTTAATAAAAGAAATTGCCGGTGGCGAAATAAGCAGTGATGTTATAGACCTCTATCCAAAAAAAATAGAAGACTTTCAAGTATTTCTTTCTTTTGAAAAAACGGCTAAATTAATTGGTCAAGATTTGCCAAAAGAAACCATAAAAAATATTTTAACTTCTTTAGAAATAAAAATAAATAACATTACAGAAACTGGGTTAGGACTAACCATTCCTGCCTACAGAAACGATGTTACCCGAGAAGCTGATGTTGTGGAAGAAATATTAAGGGTGTACGGTTATAATAACATCCATTTTTCTGAAAAACTAAACGCTTCGATTTCTAAAACTAATAAAATTGAAGATTATCAAATCCAAAACAAAATTGCGGCACAACTAAACGGTCAAGGATTTTTTGAAATGATGGCAAACTCATTGACAAACGCAAAATATGCCGCCATAAATGAAGTTGTTGCTTCTGATGAAACGATAACCATTTTAAATCCCTTGAGTCAGGATTTATCTGCTCTACGACAAACATTGCTATTTTCTGCATTAGAAGCCATTGCCTATAACCGAAATAGAAAAAGACCCGATATAAAATTATTTGAATTTGGAAAATCCTATCACAACACAGCAGAAGGCAAAAAAGAACAAAAACATCTTTCCATTACAATAACAGGTAACAGAAACACAAACCATTGGCATACTGCAGAAAGTAAAAGTGATTTCTTTTATTTAAAAGGAATTGTAGATGCTGTTTTTAGCCGATTTGGAATTACTTCAACAATAACATCATCAGCTACTAACTCTATATTTTCTGAAGGAATTATTTATTCTGAAAATAACGAACCACTTGTTTCCTTTGGGGTGATTAAAAAAAGTATTTTAAACCAAATGGATATAGAGGGCGAAGTTTTATATGCAGATTTTCAATGGGATAGCATATTAAACAATATAAAAAGTCAAAACCACAAACTAAAAGAAATTCCTAAATTTCAGCAAGTAAAAAGAGACTTTGCTCTTTTAATAGATAATCAAATAAGCTTTCAGCAAATTCACGATATTTCATTTCAAACGGAAAAAAAACTGCTTAAAGACGTAACCCTTTTTGATGTGTACCAAGGCAAAAATCTGCCTAAAGGCAAAAAATCTTATGCGGTTAGCTTTACTCTTTTGGACACAGAAAAAACACTGACTGACAAACAGATTGACAAGATTATGAATAAACTTCAACTGCAGTTTGAAACAGAAATTGGGGCTGAACTTAGATAGCAGATGCTTACTAAAACAGAGGCAAGTTTAGAATAATTAAAATTTATTATTTTGGCAATAAAACCTCCGTTACAATATGAAAGAATCCATTTTTATGGAAGAAATTTGTTGGGAATATCTTACTTTTTGAACCATTATTACCAACTATTATAAGAGTTTCGCCGTCTTTTCTAAAAGTAATTTCCTGTCCGTTAAGCGTTTTAAAACGTGCCGTTCCATGATTAATTTTAATAGCTTTTTCAATAGCGTTTTTATCTACTCTACCTAAAATTACATGAAAACTAAAGATGTTTTTAAGAAAATTTTTATCTGAAAATAAGGAGTCTAATTCTTTTCTGGAATATTTTGAGAAGGCTTCATTGCTAGGCACAAAAATGGTGTACATTTCATAACTATTTAATTCCTTTTCTAATTGCGAAGTTGTAAAGGCTTTTATAAATTGAGAATAATTATCAATAGGAGATAAATTTTCAATCAGGGTTTTGTTTGAATATATGGTGGTAGCTTCTAAAACAGAAGTTCGCACTGTTGCATCTGAATCTAAATATTTATTTTGTGAAAAACTAATACAGGTTATACTAAAAGCAACCACATAAAGAAATAGTTTATTATTAAAATCCATTTTAATCATTTTCATTTTTTTTTATTTTGCTAATATACAAATATAGAGCCATAATTAAATATAGGTATCCATGTGAAATACTTATTTTTGTTAAAAATAAGTATTATGGAAAATAATGAAGAATATGTACACATTTATACTGGTCCAACAATTTTTGTTAAAATGCTTCAAAGCCATTTGGAAGAGGCGGGTATTTTTGCCATCGTAAAAGACACCATGCAAAGTGGTTTGCGAAGTGGTTTTGGAGGAGGAATTCCAGGGCATATTCAACTTTTTATTAGACAAGAACAAATAAAAAAGGCGCAACCTATACTAGATAGCGCTTTAGAAGGCCTAGAATAGCTTAAACCTGAACCGAATACATTTTATTTCGCAATTCTTTAATTTTAGGGTCTGACATATACTCATCAAAAGTGGTATACCTATCTATAGCTCCCCCGGGAGTTAGTTCAATTACTCGGTTAGCAATAGTATGCGCAAACTCGTGGTCATGGGTGGTAAATAAAACGGTTCCTTTAAAGTTTTTAAGTGAATTATTAAATGCGGTTATCGACTCTAAGTCTAAATGATTTGTAGGTTCATCAAGCATTAATACATTAGCGCGAGTCATCATCATACGGCTAAGCATACATCTTACTTTTTCACCGCCGGATAGTACATCTGAAGTTTTTAAGGCCTCTTCACCACTGAATATCATTTTTCCCAAAAATCCTCGAAGGTAAACTTCTTCTCGTTCTTCTTCTGTTTTTGCCCATTGGCGTAACCAATCTACCAAAGTTAGTTTTTCATTAAAAAAGGATTGGTTGTCCAGCGGAAGATAACTTTGGGTTGTAGTAATTCCCCATTGAAATTCACCCGAGTCTGGAGATATTGTATGATTTAAAATTTCATAAAAAGCAGTAGTAGCTCGAGAATCTCTTGAAAAGAGGACGATTTTATCGCCTTTAGCAAGATTAATATTTACTTCTTTAAACAAGACATCGCCATCGGTAGAAACACTTAAATTTTCGATATTTAAAATTTGATCTCCTGCTTCTCGTTCCCGTTCAAATATGATTGCTGGATATCTTCTGCTAGATGGTCTTATTTCGTCGATATTCAGTTTTTCAATCATCTTCTTTCTAGAAGTAGCTTGTTTAGATTTAGCTACGTTAGCACTAAAACGGGCAATAAACTCTTGTAATTCTTTTTTCTTTTCTTCGGCTTTCTTATTGTGTTGCGCCCTTTGTCTTGCTGCTAATTGGCTAGACTCATACCAAAAAGTATAATTACCGCTATAATGGTTTATTTTGCTAAAATCAATATCACTAATATGGGTACATACTGAATCTAAAAAGTGACGGTCATGCGAAACAACAATAACGCAATTCTCATAATTTGCAATAAAATTTTCTAGCCAAGTGATGGTTTCATAATCTAAATCGTTAGTAGGCTCATCCATAATTAACACATCGGGGTTTCCAAAAAGTGCTTGAGCAATAAGGACTCTCACTTTTAGTTTTCCATCAACATCTTTCATTAAACTGAAATGCAAACTTTCAGGAATGCCTAAATTAGAAAGCAACGCTGCGGCGTTACTATCGGCATTCCAACCATCCATTTCTTCAAAGACCACTTGTAATTCTCCTATTCTATCGGCATTTGCATCTGAATAATTTTCATACAATGCATCTATTTCTGCTTTTATTGCAAACAAGTCTTTGTTTCCTCTTACCACGGTTTCTAAAACTGGATAATCGTCATATTCATTATGGTTTTGTTCTAAAACAGACATTCGCTTACCGGCTTCCAAATGTACGTGACCGGAAGTTGGGTCCATTTTTCTGGAAATTATTTTTAGAAATGTCGATTTTCCTGCGCCATTGGCACCAATGATTCCATAACAATTTCCTTTATGGAACGTGGTGTTCACCTCATCAAAAAGAATTCGCTTTCCAAATTGTACAGAAAGATTAGAAACTGATAACATAATTGTATTGTTTTATTAAATTGGGCGCAAAATTAACTAATTAGAAACGTTTGAAGAAATATTAACGTTTGAAAAAACTGTTTTAACTCACAATTAACATCATAAAAGTGAAAATGAATTTACATTTGTCTTTAATGTGAATTATTTTTTGAATAATTGCTAATGAATAAAACGCTACTAGTACTTCTCACATTTCTACTTCTTTATTCCTGCTCTGACTCTGCTATAGAAAAAGACAAGGGCGGATGGATAGGTGGAGAAATTGTAAACCCGGTGTCCAACTACATTATTTTAACAAAGAATGAAAAAGCAATAGACACCATTCATTTAGATTCTAAAAACCGGTTTCTATTTCGACTGGATACTATTGAAAAAGGCATTTATAACTTTATTCACAACGAATACCAAATTATTTATTTAGAGCCAGGTGATAGTTTAATGATTTACCTAAACACAATCGAGTTTGACGAATCTTTGGCATTTAGCGGCAAAGGCGCAGAACGAAATAATTTTTTAATTGAAATGTTTCTTTATAACGAAATAGAAAATCAAAAGATGCCTCCTCTTTACCAACTTCAGCCAGAAATTTTTATTTCAAAATTAGACTCGATGAGGCAAGAAAGATTAAAATCTTTAGATAATTTTTCGAAAAAGTACAAGCCATGTAGCTCCTTTTCAGAAGTGGCACAAGCAAATATTAATTATGATTATTATGCTAAAAGAGAATTATATCCTTATGCACATTTTGGTAGAAATAATAAAGAAAATATTAACTCATTATCAGATAAATACTATGATTTTCGTTCTGAAATAAATTACAATAATAAAAATTTACAGTCGTATTACACCTATTATCGTTTCTTATTAAGCCATTTTGATAATCTTGCTTTTGAACTATATAAAGATCAAGCTGAATATAATAACGAGTCTTACTTGCATGTAAGCAATAAACAAAAACTTATAAACAAATTTGTTACTTTAGACCCTCTAAAAAATAGTCTTATTAGAACAACAACAAGGCTGTTTGTTTTAAATTGCAGAAACGCAGATGAAGAAGAACAAGTCATGAAATTATTTAATTCCATAAGCACTGACGATGCACATAAAATTGAATTAAAAAAACTATCTGAAGCTTCACTAAAAATAATGCCAGGAAAAAAGCTTCCAAACCTATCTTTATTGAATTATGACAATCAAGTTAATGGCTTTTTAAGTGTTATTAAAAGACCTACAGTTATTTATTTTTGGTCGGATAAGTCTATAAACCACTATAGAAATGTTCATTCTAAAGCAGAGGAATTAAAACAAAAATATCCTGAGTTTGATTTTATAGCTATAAATACAAATGAGGATCAAGAGGCTTGGAAAAGAATTGTTCAAAGAAGTAATTACAATAAAAACAATGAATTTCGTTTTCAGAATCCAAGTTCGGCTATGGATCAACTTGTAATAAACACCATCAATAAAGTAATGATTATCGATATAAATGGTGTAATATTAGATAACAATACGAATCTTTTTAGTGTGACTTTTGAGGAAGAACTTCTTGGAATTCTGAACCAATAAAATAGTTAGAAGGATGAAAAACCATCCTTCTAACTATTTTTATGCTTTTTATGTTATATTTCTTAAATCATTAATTTCCTTTATTATAATCTGCTAGAAATTGTGCCAAACCTAAGTCTGTAAGTGGATGCTTCAATAACCCTACAATTGATAAAAGTGGTCCTGTCATAACATCTGCTCCAAGTTTTGCACAATCAATAATGTGCATGGAATGGCGTACAGATGCTGCAAGAATTTGCGTTTCGTAACCATAGTTATCATAAATTAATCGTATATCAGCAATCAGGTTAAGCCCATCAGAAGAAATATCATCTAGCCTACCAATAAATGGTGAGACATAGGTTGCCCCTGCTTTAGCGGCAAGAAGTGCTTGACCCGCTGAAAAAACCAAGGTGCAGTTAGTTTTAATGCCATTGTCTGTAAAATATTTTATGGCTTTAATTCCTTCTTTAATCACAGGTATTTTAACCACAATTTGTTGGTGCAAACTAGCAAGTTGTTCTCCTTCTTTAACCATTCCTTCAAAATCAGTAGCTATTACTTCTGCAGACACGTCGCCATCTACAATATTACAAATATCTACATAATGCTTTAAAATGTTATCTCTTCCGGTTATACCTTCTTTAGCCATCAACGATGGATTGGTAGTTACACCATCTAAAATACCTAAATCTTGTGCCTCCTTAATCTGAGCTAAGTTTGCTGTGTCTATAAAAAACTTCATAATTACAATAGGTTTGTGTTGTGTTTTTATTTCGTTTACAAAAGTAACGAAGAAAACGCTTTAGGTTATCAAAAATAGCAATTAATTATTCCGATACTAAGCAGAAAACTAGATTTACTTTTTTAACTTGTAATGTTTCATCAATAAATTTTCATACCAAGTACCTGGTAGTGAATTTTTTAATGTTATGGAAAACATTTGCATCAAATCTCCTACAGTATAACGCACTTTTGGCTTTTCGGTTTCTATGATTTTAAGGATTTCTTTTCCCATTAACAAAGGATTTTTACCAGCATCGACATGTGCATTCATTAAGTTTAATGTATTTTCGTAAGGTTTTTTATAAGGAGAATTATCTAATAAAGGTGCGTGGTATCTTCCTGCTGCTATATTAGTTGCAAAATCACCTGGAGCTACATTGGTAAAATGAATGCCAAAACTTTTGGTTTCCATACGTAATGCTTCCGTAGTAATATCTAAAGCCGATTTACTTGCTGAATAAAACCCGCGGTAAGGAAGTCCCATATATGCCGCTATAGAAGTTATATTTATGATTAAACCAGAATTTTGTTTTCGCATTTCAGGTAGTACTGCCTTAATTACACGAATGGGACCATAATAATTTATTTCAAATACGTTTTTAATTTCTTCTTCTGGAGTTTCTTCAATGGGTCCAGTTATTCCTACGCCAGCATTATTTATTAGGATGTCTATTTTTCCTTCTAAAGAAATTATTCCAGAAATAGCTTTATTAATTGAAACAGTATCTAGAACATTCAGAGCCATTAATTTAAAACGTGTATCAGGGTATTTCTTTGGATTTCTGCTGCTTCCATATACGCTATATCCTTTTGATAAGAGGAACTCTCCTATTGCTTTACCTATACCGGATGATGCACCTGTAATGAAAACTACTTTAGACATGGTTTAATTTATTTACTGCAAATATCTATTATTTTTTAAAAATGAAATCGTGATGCGTTTCAATAATTTATATTTTTTTCTTTTTAAAAAAATGTAGACAAAGCAATAGCCAAATAACTTTGTGGTTTTGCTTTTATAACTTCTTTAGTATTAAACTGATAGGAAATATAAATACTATAAGAATTCCATCTATAAAAAAAATCTACATTGGCAACAAACAAATTGGGTTGGGTTTTCTTAATAAATAGAGCCTTATTATTAAACAAATCGCCTTCTATTAAGCTGTTATAAAAAACATACTTATGTTTAGCCCCTGCACTAAAAAAAAAATCACTTGTTAAACTCCCTATTCTATTATTAAAAGAGTTTTTTAAAAAATTTCTTTCTTTAGCAAATAAGAAACTTACCCCGTTAGAAACAAAAATATCTTTTGACCCAAGAGAAGTTTCGGAAATTGTAATTAACTTATTATCTAAAAACCCTTTGATATAGTTTCCTTTAAAGTTAATATGAAAATTGTTTGGGATTTCTAAATACCAACTTGGGATATCTTCACCTATAAATTTATGATACGATTTTTGAACATTTCCTGCTAAAGATTGAGGACCTACTAATCCTACCTCGGTTTGTAAACCTATGCTTTTATTAATTGAGGTGATTTTATATTGTGCAGAAAGATATAACCAACCAGCAAATGGTCTGTCAAATCTTGTAGTATCGGGTTTTGATTTTCTACTTGGTGTAAACGTTTGTTGCCCGATTTCAAATTTTAATTGCCGCTCATGGGTTTTATTAAGTGGCTTTAATACACGAGTATAATTTACAAAATTACCTGCAGAATAATATAAATCTGTTCCAAAGTACAAATCATTATCATGCTGAATAGCTACTCTATTTTTGTAGGATTCGTTTTGTGCATAAAGTATATTAAAAAATAAAAGCATTAAAAAAACACTAAAGCTTTTAATGCATCGAAGGATTAGGCTAAAATTATTCAACTAAAATAAATTTTTATTATAAAAAATCAAAGCTACGCATTTTCATCCTAAAAAATAGTTTATTTTATTAAATAACAGACTTCATTGGGTTTAAAATATAAAGTTTTCCCAATCAATAAGTCAATGTATATTCGCTTATTTTAATAACAAAAAAACTCCCTTCTATGTATATAGAAGAGAGAGATTTAAAATTTTAAACCTATTAGGATAGACTATAAAGCCGCTACGTGTTTTGCTAAGTTTGATTTTAAATTAGCGGCTTTGTTATCGTGGATGATATTCTTTTTTGCTAACTTATCAATCATAGAAACTACAGAAGAGTATAATTTTGAAGCCTCTTGTTTGTCTTGAGTTTCTTTAAGTTTTTTAATAGCAGTACGAGCCGTTTTATGCTGATACCTATTGCGTAAACGTTTAACTTCACTATTTCTGATTCTCTTTAATGCTGACTTGTGATTTGCCATTTTCTTTTCTTATTTGTATCTGTTGTAGTCCGTAGGGGAATCGAACCCCTGTTACCAGGATGAAAACCTGGCGTCCTAACCCCTAGACGAACGGACCGTTAGTTTTGGAGTGCAAACTTAAACTATAAAAAGCAGATTTGCAACGCCTATTTTAAAATATATTTTTGTAGTCCGTAGGGGAATCGAACCCCTGTTACCAGGATGAAAACCTGGCGTCCTAACCCCTAGACGAACGGACCATACAATTTTTAATTGCGGATGCAAAAATACAACTATTTTTGAAAGCCGCAATTACTATCTTTGTTATTTTGAAAAATTAATATGCTTTTGCAAATAACACCCGTTTATTGGAAGGCATTCTACTAAAAATGCAGCTGCCATTTTCCTCTTTCACATCTATTGGAATACAACGTATAGTGGCTTTTGTAAGGTTTTTTATTTGCTCTTCTGTTTCTGATGTTCCATCCCAATGTGCACTTAAAAACCCGCCTTTATTTTCTAAAACCTCTTTAAATTCTTCAAATGTGTTTACTTCAGTTATATGCGTATTTCTATAATTCAGTGCTTTTTGGTATAAATTTTTCTGTATTTCTGCCAAAAGTAGTTCAACTCTATCTGCAAGAGATTTTCTAGAAATAATTTCTTTGGTTAACTTATCTCTTCTGGCCACTTCAATAGTTTTGCTTTCCAAATCTTTTGGACCTATAGCTAATCTAACTGGTACACCTTTTAGTTCATATTCATTAAATTTCCAACCTGGTTTATGTGTGTCTCGCTTGTCTAGTTTTACTCGAATCCCTTTTGCTCTCAACTCTTTAACAATAGCTATGGCTTCGTCACAAACGGCTTTGTATTGTTGCTCATCTTTGTAGATTGGTACAATAACCACTTGTTCTGGAGCAAGATTTGGAGGTATAACTAATCCGTTATCATCACTATGAGTCATAATTAAAGCGCCAATTAATCGCGTGGAAACCCCCCAAGAAGTAGCCCATACATAATCTAATTTACCATCTTGTGCAGCAAATTTTACATCAAAGGCTTTTGCAAAATTTTGTCCTAAAAAATGAGAAGTTCCAGCTTGAAGTGCTTTCCCGTCTTGCATTAACGCCTCAATACAATACGTTTCTAAAGCACCTGCAAATCGTTCACTTTCGGTTTTAGTACCTTTAATAACTGGAATTGCCATAAATTTTTCCGCAAATTCGGCATAAATATTCATCATTTGCTGAGCTTCTTCTAAAGCTTCTTGTTTTGTAGCATGGGCGGTGTGTCCTTCTTGCCATAAAAATTCTGAAGTGCGCAAAAACAAACGTGTTCGCATTTCCCAACGCACCACATTTGCCCATTGATTTATTAATAAAGGTAAATCTCTATAGGATTGAATCCATTTTCTATAGGTGTCCCATATTATGGTTTCAGAGGTAGGTCTTACAATAAGTTCTTCTTCCAGTTTAGCTTCTGGATCTACTATAATTCCACTGCCATCTTCCGCGTTTTTTAGTCGATAATGCGTTACTACAGCACATTCTTTAGCAAAACCATCTACGTGACTTGCTTCTTTACTAAAGTAAGATTTTGGTATAAAAAGTGGAAAGTACGCATTTTGATGTCCAGTTTCTTTAAACATTCTGTCTAATTCTGCTTGCATTTTTTCCCAGATAGCATAGCCGTAAGGTTTGATAACCATACACCCTCTAACTCCTGAATTTTCAGCCAAATCGGCTTTTACAACCAGTTCATTATACCATTTGGAATAATCTTCCGTTCTTGTAGTTAAGTTCTTTCCCATAGCTTGCAATATTGGCACAAAAATTGTGTTAAATGTGTTAAAGTCTTATTAGTTTTTTGCAAAACTACTTAAATTTATAGTGTTGAACAATTAAATCCTTCTGTTATGAAAACTTATATTGCTACAAATAAAATTTCTAAACTCTTAATAGCTGCCATATTTGCTATTAGCTTAGTTTCTTGTGGCACATCAAAATATGCAGCCTATGGAGACAACGACGGTATTTATAGTTCCTCTGTTGAAAAATCCTCTGACATAGAAAATCAAACGGTTTCTGAGGCAGAGAATAGAAATTATTACAAACAATATTTTCAAACTAAAGCAAAAATTTATGCAGAGGAACCTGCTGGTGATATAATTTTTACAGATGTTGAAGGATATTCTTCTAAAGATGCCTATATAGATGAAAATGGTATAATTTATGAGGAAGATGTTGACTATACCGAATCCTACGGTGGTTGGGGTGAAAATCCACAAGTGTCCATAAATATTTATTCCAATCCAGGTTATGTTTATTACGGAAACTACTGGAACAGACCTTATTGGTGGTATGGTAGTGGTTGGGGCTTGTCTTACTGGTATGGCGGATGGGGAGGCTATTATGGCCCTTCTTGGGCTTGGGGTTACCCGTACTATTCTGGATGGAATTATGGCTGGGGTTATGGTGGATATCCATATTATGCATACCATCCATATTATGGAAATTATGGGTATTATTCTAACAATTCTAACTATGCATACAATAGAGGCAGAAGAAATACAGACTTGAACCGATCAAACTCTAGAGTTCAAGGAAGAAGTAACGTGGTTACTAACAGAAATAATAGAACATATTCTAGGTCTGAAGTTGAAAGAAGAATTAATACAAATAGAAGTTCACAAAACGCAAGAGAAAACCCTA
Organism: Bacteroidetes bacterium HGW-Bacteroidetes-2; assembly: GCA_002842575.1. GTDB lineage: Bacteria > Bacteroidota > Bacteroidia > Flavobacteriales > Flavobacteriaceae > Planktosalinus. The sequence continues at coordinate 14,445 of PHDJ01000043.1, forward strand.
ATATTTCAAGAAATAATCGTTACTCTCAACCCAGAAATAATTCTAATTCAACTATGAGAGGAGCTCCAAGTCGTAACAATTCATCACAAACAATTTCAAAACCCAATACAACTAGCAGAAGTTCAGGTACAATAAATAATAGTGGTGGAACAAATGTTCGTTCTGGTGGAACATCAACAAGCAATCGCTCAGGAGGAAACAGTTCACGAAGAGGGGGAGGAAAATAATCATTAAACTTTTTAACAAAAAAAAACATTATGAAAAGAAATATTTTCTTACTCATAGCGATATTTGTTGTATCAAATATTCAGGCTCAGAGCATTATTGATGGCTTACGTTACAGCAAGGATGGCCCTTATGGAACAGCCCGCTTTAGTGCAATGAGTGGAGCATTTGGAGCTTTAGGTGGCGACCTTACTGCAATCCATTCAAACCCTGCAGGCTCTGCGGTTTTTTTAGAAAACACAGCCTCTGTTTCCCTTTCTTTTTTGGACACAAAAAATGAAACAAATTATTTCAACACAACTGATTCAAATTTTAATTCCGAAGTAAGCTTAAACCAAGCGGGAATTGTTTTTGTTTTTGACAACCATATTGAAGATTCCTCTTGGAAAAAATTTACTCTTGGACTTAGCTATGAAACAACCAACAACTTTGATAATGATTTTTTTGCTCACGGACAAAGCAACAGCTCTATTGATAGCTATTTTTTAAATTTTGCACAAGGTATTCCCCTTAATTTACTTCAACTTCAAACTGGAGAATCTATTTCAGATCTTTATCGGTTTTTAGGTGAGACGGAAGGTTTTGGTGCACAACAGGCGTTTCTTGGTTTTCAATCTTTCCTTTTAGATCCAACAGATCCTGAAAACCCAGATAATACAACTTATTTTTCTAATATTGCTCCAGGCAATTTTAATCAGGAATTTTCTTTCAATTCTTCGGGCTATAATGCAAAATATACAATAAATCTGGCCACACAAATTAACAACATATATATAGGACTTAATCTTAACTCGCATTTGATTGATTATAGAGAATCTACATTTTTTTTTGAAAGTAACAATAATGAAGGTAGTTTAATTAATGAAGTGGGATTCCAAAACAACTTAGTAGTTCTTGGTAATGGGTTTTCAGCACAATTTGGTGCAATTGCAAAGGTTTCAGACTACATTCGAATAGGGCTAAGCTATGACACCCCAACTTGGTACACAATCTCTGAAGAAACCACACAACAAATAGACACTAGAAGAACAGAAAATGGCACATCCATAACAGAAAGAATCCGTCCGAATATTATAAATATTTTTGAAGATTATAAACTCAGAAGCCCTGGTAAACTAACAGGTAGCATGGCTTATTTATTTGGAAAAGAGGGCCTTTTAAGTGTAGATTATTCTTATAAAGATTATTCAAATATTCAATTTAGCCCACTTAAAGAGCCTTTGTTTAATGCTCAAAATAGTTTAATTGATTCTTCTTTAAAGGGTAGTTCCAGTATTAAATTAGGAGGTGAATACCGATGGAATCAAGTAAGTTTTAGAAGTGGTTTTCAATATGAACAAAGCCCTTATGCAAATACAGAAGTAATGGGAAATCTAACAGGATTTTCTTTAGGTTTAGGATATAATTTTGGTTCCTTTCGATTAGATGCGGCATATGCTCGAACAGAGCAAGACAGAAATAACCAACTTTTTCAGGGCTCAGCATTTACCAACACGGCATCTATAAACTCCATTAATAACTTTTTTACCTTAACTACTAACTTTCTTTTTTAACCCGTTGGGTGTAATTAAATTATTTGAATTTTAATATTATTTATTGGTCTGTCAAATATAAATTTATTGACATATTGAACCAATGTTAAAGCAGTTATATTTGCTAAAATTCTAGTTTTAAAACCATTAAAAGTTTTAGCATAATTTCTTCTAATAAGGAACTGGTCGCACAATTGTGAAAAAAGGGTTTCAATTCTTTTTCTTGATTTTCTAAAAACATACGCTTGCGGTTTGTAATTATTTTGGTTTGCTCTTTTTGGTGTTTCCAATTTAATATTTACAGTTTGAAATAAATCCAATTGTATTGTCTCTGATAAATAACCTTTATCTCCAAGCAGCACACAATCAGACATTTGCTGTTTAATGTTTTTCAGAAAATGAACATCGTGAACGCTTGCTTTTGTAATATCAACAGAGTGAAAAACTCCTGATACAGAACAAACTCCGTGAAGCTTATACCCATAAAACCAATTGTTTTGTGAGGCACAAAAACCTTTGGATGGAGCAGTTTCGAACTCATCTTTGCAGATTTTAATTCTGTTATGACGTGAGAATTTACATATTTCCAATGGCATACTATCCACAATAAAATAGTCTTCAAATTCTAAAAAATAAGAAGCCAATTTTGTTCTGACTTCTTCAGAAAATAAAAACAATTTCTTTCTTCTTTTATTGAACTGACTTCGCTCTATTAGATTCGGAATTTGATCATTATTAAGTTGCTTGAAAAGCGAATTTTCACTATCAATTGACATAAATTCAGCTGTTAAACTCAATGCAACTATCTCTAAATCAGACATTTTTTCTTTTCTTCCAACGCCAGACTTGAATTCTAATTCACAATTCAAAGAACTTATAACTTCTAAAACTCTTAAATAATTTTTTACTATATTTTGTCATAGATATTGGCTGTTTTGCGACTTCAAGATACTGAATTTCAGTATCTTGACCAATATCTAAACCACTTTTTTAATCTAAAATAATTGCACCCAACGGGTTTTTTTAATAAAAAACTGTCCCTAAAATATTTATTTTACAAACAAAAGAGGCTCTTTTTGGGAGCCTCTTTTGTTTGTACACGAATCATTTATTTTATCTTTTCAAAGTAAAATGTCCTCTAAATTGTTTTTGGGTGTCGTCTTCTGTGTACTCCACTCTAAACCAATAGTCACTTGATGGTAGCG
>PHDJ01000044.1 GCA_002842575.1 Bacteroidetes bacterium HGW-Bacteroidetes-2
TTTTTGACGGTTAAAAGTAAGATTTTTAAATCTAACAAAAAACTTTGACGCTCCACATACCACACATCCAGTGCAAATTTCTGTTCCCAACTGATGGCATTCCGCCCATTGACCTGTGCCCAACCGGTGATGCCGGGCTTGACCTTGTGGCGTTTGCGTTGCTGCTCATTATATAAAGGCAAATACTCTGGCAACAAAGGCCGTGGCCCCACAAAACTCATATCGCCTTTTAAGACATTTAGTAACTGTGGCAGTTCGTCCAGAGAGGTTTTGCGTACAAATTTGCCCACTGGTGTCAATCGCTCAGCATCGGGTAACAAGTTGCCTTGGGCATCTTTATTGTCATTCATGGTTTTGAATTTGATGATGCTGAAGATTTGTCCTTTTTTGCCGGGGCGTGCCTGTATGAAAAAGGGTTTGCCGTTGTTGGCGTTTGCCAGTGCCAACGTGACAAGCAGGAATATTGGACTTAACAACAGCAAAGCGAAGGCTGCACAGAGGTGGTCGAGAAGGGGTTTGGTTAGGGTTTTGTACATGTTGGATTCAAAGGTACGGAATTTTGATAAAATTCAGGGACTGGGTGGATGAGATTGCCGCGCAGGGGTTGCCAAAGGCAACCTCTGCTCGCAATGACCCCAGTTAAAAGACCAATTGGGCTTTTTAGCTTCCTAATCCAAAGACAAAGTGGTCTGGAACAAACGGTCATTGCGAGCATCCGCCGGAGGCGGTTGCGAAGCAATCTCATCGAGTAAGGACTCTCGTTATGAACCTTCCCTTTGCTTCGCTTCGCTCGCAATGACGGTGCTTCTATTCCAGTTCATCATACAAGTCTTTCCATTCCGGATTTTGCTTCGCTTCGCTCGCAATGACGGTGCTTCTATTTCAATTCATCGTACAAGTCTTTCCATTCCGGATTTTGCTTCGCTTCGCTCGCAATGACGGTGCTTCTATTCCAGTTCATCATACAAGTCTTTCCACTCAGGATTCATTAGCTCAATCAGCGCAATTTTCTTCGCCCGGCTGCCGGCTTTTAGTTTTTTTTCATAGGCGATGGCCTCGGCCATGGATGGGAAATGGCGGTAGAACACCAGTTTGTCACAGTTATAACGTGCAGTAAATGAATTTTTATACCGTTTGGTTTTGTGTTTGTCCATGCGGTTTTTGAGTTCAGAAGTGACACCGGTGTAGAGGACTTTGTTGTGGGTGTTGGTGGTGATGTATGTACATGGGTTTTTCATTAGGGGAATTTAATGAAAATAAGTTAATGCTTGACGAGGTTGCTTCACCCCAACTTTGTTGGGGTTTGCAATAACCCCATTTTATTGACTAATTCGTCTTGGGACGGAGAACAACTTAAGACGAATTTGCATTGAACCTGAGGTCATTGCGAGCATCCGCCAGAGGCGGTTGCGAAGCAATCTCATCGAGCAAGGACAATTGTTATGAACCTTAACTACCCAGCGCCCTATACTCAGCTAGTAACGCCTCCCACACCACCTGCTGCTCATACCGCTCACAAATCATTTGGCGGGCGTTTTGTTTCAAGTGCTGGTAGTAAGCGGTATCTTCAATAAGCTGCTGCATTTTTTCCTGCAGCGCAGCTGTGTTCTTAACAGGTATGATTGTACCGTTTTTCCCGTCTTCAATAATTTCGTTGCAGCCGTTAATATTAGTGACAATGGCAGGCAAACCCATCGCACCAGCTTGCATGACGACATTGGGAAAGCCCTCGCGGTAACTAGGAAATACCAGAGCATTGCTAATGGCTAGATACGGACGCACGTCTGATTGCCAGCCTACAGTGAGGATGTTGGGGTTGTTTTGGATTTCTTGGAGGGTTTCCGGTTGGAGGGGATCGAGGTGGGGTTCGAGGGGGCCTACTAAGAGTAGTTTTGGGGTGGACGAGTTTGCCGCGCTTCGCTCGCAAAGACTAAAAGCCGTTACCAGTTCGTTAATGCCTTTATCCCCCACTAAACGGCCTACAAAAATAAAAACAAAGTCGTTTGGATGTATTCCTAAGCTATTTTTTAAGTCTTGGTTTTGTCGCGCGGTAAAATTTTTTGGATTAAAATAAGTGGTGTCTATGCCGTTTGAGCTTCCATTGCCAAGGACTTTTAGCTTCGCTTCGCTCGCTATGACGTTATTGTTTTTAATATAGCCTTCTTTCAAAATAATATCATAAAGGCCTTTGGAGTTGGGATAGACTTTTGTGGCACAGCTGTATGTGAATTTTTCAACGGTGTCGAGGAGTTTGCGTTTGGCACCGGTGGCTTCCAGTAAGGGTAAGCCTGCAACGGTATGGATGCGATGTGGCACCCCGGCGAGTTTGGCGGCGAGCATGCCCACGGTACCGGCTTTGGGGGTATGGGTGTGAACAATGTGGGGTTTTTCTTTTTTAAAGAGCTTGTAGAGTTGCCAGACGGCTTTTAGGTCTTTGAAGGGTGTTATGGCACGCGTCATTTCCACTTGAGCGGTGGGCACTCCTTCCCTATTACTCACTTCGTCTAACTCTACCTTTGGACCCGAAGCAACTGCCAATACCTCAAAATGTTCCTTCATAAAACGCAATTGCCCTTTTAACAAGACGTTTAAGGATAAGGGGACAGTGGTGATGCGGATGAGTTTGGGTTTATTCATTTTTAGGCTCTTTTATTTAAATTTTCCTTTAGAAGAGAAACTCCATAAACGTATTTCTCAGGATTATTAATTTTCAATTTTTTAAGATTTTGCAATTTCCATTGCACGGCCGGAAAATTTTGAAAATCATAAAGACTCCAATCGGGATTTACTTCCAGGAAACTGATGATAAAATCTCTGTCTTGTTTTGATAAATTACTATGAATAATTTCCAATATTTTGACATGGGTATTTTCAAAATTTTCGTGCGTAAAATCTTCAGAGGTCATGCCTCCAAATTGATTTTTAAATGTTTGGCTTTGATCTATAAAATGAGGAAATAAAATTTCATAAACAGGTCTTTTACTGCTCAAGAGTGCAAACAAAAAACCTGTTTTTATCGCTTCGGTAAAGCCTTCATTTTCAAGGAGACCTTTTACATCAAACAAATCCCTTGGATGTTGCCTGTCTAATGCAGCACAAATTTTTCCTCCAAATAATTGTCCAAAAGGAACTACATTTATTGTACAAAAAGCATCAAACTGTTGCTGTGCTTTATTGCACAAAACTCTTTTATCAACGCGATCAATAACACCTCGCATTCCTTGATTTACTTCCAATTTTATTTGAGCCTCCTCATTAGCTATTTGTAACTTTAGAAGCTTTTTTTGATGGTTTACTTTTGCATTGGGTATGCGATTTTCTATATTGTATTTAATATTCTCTAATGCTACATTTATATTTTGGAAAGTTATCCCTCTATCTTCAATGGGAATATAAGTCAAATCTATATCGACCGATAGTCGGGGCATATCTCTCACGAAAAGATTGATTGCTGTTCCACCGTGCAATGCAAAGCAGGCTGCTTTCTCTACCTCCGGAATCACATTTAATAGCAATGCCACTTGTTTTTTATACGGATTCATAAGTGGCTAATTCTTTGGGTAGGGTTATTTTATATTTTGATATAAATACACCTCGTTCTACCAAACTGCGGTTTCCTTTGCCTACATCTATTTTTTGTACATCTAAATAATTGAACCATTGATGTTGGGCTTTCTCAGCCATAAATAAAAACAAGCGTTTTACTTTTACTGAGGAACATCCTTTCAATAATTGTTGAACAAGTTTTGGTTGTAAGTTGTTTAATCCTTCCATCAATTTATAACATTCCATAAGGTCTTGATTTTTAGGAGCGAGATACAAGCATTCCATCAAAGCTCTTGGTGCTCCTGATATGTGGATTGTAAAATTTTTAACCTCTTTTTGAACAAGCCCCAGACCCTCAGGTAAAAAAGAAGAAGCATGGTATTGAAGCTCGTGCTTCCAATCCTGTTTTTTAAACCAGGTGGGCAAAGTTTCTTTTTCGTTTCCAAACAAATATACTACCTGTGCATACATTTCTAAGAAATGAGATCGTCCTTGCAAACCCAGTGCTGTTTTACCCGCAGGGTGTACAGACAGGCCAAGCTGTTTTTGCAAGGCATACACACCTCCCAAATAATCTATAGTATCATTGTATCTTTTTACTGCTCCGTTACCAAAAGTCGCTAGCCAGTGGCTCTTTCGGTAGCTTCTGATGAGATCTGAATTGTACCCCTGTTTGTTTAGCCAGGCACTAGTCATCACCACCCCTGCCGGAACTTCTTGTAATAAACGGTTTATTTTAGTTGAATTTAACGAACTCATACTACGTTTTTTAATCTTAATATAAACAAAGATACCCCATAAAGTTTATAAAAAATAGAAAAAACGTATTTCTTATACGTTTTATAAGCACTTAATAAATAATTCTTTCCGCTAACCCTAAGATAGTACTAATTAAAAAACTAAAGGATAGGTATGTGTTAACAGATGAGGCTTGCAATTATTTTTATGAGTACTACCACAATGATTGTATTTTAAAATTCGTTTTTAGGGGTATAAGCTTGTTTTTTTTTTTACAACGACTTAAAGTAACCGCAATTGCCCCTTTAACAATACGTTTAAGGAGATGGGACAGTGGTGATGCGGATGAGTTTGGGGTTATTCATAAAACTTAAGTCAACTCAATCATTGAAGACGAAGTAAATTCATATTTTTCATTTAAGATTTTAAAGTGCTTTAATATAACTTCAAGATTTGAAATATTTTCAACCATATTTTGCCCAAAGTTATGCGGATGCCACCACAAATGATATAATCGATAGTTTTTAGCTGCATAGGTCATTTCTTGTAACACCCTGTTTAATTTTATAGGCTGTAAATACTTTTCTTTTTTAGTGTAAGGACGCAAGAACCTACTGGTTGGTAATAAAAGAATCTCCTTCTTTGTAACTAGTTTTTTCTCATCAAATGTCAACGTTGAACTAATAGGCATCAAAGTATCAAAAGCTCTTGCTAAAGGAGACAGCTTTCTTTTTGTCTTCCAAAACCAAACATCCGGATTGGAGCGAACTACTTTAATACCATTTTGTTTAGCCACCTCAAGATAATCTTTGTTAAATTGATTTCTTGGAAAAACTAAAGACTCTAATATTAGATTAAAATTTTCTTTAGCGATACTCTGTGCTGCCTTTAAATCTGCATCAAATTGTGCTATTGTTTGACCTTGTTCATTACAATAATAATGAGAAAAAGTGTGCGTTGCAAGTTCTTGGTTTGGTGTTGAAATAATTTTATCAATTAAAGAAGTTGCATAATGATATGGATCTTCCATTTCATTTTTGCCTATTTCATTATTATCTAGTAATCTATAATACGATAAGTTTTTATTTAGGTAATTAGGTTTATCTGTTGGACAAAATGCAATTAGTTGTTCTTTATTCTTTGCAAACAAAAAACCTACAGTAGCCCAAGTAGCATGGATATCATACTTTTTAAATAAATACAAAACTTGTGGTATACTTTTTCGTGTGGCATCAAAATAGTCTTTTCGTTCTGATATTTTCCATTTTTCAACAGCACCCCAGTGCAATTCAAAATCTAGCGATATTATAAATTTGCCTTTTTCCATTTATACAGTATCTGAATCTGAATAACTTAAATACCAATTTTTTCTATTATACACTAAAGGTTTTAATGCTTCTTTAAAACACCTCGCTCCAAAATGTAATTCAATGGGTCTTAGTTTTTCTGGTAAAGTAAAAAAACCTGTTTTCTTTATTGCTTTGTAATTTGGCGAATGCTCTAAACACCAACTTAATACACAATCGGCATTTTCTTTTTTAATTTGAGTGATGGCATAAGACATAAGTTGCGTGGCTACCTTAGGATATTGCAGGTCATAAATTAATTCCATTATATATGCAATTTTACCTCCATGTTTACTTTTTATGGTATAGATTATAAAGCCTAAATGGGTATTCTTATTATCAAAACAGTGTGCAATCTTATACGTTTCAAAAGGCTTTTTTAAATACCGCCATTCTAAATAATTCTTATCACGCTGCACTGCAACTTTGATTTGTTTTGAAAAAGATGCCCATAAAGGATTTACTGTGTCTGGAAATGAAAAATCTTCAATAATGGTATAGGTTTTTGATTTCCGATATCTGCTAAACGATAAATTTATATTGGGTATTAACTTTAAAAAAGATATTTTTTTAGTAAAATAACGGGATTTTAATGGCTTAATTAAAAAAGGCACCGGGTCTAAAACTTCCCATTCTAATTTTTTCTTAAAACCATGAATGGAATTACCGTTTGGAAAACCATATACTAAAACAACCTCATTTTCTACAGCTTTTTTATATACATCTTTAGCAAGTGTAATGAATAATCCTTTGCCTCTGTAATCAATATCTGTAATGGTATCTAATGATTGTGAGCCTATTACAGTTTTATCTCCTATTTTAAAAGGAACACTAAACGTAGCATATATTGCTGCGGTTCGATTAAGTTCAACATCAAACTCAATAGAAACAAAATTTTTTATACCGTTATTAAAAAACTGCCACTGTATATTTTCTATATTTTTTGGACTTCCGTTTTTATTAAAACAAGTTAAATAGTTTTCTACGGTTTTAGAACTTAAATCTACCATTTCATTCATATCAATTATATGTTTTTAATAACTTTTGCGGGTACACCCCCAACAATTGTTTTTGTAGGTATCGACTTACTAACTACTGCTCCAGCAGCTACAACTACTCTACTACCAATTTTAACTCCTGATAAAATACGACAACCACTACCAAACCAAACATCATCATCAACTACAATAGGATCATTTACTGTTGGTTGATTTTTTATTGGCATATTTTTATCAGAATACGTATGATTAAAACTATGAAATGAAGTATGATTTGCTACGGCTATATCATTGCCAAATTTAATTTCACCTGCTATATAACAATACGGATTAATACTTACATTATTTCCAAATTCCATCAAATGAATTGCATCAAAAAAAACATGCTCTAAAATCGCAACATTGTCACCGCATTTTCTTGCTAGGTTTTTAATTAAAACATACCGTATCGCTACACCAATTAAGCCTGATTGACCTCTAAACCAAATCAATAATTTATTATTGATTGATTTTGGAAGAAAGCTATTCATTTTCACAAAAAAAATAATCACTTTTTTATATTTGTAAAATTTATCTCTAGGATTGCTCATATTAGGTATTCTTTTTATTTAAATAGAGTATGTATAAATGTAATAAAACCCCAAACGGTATTGCAAATACTGTCATAATTTTTCGGGGGGATTCTTTAATGAAATTTTTATTTTTTAAGAATATAGATGAAGAAATATAATGTATAGAAAAACGGAATCTATCCATAAAAAATGGCCAAGCAACCATTAATTTCTTTCGTTCATGGGCAAAACCCTTAGGATTGTTTATATATTGTTTTATAATATTTTTGGTAGATCCATCAGGCTGATATTCTACAATGCAATAAATTTCGTTAGAACATAGCATATCATAGTTTTTATCAATAAGCGCATAAGGATACCCTAATGGCACAAATTTTTCTCCCTTGAAAACTGGATATGGCATATATTTTTTAATTATGTCCGTTTTATAAACAAATTTAATGTCACCAACGACACCATGCTTTCTTTTTAATTCCGAGTATTTACAATGCATCAAATCTTCCGGAAATTTTGTACCTATAACATTACCATTTTTATCAATGTCTAATCCTAATATACCGGCAAATTGATTACCACCCTCTTTTTTCCATTTTTTGATTATTAATTCAACCGCATCCTCTGGCATATAATCATCAGAATCTATACAAACATTCAATTCTGTATCTATCAAACTATAAGCTACATTATGCCCGGTATGCATACCCCCATTTTCTTTGTAATGGTAGTGTATTTCTATTTTTGCTTCTTTTTTCCAGCTCGCTACTAAATCATTTGTTTCATCTGTTGAGCCATCATCAATAACCAACCATAAAAAATCTTGCGACGTTTGCCTACAAAGGCTTTCATAGACCTGATGCAAACAATAAGCTCTATTATAGGTGGGTGTAAATACGGTAAGTGTTTTCATATTAGACAACTAAAACATTCATAAAATAAGTAAACATAAAATAAACTAGCACTATGAAGCCTAATTTTTTGTATTGCTGCTGTAAAAAATCCTTTTTAAGCAAAGGGTAGCAAATTACTAACGCCAAAATAAACCAACTTAAATAAGCAAAACGGTTAGAAAAATTTGCCCGAATCACCAAAATCCAAAAGGCATTGGCAAACAGATAGATATTAAAAAGTTTAAAATAAATGGGGTCTTCAAATTTTCTTTTAAAAATAAAATACCAACCGGCAAAAACCCCTGTGGCACTATACAGCAAGAAGTCCCAACGAAAACCGGTGTAGGCAAATTCATCATCATTTATATTGCCTTCGGTTAAATAACTTATCCTGTCATCTTCAAAACCCAAACTTGCAAATAAAGATTCCCAAAAACCACCCAATAGTAAGGATAAAGGTATGGCTGCCAGCCAAAAAATAAGAAACGACTTGGGCTTGTTATGAAACTGAACTGTAATAAACGCCACAATGGGCAAGAAAATAGAAAAATGAAAGTTCATGGCTACAAGCAACCACAGGATTTGAAAAATACGTTTTTTGCGAGAGATGCCCAACAAAAACAACGAGCCTGCTATACCGTTGCGAATGCCATTGGTACCTGCTGACCAAAAAGAAAACGAAATTACCAGCATCAAAAAAGCATAAAACCAATATTGTTTGAACCATTTTTCACAAACTAGATACAGAGGCACTACATACAGCAAAGCGCAGACCATAAAAAACATGGCTACGCTCATTATTTTGCTACACTGCATCACAAAAAAATGAAAAAATGGGTCTTTGGTTGTGGTTATGGGATTGCCTTCTTCATAGCTTTTAAAGATATTGGCATACGTACCCATATCGCCAAAATAATACCCACTTATGGGGCGCAAGCCCAAATACAACAATACAAAGAGCAAAACAAAAACCCCTGTATTACGCATATAGCGCAAGTTAAATGGGCTGTCTAAAGCAATCGTTTGGCTATGGATCAACGAAAACACCACCACCACCAGCATTGTGTGGTAATAGATGGGGGTGTATTGTTGTATGGGAATCCAATCGAACATATATATACTAGCTTAAATTATAAATTTTATTAATTTCAAGTTGATTGGAAAAATCACTGTTTTTGCAGTTGTGTATTAATTTTTCCTGCAATGTTATATCTTTTAAAAAATCTTTTAAAGCTATTGAAAAAGCATTGGTTTCCATTGGTAAAATAATCCCATCAAAGCCATCAGCCAATTGACTTTTGGCACTAGGAAAGTTTGTTATAACTACCGGTTTATGTAGCATTTGAGCTTCTCTTACAGTAACCGCCTTGCCTTCATAGCGTGAAGGCTGCACATAAACATCACAAGCTTTTATATATGGGTATGGATTGCTTTTTTTACCCAATAAAATAACGCTTTCTTCTACATTATATTCCTTTATTTTGGCATTGATTAATGCTTCGTCGCTTCCGTAGCCAATTATGTACCATTTAACAGATACCCCATGGTTTAATAAATTTCTTGTAATTTCAGGAATATTGTCAAAATTTTTTGGGTATGAAAACCTGCCAATAGAGCATAAATTAATGTGTTTTTTTTCAAATGCAACCGTAAATTCTTTACTTCTTCTCTTTACAAAATCTTGGGGTAAGATATTTTCAACAACCATACATTTATCCTTCAGCGATGGAAATTTTTGGGCAAAAACTTTTAAAGAGTGGTTGCCAATGGCAGCAATTTTATCAAAGGATTTCCACATAACTAGTTCGTGTTTTTCATCTAACGCATACATGGAATAATCGGTATGAATCCAAGCTACTTTTTTAATTGCAGTTAGTTTTTTTGAAAGGGTGTAATGCGGGCTCAAGAAACTGATACCTAAATTGTATTTTTTTGTATTTACTTTTGGCAAAAACCAATGGGCTATGCGATGCAGATTTAATAAATATACAAAGTTTTCACCTGCAATGTTTTTAATTTTGCAAAAACTAAAAGCATAAATTTTAGCCAAAACTTTAGCTGTTTTTAACCTAAAGGTATTTTGATTAAAAGGTAAAAGCAAGCTGGCATAGGATGTGTTTTGGGGTAGAACATTTACCTCTTTTGGAATATGCGGCATAAATTCCCCGTCGTGCAAATACAAAAACAAATCTACTTCATAGCGGGAATAATCAAAACTTTGTAAAAGCCCAATTAAACTAGTTTCTACCCCGCCAAGTCGCAAGGCATGCCCCACAATTATTATTTTCTTTTTCAAGATGATCGCTGTTTTACTAAATTTTTAAAAAGGGTATCCCATTGTTTTAGAATGGTTTCGGGTAAAAAGCGCTGTACGTTGGTTTTGGCAGTTGCGCCCATTTTTTTACGTAAATTTTCGTCGCTAATTAATTTTATCAATCCATCTGCCAATCCTTGAATGTCACCATTTTTTACCAATATGCCATCTTCCCCATCTTTAATAATATCTGCCGGCCCGTGTGGACAATCAAAAGACACGCAAGGCAGCCCGCATGCCATGGCTTCTATAAGCACCATGCCGAAGCCTTCAGAGCGGGATGAAAGCACCATAATATTACTTTTTAAATATTCATCTGCTATTTGGGCAACCGGTTGCGAGAAATAAACCTGATTTTTTATTTCTAATTTTTCGGCTAGTTTAATATAGGTTTTTTCATTATCAAATTTGCCATAAATATAAAGTTTCCAATCAGGAAACTCGGCAAACACTAGTTTCCACGCCTGTAACAATAAATCATATCCTTTATTAAAACTATGACTGCCAACAGCTATAACTCGTTTGTTTTCTGAAATGGTAGTGGTAACAGGATAAAAACTCAACGGATTCGCAATAATCTTCACATTTTTTCCGGTCCACTCTTTCAAATTACCTTTGGTTAACACCACAAAAGCATCAAAATTTTTAGCTAAACGTTGCATAAGCTTATGGGTTAATTTTTGTTTCCATTTGCCCACATCTCGATTAGAAAAATTTAATTGTACAGAAGCATGCCGTTCATAAAGTATTGGTCTTTTCTTTCCCAAAAGCAACGGTAAATAAAAACCCTTTAGTCCATCATCGCAAACGGAAATAACTTCTGGCTGGAGTTTTTTAACGGTTTGTTTGATGCCTTTTTGATAAGCATATAAATAGTGCAACGCATTTCCTGCCACAGCAATACTATGAAAGCTAACTTTAGGGCTAAAGGGGTAAAAAGGTTTAGGCTTAGGTTCATTTAAGCTTAAAATATGTACCTCATACCCCAACACCTCTGCCAGATAACTAGCCTTGATAGACAATACCCGCTCTAAGCCGCCTGCACCGTTAATGCCGTTAGTGATGTAGAGGAGTTTCATTGGGTTTGGTTGTTTTAATTGTAATCAGTTTTATTATTGGATAGTAAAGTATATTGATTAAATAAGATGCCACTACACTCCAAAATACTAAATTTACAAATATGAGGATTGGATATTTTGGGGCATAAATAAAAGATTCAAAATAAATCATATAAAAAAACATATGCACCAACCATAAATTGGTGGCGTGGTCGCTTAACCAAAGTAAGAATCGCTCCATATATTTTCCTAAGGTTAATTGGTTCCATAAAAAGATAAAAGGAATTGCCAAAAATGGCGCAATTACTAAATTTGGAATGAATCCGTGGATTATTATTAAAATACCTATGCCTAACAAGGCAGCTACATTTTTATATTTTAATACCCCAAAGTGATTGCTAAATTGGCTATGCCACTTTTTTTGTAACACCATCGCTCCCAGGATAAAAGGCAGCAAGGAAGTGCCAAATAGGTAAGACTGTCTAAAAACCCAAGATAAATAAGGATTTGTAAATAGGTCGTTATTATAAACCCTAAAATAAAAGGACACAAAATAAAATAGCAAAACAAAAGCCAACAATAACCAAGTGTTATAAGACTCTAAAACCTTAAAAAGCAAAGGAGCTGCTAGTGTTAAAAGTATGTAAGTAAAGAAAAACCACCAAGCACCATTGTATGAAGATTCCAGACCAAAAAAGTTTAATGCAAACTTGGTAAAGGTGCCGGGATATCCTTCTTTATCCAACAAAAACCCTAAAAGTAACGCAAACAACAACACTACCAGCCAATAATTAATATAGAGTTTAAAAAGCCGCATGCCATTGCTTTTTAACAACGTATGTTTGTCTTTTTGGTAATTAAAATACAAACCATACCCACTTATAAATAAAAATATTGGCACACAAGCATCGGAGAATAAAGATATATAGTAGGATACCGGTTGCGCTACGATAAATAACACCGGTGTAAACAAGCCTTCATAAGGCCTGTTAAACAAATGCAAGCAAAGCATCATCAATATGGCTATTGTTTTGATTATTTTAGATTGGGGGATGGTTATTTCCAAGAAAGTTGTTTTTTAAAAAAGATTGTTTTCAATTTTTTGCCAAAAGGCAATTCTAAATACTTATAACTATAAACGCCAAATAAACTTAAAAATATAATTATCAATAAAGTTAATACCCAATTACTTGCTCCAAATAAATAAGATAGTTTATTAATTAATAGTACTCCAATATTTTGATGAATCAGGTAAATAGAATAAGAAGCTACTCCTATTTTGCTTATTATTTTACCTCCTAAAAAAGAAATGAATTCAGGTTTGTAAATAAAGAAAATAAGGATAATAAAAACGATAACTGAAAATATAATGGTATAAAAATTATAGATTAACAAGGATTGAACGATAAAAAGAATTATAAAATACAACAATAATTGACGGTTGGTTTTATCATCATTCAAATTTTTTAATACCATACCAATTAAGAACCATAAACCATATTCAAAAAATGTAAAAATTCTAAAAAAATCACGAAACCATATATAGATGTAATCTCCAAGAATAGGTTCTAAAATATTCTTTCCAGTTTCGCTTATAAATAAATAAAACCCCACAATACCCAAAAAAACAAGTATCGAAAAATTTCTTTGAAGATTCTTTTTTGAAAGAAAAAATAATAATCCGGCAATAATATAAAAAGTAATTTCAACCCAAAGCGACCAATAAGCACCATCGGTATAAGCCAAATTGGTTGCAAATAAATTATTTAACAATGCCGGACTAATAAATGTAAAGGAAATTAATAAATTTTGAATGCTTTTTGATCCAGCAAACAAATTTAAATCATCAAAAAGGGTTACAAATAGAAATGTAATGGAAGCACATATTAACATTGCGGGAATTAACCGAATGAAGCGCTTTTTTATGAATTCGGCAAATGTAGCAGTTTTTGTCAGGGTAAGGGTAATTACAAAACCTGAAATAATAAAAAATAATTCCACACCCAAATAACCATAACTAAAAATTGTTGGCACTCTAAAATTGTAGGTATAATGGGTTTCTAAAAACCTAAAATAATAGTGAAAAAGCATTACCATTAGTATTGCTATAACCCGCAGTCCATCTAAAATTGTAACTCTGTTTTTAATCATGAAGTTTTAATTTTTTTTAGCTTTTGGATTTTGTCTATAACCCATTTTGTAGCTATTGGCTGATGGTTTAAACTCAATTTAATTATTTTCATTTTCCCGGTAGCTTTATGTTGCAACGGGTAAAAATTATGTTGTTTCAGTAATTGTATGATTTTCAGTAACCATTCTTTTTCATACCTAAAGAAAAGTAAATGGTTAAAAACTATTTGGTGCAGTCCTTCTATTTTACCTACTAAACCGTTCTTTATCTGCAGATTATTTTTTGCCTCATTTTCTAAAAATAGCTCCAGCGATTCTTTTACTTCAATAATGGATTCAAAATATTTAAATCGTTTTTCCCCACTTGTTGTGTTGGTAAAAGAATTTATTTGTTGCACATAATAATAACATGTGCTTTTCAAGAAGGAAAGCCTCTGAATATGAATCATCAATTTTGGCATAATCTCTGAATCTTGCATATTGATTCTTTCTTTAAACCATAATTTATGGTCTATAAATACGGATTTCTTAAATACAAATGTCCAAGAATAACTCTTACTGTAGTTTTTTTCATAAAATTCAGCACCTGTAATAATAAGTTGATTTAGTTCAATGTTATTAGCATTAGTAACTAAAGTTATCCCATTATCATTTACTACCTCATAATTTAAAACCAATACCTCAAGTTTATTTAAAGCTATAGCACTTAAAATTTCTGTTAAACTATTTTTTGCTATATAATCATCGCCGTCTATAAACCATACATATTCACCTTTTGCGTGTTTTAGTGCGGTATTTCGTGCTGCACCCAGTCCGCTATTGTTTTGGTTTATGACTACTAAATTTGTTATCTCTTTTTTTAAATTTTCCAGCAGGTTTAGGGTGCCATCTGTTGATCCATCATTAACCACTATTATTTCATAAGTAGTAACCTCTAAATTTTGTGAAGCACAAGACAGGATACACTTTTTAATAAATTTTTCAACGTTATATGCGGCAATTAAAATGCTTAATTTCATCCTTATACCTAATTATTTATTCATATTAAAATGCAATGTTTTTTTTATTAAATCTTTTTCACTTGCAACCATTCCAAAAACATACATCCCTATAATGTAAGTCATACAAAAGAGTGTACCTTTAATACTGAAATTTAACCAGCCACTTCCAGGAATTCTCGTAATAAAATAACCTATAAGCATAATTACTATAAAAGAAGGTATTATTTTATAAAACATTTTTTTATAAAACAACCCTATTTCCAAATTTATAACTTTGCTAAAATAAATATTCATACAAATTTGGGCTATGAGCCATCCTAGTGTTGTGCCAGTTGCCATACCAATAACACCATAATCTTTAACAAGTAAAGTACCAAATAAAGTCCCTAAGCCTATAAAAGTTATATAAATAAATGCTTTAAATGCAAATAAACTTTTTGCGCTTAATATTAAATTTGCAAAAGATTGAATTAAAGGAATGGTATAACCTATCATAATAATTAGGGCTACAAACCAAGAATTTATATAGGATTCCCCAACCCATAAAATTACAAATTGCTTACCATACAAAACAAATCCACCTAATATTAATAATAAAACAATCAATGATATTCTTCCAATTTTTATCATCATTTCGGTCAATTCTTTTCCATTACTGTTTTTAACAATCATTTTGGTAGCTCTTGGTAAAAAAACACCACCAATTGCTCCCGAAAAAGCGCCGTAATAGCTACCTAATAGCAAACCGATGGCATAAATTGCCACAGTTGTTGTATTCGTTAAAGTACCTAAAACTATTTGCCCAGCTTTCCACTGAAACTCTGAAACTAATGCTAATATAAATACCCAAATAGAATACGAAAATATTTGCTTAACAAGTGGAATATGAAAAAAATGTAGTTTAAAAGTCACCTTAAGCTTTTTAAAAACATAGTATCCATTAAAGCCAATGACCGCTAAATTCATTCCTGTGTCCAAAACAACCAAACCTATAGCATCACCACCCCATAGCAATAAACCCACCACTAAAGCTGAGCGCACCATATATCGAACGATATTAATGCTTCTTGGAAAAACAAAATGTTCATAGCCGGAGCAAATAGCCGTAAACGCACCCCCAGGAAGGGTAATTACCATATTAAATATCAAAATAATAAACATGACTTTGGCTTTACTGAGTTCTGCAGCAGTAAGGGATTCCCCAAAAATATTTTCTAGATTAAAATAAAGGATCACTCCCAACAAGCCAATAAGCAAAGAGATGATTCCATAAATATACATCGTAGTTGCCAAAAAGTTTTCTTCTCCCTTTTTATCACCCTCTGCAAGGTATTTAGCCACAAAGCGCACTATGGTATTGTTTAAACCAAAATCAAGCACGGTGATGTAGCCCACAAAAGCACCAATCAACATGTACAAACCATACTCCGCATCACCCAAACTTTTGATGATAAAAGGGGTAAGCAATAACCCAATAACATTGGTTAGTAAAATAGTAATGTAGGAAAGAATTGCTCCTTTTTTTAGTTGGCTCATATACAAAAAAAATTCCCAAACAACCCAAAAACACAACACCTAACAAAGGTGTGCTAACAGTGTGAGGGTTTCGGGGAAAAATAACTAGCCACAAAGGTAAAACAAACCCTTTATACCACCTTGCGCTTTGGGAGTTTTTTGGGGTATAAAAAATAAAGCGCACAAAAAGTGAGCTGCTTTTTTTTATTTTAGCTTTCCTAAGAACGAGGTTATGTGCTTTCACATCCGTCAAGCCAAAATAGCTAAGGAGCTAAAAAAAGCGATACCAAGCGAGGGTTGCATTAGCAGCACCTAACGAAGTAGAGCTTCCGTTTTTTTTATCATGCTATTGGCTTTACCCAACTGCAGATTATCATGGTGCCACAGGAAGAGCCCTCGATATTGACCACCGCATTTTGGGGCATCGCACCTGCAGCACCATCAGGAAACAACTTAAAGGCGTATTATAAAAAAAGCCACTGCTTTTGGCGGAGAACTCAATGCGCAGTCAGAAAACTTATTTACCCACTTTTTGTGCCATCGAGCCGCTTTTACGCAAAAATGCCTTATTCCGGTAACCGGTTTTTTTGAGCCCCATGAAGCTGCCGGAAAAAAAATACCCCACTACATCACCTGCAAGGACAACGAAGCGTTTTCGCTGGCAGGCATTTATAGTAAGGTAGGTCCTTTTTTAACGTGTAGCATTTTAACCAAAGCCGCTTCGCCCCTTTTGCCCAAGTACACAATGTAAAAAAACGCCAACCGGTGTTACTGGATAAAAGATTGGAGCAGTCCTGGCTGCAAATCTAACTACAAGAAAAAGAAATTCTGGAGGTTCTTGAAACCCCCTACCCGGAGGAGGGTCTGGAACTGTACTCAGTTTTACAAGCCATTTTTAATCCCTCGCAAAACAGCAATATCCCGGAAGCATTAGAGCCACTTAGGTAAATGTAAAAAACAAACCCAGCAAAGTTGTAATATTTCTCCCCCTTACCTCTCCTTGCGCCATCGCTAAAGCTTTAGCGCATGCGATTGGAGAGGTCGAAACTGCCTTTTCCAACCCCAATCCCAAAAAGAATTAAAATTTTCATTTTACCT
>PHDJ01000045.1 GCA_002842575.1 Bacteroidetes bacterium HGW-Bacteroidetes-2
GGGGGGGGGGGGGGGGGAAGTATATTTACAATAAATTAAATCCCCTTAATTTATTGTTGTACAAAATTATCTAAACTCGATACCTAGTTAAATTATGCTGCCTATGATTTAGAACCAAAGAAACAATTTTAAGGAGATTGTGCTACAAAGTTAGTATTCCCCACCGTAAAAACAAAACAAAAGGAATAATTAACTTAATTTAGAATCCAGATGAAAGTAAAATATTATTTAATAATGATTTTTTTAAACATTTCAACTAGTTTTTTTGCTCAAATAAGTGATTACTCGCAAGCAAAGAGTATACTATTAAATTTAAATGACGATAATCTTATAGAACCCTCAAAAAAAGTACTTCAATACTTAGATTTAAATTTACTTGAAGCTGAAGACCAAATAGATGAACAAAATGGATTACCACCAAGATTTGGTTTTCCGAAAGATGTTGATTATAATTTACAAAATTCAGGTGTATGGAAAGTATTGAGCAATGGAGATAGGATTTGGAGATTAAAAATTATTTGCCAAGATGCCTTATCTATATAATTTATTATATGACTATTTTTGGCTTCCTCAAGGTGCCAAACTGCATATATATAGTGAGGACAAAAATCAAATTAAAGGTGGTTTCACCTCAGATAACAACAGAGGTACACAACAAAACCCTAGTAAATTTACCACAGGACTAATATTTGGAGATGCAATAGTTTTAGAGTTATTTGAACCATCTAGTGTGAAAGATGCATCTATACTATCCATTGATAAAGTTGTTCAGGGATACAAAAGAATAAACGTATTAAACCATGTATATAATGAATATGCTCAACAAAATTTTGGAGATTCTGGACCTTGCCAAGTAAATATCAATTGTCTAGAGGGTCAAAACTGGCAAGACGAAAAAAAAGGTATTGCTTTAATATTAGTAAATGGTTCTAGGATTTGTACAGGGTCTTTGGTTACTAATACAAGTGAAGATTTAACTCCTTATTTTTTGACGGCAGATCATTGTATAGGAACCTTGGATGCAAATGGAAATACGGATGCTTCTCATTATTCATTTTATTGGAATTATGAAAGTAATACTTGTAGCAATACAACTGACATTACTCCCCCTTCAACTTCTGGGGCAACTTTGTTAGCAAACAATACAAATTCAGACTTTGCCCTTTTCGTACTTACAGAATCTCCTGTTGATAATAATATAGATGTTTACTTTAATGGCTGGGATAGAACAACAAGTCCAACAATGGGTGGAGTTGGCATCCATCACCCAAGAGGTGATTTCAAAAAAATTGCAACACATAATATGATTCCAATAAATGGACAGATCTTTAATCCAAATACCCATTGGCGAGTGAATTGGATTGCAACTGCAAATGGATATTCTGTAACAGAAGGAGGTTCATCTGGTTCACCATTATTTACAAATAATAAGAGACTAATCGGTCAATTGCACGGTGGTAGTTTTATAAATTGTTCTGACCCTGCTAATGATCCTGGTGAATATGGTAAGTTTCATATTTCATGGAATGACTCCTCCCCTCAGCGAAGATTAAGAGATTGGTTAGATCCTCTGAATACAAATCAAATATTTATTGATGGCACATATGGATGTGAAGTAATTTCAGATATTATTATTAATGGCCCTGATTTACTTCCATATAGTCAACAGGCTACATATTCAACAAATTATGGTTCAGTTGGCAATATTGAATGGTCCGCCGTTGGTCTTGATATTATAAATATAGATGGTTATGGCAATGCCATTGTACAGTCTACTGGTACAGGAACAGGTTACTTAACAGCAACAAATTATTGCATGGAAACAACAAAACAAATTATCATATATCAACAAGAACATATTGTACCATATCCAAATTCCGCAGATAATTTTTTTAACCTTGATTTTAGTAGTTATCCTCCAAACACATTATTCTCTATTTATATTTATGACCAATATCAAAATACCTTTTATAGTGGTGAATCAACTAATATTATAAAAACTATAAGTACATTAGATTTCCCTTCTGGGTCATACTTTTTACACATATACATAAATGGAGAGCTTACTGCAAAACAAATTTTTGTTCAACATTAAATAGTACTACAATGAAAAATACACTTTTTTTAATACTAATTCACTTTTTTATAATGAGTTGTAGCTCTGAGAAAAGCAATTCAAAAATAAATGATTTGTTGGGTGATTGGAAGTTAACCGCATTTATTAATGAAAATACTGGAGTAACTCAAGTTGAAAATGATTTTGAAAATTCTAATCCAATCCACTTTGAATTTAAGGAAGATTTTAAATTTCTTGGTACTACTATCCTAAATGATTTTTTTGGTAACTTTTCAGTAAACAACTCGGAAACAGTAATTATTTTTTTAGAATATAATACAACCGAGGTAAACGAAACAGAATGGGGTAATTTGTTTTATGAAAAACTTAATTTAAATTATAATACAGAAACACAGCATTTTGAAAATGGTTTTGACATAAACAATTCTTTTCTTAAATTGTATTATTCAGAATTTGAATATATGCAATTTAAAAAGCTATAGAATTAAAGTTGCAAGCCTAACACCAGGCATTTATTTTCTAAAAATACATACCGATAAAAACCAAACCCAAAACATTCGGTTTATTAAAAAGTAAACAAAAGGTACTTAGTTTTATAATAATTCCAACAGGTTTCTTCCCAAAAGTAATTGGTTTTTTTTTATTGATGCGATTTGTAAAACTGCCGCACTACTTCTTCGGTTACTTTGTTTTGCATGGTAAATTGGTTGTCTTCCTTCCCGCCGGACTGTTTGTGGTTGTGAAACCATTTCCAATGAAACCCGCCGGCAAACCAAGGTTCAAGCCAAAATTCTTCAAAAAGTGCTCTCGTTAAATTTTCTTGCGCTTGATGGTTTACTTCGCCTTCTACCCGCTGTGACTCCCAAGGGGTTTTGCCGGCAAAATCGCGGCTTCGGTAGCCATATTCTGTAAATAGTATGGGCTTATTGTGTTTTACATGCAACTGTAAAATGGCTTTTTTATATTCCTGCCATCCTTGACGTGCCTCTTCTAATGTTGGGGTTTTACTTTCAGAAATAGGATAATACGCATCAATGCCTATATAATCTAACTGCTCCCAAAAGGAAACCTTAAGTTTGGTGTCCCAGTTTTCGGCATAGGTGAGTTTGCCTTTGTAAATAATTTTTATTTCGATGATTAATTGTTTCCAAAAATCAGGTCTTGCAGATACAAACCCATTAAGTTCAGTGCCAATACAAAATAGTTCTGCACCGGTTTCTTGGGCTACTTTTGCATAAAACAGTATGAAATTTCTATAATTTTCTTCCAGCATCAACCATTCTTTTTCAGAATGCATGGCGATGTTTCCGGTAAATTCGCCTCTCCAAATCCAAATTTGTGGTTTCAGCATCACTTTTAAGCCAGCTTGGTGCATGAGTTCCGAGGTTTTTTTAATGCCTTCTTCGCGTTCGCCCCACCATTGTCTTTCTACATTAAAAACAATTTCTGTTGTGTCTATTGTTCGCATAAACCCAAAGGGCATAACCGCCGCCCAATTGGCATGTAACGCCACAACGGGTTGGATGTGAGAGCTGTCTATCACCTCGCGCGAGGCAACAAAACTTATTCCATTTATTTTAGAAACAGGCGGTTTTACCTGAGAAGAACAGGAAGTTAATACAGAAAATAAAAATAAGGTGAATACAAACCTAACCAGCATCGTTATAACGTTTCTGCAATAGTAAGAAAAAAAGCGACACCAATTCTATTTTGCATTCAACCGCCAGTCGTAGGTATAATATCCTTCATCGCAATCATCGGCAATTTTTACTTTTCGGTAGGTATTGGTGAATTGTAAAAGCGACTGTCCATTTTTAGTAAAATCGGCATTATACCATTCCATAATTTGAGAAAACAGAACCTTTTTTCCTTCTAATCGAACAAATTCAGGATTGTTTAGGGCTTTCACTGTTTGTTCCTGCAATTGCTTTTCAAGAGTTTCCGGGCGATAGGCTTTGTTGATGATAGGTGGGCAACTTAAAGCGGCGCAAACCAATACAAAATGAAAACGGGGTTCTTGAAATTCAGCCCTTAGCATGGTGTTTTCTATGTCGTTTAAAGTCAGGGATTTTCCGCCTATTTCATATTTTATTTTATCGAAAAAACCAGCCACATCTAGCGGCGATTTAATAGGATAGTTAGCAACGATTCCTTTTATAGTAGAAAGGTTGTAAGCGTTAATCCAAAACGCTTGATACGTCTTTACATCCGATTTTTCAACGCGAATTTCTTTGGCTAGTGCCAGAAGAGCATACAATTCATTCGGGTTGCTTTTTATAGCGGCATAATTTACTTTGCCATTGGTAATATGTTTGCCAAAAAATACATCGGCATCGTTAAAAAACTGGATTGTTTTATCTTGCGAAAAGCTAACTGCAGTTACAAGTAGAAATACCAATACTAAAATTCTATTTTTCATTTTTTATATTTGTTTTCGCTTTGTCGCATGATATCCTAATATGCTTACGATTCAATATACGTAAAAAAACCACAAATAGTTTAAAATTGTATAAAAAGAGAATTGTTTATTTATGAAATTAAGTAAAAAGCATTAAGTTTATAGAACTTATTACGACCTAAAAATTATTGTTTTAAAATCACCCAAAAAACTACCTTATGGAGCATATTGTCATTATCGGAAATGGCATTGCCGGTGTCACAGCGGCCAGGCATATCCGAAAACTTTCTGATAAAAAAATTACAATAATTTCTTCAGAATCTGACTACTTTTTTTCACGCACCGCGTTAATGTATGTTTATATGGGGCACATGAAATTTGAGCACATACAACCTTACGAAAAATGGTTTTGGAAAAAAAATAAAATCGAGCTCAAAAATGCTTGGGTAAGCAAAGTCTCTCCTAAAGAAAATTTAATCACTTTTTCATCAGGAGAAACGATGGGCTATGACAAACTCATTATTGCCACTGGTTCTAAACCCAATAAATTTGGCTGGCCTGGGCAAGATTTAAAAGGAGTTCAAGGTTTGTATTCCAAACAAGACCTTGAAATGCTAGAAGAAAACGCACCAAACAATGAAGTATGTAAAAGAGCGGTGATTGTAGGCGGTGGTTTAATAGGCATTGAACTGGCAGAAATGTTTACCACAAGAAAAATTCCAGTCACTTTTTTAGTACGTGAAAAAACCTTTTGGGGAAGTGTGCTTCCCAAAAACGAAGCAAAATTAATTGGCAATCATATAAAAGAACATCCCGTTGATTTGCGTCTAGGCGTTAACCTAAAAGAAATCCTTTCTGATGAAAACGGAAGAGTCAAAGCCGTAGTTTTAGCTGAAACTGATGAAATAATTGAATGCACCGTGGTAGGTCTGGCGGCAGGAGTTTCTCCAAATATTGATTTTTTACAAACTAGTGGGATAGAAATAGGAAGAGGCGTTTTAGTAAACAGAAACCTAGAAACCAATTTTAAAAACATTTATGCCATAGGCGATTGTGCTGAACAACAAGAACCTTCTGGCGACAGAAAATCTATAGAAGCCGTATGGTACACTAGCCGAATGATGGGTGAAGTAGTAGCACAAAGCCTTTGTGGCAACCCCAAGCAATATAATCCTGGGCACTGGTTTAACAGCGCTAAATTTTTTGATATCGAATACCAAACCTATGGTTGGGTATTTTCAAAACCAAGAGATGGAGAAACCCATTTTCACTGGCAACATACCGATGGAAAAAAATGTATTACTATTAACTATCGAGAAGAAAGCAGAAAATTTATAGGAATTAACACTTTCGGAATACGTTTAAAACATGAAGTCTTCGACCGTTGGCTTACTGAATATAAAACAGTAGATTATGTTATTGAGCATCTGCAAGAAGCCAATTTTGATCCAGAATTTTTTAAAACATACGAAAATGAAATTGCTCAACAATTTCAACTAAAACAAAACATAACCATCTAATTATGTCTCAAAATATTTCTATTACGGGAGATACGTCAATCTCTATTTCACTTTCAAAAAAACTTTCTATTTTACTTGGTTTTAGTGGACTATTTATAATTACACTAGCCGTTTTTAATTTTGAATTTCCAAATAAACCTTTATGGTTGGCTATTTCACTTCTTGCAATTGCTAGTGGTATTGTTTGGTACACCATACTAAACTACAAGCATAAAACTGCAGGCATAAAAAATGACCACCTGTGGAAACATCCTTTTACTGCTCGCGGCTATACGGCATGGATTCTTGGTGTTTTTTTAACAGGATTTTACATTGTGCTTTATTTTTTTCCAAAGTATCTTGGTTTAAATAGTGAAGGTCCCAACACCGGACTGGTATCCTTTTTTGATCCGTTAAGCAAAATATTGAGCGGAAACCCGGCAAGTCAATGGTTTGTTTATGGCACATTTTATACCATTGCCGTGGTATTTTTTGGAATTAAATTCATTTATAAATACCGTCATAATAACTACCAGAAAATGCGTACTCTTTCGGTCATGTTTTTTCAATTGGGATTTGCTTTTCTTATCCCTGAATTTATGGCTAGGTTAAATTCGGATACATTTTCCCTTCCTTTTATGGATTTAAAAAATATCTGGCCTCTAAACTATTACAATTTTGAACAATATCGGGTAGATGAATTTATCCGTGCGGGAAATATTGGTATTGCCTTTTTAATTTTTGGCGTTGCCTCTATATTTGTCATTACTCCTATTCTTACTTATAAGTATGGAAAGCGTTGGTATTGCTCCTGGGTTTGCGGTTGTGGTGGTCTAGCAGAAACTGCCGGAGATTCCTTCCGACAACTAAGTGATACAAGTCAATTTGCTTGGAAAGTAGAACGCTGGGTAGTGCATAGTGTGGTTGTTTTTGTGGTTTTAATGACCACAGCCGTTATCTATTCCTATTTGGGCGATAGCTCAAAAGACTATTGGCTTACAAGAGATGTTTTCTTAATTAGCGTTGCGGTACTACTTACTTCCGGCTTTGTTTTGGTAATGGTTTTTAAACGCAACGAGTTTAAAAAAGATGCAAAATTAGGTGCTGTTGGATATTTAGCAATTATACTTACCCTAATTGGGCTACATTATTTTGGCGGAAACGATAAAGTATTTTTGTTTGAAGCCGAAAAATTACGTGTGGTGTATGGATTTTTAATAGGAAGTATCTTTTCCGGAGTTATTGGAACAGGATTTTACCCTATATTCGGAAACCGTGTATGGTGCAGAATGGGTTGTCCGATGGCTGCCGTATTAGGCTTTCAGCAACGCTTGTTTTCAAAATTCAGAATTACCACAAATGGTGGGCAATGCATTTCATGCGGAAACTGTTCTACCTATTGCGAAATGGGAATTGACGTGCGTGCCTATGCTCAAAAAGGCGAAAACATAGTGCGTTCCAGTTGTGTGGGTTGTGGTATTTGTGCCGCAGTGTGTCCTAGGGGCGTCTTAAAACTTGAAAATGATGGTTTGAAAGGGCGAATTAATTCAAACGAAATTTTATTAGGAAATGATGTGGATTTGATGAAGTTGGTGAATGAGAAGTAATTATTTTCTCCTAAAAAAATTCACCCACAACGAACAGGCAAATGCTACTAAAGTAAACGTCAAAGTCAGGGTATTGACTAAATCTGCATTTGGCAACCAACCTGTACGCTTTTCAATTAAGAATGAAATATAACTGTTTGGCATTCCTCTCTCCCCTAGCTTACGTAGTACTTGATAGTGCCAATTGGTTAAAAAACAGTAGCCAAATCCCTTCCAAATGCCCATCACTCCCCATGAAAAAAATGTAAGTAGCAAACTGATAAAATGTAATTTTCTGCTTTTGGGAAAAACCCAACCAAACAAATTAAAAAGCACCAATAGCGTATGAAAAGTAAAGAAAAAATAATTTAATAGATGGAGGAAAAAGATTTCCATAATTCACAAATGTTAAAACAAAATAAAAGATAAGTGTTTTTTATTTAATATAATAATCAGATACAAAAATAAAATTCCAACGCAATTTTTAGAAATCATTAAATAACAAAAGGTTGCCATAAAAAAATATTCTAATATCAACCATATTTGTTAAGATTTCAACCATTATCTTCATTAAAAGTAAAGTTTATGGTGTTAAAAAAAAGTTACTATCTGCTTATTTTTCTTTTCTTATTAACTAGTTTTGCTTTTCATTAAAAAAACCTGAAACCAAGTACAATTTTGAAAAAATAAAATTAAAAGTAATTAATGAAAGTGAGTGATTTGGGTTAATATATGAAGGCTAAAAATTATAAAAAAATAAACAAAAAATACAATTTATAATAAAATGGAAAAATGGACAAGTGTGTTTACCTTTAGAATGAATAATTTTGAAATGTAGTTTTACATGAATACACTTATAAAAGTTATTATTCCTGCTTTTAATGAAGAGCAGTCCATAGGTATAGTGATAGAAAAAATTCCGTCTATTGTTTCTGAAATTATTGTCGTGAGTAATAATTCAACAGACCAAACGGATGTGGTAGCAAAAAATGCAGGAGCTACCGTAATATATGAAAATAAAAAAGGTTATGGCTATGCCTGTTTAAAAGGGCTTCAATACATAGCCACTCAGAAAATAAAACCCGACATTGTTGTATTTCTGGATGGTGATTATAGCGATTATCCAGAAAACCTAACACAACTTGTAGCACCAATTATTAAAAATAATATCGATTTAGTTATTGGTGCAAGAAGCAAAAACTTGCGTGAAAAAGGGGCAATGACTTTTCCTCAGATTTTTGGAAATTGGCTAGCAACTTCTTTGATGAAATTATTTTTTAATGCTAATTTTACCGACTTAGGTCCATTTCGCGCCATTAAATACAAAACCCTTCTAGCCCTGCACATGGAAGATAAAACCTATGGCTGGACTGTTGAAATGCAGTTGAAAGTGCTAAAGAAAAAATATTCATATGTTGAAATTCCTGTGCCTTATAAAAATAGAATTGGTAAATCAAAAATTTCAGGTACGTTTAAAGGTGCTATCTTTGCAGGAATAAAAATATTAAGTTGGATTTTTAAATACAGTTTCAAAAAGTGATTTTAGAAACCATTATCATTGTACTCTATACGACCTCTCTTGTGCTTATTCTTTTGTACGCTCTAGCACAATTGAACCTTCTTTTTAATTATATACGAGCAAGAAAAAAAAATAATACTGCCAAAAAATTAGACCTCACTAACGGTGTTGAAGCACCTTATGTTACGATTCAATTACCCGTATATAACGAAAAGTATGTTATGGAGCGTTTACTTCGCAACATCGCTAAAATGGTATATCCAAAAGACCTTTTAGAAATTCAAGTTTTAGACGATTCTACTGATGACACCATTTTTTCTACAGCAGCTATTATTGCTGAAATTCAAAAAACTGGCGTCAACATAATACACATTTGCCGAAAAAACAGAACAGGGTATAAAGCCGGAGCCTTAAAAAATGGTTTAAAAACTGCCAAAGGAGAATTTATAGCCATTTTTGACGCTGATTTTATGCCAGATAAAGATTGGTTGTTAAAAACAATTCCATATTTCAAGAATCAAAATACTGGTGTAGTCCAAACCCGATGGGGGCATCTTAACCGAGATTATTCCATACTTACCAAGGTACAGGCATTTGCACTAGACGCTCATTTTAGTTTAGAGCAAGTAGGAAGAAACAGCCACGGGCATTTTATAAACTTTAATGGCACCGCCGGAATATGGCGAAAATCATGCATCCTTGATGCTGGCAACTGGGATGGCGGCACCCTCACCGAAGATTTAGATTTAAGCTATCGTGCACAACTTAAAAACTGGAAATTTATTTATTTAGAAGATGTAGTAACCCCTGCTGAACTTCCTGTAGTAATTAGTGCCGCTAGGTCACAACAGTTTCGGTGGAATAAAGGAGGCGCCGAGAATTTTCAGAAAATGAAATGGAAAGTAATTACTTCTAAAGCCACTTCACTAAAAACCAAAATTCACGGTTTGCTGCATTTGCTAAATAGTACAATGTTTTTGAATATTTTTATTGTTGCAGTGCTTAGTATTCCTATGTTATATATCAAAAATGAATACGAACATCTTAAAATTTATTTTATTGTAATGAGCTTTTTTGTAGTGAGTACGCTTATATTTTTTGTTTGCTATTGGTTTATGTTTAAAAAAATATATGGCAGTACTTTGTGGAATTTCATCCAATATATTGGTATGTTTTTCGTCTTCTTTTCCGTAGCAATGGGTTTTTCGCTTCACAATACGATTGCGGTATTGGAAGGACATTTTGGGAAGAAAAGTGAATTTATACGCACCCCTAAATTTAACATCAATACCATAAAAGATTCCTGGAAAGGAAATATCTATCTAACTGAAAAGTTTTCGCCTCTCCTTATTTTTGAAGGATTGCTTATGCTATATTTCGGCTTTGGCCTGTATAGCGCTTTTGTTGTTGGCAATCAAGGGGGTGATTTTGGTTTATTCCCTTTTCACCTTATGCTGTTTTTTGGTTTTGGTTATGTGTTTTTTAAGAGCTTGTTTAAGTAGTTAAAACGCTACTTCCAACTCTATAAATTCTCCTTTTCTGTCTATAATAACTTTCGTTTTTTGTCCAGCTTCAAAAGCAGAAAGCGCTTTCATATAGCTCATCATATCAGTTATAGATGTTGTATCCAATTTTTTAACGATATCACCTTTTTGCAAACCTGCTTTTTGAGCGGGTTTTCCTTCAGAAACACCATCAATGCGCATTCCTTCACCGTCAAACAAATAATCAGGCACAATTCCTAAACCAACCTTAAATCTTGGTGTTTCTTCGCTTTCATTTTTTGTAGCTCTAAAGGCTAATTTGCCAAAACTATCTAAGTCTTCTACCACGGCTAGAATATAATTAGAAAGCGTTTCCATGCCAACATAATTTATTAAATGTGCATCATCAGAGGGTTTATGATAATCTTCATGTTGACCCGTAAAAAAATGTAAAACAGGAATGTCTGAAAGATAAAAGGAGGTATGGTCACTAGGTCCAACTCCACTTTGGTTTTCTATAATTTTTAATCCAAAATCATTTACTGCATGCAATGTTTGTGAAAATGAAGGCGAAGAACCCACGCCACTTATAGAAACTGCTTTTTCTTCATTAAGTCTGCCCACCATATCCATATTAATCATATAATTGACTTTTTTTAAATCTATTGTGGGGTTTTTTACAAAATAATTGGAGCCTAAAAGTCCCATTTCTTCACCTGAAAATGCTATAAACAAATAATTATTATTAGTTACTTTTTGTTGTTTCTTATTTTGCAATTCGTAAGCCAATTTAAGCATCATCGCCACACCACTGGCATTATCATCAGCTCCGTTATGAATGGTATCCACTCCCGGAAATAAAGAACCCTGAATGCCATACCCCAAATGGTCAAAATGCGCACCTATAACGATTGTGGTTTCTGCTTGATTGTCTAAATAAGCAATTACGCTTTTTCCTAGCGTTAAAGAATCAGATTTTTCTTCAGAAAACTTTGGCTTTTCATGAGGACTTGAACTGTTTTTGAAAGAAAATTCTTGTAAAAATCCATTTGTTCCTTTAGGTTGTAATTTTAGGTTTTTGAATCTTTCGGCTATGTAGTTTGCTGCTTTTTGTTCTCCTTCTTTTCCAGTTTCCCTTCCTTCAAATTCATCTGCTGAAAGTATGGCGACATCTTTTTCTAAAGAAACTAAAGTCGGCTCTGCTTGTTTACAAGAAACAAAGAGTAATAACAAAATTAAAATTCCAAGTGAACGCATATTTTTCTATTTTTGTGCAAAATTAAACTAAAAATGAGAATTATAGCTTTATTATTTCTAACACTAGGATTTTTTTCGTGCAAATTAGAAAAAGAACAACCCAAAAATAATGCTGAAATAGAAATTGGGATTTCAGTAGATTCACTCATTTTACCTGGTGAAAATAATTTTAAAACGCTAAGACAAGTGACTTTTGGTGGAGATAATGCTGAAGCCTACTGGAGTTTTGATGACAAACAACTTGTTTTTCAATCCAATTACAACAAATGGGATGTAGCCTGTGACCAAATGTTTTTGATGAATTTTAATGATACTTTTGAAAATAAAACACCAAAATTGATAAGTACTGGCTTAGGAAGAACCACTTGTGCTTATTTTTTACCCGACAATAAACATATTGTATATGCTTCTACACATCTTAAGAATGAAGCTTGTCCTGAGGTTCCTCTTCGGAAGGAAGGCAAATATGTTTGGCCTATTTTTGATACTTATGATATTTTTGTAGCAGATTTAGAAGGTAATATCACCGCACAACTTACTAATGAAACCAGTTATGATGCTGAAGCTACCGTATCGCCTAAAGGTGATAAAATAGTTTTTACTTCCACACGAAATGGAGATTTGGAATTATATACTATGAATATTGACGGTACCAATGTAAAGCAAATTACAAATGAATTGGGTTATGATGGTGGCGCTTTTTTCTCACCTGACGGCAGTAAAATTATTTTTAGAGCATCCCGCCCTAAAACCGAAGCAGAAATCAAAGAATATAAAGAATTGTTTGCGCAAGGGCTTGTACAACCTACTAATATGGAGCTTTTTATCTGTAATGCCGACGGAAGTGATTTGCGACAACTTACTCGTTTAGGTAATGCTAACTGGAGTCCTTTCTTTCACCCCAGTGGGGAAAAGGTTTTATTTTCGAGTAATTTTGAGGCAGAGCTTGGTTTCCCTTTTAATATATATATGATTGATATTGACGGAAAAAATTTAAAACGTATTACAAGCAGTGATACTTTTGATGCCTTCCCTGTATTTTCAAACGACGGAAAATATCTTGCATTTTCTTCCAACCGAAATAACGGTGGCACTAGAGATACAAACCTTTTTATCGCAGAATGGCAGGAGTAACTCTTAGCTAAAAAAGCACAATTATTTTTTATGAACTTTATAAAAATCCATCGCATTTCTATAATGCTGGTTTTGGCTAGTGTTCTTTTTTATGGAAGTTTTGCATACTCTTTAGAACGAAGTGATTTTATAAAGCTCTTAAGCCTTTATGCCGCTTTATTTTTTCTGTTTTATAAAATTGTGCAAAACAATTTCGGAAACCTTAAATTTTTGTTTTGGGCAGGCATTGCAATGCGAGCGATTTTTCTTTTTGCAATACCTAATCTGTCGCAGGATTTTTACCGATTTTTATGGGATGGTAGATTATTAATGCAAGGTATAAATCCTTACTTAACAACACCAGATACCTTTGCAGCATTAGGAATGTCAAGTGTTTTTCAATCCAATGAATTAATTCATGGAATGGGAGCACTTAACGCAAGTCATTTTACCAATTACCCTCCTGTAGCTCAATTTTGTTATGCTTTAGCTGCTCTATTTGGAGGAAAAAGCATTTTTGGCTCTGTAATTATTTTACGATTATTGATTATTGCAGCAGACATCGGGACCTTATTTTTTGGAAAGAAACTACTTGAAAAACTCAAGCTGCCCGTACACCATATCTTTTGGTTTTTCCTAAACCCGTTTATCATTATCGAACTCACCGGCAACCTGCATTTTGAAGGGGTGATGGTCTTGTTTTTGGTGGGTGCGCTTTATTTTTTAGTGTCGAAAAAATGGCTATGGAGTGCGGTGTTTCTTGGACTTTCGGTGGGTACCAAATTAATCCCCTTACTATTTTTACCCTTGTTACTGCCTTATTTTTTATCGCAATTTCCCGCCAAAGCTGCGGCAATTACAAAGCTTACGGTTTATTATCTCACGGTTTTGGCAACAGTGTTGGTGTTGTTTGCCCCGTTTCTCTCTGAGGCTTTTATACAAAACTTTAGCGCCACCATTAGCCTTTACTTTACCAGCTTTGAGTTCAACGCCAGTGTGTATTACCTCATTCGTTGGATTGGTTTTGAAACCGTGGGCTGGAACATCATTGGGACAGTAGGCAAAATACTGCCGGTGGTGGTAATCTTGTTTTTACTATACCTCAGCTTTATAAAAAAAGCAAAAGACCTTTCCCGATTACTTGTATTGATGCTGTTTGGTATTTGTTTTTATTACCTGCTCTCCACTACAGTACATCCCTGGTATTTGACCGTCCCTTTGGCCCTAAGCCTTTTTACTCGTTATCGCTTTATGCTGGTGTGGAGTTTTATGGTTGTTTTAAGTTATACCGCTTATTCTGCTACTGGATTTAAAGAAAATTTATGGCTTGTTGCTATAGAATATTTTGTGGTCATTGGTTTTTTTGTTT
Organism: Bacteroidetes bacterium HGW-Bacteroidetes-2; assembly: GCA_002842575.1. Taxonomy (GTDB): domain Bacteria; phylum Bacteroidota; class Bacteroidia; order Flavobacteriales; family Flavobacteriaceae; genus Planktosalinus. Next base: position 14,303 of record PHDJ01000045.1, read on the forward strand.
GGGAAATTTTTTGGAAAAACCGTAAATAGTCAACAAAACACTTACTAACATGCTCTTTTGTTTTATCTGATTATGTATTCAATTTAATAAATAGTAATCTTAAGTTGTTTAGAGCATTTTATATAAATGTTTGGAGTAATTAGATTTTTAATACGCCCTCACCTCAACCAATTTTTTAAAGTTTTTTATGACAATATTTTTACCAGTCCTAGTATTGTATGTATAAAAAAATAGCGCTTTCAATTACAAGAAAGCGCTATCTAATGAATGCTGTTTAACTAATTTATTTTACAATCAATTTTTTTAAATGTGTTCTGTCTTCGTTTGTCAACTGAATCAAATAAATTCCTGTTTTTAAATTTGAAATATCTATTTGAGTTACCGCACTATTTGAGTCAATTTCAGTTTTTAATAATGCTTTGCCTTGAATATCTCTAATTAAAATAGATGTATTACCTTGAATGTTTTTTAACTCAATGAAAAGATTATTGTTGGCCGGGTTTGGGTAAATTTTAATGGCATTTATAAAATCATTGTCTGTAATGCTTAAAATCTGTACCTCTACATTTAATAGGGATGCTTCTCCTTCACCACATTCATTAGAAGGGATACAAATTATATCGCCAGAATCTGAGCCAACAGTTACGCCAATAGCACTTGTGCCTTGCCCGTTTATAAGTGACCAATCATTAGGTATTGTCCAGTTATAATTTATTCCGGGTTGGTTTTCTACACTATAAAATTGAACAGTACCTGGATTTGGATTAACAGGCCCTGAAATGTCTCCAGGTGGCAGTGGGTTTGATGTTGCAGTAACGGCAAGCGATTGGGGAATACCAGCATCACAAGTATTTGATGGTGTAACTGCTATGCTACCACTTAAGTTTCCAATTTCTACTTCTATAATGTTTGTTCCGTCACCAGAAATTAAAATCCAATCTGCTGGTATTGACCAAGTATAATCTACACCGGTGACATTTAAAACGCTATATATTTGAATTGAATTTATACAAGGCGTGTTATCCCCAGAAATAGGACTAGGTTGACTCGGAGCCTCTCCAAACGGATTTACATTAAAGGTTTGTGCCGGAGATGACCCAAACTCATTTGAAGCAGTCACTAATATAACACCGGCACTAGCTCCTACAGTTACAGTTATTGAATTAGTATTTTGTCCTGACAATATAATCCAATCATTAGGCACTTGCCAAGTATAGGTTATAGATGGAATATTTTCTACAGAGTATGTCTGAGTAGAATTGGTGCAAGGGTTACTTATTCCAGAAATTTGAGAGGGTTGTGCTGGTTGTTGAAAAGTGTCTAAACTACGCCTCCAAGAAGATTGACCTATTGTACCAACAATCATATTATCTTGCCCAATTTGTATTGGAATTGCAATGGATGGTAAAAAGTCTTGAAAAAACCCGTTGTTCACAGTAAACCAACTTATACCATTATTTGTGGAAGCTAAAACGCCTCCATTTGAAAGATTTACATACAAGTTTGAATTAAAAATATTTAAAGAATTTCTGTTTAAACCCACAATAGAACTTCCAATATCATTCCAGGAAATTCCTTGGTCTGTTGAATGAAAAATAGATTCCCCAAATCCTACAGCAAATAAATCGGTATTGTTAGAAATAAATCTGGAAACAGTAACTTGAGAGCTTGCTAAAGACCAAGTTGTTCCATTATCAAAAGAATGGTATACTCCTGTTTGACCACCTCCACTTATTGCCATAAGTATTTTGGATTGAAATTCAATGGCACTAATATTAAAAATTGTTGTTGGCAAGCCAGAAGTCTGAGACCAAGTTGCCCCGTCATCAGTACTTTTAAAAACCCCATTATTAAAAATAGAAGCAAATTTTACACTTTGTGAGGTATCCCAATTTAAAAATTCACCTACGGTAAGTTCTGGAATTGCAGACCAAGTAATACCATTGTCGTTAGATCTTGATGCTACTGTTGAAAAGTCGGGTTGAATAACTCCAGCAAAAAGAGTGTTATTTAAAGCTTTAACATTTCTATAAATATTTTCATCCAATAAATTAGCCGGAGTAAATATCCAGGTGTCACCATCATCATAGGATAGATAATTAAATATTTGGGTTCCATTATTTGTGCTTGCTGCCCAAGCCTGTTCACTTATTTTTAAAATGTTTATAACGATATTATTTTCAATTTTAAAAATGCTCCAACTTCCGCCATCATCATTAGAAACAAATACTTTTCTATTAATACCATTTTGTGTGTTTAGAAAAATTTTTGTTTCACTTTGTTGTAAGTTTGTAACAGTTAAAGCGTTAATGCCAAAGCTGGAATTTTCAATCCAGTTAGAAGCATTATCCAAGGATCTAGAAATACCACCCACTAATCCTGCAATAACAGTATTGCCAACACTATGTATTGCTACTACAGATGGATTTAATTCAAAATCGCTTTCTACCCAATCTAGTCCATCATTGGATGAAGTGGCAACCCCTCCAGGTATAAATCCCATAAATCTGCCTGCATGAACGTGAGTACTAGTGGCCGTAATCTCAATAAAAGATCCTTCTTGAACAATTGTCCAACTTGCACCATTATTTATAGACCTATATAAATAATTTGAGGTCGGTATTTAATTTCATATCTTTAACGTCTTATAAAACAAAGGAAAAATGGAAATTTTCAAAGGTCAAAACCTCATAGAGTTTGCTGAACGCT
>PHDJ01000046.1 GCA_002842575.1 Bacteroidetes bacterium HGW-Bacteroidetes-2
TGGTACGGTGAAGGTTATAGAGCCTGCGTCAGTATCTACGGTCATATTTGCTGGACAGTCAATTACTGGACCTAGTAAATCTACTACAGTTACTACTGCTGTATCTGAAGCAATATTGCCATTTGTATCCATAACAAAAACAGTTACAAGCACAGGGTTACCAATATCGCTACAAGTAAATTCTTCAATATCCACTGCGCCAGTTTGAATTCCACCACATATATCTATTGCTGGGCCATCTAAAACATCCTCATATTCAATAAAAGCAAAACCATTTTCATCTAATGCAATGGTAATATTTTGAGTAGTAAATACAGGGGGCACATCATCAATAACAGTAATGGTAAATTGACAGGTTGCACTATTTCCGTCACTATCGGTAGTTGTAAATTCTATAACAGAATCTCCTAAAGGGAAAAGACTGCCAGATGGTAATCCTAAAGTTTGTGTAACTGAAATGTTACCATCTTCAAAATCTATAGCCGTAGCATCTGCAAAAAACACTTCTGCACCACAAACATCGGGATTAGAACCAACAATTATATTTTCAGGGCAAAAAATTTCTGGGACAGTATCTGTGGGAATTGTTTTCTCTAAATTCACAACAAAACCATTATCTGAGCTTGTAGATGGGTTAACAAGATTAAACACACCTACACCAGGATCAAAATCTACGGTACCTCTATACGCCCCAGAAATATAAAGGTGGTTGCTAAAAGTATCAAAAGCTAATGAATTTAACCAATCAAAAGCATTACCTTCAAAATTTACTGCATGAATAAAATCGCCATTTGAAGTTAAATTTAATACAAAAACATCAGCACTTCCGCCAGAAGTTAGAAAAAAATCATCTGTACTAGGATCAAAATCTACGGTATTAAAAAAGATACCTCCTGCATACAATTCGCCATTTGGATCCATAGCTATTTTAGATATACTTTCTCCCCCTGTTGCCTGGCCAAATGTATGTACCCAAATTAGTAAGCCATTAGGGTCATATTTTGCGAGATAAGCATCAGTAAATGTTGAGCCAACCCCTGCGGCGGAAGTTCTAAGCTCAGGAGTTCCATTTGGGTTAAAATCAGCCGTTTGTGTAAATCGTCCACCTGCGATTATATTATTATCTGCATCTACTTTTATAGCCATACCCCTGTCGTTAGTTGCGCTACCTATTTTAAATGCCCACAGTGTATTTCCTGAAACATCTAATTTTGCAACAAAAACATCTTCGCCTGAACCTCCTGTAGGAGTCATATTGATACCCCCACCAAAATTTGTGGCAGTATTAAAAAACCCTGTGGCATATATATTATTGTTGCTATCAGCAGACATTTGAGTCCCCCATGTTGAACCAGTAGAGGATCTAAAATCTTTAACCCATTGAAATGCGCCAGCTGCCGTATATTTTAGAATAAATGCATTTGAACCAGCTGTGGTGTTTAAGACCACATTAGCACCTCCCACATCAAAAGTAGAAGGCCCCGGATATCTACCCGTAACGAGTATATTACTTTGATTGCTATCAAAAGTTAAAATATTTGCTGTTAGGTCAGAAGTTGGACCGTTAGAACGTTTTATCCAAACTAAATTACCTGTAGCATCCAATTTTATAAGAGATAACGAAGACCCTGTAAATGTGGTTCCTCCAATAGAAGTAATATCTACAGTAGCAGTTGCTGAGGCTAAAATAACAAAATAGATATTACCATCTGCATCCACTTTTATATCATTTCCTCTAACCGCAGAGGCGGTTGTAGCATGAATCATTTTTGCAAAAACCAAAGCGCCAGTTGCGTCATATTTTGCAATAAACGCATTGTCTGAAGTGTTTGGCGCAACCAAATTTGTTACTCCTGCTCCAGGATCAAAATCTACAGTACCTCTAAAATAACCACTTACATATTGATTACCATCTACATCTACATCTATTCCTATAACAGTTTCATTAGTACTATTAGACAAACTGTTTTCTATAGAAAATGCATTGGAAAAAACCAATTCTTGCGCATTTAGGTTCATAAAACCAATTATCAATAAAAGCAAAATAATACCTTGCTTAATTCTAAAAATATTGTTTTTCATAGTACTCATTTTTTTAATTTAAACAAATATAGTATTGCAATAGACTAACATAAAACCAAAAAACTTCATAAGTAGGGTTAACTATATTGATATTTTTATTGTATATATTTGTTTTTAAATAGATTAACACTCAAAATTTACATTATATTTGATATACGTTATAAAAAATCATTACTTCCTATTATATACGCTTTATAATTGAATGAAAAATGAAAAAACCATCAACAGAATTATTTGATCTCATCCAAGTTTTAGACCCTCAGGAAAAGGCCTTTATTACAAGACGAATGAATATGAATGAAAAAGAGAGTATTTCAAAAAAAATATTTTTAGAACTAAGCAATCAAAAAGTATATAAAGAAACAGATCTACTGAAAATTTCTAGCATCAACAAAAAAAACATAAAACACTGCAAGCAAACACTCACAAACAGTATTTTAAAATCCTTAGAAGTATATTATGCAGATGCTACACTAGAGGCTTCACTAAACAAAACACTCTCTAAAATAAAAATACTTAGAGGAAAAAAATTGTTAACCAAAGCTTTAAAACTTATTAAACCAGCACTAAAAAAAGCCGAAAATTATGGCTTTTTTCTAATCCATATTCAATTATTGGCCGAGCTTCAATTTATAACTTTGGAAAATGATGATATTGAAGGTTTTGAATCTCTACGAATAGAAAACTCTCTTATTTATAAAGAATTAATCAAAAATTACAATCGTTTTCATAAGAATGAAGAAACCATTTCTATTTTAAAAAAAATGTCTCTAAAAGATGGTTGGTATCCAAAAAACCAAAAACATTCTATAGTTCATTCGGTCTATGAAAAAAATATTCCCATACAAAAAACAACATCAAAAAGGATAATACTACAAGAAATGACGATTACTTATTTCTGCCTTCTGCTAATGAATAATTATAAAAATTCTGAGATTGCTTTTGAAAACTTTTATACTTTTTATGAATCTCTAGTTTATAAAATAGAAAGCCCAGAAGATTATTTGTTTCACATAAACACAGGAATCACTATATGTGTATTTACTCACAATAGAGTTCTTTTTGACAAACTTTGCATAAGTCTAAATAATTTTTTTACTCACTTAAAAAATAAAGACAAAAAAAAATCTGTACTAACAAATTACTATGCAGCAAAAAATAACGAAATTGCTTTTTTAACTCATCATAAAGAATTTGAAGAAGCAAAAATTCGTTCTGAAAATTTACAAATTCAGTTTAAAACTTTAAGCATCAAACCAAGTGTTCGAAAAATATTTTGGGCAAACCTTTGCCAAGTCTATATTTGCTGCAAAGAACCATCTAAAGCTTTAAAGGCTTTTAATACCATTAAAAATAATTCAGAATTTACCAACATAAGAATAGATATTGACCCGGGTACAAACATTCTTGGAATGGCTATTTTTTATGAAATGAATTTGTTTGACAATCTTGAAAGTTTACTTAGAAGTGTGGATAGAAATAGCTCAAAAAAAGAAGAATGCAAAATTTACAAAGAACTTATTATATTTTTTAAATTATTAATTTCAAACCCTAACGAAACTAAATTAAAATTAATTTTTAAAAACATTTATTCTAAAATGGAAGATATAAATCAAAGACACCCGGATTCTTTGTTTTTTTTAGAAAATACATTAATTAAAGTTTGGATAGAACATAAACTAAGCGACTTTAAACCTAACAAAAAACAAACCCTTAAAGGCACTAGTTAAAATAGACCATCAAAACAGCACTTTTAATAAGTGGCTTTTTAAAAAAGTCATTGATTTTAACTATTTCAAAGACAATCCTAAGGTTGCGTAAAGTATTTTATTTATGCCGTTTTTTGCCCTGTTTATTAAAATTATTTACTTGAGAAAAAAACAAGTTTACTTAATATGTAACATTTGGGTTTTACTTTTCTTGTATAAGACCTCCTTTTTATTCTCTTAATTATTACTTTGATTCTTCACTATTTTTTAATAATAATCTATTTATCTCATTTGTTTTATTATTGAACTCGTTTAAACTTTTTTGATTGTAGCGAAAATTAGTCATTTTGCACCCGATTGAAGGCTTTTTTAAGTTGCATAGCAGGGCTACGGAAGGAGAAAAAGACAAAAAGCGGGTGTAAAAGGGCAATTTTTTAGCCAATTATAAAAAGTTTAAACGAGTTCATTGTTTGCTCCCTATTTATATAAAGCTATGCAAACATATTATGAACAAGGCAGATTTTAAACAATCGTTAAATTTATGATACTAAACACTTTATTTAGTATCTTAGCCACGTTTGCAGCAGCATTCTATGTTTTTTATCTTTTTCGCTTTATTAAACATTACTATGGTACAACAAGTTACACAGGGTATTAAAATTTCTGTAGAAACAAATTTTGAGGGCACATTTTATAAAAATTATAAAATGCATTATGCCTTTCAATACCAAATCACTATTGAAAATCAAAGCAAAGATTCTGTTCAGCTTCTAGCCAGACAATGGAAAATAAAAGACTCTTTAAATCAAAATGAAATCGTTACAGGAGAAGGCGTTATAGGAAAAAAACCAATTTTAAAACCAGGAGAATCCTATACCTACGATTCTGGTTGTTTATTGATTTCTCCTTTTGGCGCAATGTCAGGACACTATACTATGGTGAATTTTACCAATACAAAAAAATTTAAAGTAAAGGTGCCAAGTTTCAAACTTTGTGCTCCTTTTGCTATGAATTAATCATTAGTAAACAAATTCTTTTGTTGAAATATCTTGGGTCAACAAATTACTATATTGCATCATTAATTTGTTTTTATCCTTTTCTACTTGTGTTATACTAACTGTTTTTAAGAGTCCTCTGTCTATTTGAAGATCCATATCTTTATTTCCAATTCCAGCATGCCTATGAAAGTTACTTATAGACACCCTATTTAATTTTTTACTTTCTAAAAAAGCAGCAAACCATTTTTCACGTTCCTTTTTCATAGTTGCTGAGTAAAGTGTGGAAGAACTCCAAATCTTAGGCTCTAAACTTAATTGAGTAAAGTATTTTTCTTCTCCATCCCACACTAATTCATATAATGAAAGTTGTTGAGTCCACTCCACAAGAAGAAGAGTAAATGGCTCAATACCCAAAAAATTAAATGCTGTAATATCTTGAACAGCATTTTTAGAAACAAGTAATTGTTTCACCAGATTACCCCTACTCATTATATAGGAATCTTTTTTTATATGCGTTACAAAAGCTCCATTTAAAAGACAAAGTAATCTATTTTTTGAACTCAGCCCTATCCAAGTACCACCTGCTAATTCATCTTTTGGAAAAAGCAGTTTTTCACCTTCCAATTCATATTCTTCTGGGGCTAATGTCTTTCTGCTTATAGCCTCATCTCGGTTAGAAGTTAAAATAAAATCGGTTTCCCCTTTTGGAAAAAAAGTTACTGTACACATGCCCTATTTGTACGAAATTAAAAGTACAACTTACAAAAAAAATAGAAACACAATTCATTTAAATTTATAAAAGTATGCACAAATAAAACCATCTTTAAAGTAAGGACTTAGACTTGTAATCTAAAGTATTTTGTACCTTTGCACAAGAATAATTTTATTGAAAACACACACAATATTATGGGAAAAGGATTTTTTAAAGTACCTGTTGCAGTAAATGAACCCGTAAAAAATTACGCGCCCGGTTCACCAGAAAGAGAAAGCGTTTTAAAAATGTATAAGCAAATGTACAACAGCACTGTAGATGTACCTCTTTACATTAATGGTAAAGAAATTCGCACTGGCAATACTGGAAATATCTCCCCTCCACACGACCATAAACACAGCCTTGGAACCTACCATAAAGCAGAAAAAAAACATGTTCAACAAGCTATAGATACCGCACTAGAAGCAAGAAAAACTTGGTCAAAAACTCCTTGGGAACAGCGAGCTGGAATCTTTTTAAGAGCTGCTGAATTAATTGCAGGGCCATACAGAGCCAAAATAAATGCAGCAACCATGCTTGGGCAATCAAAAAATATTTATCAAGCCGAAATTGATGCGTCTTGTGAGTTGATTGACTTTTTGCGATTCAATGTGCAGTTTATGACAGAAATCTATGCAGAGCAACCCGAATCTACTAGTGGCGCATGGAATAGACTTGAATACAGACCATTAGAAGGATTTATTTATGCCATTACTCCTTTTAATTTTACTGCTATTGCTGGAAATCTACCTGCAAGTGCTGCATTAATGGGAAATGTGGTTGTCTGGAAACCTAGTGACAGTCAAGTATTTTCAGCCAAAGTGCTCATGGATATTTTTAAAGAAGCAGGCGTTCCAGACGGTGTAATTAATATTGTATTTGGAGATCCTGTTATGATTACAGATACCATCCTGAGCAGTCCTGATTTTACCGGAATACATTTTACAGGCTCGACCGATGTATTTAAACACTTATGGAAACAAATAGGACAAAACATAACCACCTATAAAACCTACCCAAGAATTGTTGGTGAAACTGGAGGCAAGGATTTTATCATCGCTCACAAATCATCTAACCCAATACAAATTGCAACAGCAATTTCTAGAGGCGCATTTGAATATCAAGGACAAAAATGTTCAGCTGCATCACGTTCTTATATTCCTAAAAGCTTATGGCCAGAAGTAAAAAAACAACTAGTAAAAGATGTCAAATCCTTTAAAATGGGTTCTCCAGAGGACATGAGCAATTTTATAACCGCAGTAATTCACGAAGGTTCTTTTGACAAATTGGTACGTTATATAGACAAAGTTAAAAAAGATAAAAATGCTGAAATTGTTGTGGGTGGCGGTTATGACAAATCTAAAGGATATTTTATAGAGCCAACTGTTATTTTAACCGATGACCCTAAATACACCACCATGTGTACTGAATTGTTTGGCCCTATAATGACTATTTATCTTTATGAAGATCACAAATGGGAAGAAACATTGCATTTAGTAGACAGCACTTCTGAATACGCACTTACAGGAGCAGTATTTAGTGAAGACCGGTATGCTTTAGAAACCGCAGTAGATATCTTACAAAATGCTGCAGGTAATTTCTATATCAATGATAAACCAACAGGAGCCGTTGTTGGTCAACAGCCATTTGGAGGAGCACGAGCTTCAGGAACCAATGATAAAGCAGGTTCAAAACTTAATTTACTAAGATGGGTTTCTCCAAGAATGATTAAAGAAACTTTTATTACCCCAACAGATTATAGATATCCCTTTTTAGGAGAATAATTTTTTATACAAAAATTAAAACTCACTTTTTCATAGTGAGTTTTTTTTTGCTTTTTATTTTCTATATTTGAAAAACAAACATACATTGCTATGAAAAATATTTATCTTTTATTTTGCTTTCTACCCTTCTTTATTTCCGCACAATCTTTTGAAAAAGACCTTTATAAAGAAATAGACAAAGCTCATCTTACCACAGGAATTCTTTATGACCGTGTTTTCCCAATAGCTGATTTAACCTCAGGGAAAACTATCGCTTCTGGCAATAAAATACTTCAAGCTATTTCAGAATTATCCAGAGCAGATTATCAAACTCGTTTTCCAGATTTTAATACTGTGAAAGCTTTAAAAAAGAAATCTTTTATAGAAGGTAACGTACCCTTAGCAATCTTAATTTCTGAATTTCAAAAAATAAAACCCAATGCATTTATTGATGGTCTTATCCAAAGAGATACTCAAGGAAACTTAAAACAAGCCAGTACTTTTAACGGCAATTTATTTGACACCTATTCCATTGCTTTAGCTGGGCCAATCGTGGAGATACACAACGGACTAACGGTGAATTTCACCCTTCCAGAATTGCTTGTAATAAACTCTACTTTCCATAAAATAAATACCATAGAAATCAATTTTGGCAATGCGCAATTTGTTCCTCTTAGTATAAATGAAAAAAAATCAATTACCTATACTTCACCAGGTCAAAAAAAGATTGAAATACGTTTACTGTTAAACAATGGTGAGTCATATTTACTTCAATCTATCTTGGAAGTAAAAACAAGTAGTACCGATTTAAACGCAATAAATAATCAAAAAAATGCAGAGCAAAGTGTGACCATAGAATCTACCATTGCTTACCAAGGAATTGGAGAATCACAAGCCTACACTGGTATAGGAGAATACCAAATCTTTCTTGATAATCAGGACGGAATTCTTGACAAACCCATAATTTTAATTGATGGTTTTGATCCAGGAGATACAAGAGATATTCCAGCGTTATATCAACTTTTAAATTTTAATAATGGCACTGAAAATCTGGCAGATGAAGCAAGAGCTTTAGGTTATGATGTAATTTTGCTAAATTTTCCAGTATATATAAGAAATGGCTCAGATATTATCGATGGTGGCTCAGACTATATTCAACGTAATGCCTTTGTACTTGCAGCATTAATAGAAGAAATAAACGCTCAAAAAGTTGGTGAAGAAGAGTTAGTAATCATAGGTCCAAGTATGGGCGGACTTATTTCCAGATATGCTTTGCGTTATATGGAACAAAATGGTTTAAACCACGAAACAAGGTTATGGTTATCTTTTGACGCACCGCATTTAGGTGCAAATATCCCAATTGGGTTTCAACACCTATTTAATTATATTGCATTCGGTCCTCTAGGCGATGTTGGATTACAAGATGTAGTAAATGGTTTATTGCGCAATCCTGCCGCTCGTCAAATGCTTATCGACCATTTTGAAGGGCATTTACTTCCAGGTGACCCAGCTGAATTTGATCCTACAATAGTATTACCAACTGGATCACCAAATTTTAGAAATGCTTTTCAAGCGGAATTAAATGCTATGGGATATCCACAAAACACAAGAAATATATCTATTTCAAATGGAAGTGGCTTTGGCGAAACCACAGGAACTCCCGGAATGAATGTAATAGATTATACCTTTTATCCAGACGGACCAGATGGTTTTACAAGAGCACTTATTGAAGTAAATTTTGCCCCCGCTGCATCACAAACTCAAAGAGTAAGCAGGATTCGAAGTCAAATTTTTATAATTTTTTGGTTAACTGTAGATGAAAGTGATGCCTTTAGCATGGCTCCAGCATTTACAAGTGGTTTAGATAGTGCTCCAGGTGGCTTATTTGATATTGCTGCGTTAGCAGGAAATGTTGGCAATAACCCAATTCTTATTGAATTTTTAGACAATTTGAATATTGAATTTTTTAACTTCATACCAACATTAAGTTCCTTAGCCATAACTACAACAAATAATTTATATACTTCAGTTTCTGAAAATGATATCGATGTTTTTGATGCTTTTTATATACCACAAAACAATGAGCCTCATATAACCTTAACTCCCGGAAATGTTGAATTTGCTAGACAAGAAATTTTCTTAGACCCTTTATCCGTTTCAGAAAACTTAAATACCCAATTACAATTAGCAAAAAACCCTATCACTAATGAACTAGTGATTTTAGGAAATTTAATAAATGCAGAAATTATTGTATCTGACCTTAGTGGGAAAAATATATTCAACCAATCTATAAATTTACAAAATAGCACCTCTATACCTATACATCTATCAACAGGCCTTTATTTGTTATCCATTCAAGGTGAAACAACAAATTTTAAAACTAAATTTATAGTGAAATAGAGTTTAAACAAAACCTTAAAAAAGTTGTGCTTTTGTGGTGAAAATTGAGGCTACTAAAGCACAAATATTTTAAGAAGCACTTTATAAAAATATCAAAATTTACAAGGGTAAATGCACCACTTTTTTTGTTTCAAAAAAATCCTCCTTAAAGTAATCCGTTAACTCAAAAATCGTTGCTCGAGGATACTCCTGTAACTCTTCGGATAAGTCACCCCCTTTTAAATACAAAATGCCATTTTTTAATTCATGACGGCTTTTTTTAGCTATTTTTCCTTGAACCCAATACACAAAAGTAGGCATAACAGCTACCGCTCTACTTATAATAAAATCATATTTACCCTTAATTTCTTCTACCCGAGCATTTGTAAATTTTACATTTTGCAATTGTAGCCCAGCAACAACTTCTTCTACCACTTTAATTTTTTTTCCGATAGAATCTACCAAATGGAAATTTGTTTCCGGAAAGAGAATTGCCAAAGGAATTCCAGGAAAACCTCCCCCTGTACCAGCATCTAAAACCGATGCCCCGGGATTGAATTTTTGCACCTTTGAAATCCCAAGGGAGTGAAGTACATGCCGCAAATACAATTCATCAATATCCTTTCTAGAAACTACATTAATTTTTAAATTCCAGTCATGATAAAGCGTTTCAAGAAGCGCAAATTGTTTTTTTTGTTTTGTTGTTAAATTCGGAAAATACGTTGTAATCAAATCCATAGTAATCTTTAAGAGTGTAAAAATAAACATTTAACTTGTAATTTTTTGCTAATCCATAAAGGAAGACACCGAATAATAATTATATTTGTCGATACTTAATTTTCGTGTGAAACGTTTTTAACTCAATTTCAAAAATGAAAACAACCCAGATACGCTTTTCCAGAAAAGATCCCGCAAATTTTTTCAAAACACTAAACACTAGAGTAAACGAATATTTCAAAGACAAAAACCTTAAAAAAACTGGCAATTGGAAACTTCACTTAAAGACCATAGCCATGTTTGTTATTTTCCTTACTCCTTATTTTCTTTTATTGACATTAAATATTTCTGGATGGGCACAGCTGCTTCTTACCATTGTAATGGGAATTGGAATGGCTGGAGTGGGAATGAATGTAATGCATGATGGAAATCACGGATCGTATTCTTCAAAAAAATGGGTAAACAATTTTATGGGAAGCACCATATATATACTTGCGGGAAATGTATATAACTGGCAAGTACAACACAATGTTTTGCACCATACCTATACAAATATTCATGGGCATGATGAAGATATGGAGGCTGGAAGAATTTTGCGTTTCAGCAAACATGCAGAATGGAAACGATTTCATAAATACCAACATTTATACTCTGTTTTTCTTTATGGTTTATTAACGTTTAACTGGGCACTTACAACAGATTTTAAACAAACTAGAGACTACTTAAAAAGAAAACTTTCGTATGGTAAATTTCCGAACCCTGCAAAACAATGGAGTATTGTTGTTGTTTCAAAAATTCTTTACATTTCTATTTGGATTGTGGTACCAATGCTGATTTTATCTATCGCCTGGTGGAAAGTTATTTTAGGATTTTTTATAATGCATTATGTAGCCGGAGTAATTTTGAGTGTTGTATTTCAATTGGCTCACATGGTAAAAGAAGCACAAATGCCATTGCCTGACGAAACAGGCACTATGAAAAATACATGGGCAATACATCAATTATTTACAACCGTAAATTTTGCTACAAAAAACAAAATAGTTAATTGGTACACTGGAGGCTTAAACCACCAAGTAGAACATCATATATTTCCTAACATCAGCCACATTCACTATACTAAAATTTCAAGAATAGTGAAAGAAACCGCTAAAGAATTTAATTTACCTTATCACGAATTTAAAACCACCCGTAAGGCTGTGCTTTCTCACTTTAAACATCTCAAAGAAATGGGAGTAAAACCTGTTTTAATAGGTTAATTTACAAACAAGAACAACACTTTTATGAAGGAACAATTATCCGACAGAGTCAACAATATGGCAACCTCGGCCACTTTAGCTATGGCGGCCAAGGCTCGAGAATTAAAAACAGAAGGCAAAGATATTATTGGCCTAAGTCTAGGGGAGCCAGATTTTACAATACCTGAATTTATTAAAGAATCTGCAATACAAGCTATTAAAGACAATTACCATTCCTACACTCCTGTTGATGGGTATGTCGAATTAAAAAACGCCATTATCAATAAATTTAAAAGAGATAATAACCTCAGCTACGAGCCATCACAAATTGTAGTATCTACAGGAGCAAAACAATCGTTAGCAAATATTGTTATGGTAATGCTTAACCCCGGAGATGAGGTAATCCTTCCAGCACCATACTGGGTTAGCTATAGCGATTTAGTAAAACTAGCCGAAGGCGTACCTGTAGAAATAGCAACAACTATTGAAACTAATTTTAAAATTACCCCCCAACAATTAGAAGCTGCTATTACACCAAAAACTAAATTGGTAATGTACAGTTCCCCATGCAATCCAAGTGGCTCTGTATATAGTAAGAGTGAGCTTCGGGCATTAGCTGATATTTTAAAAAAACATCCAAATATCTATGTGGTTTCTGATGAAATATATGAACACATCAACTTTAGTGATGGTCACACTTCTATAGCAGAATTTCCAGACTTGTATGACCGAACTATTGTAGTTAATGGTGTGTCAAAAGCCTTTTCAATGACCGGTTGGCGTATAGGATATCTTGGCGCTCCAAGCTGGATAGCGAGAGCCTGTAATAAAATGCAAGGTCAAATTACCAGTGGCGCAAATGCCATTGCACAACGAGCAACCATAACCGCATTAGAAGCTCCAGTGAGCAAAATTCAATATATGGTTGATGAATTTAAAAAACGAAGAGAAATCATTCTTGAGCTATTATCTGAAATTCCCGGAATGAAAACCAATAGTCCAGAAGGAGCCTTTTATGTTTTTCCGGATGTTTCTTATTTCTTCGGAAAAACCATTCGTGGCAAAAAAATAAAAACTGCTGAAGAATTTTCGCTATTATTGCTTGAAGAAGCTCTAGTAGCAACTGTTTCTGGCGAATCCTTTGGCGATTCAAACTGCATCCGAATTTCTTATGCAGCTTCTGAAAAAGAAATCAGAGAGGCTATAAAAAGAATAAAAGAAGTACTCTCTTAAAAAAGAAACTATGGCAAAAATTCTTCTGTTAGGTTCTGGTGAATTGGGCAAAGAATTTGTAATAGCGGCACAACGCATCGGGCAAACCATTATTGCTGTAGATAGTTATGAAAACGCCCCCGCTATGCAAGTAGCAAACTCTTTTGAAGTTATTAATATGCTAGATGGGAATGCCCTAGATATGCTTGTGGCCAAACACAACCCCGATCTCATCGTTCCTGAAATTGAAGCCATACGCACAGAACGTTTTTATGACTATGAAAAACAAGGCTACACCATAATTCCTTCAGCAAAAGCGGCAAATTTCACCATGAACCGAAAGGCAATTCGCGATTTGGCAGCCAAAGACTTAGGCATTAAAACAGCAAAATACTGCTATGCAACTTCTGAAGAAACACTACGAAAAGCTGTTGAAAAAATTGGAATTCCATGTATCGTAAAACCATTAATGTCTTCTAGTGGAAAAGGGCAAAGCACTATTAAAATAGAAAATGATATTGAAAAAGCATGGAAATATGCTTTGGAAGGCTCCCGAGGGGATGTAGTTGAAGTAATTGTAGAAGCTTTTGTAGCTTTTGATTATGAAATAACCTTATTAACTGTTACGCAAAGAAATGGCGAAACGCTTTTCTGCCCACCTATTGGCCATAGGCAAGAACGGGGTGATTATAGAGAAAGCTGGCAACCAGCTTTGATGAAAAAGGAATCTTTAGAAACTGCAAAAAAAATAGCAAAAGCGGTAACTGAAGCACTAGGAGGAGCGGGTATTTGGGGCGTTGAATTTTTTATAGCCAGTGATGGTGTTTACTTTTCTGAACTATCTCCAAGACCCCATGACACAGGAATGGTGACCCTTGCTGGCACTCAAAATTTTAATGAGTTTGAATTGCATCTTCGAGCAGTATTAGGACTTCCTATTCCCGAAATAACTTTAGAACGCTTTGGCGCCAGTGCTGTAATTCTTGCTGAAAAACACAGTGAAAATCCATCCTATCAAGGCTTAATAGAATTAGCATCTCAACCAAAATCTGATTTTAGAATATTTGGAAAACCCACTTCAAGACCATATCGAAGAATGGGGGTAGTATTAACCTATGATACATTAGAGTCTGACATTGTTGAGGTAACAAATAGAGCCAAAATTCTGGCGTCAAAAGTGAAAGTGCTTTAATAGAATTTCAAACCAAAAACAATTTCCCTCAATACCAAATTAGTTTACTTACCGGTTTCTCCAAAAAAATGGCGTAAATAAAATAAGTACCGTAAATAGCTCTAATCTTCCTATAAGCATCAAGAAAGTAGCCCACCATTTAGCAGTATCAGGTAAAACATCGTAGTTGTTTACAGGGCCTAAAGAGCCAAGCGCAGGGCCAACATTACCTAGTGTAGAAGCTGCCCCGCCAAGTGCGGTTTGAAAATCTAATCCAAGAATAGAAAAAATAGTAACACCAATAATAAAGGAAAGAATATAAAGAATAAAGAAAGCTAAAACATTAAACACAATAGTTTGAGGAATAGCTTTTTCATTATACCGTACCGGTAAAATAGCATTGACATGAAAGGTTCTTTTAAACTCTAAAATACCGTTTCTTATTGTAATTAAATGCCTTACAATTTTCATTCCCCCGGCAGTGGATCCTGAAGATCCTCCTAGAAACATCAAACCAAAAAATAATATCATTAAAAAAGGCGACCAAAGCGTATAATCTGCGGTTATGAATCCTGTAGTTGTTATAATCGTAAGGACTTGAAATAAAGCATGCCTAAATGCGCTTTCTGCCTCGCCCAAAACCATAGAATGTGTAATTGAGGATAGCAATGGATCTGACTGATAATAAACGATTAGCCCAACAACTATTGTAAATAATACGATAAAAGTTAAGTAAAGTCTAAACTCTTCGTCTTTTAAAATTTTGCTAAATTTTCCTTTAAATGCAAAATAACTCAGCACAAAATTAGTTCCTGCTAAAAACATAAATAAAATTACAATATATTGAATTATTGGTTGATCATTCCAATATGCCATACTAGCATTTTTTGTAGAAAAACCTCCAGTACTTAAAGTGCTTAAGGAATGATTTACAGCATCAAACAAACCCATACCCGCAATTTTCAAAAGGATAATTTCAGCAATGGTATAAGAAAAATAAATAAGCCATAGCCTCTTAGCAGTATCTGTAATCCTAGGGTGTAATTTATCATTACTAGGGCCAGGTGCTTCTGCCACAAAGAGTTGCATGCCTCCAATTCCTAACAAAGGCAATATAGCTATAGCCAAAACAATAATACCCATCCCTCCTATCCAATGTGTTAAGCTGCGCCAGAATAGAATTCCGTTAGGAATGGATTCAATATCTTTTAATATTGTTGCACCTGTAGTGGTATAACCGCTCATGGTTTCAAAAAAAGCATTAGTAAAAGATGGTATTGCACCTGAAAATAGGTAAGGTAAACTTCCACTTAATGCCATAAAAAGCCATCCAAAAGTAACAACAATATATCCTTCGCGCTTTTTTATTTCCTTTTTGTGATCTTTTGTTAAAAACATCAACATTAGGCCAATAAAAAGAGTTACTAATGCTGCTATAATTATTCCTTTGGTTGCCCCATCGTCATAATACCAACTAACTAAGGAAGAAAGAAGCATGAAAAGTCCATTAAATAACAAGAGTAATCCCATCAAATGGGAAATTATCTTAAAATTTAAATTAGTGAAGGAAGACATTTATTATTTAAAGAATTTTTCAACTTTATTAATGGAATGTGGCAAGCAACACACGACAACTTTGTCACCGCTTTCTATTTTAAAATCTGAAGACCCTATGAGGCCTCTTCCATTACGTATTACCCCTCCTATTATTGCAGCCCTAGGAAAATCTAATTCCCGAATGGGCTTTTTACAAACCAACGATTCATTTGAAACAACAAACTCTAAAAGTTCGGCATTCATATTGTTTAGTTTGGTCATTGCTATAACTTTTCCTTTACGAATGTAAGTAAATATGTTGTCTGCAGCTAAAAGTTTTTTATTGATTAAAGTATCCATTCCAATAGAATGGGATAACTGGAAGTAATCCATATTTTCAACTAATGCAATGGTTTTTTTTACTCCCTTTGACTTTGCTACCAAACAAGACATAATATTGGTTTCAGAATTTCCGGTAACTGCAATAAAAGCATCCATGTCTTGTATGGATTCTTCTTCAAGGATTTCAACGTTTCTTCCATCGCCATTAATAACTAATACTTTTGGTAATGTATCTGCAATTTCAAATGCCTTATCCTTATTGCTTTCAATAAGTTTAACGTTAAAACCGGCATCACTCAATTCTCTTGCTGTTTTATACCCTATTTTACTTCCACCAAGTATCATGACATTTTTTATTTCTTGTCTGATTTTTCCGGTAAGTTTATATACTTCTTCAACACCTGCTTTTGTAGTAACAAAGTACACTTGATCGCCTTCTTTAAAAATAGTATCCTTTCTAGGTATTAAAGTATATTGAGTTCCAAAACGTTGAATGGCAATGGGCGTAAATTCTATTCCGGGATAAATACTTGCCGCCTCTCTTACCGTTTTCCCCACAAACGATGCTGTCCTTGGCAGTGTTAAGCCAATCATCGTTAGAGCTCCATCATCAAACTCATAGGTGTCACTAAAAGCACTCTGATTTAGCAAAAGAATTATCTCGCTAGAGGCTAAAGATTCTGGTGAGATTAATTCATCTATACCAAATTTAGCAAATCCAATTTCTTCTTTGTTTTTTATAAATTCTGTATTAGAAATTCGTGCTATGGTTTTTTTTGCGCCTAATTGTTTGGCAATAAAACATGCGGTTATATTTGTAGTTTCGCTAGAGGTCACTCCTATTACTAAATCAGCATTAGCAA
>PHDJ01000068.1 GCA_002842575.1 Bacteroidetes bacterium HGW-Bacteroidetes-2
AACAGCGACCACAAAATATTTGAATTTAATGATGGCACCAACACTGTAGTGCTAACTCCTGTTACGCCTAGTAGGAAGGAGACGTATAAGTATAAGTTTAACGGAATAGAGTTACAGGACGAGTTTGATTTAAACATGTACGCAATGGACTTGCGGATGTATGACCCTGCCATTGCACGTTGGGTAGTGCAAGACCCTGTAGTTCATTTTGATTACTCAACATACAGTGCTTTTGATAACAACCCTGTGTTTTGGGCTGACCCGAGTGGGGCGAATTCACAATCATTAATTCAGGACCTTTGGGATTCCACTCCTGAAGGAACAGATAGCTATTGGACAAATAGTAATAGTGATGATAATGAGGATGATCAAGAACAGCCAAAATATCAATTTTTTGGTATATCCTCAACAGGAGATATGATGAATTTAAGGTTTGATGGAGAATTTAATATGTTAACTGGATTCGGGGAGGATCCTCAAGAACTCCGAAAAGCAAAAGTGAGTAGTTTTTATAATGCATTTAAGGGCTTAAAAGAAGCCGATAAAATGAAAGTTTTGAGGAAGTTAAAGATACCAATGTATCTTGCGAAAAAAATAGCTAAAGCTCCTAGTCCAGCCTCTTTAGCAGCATCGTTTGTAAATGCGAGAGATGATGGATTTGCTGCTGTCCCAGTATTTGGAGGTATTTTTGACTCTTTCAATGCAGATTTTAGAAGTGACGGTAGATTAATTGAAAATATGAATATGTGGGATGCTGTTAGAGGAGGATATTCTGCTTTGATGGACACAAAAATTTTAAACGATGTGATAATTATATATTCAAATGTAAACTTATATAATCAATCAACCATTAACACTAATGAATCAGAAGCTTTAGATAGTAGGCAACCAACAGGCAAATATAAATATGCTTATTTTGGAACTCAATATGGAGAAAATATTTATATTTTTGGATCTTATGAACTTGATTAAATACAATAAAATGAAAATATATTTAGCATTGTTAATGTTATTCATATCAGCAATGGGACTTGCTCAGTTAGAAAAAAAGAAGACTTTTCATATAAACGGAAATTTAAAAAAAGTTTACTATGTTAACGAAAGTGGATTAGAGGAAGGGAAAGATATGGAATATTACCATGACGGAGTAACTAAAGAAATAACGTTGTGGAATAACGGAATGCTCAGGGATAGTATTGTCAAATACAATCCTAACGGTGAAATATTTTCTATCGGGTATGTAAAAAATGATTCCCTAGTATTCTACAAGACAACAGGAACAAAAGAATATGAAGTTGCCCTAAAAGAGGGAAGACAAAACGGAACAGCCGTATATTATAATGAAGAAGGAAAAATAATAGGTTTTAATGAGTTTGTAAATGGAGAGAAAAAAGGATATATTATTCATCTTGATGAACAGACAAAATTTCCGAAATATATTGCTGATTATAGAGATAAAGGACACGGATTGTTAATGAGTTTTTATGACAATGGTCATATTAAACAAATAAGAACTGCAGATACATTTAGTGATGGAAAGGTTATAGATTTCCACGACAACGGAATGATTAAGGAAATAGTGAATACTGTTGAGGGCAGGTCTGACGGCTGGAAATTTGCATACGACAGAGAAGGGAATCTTATTGAAAAAACACTATACCGAGAAGGTCAGGTCGTTAAGGAAAAATAAATTATCATCAACTTTTTAAAATAGAAATCACAAAAATAAAAAAGCAACCTTTGGGTTGTTTTTTTAATCCTTAAAGCGCCGCCACGTTTTTCTGAAAAAAATCCTTGAACTTCTTTTTTGTGAGCATTGTATCTATAATTTTAAAAACCGTTGTTTTATATATCAGGGTACTTACTAGGGTTTTGCGAAGCATGAAAAATGGCGTTTAAGAAAACCGTTTTACTAGGTTCATCTACAATAAAAAAAACGATGTAAGGAAATTTATCAAAAGGTAAAAAGCGATAATTAGTATCGTGAAACTGGTAAAAAGGGTTTATTTGTAAAGCCTTGTATATTTTTCTGTACTCTTTCAAA
>PHDJ01000047.1 GCA_002842575.1 Bacteroidetes bacterium HGW-Bacteroidetes-2
TTGAAAATATAAATACCTCAAAACTTAGAAGTGGTATCTATATTTTAAAAATTTATACGGACAATGGTGTATTTACAAAAAAAATAAGCAAAATTTAATTTAAAAATTCTCCGACCCTTGGGTCGGGGTTTCCTATTTACCTCTCCTTGCGCCTCCGCACGCGGTTGGAGAGGTCGAAACTGCCTCTTTCGGAAGTTCCGGGTGAGGAAAAATAAAAAAATCAGTATTATACTTTTATTTTAACAAAGCCTTCTCCATTTTGGGAAGGCTTTTTTTGTACTTTTATTTCTATAAAAAATCCAAAATAAAAATGTTATGAAAAAAATCGCCCTAGTCTCTTCGGTTGTTTTATTATTCTTTCTATCTGCTTCTTGCCAAAACCCTTCCCACCAAAAAAAGAAAGAGCAAGAAACCTCAAAACAAGAAACTCCCGTGCAAACCAATGGAGAAAACAGCTTGCGCAAAGCCTATTTTGCCAGTGGTTGCTTTTGGTGCGTAGAGCTTATTTATGAAAATGTTTATGGAGTAAATGAAGTTATTTCAGGTTTTTCTGGAGGCGAGGTCGACAACCCAACGTATAAAGAAAGTAATACCAGTAAAACTGGACACGCAGAGGCAAACGAGGTTATTTATGACCCAAACCTTGTTTCATTTTCCACCTTAGTGGATGTATATTTCGGTTCGCAAAACATAACTCAAGTAAACGGTCAAGGCCCTGATATAGGCTCGCAATATCGTTCTATTTTGTTTTATCAAAATGACGAAGAAAAAAAAATAATCGAAAACAAAATAGCCGCTTTAAATGAAGTATTAGATGAAGAAAAAGTAGCGGCACAAGTACTTCCTTTTCGAAAATTTTGGATAGCAGAGGCTTACCATCAAGATTATGAAAAAAATAATCCTAATGACCGCTATGTTCAAAATGTTTCCATACCAAGATTGAATCGGTTTAAAAGTAAGTTTCCACAATTACTGAAAGAAAACAACTAATCACAAAGCTGCAAAGGACTCTAAAATAACTTTTTTTATTAAAAATGTTAAAAATATTTATTTTTTTAACATTTTTAATAAACTAAATTTTATACTATACGTATTTCGTTAATATTCGGTTAAATATAACATGTTTAAAAAGTATTGGTTTTACCTTTAACTATTACTAACTAATACACACTTATTATGAGAGATTTAATTTGGCTAATTATTGTAATCCTAGTTATAGGATGGCTTGTAGGATATTTCAGTTTTGGCGATTCTGTTGGACCCTTAATTCATATTTTATTAGTTTTGGCTATCATTGGCGTTCTGTATCGTTTAGCAACCGGAAAAAAACTGTAAGTGTTCTATAATACTAAAAACTAAACCTATGAAACACAAAATTTTTAGTTTTCTGCTTGTTGCCATACTTGCATTTACCATTACAAGTTGCAGAGAAAAAACTCCAGGAGAAAAAATAGAAGATGGCATTGAAGATGTTGGTGAGGGCATTGAAGATGCTGTAGATGATGTGGTAAACTAACTTTCATTTTTAAAACTAAGAACCCTTTCTGAAATTAGAAAGGGTTTTTTTTGACATTTTTTAAAGGAATATCTATAAAGAATTGAACTTTTGTATATTTACAAAAAAAGATTCTCCAATGAAAAAAATTATTTTGCTCATCGTTTTTCTAGTAAATTTTCTTGCTTGTAAAGAAAATCTACCACAAAAAACCACTGCCGATTTAATAGAGCAAAACACCCCGCAAAAGATTGCCTCTGCACACGGGCTAGAGGAATGGAAAAAGGTAACTCAAATTAAATTCACTTTCAATGCAGATCGAGGTGAAAATCATTTTGAACGTTCTTGGATTTGGAAACCAAAAACAAATGACATTACCCTAATTACTGCAGAAAACACCCTAAAATACAACCAAAACAGCATGGACAGTATCGCTTTAAATGCAGATATTAATTTCATCAATGACAAATACTGGCTACTTGCTCCTTTTAATTTGGCATGGGACAAGGGCTTCACTTTTGCTGAAAAAAGCAGTATTAAAGCTCCTATCAGCAAAAAACTATTACAACAACTCACTATTACTTACGGCAATGAAGGTGGCTATACCCCAGGTGATGCGTATGATTTTTATTACAACAAAAACTTACAAATAGAAGAATGGATTTTCAGAAAAGGAAACGATTCCTTACCCACAATGGTAACCTCTTGGGAAGACTATAAAGATTATGGTGGAATAAAAATCGCTACAAAACACCAAAACCCGGAAGGCACTTTTGCTTTATATTTTACAAACATTGAAGTAGAAAAAGAAGAATGAATACAACACACTACGAAGCTACCATAGCATACGCTAAAAAACAAGACCAGCAAGACCCATTGCATCGCTTTCGCGAAAAATTTCACCTACCTAAAGATACTAATGGCAATGAACTTGTCTATCTCTGTGGAAATTCATTAGGTTTACAACCCAAAAGTACCCAATTCTACATACAAGAAGAATTAAAAGATTGGGCAAATTTTGGTGTTGAAGGCCATACTGAAGCTAAACATCCTTGGATGCCTTACCATGAACTTTTATCTAAAAGTATGGCGAAAATTGTTGGCGCAAAACCAGAAGAAGTGGTTATAATGAACACATTGACCACCAACTTACATTTGGCCATGGTTTCTTTTTACCAACCCACAACTACCAAATATAAAATTGTAATAGAAAGTGACGCCTTTCCATCAGATAAATATGCAGTAGAATCGCAACTTAAATTTCACAACCTAGACCCTAAAAAAAGCTTGATTTTTTGGAAACCTAGACAGGGAGAAGAATTATGCCGATTAGAAGATTTAAAATCGATATTAGTGGAGCAAGGCGATACCATTGCACTTCTTTTAATTGGAACCACAAACTATTACACCGGACAGTCCTTTCCTATTCAAAAAATAACAGAAATGGGTCATAAATACAACTGTATGGTTGGTTTTGATTTAGCACACGGCGTAGGCAATATACAACCCAATCTGCACAAAAGCGGCGCCGACTTTGCTGTTTGGTGTACTTACAAATATTTGAATAGCGGTCCGGGAAGCTTGGGAGGTTTGTTTGTTCATGAAAAACATGCAAATAACCCTAATCTTAAACGATTTGCCGGATGGTGGGGACACAACAAAAAAACCCGTTTTAACATGCGTCAAGAATTTGATGCCATTCCGGGAGCAGAAGGCTGGCAATTGAGCAACCCTCCTATTCTTTCTATGGCTGCCATTCGCGCTTCCCTAGATGTTTTTGAAGAAGCAGGATTTGAAGATGTGATTGAAAAATCAAAAAAACTTACTGGATTTTTAGAATTTTTACTGCATACGATGAACGATAGCAGAATTAAAATAATTACCCCAGCAAACCCTGAAGAAAGAGGTTGCCAATTGTCCATAGCAGTAAAAAATGCGGATAAAAATTTACATACAAAACTCACCAAAGCAGGAGTAATAAGCGATTGGCGTGAACCAGATGTAATTCGTGTTGCCCCTGCACCACTTTACAATTCCTTTGAAGATGTTTTTTTAATGGTTAAACGACTGAAGGAATGCTTGATACAGATCGATAACAAAGTAAAAAGTAAAAAGTAAAAAAAATAAAAATTATTATAACTCAATATTCCATTCTCCTTTCAATCCTTCAAACAAAAAAATATGGCTGAAAAAGAAAACATACTCATCATTGGCGCCGGACTTTGCGGATCCTTACTTGCCCTTCGCATGGCGCAACGCGGTTATCAAGTGCAACTTCTTGAAAAAAGACCCGATTTAAGAAAAGTAGACATTGGAGCTGGCAAATCCATTAATCTTGCCTTTTCAGATCGTGGGATAAAAGGCATGAAACTAGTAGGCCTAGAAGAAACTGTTAAAAAGCACTGTATCCCCATGATGGGCAGAATGATACACGACAAAGAAGGAAACACCTTTTTAAGCACTTATAGCGGAAGGGAAAAAGAATTTATTAACTCCATTTCCAGAACAGACCTCAATGCTTTATTGCTAAATGAAGCCGAAAAAATGCCCAACGTTACTATCCTTTTTAACCACAGTTGTATTGATGTAGATTTAGAACACCCTTCGGCAACTTTCTTTGATGAAGAACACAAAAAAGAAGTTATTTTTCAAGGCGATATCATTATCGGTGCCGATGGTGCAGGCTCTGTGCTTAGAAAAAGCATGTTTTTACATCGAAAATTTCTTTTTAGCTTTTCACAAAATTTCCTTACCCACGGATATAAAGAGCTTTCATTTCCGGCTATAAAAGACGGCAATTTTGCTACCGAAAAAGGAGCACTTCATATTTGGCCTCGAGGAGAAAACATGGTTATAGCACTTCCCAATATGGATGGAAGTTTTACCGTTACTTTATTTTTATCGTACAGTGAAGGCGAATATAATTTTGATAATCTCACCACTCCAGAACGCGTTAGAGAATATTTTCAAAAAGAATACCCAGATGCACTTGCATTAATGCCAAATTTAGAGACCGAATTTTTTCAAAATCCCGTTGGTGCTTTAGGTACCGTAAAATGCTATCCTTGGAGCAGTTATGGCAAAACCCTTTTAATTGGTGATGCCGCGCATGCAATTGTGCCCTTTTATGGGCAAGGTATGAATGCTTCTTTTGAAGACGTAGTAGTTTTTGATGAAATTTTAGAAAAACATCAGGGCGACTGGCACAAAGTATTTACCGAATATGAAAAAGCCCGTAAAAAAGATACTGATGCCATAGCAGATTTGGCTGTAGATAACTTTCACGAAATGAAAGAACATACTGCAAGTGCTATTTTTCAGAAAAAGCGTACATTAGAAACCACCTTTGAAAAAGAATTTCCTTTAGAATATTATTCAAAATATTCTTTAGTAACTTTTAAAGAAGATATTCCTTATTCAGAAGCAATGCGGCGAGGAAGAGCACAAGATAAAGCCATCATTAATTTAATTTCCGATGGAAAAATAAATATAAACCAATCGCACAGGGAAATACTGGATATAGTAAAACGGGAAACCGAAGAAATTCTGCACGACGATGCCGTTGCAAAACACCTAATGTAAACAATAAAATGACAAATCAAGAAATAGCAAAAATACTAGACCAAGCAGCAAAAAATGCTAAAACAGTTCCGCAAATGGCAGAGGCAAATAAGATGACCCTTGCAGAGGCTTATGCTATTCAAAGGCAATCCATCGCGATGAGAGAGCAAAGAGGTGAGCAAATTACAGGTTATAAAATGGGATTTACCAGTAAAGCCAAAATGGAGCAAATGGGAGTACACGATTTAATCTGGGGAATCCTAACCGATGAAATGGAAATACAACAAGGAGAAACAGTTATTTTAAGTGGCTGGATTCATCCAAAGGTGGAGCCCGAAATTGCTTTTCGCGTAAGCAAAGATATAGACAAACAACTTATCCTTGAGGAACTTCCAGAATATCTAGACGCAATGGCTCCTGCGCTGGAAATTATTGATTCCCGTTATGAAAATTTTAATTTCTCGCTAGAAGATGTAGTGGCAGACAATTGCTCTTCTACAGGTTATGTAATTGGAAATTGGCAACCACTCTCTTCCAATATTTCAAATCTAAAAATAGATTTGATAATAAACGATGAAGTTGTAGAAAGTGCATCCTCTGCTGCTATTTTAAAAAATCCACTTCAATCCGTTGTAGAATTGAGTAGACTGGCCATACAAGCAGGTGTGATCGTAAAAAAAGGGCATGTTATTTTAGCTGGAGCAGCCACTAAAGCTCATTTTTTAAAACAAAAACAAACTTTAACTGCAACAGTTGAATCCTTAGGAAAAGTAATTTTTAAAACCGTTTGATTATGAAAGGTAAACGCATAACAGGAAAAGCCACACCTAGAGGTGCATATCCTCATGTAAAACGCGTTGGCGATTTTATTTTTGTATCCGGAACAAGTTCCAGAAAAGCAGATAATACGTTTGCCGGAGTGGAACAAGTGGACGAAATGGGAAGTATGCGCCTAGATATTGAAGCACAAACCTGTGCCGTGATTGAAAACATACGCGACTTTCTTGCTGAAGAAGGAGCAGACCTAGAAGATGTAGTAGATGTGACCAGCTTTTTAGTCAATATGAATGACTTTGCAGGTTATAACAAGGCCTATGCAAAATATTTTACTGAAGACGGCCCCACTCGCACAACTGTGGCAGTACATCAATTACCTCATCCACATTTGCTAGTGGAGATTAAAGTAATGGCGTTTAAACCTTTGATTTAATTAAAAGTTTCTTTTGACCGCTTCTAAGATGATAAATGATTAACCGTAAATCTTTTATAAATGCAAAACATTCAAAACTACATAAACGGCAAACTGCAGCCTCCACTTTCCGGGGAATGGATAGACAACTATGACCCGTCTTGTGGTGAGGTGTATGGCAAAATCCCAAACTCTTCTGAAGAAGATGTGGAAGAAGCAGTACAAGCGGCTGTAAAGGCTTTTCCAGGATGGTCCACCACCACGGTAGAAGAACGCAGTAGCATTCTTTTAAAAATAGCCGATTTAATAGAGGAGAAATTGCAATTTCTGGCTGAAGCTGAGTCCAAAGACAATGGAAAACCCATTTCATTGGCTCTTGCAGTCGATATTCCGCGGGCATCCAGTAATTTTCTATTTTTTGGGAATGCCATTACCCAGTTTGCCAGTGAAGCTCACGAAAGTGTGGGCCATTATGCCATAAATTTTACCTTGAGAAAACCTCTGGGCATTGTAGGCTGTATTTCGCCATGGAACCTTCCACTATACTTGTTTACTTGGAAAATTGCACCAGCTCTTGCAGCAGGAAACTGTGTAGTGGCAAAACCCAGTGAAGTAACTCCCATGACTGCTTATTTGTTAAGTGAAATCTGTATCGAAGCCGGTCTTCCGGAGGGCGTATTGAATATTGTTCATGGCTTAGGAAACACCACCGGCCAAGCCATTGTGAAGCACCCAAAAATCAAAGCAATTTCTTTTACCGGAGGCACGACAACTGGTGAACACATTGCCCGAACGGCCGCGCCCATGTTTAAAAAATTATCTCTTGAATTGGGCGGAAAAAACCCCAACATCATTTTTACCGATTGCGATTATGAAAAAATGTTGAACACGACAGTGCGTTCCTCCTTTGCAAATCAAGGCCAAATCTGTTTATGTGGCTCCCGTATTTTTGTGGAAGAAAGCCTGTATGAAAAATTTAAAACCGATTTTGTCGCACGTGTAAAAGCCATAAAAGTGGGTCATCCTTCTCAAAATGACAGCAATCTTGGTGCTTTGGTTTCAAAAGAGCACTTAGAAAAAGTGTATTCGTATATTGAAGATGCTCCTAATCAAAACGCTACAATCCTCTGTGGAGGTAAAAAAGTAACTGTAGAGGGCTATGAAAACGGGTATTATTTGGAACCTACCGTTATAGAAGTCAAAACAAACCAATGCAAACTCAATCAGGAAGAAATCTTTGGACCTGTTGTAACTATTATGCCATTTAAGACTGATGAAGAAGCTTTGTCTTTTGCAAATGAGGTGCGTTATGGTCTATCAGCGACCCTTTGGACCAACAACCTTAACCGAACAATGCACTTTAGCAATGAGCTTCAGGTAGGGGTTGTTTGGGTAAATACCTGGTTAATGCGGGATTTGCGTACGCCTTTTGGAGGTATGAAAGATAGTGGTGTAGGTAGAGAAGGCGGCCAGGAAGCTTTGCGTTTTTTTACTGAACCTAAGAATGTTTGCATTCAATACAGTTAATAGTTGATGGATAGTGGGTAGTAGTTTCCATTAAATTATGTAATTTTGGAAAACAACAGACTAACACCTCCATTTTAATCAAGTTTGAAGTTAATTTTCACTTTAAAAAACAAGATTTCTCCCAAACCAAATTTGGAGACGGATATATATATATGACAAAAAAACTAAGAATAAACGGCCATTCTCACCTCCTTCCCTATCCTGAGGAAATACCACAATTTATGCAAGATAAAGGTATTTTTTGGGTAGATAAAGACCGTAAATTCATGTTACAAAAAAACTGGAGCAGGCCTGTTACTGATTCCAGCTTTTTTTTAGATGAAAAACTGGAATGGATGGCACGCAATAAAATTGACCATGCGGTTATTCTTAACCTTTCGCAATTATATGGCAATGGCCTTCGAGTAGAAGAGATGAAGCAAGCACTTCGGTTTCAAAATGATTTTAATGCTAAAATACAAAGAGAAAACCCATCTAAATTCACTTCTGGCTTTGTGGTTCATCCTGCCTTAATAAAAGGTGCAATGTGGGAAATGGAGCGTTGTGTGGAAGAACTAGGATTGCAATTACTTTGTTTACCAACACATTACATGGACACCATAGGTACATGGCGTTGTATTTTTGACGAAGAAAATGAACGCATATTTGAACTTGCTAGCAAATACAATCTAGCCTTAGAAATTCACCCTTATGATGGCGAAAAATTTATACTGTTAGAAAACACCTCTTGGCGTTTTCATTTAATATGGATGTTAGCCCAATGTGCAGATGCTTATCACTTTTTAACCTTAAACGGTTATCAAGATAAATACCCTGGCATGCGAACTTGTTTTGCTCATGGAGGTCAATTAGCCCAAATAAATTTAGGACGCCGCATACAAGGTTTTGATGGTAGACCAGATTTGTTTGAAGGAAAACAACACCCTAGAAAAGCTGTAGGTCATAAAAATATTTTCTTTGACACCTTAGTACACGATACTGGTTCTTTAGGATTACTAGTAAAAAACCAAGGAGCAAAGCAAGTAATAATGGGTCTGGACGATCCATATCCTTTAGGCGAAATGGAAAGTGAACAACAATCGTCTTACCCGGGTAAGATTTTAGATTTAGCTATGGAGCAAAATATTTTATCCCCAACAGATTGCGATGCTATATGGAGTGACAATGTTATTCAATGGCTTTGTGGCGATGATGAGGCCGCCAAAAAAAAATTAGTAAATCGCATTTTAGGCTAATGGAATTTATTTCACAAAAGTTAGATGATTATGTGGTTAATCACACCCAAGAAGAGCCAAAGCTTCTACAAGAATTAAACCGCGAAACCTGTGCAAAAGTGCTTCAACCCCGTATGCTAAGTGGGCATTATCAAGGTAGAATACTCAGTATGATATCTAAAATAATACATCCAAATAATATTTTGGAAATAGGCACATATACTGGCTATTCTGCGCTTTGTTTGATGGAAGGCATTCAACAAGACGGGCAATTACATACCATGGATATTAATGAAGAACTTCACGATTTACAACGCAAATATTTTGAAAAATCAGGTTTAGGAGGTCAAATTTTTCAATATACAGGAAATGCCCTAGACATCATTCCAAAGTTGAATTTACATTTTGACTTGGTTTTTATTGATGCCGATAAAGAAAACTACACTAACTATTTTGAGTTAATCCTACCTAAAATGAAACGTGGAGGGATTATTTTGTCAGATAATGTTTTGTGGAGTGGTAAAGTACTTGAAAAAGTAAAAAAGGACGATAGGGATACCACGGCTTTAATAGCCTACAATAAACTTTTACATTCCCACCCAAAAGTAGAAACCATAGTACTTCCCATTCGCGATGGATTGTCGATATGTCGGGTAAAATAAATTATTTTTTTTTAACAGAATTTCTTTCCAAGGAGAGTTTGCATCTCTTATAAAAAAGCAGTGCAAGAAGAGTCCCTATCATTGCTCCAACTAATAAATCGCTAGGAAAATGAACTCCTACAAAAATCCTGCTTAGGGTAAAAAGAATAGGAAAAAGAAAAAAAACATACACCCACCTAAAGTATTTTCGCAGAATTAATACCGCAAAAGTAGCTATCAAGAAGGAAGAAGATGCGTGACCTGAATAAAAACTATAACTATTTGGTTTTTGAAGTGTTCGTATTATTTCCGCTAATTCAGGCACACTACTTGGCCGTATTCTTGCTACAAAATATTTAGTAGTAAGCATTAAAACAATACTTATAAATATGGTTCCAAAAAAATAAATCATTACCAATGTTCCATTTTTAAAGCCATACGATTTATAAATCAATAAAAATATTAGAAAAAAAAGAGGAATCCAAAAAGTGGTTTTTGTGATAAGTAACCAAAACCCATCCCAAGATTCTATTCCTAGGTTATTCAGGTATATAAAAAGTTGAAAATCCCATTCTTTTAGGGTTTTGAGCATCTACAAATTGCGTTTTACAGGTCCCGAAATTTCTTTAAGTTCTTCTTTTACTTTGTCAATTTCTTTTTTAACGTCTTTGGTAATATCAATATCCAAACCACGATCCTGTGCGCTTTTAGCAATTTCAGATTTGATATCGTTTGTTGCATCTTTTATTTGACGCATACCTTTGCCAAGTCCGCGAGCAATTTCGGGGACTTTATCTGCACCAAAAACCATTATCACAATAAAGACGATAAATGCAATTTCGGCACCGCTAATAAATAAAATTATTGTTTGCGATATCATGCTACAAATATAGTGAAGTTTACCTTTGGCAAAAAAAAAGTAACCGTTAGTTTTTATTTTAAGACACTATTTTTATATCCTTAGAATCTTGGTATTTTATGAATATCGTTTTCCTCACTAAAAAAATATTCAATTTGTCGGCTATTTTAAAAAGTGTCTTCAAATAATATAAAAAAAACATTTACTTCCCTAAAGTGCTTCGTAACTTTGTGCACTATCTACTAAAATTGACCCTATGAAAAACTGCATTATAGCCAGCACCTCAACCATTCATGGTGGAAGCTATTTAGAATATATATTACCAGAATTGGTGCGTTTATTTCAAAATACGGATGAAATTCTTTTCATCCCGTATGCACAACCAGGAGGTATAAGCCACGATGCCTACACAAAAAAGGTGGTAGATATTTTTCAAAAAATAAACAAAAAAGTTGTAGGAATTCACACTTTTGAAAATGCAGAGGACGCCATAAAAAATGCTAAAGGAATTTTTGTAGGTGGTGGAAATACGTTTGTTTTAGTTACCCAACTATACAGACAGAAAGCTATGGAGACATTACGGAATGTCATTTTACAAGGAACTCCTTATTTAGGAACCAGTGCAGGAAGCAATATCTGTGGACTCACCATGCAAAATACAAACGACATGCCCATAGTGTATCCGCCTAGTTTTAAAACCCTTGGCATTGTTCCGTTTAATTTAAATCCGCATTACCTAGATCCAGATATAAACTCCAGACACATGGGAGAAACCAGAGAAACCCGCATAAAGGAATTCCACGTTTTTAATACTTTACCAGTTATTGGACTTCGTGAAGGCAGCTGGCTAGAAGTAAAAGGAGAAAATATTTTATTAAAAGGAAAACTACATGCTCGCATTTTTACCCAAAATAAAGAAGCTTATGAAACAGCTTCCGAAACCAATTTTAATACTTTGAACTAGATGAATTATCAAAAAATACTTTTTGAAATTGAAGAAGAATTAAAAGATTTTCCAAACAATGGAAAGATTGCCACCTACATCCCAGAACTTTCCAAAGTAAATTCTGGTAAATTTGGTGGTTATTTGTATTGCGTTAAAGGTTCACATTCAAGTTTTGGAGATGCTGAAGAGCGTTTTTCTATTCAAAGCATTTCAAAAACTTTCGGACTTTCCTTAGCCATGCTACTTAAAGGCGACGATTTATGGAAACGCATTGGTGTGGAACCTTCCGGAAGTTCATTTAACTCGCTTTATCAATTAGAGCGAGAAAACGGCATACCCAGAAATCCATATATCAATTCAGGTGCCTTAGTAATTACCGATATTTTACTTTCAGAATACGACCATCCTAAAGATGAAATTTTAAAATTCGTTCGAAAAATATCAGGAGTAGAAAGTATTGATTTTGACGAACGTGTTGCCGAATCTGAAAAGCTACACGGGCATCGCAATGCAGCACTTGCTCATTTAATGAAGGCTTTCGGAAACATCCATAACGATATCAACACCATTTTAGACATTTATTTTTACCAATGCTCCCTTGCTATGAGTTGTAGTGAATTGGCTAAAGCCTTTATGATTTATGCAAACGAAGGAAAAATTTTAGAAACTAACGAAGAAATAATGCCCCCCATAAAAATACAACGTATCAATGCTTTAATGCAAACATGTGGTTTTTATGATGAAGCGGGCGAATTTGCCTTTCGTGTAGGATTGCCAGGCAAAAGTGGTGTTGGGGGTGGTATTGTAGCCATTCATCCCGAAAAATACAGCGCCGTAGTATGGAGTCCTAAATTAAATGCAAAAGGCAATTCTTTATTGGGAATGGAAGCTCTAGAAAGACTTACAAAAAAGACGGGATTTTCTATTTTTTAATGCCTAATTTTGAATATAAAATGACAAAAAGAAGTATTTTTACAAGATTAAAAATCCATTCAAAAGTATCTAGGTTATGGATCTACACATAAAACATAAAGAAAACACTACTAATGGCATCTTCTATTTTGAAGAAGACCATAAAATAGTAGCTGAAATGGAATATACCTATTCTGAAATTGATAAAATTATAATAAATCATACCGAAGTAAAACCACAATTTAAAGGACAAGGACTAGGAATAAAACTTTTAGATGAAACCGTAACTTTTGCCAGAAAAAATAACTTAAAAATTACCGCACTTTGCCCATTTGTAGAAGTACAATTTGAACGGTACGACAAATATAACGATGTTAAACTCTGATATAGTCATAAAACAAATTTCAGCACAAGAAACTATTCCGGTTCGTCATCCTGAACTTCGCAAAGGCAGACCAATAGAAGATTGCATTTTTGACGGCGATAATCTACCCACTACTTTTCATCTAGGACTTTTTTTAAATAACCACCTTATAGGCGTTGCTACATTTTTTGAAAACAACACTACTTTATTTCATGCAAACCAATTACAACTAAGAGGAATGGCGGTATTATCAAAATACCAAGGAAAAAAACTTGGTGCGTTACTGTTAAATAAAGCAGAAGAAATAGCACAAGCCAAAAACAAAAGCATTATTTGGTGTAATGCAAGATTAATTGCCGTAAATTTTTACAAAAGAGCAGGCTACCAAACTATTGGAAATTCTTTTGAAATAAAAGAGGTTGGCACTCATTTTGTAATGTTTAAAGAAATTAAATAACCAAAAATGTACAGAAAACTAAGTGGCATACTCCTTATTTTACTTTTAATAGCATCCTGCAAAAATAATCCTGATATTGAAATAGTACCCGAAGTAACCATTGAAGAAACCGAAGCTGGAAAAATAATTCCTTTAGACTCTACCTCGATTGCTATTTTAAATGACTCCCTAGCCATTAAATTTTATAAAGCAAATGACAATAAAACCTTTTGGATTTCTGATTATTCTAGAGACAAATTATTAACGATATTTAAAACAGTTGAAGAAGAAGGCTTATTTAAAAAAGACTTCGACATAGAAAAAATTTTAATCGCTGAAGATTCTATCAAAAACTTATCTGACCGCGATTTAATTGCTTACGACTATTTGCTTACCCAAAATCTAATTAAATACCTTCATAAAGTAGCACATGGCAGCCTAAATCCAAAAGCACTTTATACAGATTGGGATTTAAAAGAAAATCAAATCGATTATAGTGCATTACTATTAAATTTTCTAAAAAAAGATGGTTTTGAAAAAGCAATAAAAGAAGTACAACCCAAGCATATCGTTTATCATAAATTGAAACAGGCATTAAAAATCATAGAAAACTTTCCAACAGATACGTTTACTCCCATAAAAATTGATGGAAAAATCGTATTAAATGATACCATAAAAAGCCTAGTTGATATAAAACAAAGACTTATTTACTGGAAAGATTTAAAACCGCAAGACAGTCTAACTCCTGTGTATGATGAACAAACTGAATTAGCAATAAAAGTATTTCAAATGCGCCATGGTCTTGCTCCAGATGGTGTAATTGGTTTTGGCACCGTAAATGCACTAAATTATTCTAAAGAAAAAAGAAAAGAGCAAATTATTGCCAATATGGAACGTTGGCGCTGGTATCCTCGTGAATTTGAGGAAGAATATATTATACTAAATATTCCAGATTATACCCTACACACCATAAAAAAGAGCGACACAACTCGAACACACAAAGTAATTGTTGGTAAAGCAGCTCGAAAAACTCCTATTTTACAATCAAAAATAAGCCGTTTAATTTTTAATCCTACATGGACAGTGCCTCCTACCATTCAAAAAAATGATATTATTCCAGCAGTAGCAAAAAATAGAAGTTATCTAGCAGAAAAAAGAATTACAGTATATGATGCCAATGGAAAAGTAGTAACAGCTGAAGATTGGGATGCTAAAAAGGCAAACAGCTACCGTTATGTACAAAGTTCAGGGTCTTCTAATGCTTTAGGATTGGTTAAAATCATGTTTCCAAACCGTTTTTTAGTGTATTTACACGACACCAATTCCAGGAGCTTTTTTGAGCGCGAAACTAGATCGTTAAGTTCTGGATGCGTGCGAGTGCAGAACCCATTTGAACTTTCAGAATACATATTAGACGATACAATCAACTGGAATTTAGAAAAAATTAATGAACTAGTGCAAAGGGGGAAAACAAGAGAAGTTGCCGTAAAAAAAGACATTTATGTTCATTTTTTATATTGGACAGCTTGGAGTGATAAAGGTTCTTTACAGTTTCGAGATGACTTTTATAATCTAGATGCTTCTTTATATGCTTCATTAAGAAACTAACTGCGATTGTTTTTCATATTTTTTTGAAGGGTAATAAATAAACAAGCAGGATTTATCTTGAATAGTTTTAATAATTTCTTCTGAAATTTCTATGGGTAAAGCAGGACAACCAAGACTTCTTCCTAATCTACCATTTTTACCGATGAATGATTCTGACACATAATCAGCACCGTGAATCACAATTGCCCTTTCTCTAGCTTTATCGTTAATTCCTTTTTCAAGTCCATCAAGCCGAAGTGAAAAACCGTGTTTTCCAAAATACGTTTCGGCAGTTGCATAAAACCCAAGACTGCTTTGATAGGATTCAGGAACATTAGAAAATTTTGTAGCAAACTCATTTCCGGTATTTCTTCCGTGCGATACAAAAGTTTGGTATAAAATGGTATTTGTTGCCAAATCAATTACCCACATACGTTGTGCATTAGCCGATTTGCTAAAATCAATAAGCGTTAAAATTTCTTTTTGTATTTTGCCTTTCTCCTTTAATTTAAAAAATCCTTCTATGGCTTTTATAAAACTCTCTTGCGAAGGAAGTATAAAATTATTCGCATTTAAGGAATGATATATTGCTTCAGATGTTGTTTCAAGAGTAACACGGTTAGCAGTTAAATTTAAATTGGTATTGGGCAAGGTATTGGTTGAAAAGAAAAATAGACCAAGCAACAAAACGGGGATTATTTTGTAAAACATTATTAATCTTTAGGTTATAAATTAATTCAGGGTCAACAAATATATAAAAACATTTTTAAAAACAATATTTATGTAACTATTTTAATGAAAAATGTAACTATTCTTATTTTTTTGTTACCTGATAATCCAAACGAAACTGTTTATGAAATAGTATTATACCGCATTTTATTTAACTTTTAATCGGCTTTAAATAGTTTATTTTTAAAAAATATTCAAATTTGTTTTGTAATTTTAATATACTAAATGCAAGGCTATGCGAAGTGTTAATTGGAAAATTAGAATTTTTATAGGTCTCTCTATTGTGGCTTTTGCCTATTTCAATAAATGTGCTAACACCGAAGAAAATCCATATACAGGTCGAGAACAAGTAATTTCCATGTCGTCAGACCAAGAAATTGCCATTGGGCTTCAATCTGCCCCTCAACTAACCAATCAATATGGTGGTTTGTATCCAGATACTAAATTTCAAGAATATGTTGATGCTGTTGGATTAAAATTAGTGCAAAATAGTGTTGCAAAACAAACCCCATATAGGTATGAATTTCATTTATTAGCTGATTCAAAAACTATAAATGCTTTTGCCCTTCCTGGCGGTCAAGTTTTTATTACGTATGCACTTTTTTCCAAATTAGAAAATGAAGACCAACTTGCAGGCGTTTTAGGACACGAAATTGGTCATGTTATTGGTCGTCATTCTGCTGAGCGAATTGCAAATAGTGAGTTTTGGCAAACCCTAGCCAAAGGAGCAGATGTAGGTGCTGATGCAGGAACGGTTGTTTCTGGTATCGGGCAAAATGTATTATTAAAAAATGGCAGGAGTGATGAAC
>PHDJ01000048.1 GCA_002842575.1 Bacteroidetes bacterium HGW-Bacteroidetes-2
ACAGCGCTAACTTTAGTTCAGTTTATCAATAAGTTTATTTTTGATAGACCGTTAAACAATATTAAAACTCAAATAATTTAATTTCACCCAACGGGTTTTTTTTAGTCTTTCTACAGCAACATCTTCTATGTAATCCATTTGCTCAATACCAATGTATTGTCTGTTTAATTTGTGAGCAGTGGCGGCAGTTGTTCCGCTTCCTAAATGATAATCCATAACAATATCATTTTCTTTAGTAACTGCCTTGATAAGAAAGGCTATTAGCGTTTCAGGTTTTGGATAAGAATTGAATTTTAGTTTTAAAGCGTCAATGTGTTTTTTGGAATCTTCATTTGTTTCTATGCCAATAGCTTTTGACAAATAAACATCATCAATTAATTTATCAGGAGCCATATTAGATGCTATTTCTCTCTGATACCTGATTGAAAATTTGTTTGACTTAATTAGGAAGTATGTTCCTTTTTTTATTTCGTCATCCAAAAATGATTGTTGCCACTTAAAACGACCTTTGAGTTTTGTGGAATTCTTGTTTTTACCATTTTCAACTGTTAAGTCGTTGAGTAATTCGACTTTATCATAGCTGTCTTTTTCATAAACTCCGTCTGGAATTCTAAATTGAATTATACCCGGTTTGAACTCTAAAGTAGTTATTGGATTTCCGCTATTTAAAAGGGGTGCATCATCATTGTCACTGTCTCTACCAACATAGCCTTTTGTAGTGTCAATTATCTTTTCGTAACAATGGATAAACTCTATGTTTTTCCTTGTCTTTTTTGATAAAGCAGGAGCATTATCAGTATTCTTCCAGATAAATGTTTCAACAAAATTTTGAGAATTGAAGACATCATCCATCAATATTTTCAAATATGCTTGCTCGTGGTCATCGCATTGAATGAAGATTGTTCCGTTGCTCGCTAATAAATCTCTTGCAACAACTAACCTGTTACGCATAAACGTAAGCCAAGTGCTTTCGTTGAATCTGTCATTATATTGAAAACTGTCGCTTCCTGTGTTATATGGTGGGCTAAATACATGAAGTTTACTTTCCCTGCAAATTCTTCTTTCAAAGAATGAAGTGCTAAAAGATTATTTCCTTTTATAATAAGGTTGTCGGTAATTATTCTCTTTTCGTTTCGGTTAAATTTGTCAAGCGGTTTTTCCCCTTCGGTTGTATAGCGTTTGGCATTGGTTAAAACCTTTGGTTCTAAAAGTTGGGTAATTTCATCTTGTGCAAGGGTTTCATTAAAAAATATTTCTTCTCGTTTATCTTCTTCACGGCTTTGTCCGCCTTCCAAAACGCAGTCTTTAAAAGGCCAAACTAAAGCAACTTCGTTGCGTTGCTTCAAATATTTTCCGTCAATATTTAAACCTACTTTGTTTTTGTAAGCAGTGTAACTGTCGTTCAAATAATTTTTTTGTTCCAAGAATTGCACAAATAAAGATTGGTTAAAAACCAAAACACCTTTAATCTCAAGAAAGAATTTTGCTTTCAGTTCCTTGTCGTCAAGCAACAAGCCAATAAGTTCAGCATCATAATTCTGTGCTTTATTTATTACCACCCATTTTTTTAACTCTCCGTTGTCTGTAACGTAGTTGGGTTCTTTTTTAAGTTGCTTTTCAAGTGTTTCGTATAACTTCATTTTTTCTTTTTTTCTTTGATGTTGTATTTAATTTTCTCTTCTGCTACTTGCATTGCTTGTAAAGCAAGCTCTTCATCTTGTACTTCGTAATATAATTTGTCACTAAGCCAAGCAATTATAACTTCATTCTTTTGGTGTTTATAAAAGTTGGCAAGTGATTTTACTTGCTCTTTTGTCGGCATACGTTTATCCTGCTCAATTTTGCTCAAGATGGTTGGGTCAAGCGAAAGTTTTGCTCCAACTTCTCTAAGTAGAAGTCCTTTCGTTTCTCTTAACTCACGTAATGTCGTTCCTATCGTTTTCAATGTGCTTTCTTTTGACTTGACAAATATTGGCAAATTTAAAGATAATTTCTAAAACTTCTACCGTGAGTGGGGTAAATTTTAGCTCTTTATCAAACTTATTTTACGGCTTTCCCATACTATTTGTTAATCCTTTTGAATTGATGGAAAAGGGTTTATCTTTACGACAAATAAATTTCATCCCCATGAAAACTCTTTCTTTTACTATTTTCTTTTTAATAACCCTTACACTTTTCTCCCAAGAATACCACAACTACTTAGACCAAGTGGACAGACCCCACTACTGGCAACAACACGTCGACTACAAAATGGAAATTGATGTGGATGTGAAAAATTACCAATACAAGGGCAAACAAGAAATTGTATATACCAACAATTCGCCAGACACCTTACGCCAGATTTTTTACCACCTACACTTCAACGCTTTTCAACCCGGCAGTGAGATGGATGTGCGCTCAAGAACCATTGCAGACCCAGATAGACGCGTGGGTGACCGCATTTCAAAATTAAAGCCTGATGAAATGGGTTACCTAAAAGTCAATAGCTTACGCCAAAATGGTGCTCCAGTGCAAAATAAAACAGTAGGAACCATCCTTGAAGTTGATCTCAACACGCCCATATTACCAGGTGAAAAAGCAACCTTCACAATGGATTTTGATGCGCAAGTACCGCTTCAAATTCGCCGTAGCGGTAGAAACAATGAAGAGGGTGTTGCTCTCTCTATGTCACAATGGTATCCTAAACTTGCCGAATATGACTTTGAAGGCTGGCATGCAGACCCCTATATTGGTCGCGAATTTCACGGCGTTTGGGGAAATTTTGATGTGAAAATAACCATCGACAATCAATTCACCCTTGGCGGAACCGGGTATTTACAAAATCCTAATGTAATTGGCCACGGCTATCAGGATGACATTTCCATAGAAGTAAAACATAAAAAAGGCGGCAAACTCACTTGGCATTTTATTGCCCCCGATGTGCATGATTTTATGTGGGCTGCAGATAATGAATACCTTCACGACCGCATTGAAGGGCCCAATGGAATTTCTCTTCATTTTCTGTACAAAAACAATCCCGACATCCTTGAGAACTGGAAAAAGCTACAACCCAAAACAGTTGCCTTGTTTGAGTATTTTAACAAACACCTTGGCGACTATCCTTACAAGCAATACTCCGTGATACAAGGAGGCGACGGTGGTATGGAATATGGCATGTCCACATTAATTACTGGCAATCGAAATTTCAATAGCCTTATGGGTACAACAGCACACGAAATTGCACATAGTTGGTTTCAGTTTGTACTTGCTTTTAACGAGACCAAACACGAATGGATGGACGAAGGTTTTACTACCTACATTAGCACCTTATCGATGAACGAAATCATGCAGCAAAACAAAGCATTACCCCATGAAAGATCCTATTCTGGTTATATCAATATGGCAACTAGTGGCGTGGAACAACCACAATCCACTCATGCCGATAGATTTGAAAAAAATGCGGTGTACAGTTCTTCTTCCTATTCCAAAGGAGCTGTATTTCTTGCCCAACTTGAATATGTCATCGGAAAAGAAAATGTGGCTAAAACCATAAAACGCTTTTACCACGATTTTAAATTTACACACCCAACGCCCAACGACTTTATTCGCACCGCTGAAAAAGTGTCTGGATTTCAATTAGGGTGGTATTTGCTAGACTGGACACAAACCACAAATACCATCGATTATGCCATAAAAAACATCGAAGAAAAAGGAAACAAAACACTAATTACCCTAGAGCGAAAAGGGCTTATGCCAATGCCTATTGATTTTTATGTGATTTATAAAGACAATACCAACGAGTCTTTCTACATTCCATTGCGAATGATGCGCGGTGTAAAAGAAAATCCATACCCACAATTAAAGCGAACCCTACTTGCCGATTGGGCGTGGGCTTATCCAACCTATACTTTCGAAATTAATGCGCCAAAAACAAACATTGTGGCTATGATGATTGATGCTTCCCAACTAATGGCAGACATTCATTTAGAAGATAACGTATATGAATCCTCCACGAATAGCTCTGAAAACAGTAATTAATTAGGGAAACATTATAATGATTTTATTTTACCTCCTCTTTTGAAGAGGTTGGGGGAGGATTTATTACTTTTACCTCTATGAATTTTAAGTATCCAAAAAAAGAAAAACTTAAAAGTAAAAAACTCATCGAAAAACTATTCGTGGAGGGAAAATCTATTTCTAAATATCCT
Source organism: Bacteroidetes bacterium HGW-Bacteroidetes-2 (assembly GCA_002842575.1). Taxonomy (GTDB): domain Bacteria; phylum Bacteroidota; class Bacteroidia; order Flavobacteriales; family Flavobacteriaceae; genus Planktosalinus. The sequence continues at coordinate 4,188 of PHDJ01000048.1, forward strand.
ATTAAACTTTTTTATCTTCCCATTATGACGGAGGAAGACATAAAAATTAAAGCCGGGGTTTCTGTTTCTAAGCGTAATTTTAAAACTGCTCCTAAAAGAAATCAAGTAAAGCGACTGCTTAGAGAGTCTTATAGGCTGAACAAACACCTTGTTACAGAAAATATTAACTCCCAATTTGCGTTTCTCTTTTTGTATCTTAGTAAAGACAAACCAGAATTTCATTTTTTAGAAAAAAAAATGCAACTTCTTTTAAATGATTTTGTAAAACAAACCAACTCACAAAAGCCCGATGAAAGTAATTAGCTATTTTATATTTAGTATGATTTTAGCTTGCGGTGGCGATTCTGCTTCCAATGGCAACACTTCATATTCTGTGGGAATGGAAGAAGCCTCCATGGTTTCTAAAAACAGCATCGCTGCAGATGCAACTGTTACCCAAGATCAAAAAATCATTCAAACTGGAAACCTACGTTTTGAAACCAAAGACTTAGATAAAACACAACAACACATTCAAAAAGTAGTGGCTCAAAACCAAGGATTTATCCAAGAGGATAATTCCGGTAAGAATTACAACGAGGTCTATAGAAGCATCACCATTCGCGTTCCAACTACAAATTTTCAAAGCACTATTGATTCTATTTCAAAAGGCGTGTCCTTTTTTAATCAAAAAGATATTTCCCGTCAGGACGTTACCGAAGAATTTATCGATCTGGAAGCGCGATTAAAAGCAAAAAGAGAGTTAGAAAATCGCTATTTAGAATTATTGAAACAAGCTAAAAACGTTACCGAAATGCTCGAAATTGAACGCGAGCTATCCAAAATAAGAGAAGAAATAGAAGCGCGCCAAGGCAGATTAAACTACCTGGAAAACAGGGTTTCGGTAAGTACTATTTCCATTTATTTCTATAAAATAACCACCGATACCGGAATCACCACTTCCTATGGTGGTAAAATGTGGAATGCCGTTAAATCTGGCTGGAATGGTATTTCGATGTTCTTTTTAGGTCTAATTTACATTTGGCCTTTTCTACTTATACTTCTCATGTTTCTCTATTTATTAAGACGGTATCTCCGAAGAAAAAAACAAAAAATATAAAACAGCAGTACTCATGAAAAAGAAAATTATTATCCCAATTATTGCCGTTTTTATAGCACTAGGAACGTGGAGTTTTAAATCTGATTTTTTTGAAATTGCAAAGCAAATAGAAATATTCACTACGCTTTTCAAGGAATTAAACATGAATTATGTAGATGAAACCGTTCCTGCAGAATTGATGGACAGGGCTATTAAAGGCATGTTAGTGGGTTTAGACCCCTACACAGTATATTATAACGAACAAGATGTAGAACAAGCAAAAATAAACCAAACTGGTTCCTTTACCGGAATAGGCGCTGCCGTAAGAACACAAAACAATAAACTAACCATTGTAGAGCCTTGGAAAGATGGGCCTGCAGATAAAGCCGGCCTGAAAGCGGGGGATGAAATTATAAAAATTGGTGATGTAGATTTAAAAAACTTTAACGAGGATGCGGGCGAATTATTAAAAGGTGCCGCAGGAACTTTGGTTTCTGTAAGCTACATTCGCCAAGGAAAAACAGAAACCGCTACAATTAAAAGAGAAGCCATGGCTATTAAAGCGGTTCCCTTTTACACCTTAATAAATGGAAATACCGGCTATATTGTTTTAAGCGCTTTCAATCAAAAAACCACAACAGAAACCCGCGCCGCATTAATAGATCTTAAAAAACAAGGAGCCACAAGCATCATTTTAGACTTGCGTGGAAATCCCGGCGGTTTACTCTCAGAATCTATTAATATTGTTAACCTTTTTGTGACAAAAGGCGAAACCATTACGACCACAAAATCGGTTATTCAAAAATACAACCAGGAGTATAAAACCTCATTTGAACCCGTAGATACTGAAATTCCTTTAGTGGTTTTAATTAACGGAAGAAGTGCTTCCGCTAGTGAAATTGTGTCAGGAGCCATTCAGGATTTAGACCGAGGCGTGATTGTGGGCGCAAGAAGTTTTGGAAAAGGTTTAGTGCAACGCCCTAAAAAATTAACCTACGGAACGCAATTAAAAGTAACCATTTCAAAATACTACACGCCTAGTGGAAGGTGTATTCAGGCAGAAGATTATTTTAACCGCGATGAAAACGGCGACCCTGTGAGAGCCACTGCAGAAAATTACAATGCTTTTAAAACCAAAGGAGGAAGAACTGTATATGATGGCGGCGGCATCCTTCCGGATGTAGAATTAGAAACCGCTTCTTTTAGCCCAATAACTACCGCACTTCTAAAAGACAATGCCATTTTTGATTTTGCCACAGACTATTATTACAAAAACCAACACAACGACTGGAATGCATTTAAATTTAAAGATGCAGACTATACAGCATTTTTAACCTTTTTAAAACGAAACACCTTTGAATTTGAAACCCAAACCGAGGTAGCATTAAAAGACGTACTAAAAAAAGCGGAAGGCGAAGGCCTAAAAAAAGAAATGGAAAAAAACTATACAAGTCTGCTGCTAGATTTAGAACGCGCTAAAGACAAAGAATTACTGAACAAAAAAGCAGAAATCGCATCTCTGCTTACCGACGAAATTGTTAAACGTTATTTTTATCGTGAAGGATTATACAACTACCAAGTGGCGCATAATCCAGAAATTAAAGAAGCTTTAGCCATATTGAAAGATCAAAAAAGATATCAAAATATTTTGAATTAAAATGAGTCCCCTTTTATCCTTTTTTGAAGAAATGCCCCTTTGGATACGGCTACTTTGGGTGGTGTGCGTCCTGGCTTTTTTTTGGATTTTAGAAGGCTATTATACGCTGGTACACCTTTCCTATAAAAAATGGAAACATGCAGGTGTTAATTTTACGTTTCTTCTATTTACTATGGCTATTAATGTAGGTTTTGGCACTTTAACTTTAGGAATTTTCTATTGGATTAAAACTTCTTCGTTTGGATTGCTACATCTTGTAGATTTACCTGTCTGGCTAGAGTGTATAATTGCGCTTTTGGCATTAGACTTAATAGCTCAATATGCCGTGCATTACCTCTTGCACAAAGTAAAATGGCTGTGGCGATTGCATATCATTCACCATAGTGATACCAAAGTAGACGTAACCACCGGAACCCGACACCACCCACTGGATTTTATATTTAGAGAAACCTTTGCGCTTTTTGCTGTATTGCTTATGGGAATGCCCATTGCTTTTTATCTTTTCTACCGAATATTAAGTGTGTTTTTTACCTACTTTACCCACGCCAATATCCAACTTGGGCGAATAGACAAATACATTAGCTATGTGTTTGTGTCGCCAAATATGCATAAATTTCACCACCACTGGGAAATGCCCTGGACCGATACCAATTTTGGAAATATGTTCTCGTTTTGGGACCGTATTTTTGGCACTTTTGTCTATGACGATCCAAAAAAAGTGCGCTACGGATTGGATTTGATAGACGACAGCACCGATGAGGATATTTTATATCAATTGAAGATTCCTTTTAATAAAGCAGTAAAAACAAAAGGTTAATTATTCTTTTACCATTCCAATGTGCGGAATCCCATCTTCCAGATATCCTTCTCCCACTTCTTTATAACCGTGTGCATTGTAAAATTTTACAAGATATTGCTGCGCCGAAAGATGGATTTTTGTGGTGTTAAAATAGATTGCTACTGTTTTATTTGCTTCCTTCATTAACTCGTGGCCATACCCATATTTTCGTTCTGATTGTTTTACAACTACCCGTCCTATGCTGGCAGCATCAAAATAATCGCCAGAGCCAAAAATACGTGCATAAGCAATGATTTTATCGTTTTTATAAGCAAAAAGATGTAGTGCTTTTTCATCTTTTCCGTCGATGTCTTGATAGACACAATCTTGTTCTACAACAAACACTTCGCTGCGAAGCTGCAAAATCTCATACAATTCATTAGTGGTGAGTTTTGCAAACGTTTTTAAGTAAAACTGCAGCGGCATAGAAATTTGTTTTTGCTAAAATAGCTATTTTAGGGGTGAAAAAAGAATCTATTTTTGAATGGCTTAAGCCACGGTTGTTTGTGTGGTTTCGCCTTACCTTTCGCGATTAAAAACCCCTACAAAACGATTAAGTCATGGGTGATTATTTATATGAAACTCCCTAAATCCAATTAACCGCCACTTAGCATTGGCGTGTTTTTTACATAACCTTCCGGGGTGGGGAAAAATTGCAATACATTATCAAAATACTGGAAACCGTTTATGTATTGGGAGGTGGACAAACTGTCTGTGTTTTTTATGGTTTTTTGTATTTTCACGCCGGTGGCGTTATAAAGATACGTAATATATTGGTTGACATCGCCGTTAAAGGTAATTTTTGTGGGTAGGTTGAGATGGTTGTAAGTAATTTGAGTAATGTTTTTGTTTTTGTCTGTTATGAGGTTGCCGTTATCGTCATAGGTAAAATCGTTATCTGAGGTGGGATTTCCTTTTTTAAAGCCGGCATCGTTTTGGGTATCGTCTATTACCTTAAGGAGTAGGTTGGAGTTGTTGTTGGCATATTCGTAGCTTAACTGGTCTATTTTTATAAGCTCCCAATAACTGTCGCTTATTCCGTTGCGGTCTAGTTGCTATTATAGGATATTTTCAATAAAATCGGTAAAGGTTATTATTTTAGTATTCTCAATTTTTTCTAAAATTAATAAATCTTTATCCCCCGTAATCAAATAATTGGCTTTAGAATCAACAGACAGGTTAAGTAAAAAATTATCCTTTTTATCTCGGCAAATCTGAATAGATGATTTTACTTTTACTAATTCACCAAATTGGTCAAAAATTTGAAGGATTTTCTCTATATCGTTTTTAGAAAAGTATTTTTTAAATTTAGGCCGGCGTATTACATCAACAAATTCCTCGATGAGTTCATCAGAAAAAAAGAGGGTTATATTTTTATTTTCAATTAGTTTGTCAAGTTGATTAAAATTTTTGGTGATCAAAAAACTAATCCAAAGGTTGGTGTCAAGGATTATTTTCTTATTTTGCATAACGTGACTTCCTCACTTCTTCCACTTCTTTTGTAACCTCTTCCAGTGAAATTTCACCTTTTGATTTTGTACGCAATTTTTTTAAAAGGACTGAAAAATCCGATTTTTTTTTCTCTTTATTGATTTTTATTAAGTTTAAGTCGGCTAATTCCTTTAGGATGTTTTTAGCTTTTGGGTTTAGTATATCAATTCTTATAGTTTCCATTTTTTTGCAATTTTTTTATAAATGTATGAAATTATTTTGAATTAGATACTTTGGCAAGTCTCCGATATAACTTGCAGTTTTAAGGTGACATAGTACAACAAAAAGCGCAACTGGAGGAAGAGGACAAACAGAACATCTTCAAGCTCATCGATAAAATGCTCACCAATAAAAAGTTCAAGGACTTCTTCCAGAAAAATGCGGCAGCGCTTTAATTATCTTTTGCGTCAATATAAAATAAGTTCAATATTGATGGACTGCTGAATAAATTGTATCTTTTATCGCTATCCCATACTACTTTTCCTTCAATTAAAAGCGTGTAATTTTCAGTATCAGGCGTAAATTTTGCTGTTTTATAGGGTTCTAAATCTAACTCATAGCGCTTCCCAATTTCAATTCTTTCATCATTTGGTTTAGGAAGATAATCCGACTTTTCGACTATTACAATATCTTTCTTAAAACATCTTCGAACTTCGATAAAATAATAGCTTTCAGTTGTGTCAATATTTACTACTCTGTATTTCTTTTGGGCTAAAGAAGAGTGCGAAATAAAAAAGGTAACAATAATTATGAAAAATGATTTTAAATATATATTAGTTTCCATTTGGGACATTATTTTCATTGTATAGGTATATTGATTTCGTACCATCAGTTCTATAAACTGCCACACGATAATTTGTAGTTCCAGGTTCTGTTCCTGGACCCATATTTTGAGCTTGACGCTTTAATCCATTTTGAACAGGACGCACTCTTTTGTCCACTCTATTTGCTTTTGCGTGTGCGTTCAAATAGGCTTTTGTTGGTTCTGTGGTAGGCTTATCTGCTCCTGGACTGTTTTGAGCTCCATAATATGCTTCAAGAGTTTCGTGAACTGAAATCACTCCAAAATCGACATCGGCTAATTTTTCTAATTTTTCGGCGTGGTCGGGATTAACTGTTTGATTGGCGCTTACTGTTCCATCATCATTAACAGTACTTCCTTCGAATGCTCCTCCGTATAACAAATCACTTCCATCGGTATTTGCGGTAGTTGCATTAATATTGACATCGATATTCTCATCATTTATAGCTTTCAGCAGATGTCTATCTGCTTTTGTTTCAGCTTTGCCAGTTGCGTGAAGCTTGCCTTTGGAATCTCTGGTAATATTTAAACTTGAACCAGAATTTAGTTGTTCGACAAACTTATCAGAGTTATCGCCATTAACAATTACATCATTGCCTATCATCCCGGTAGGGTCATTGAAACGTATTGGGTTGTTATTGGTGTATGAGTAGGGCTGCATCGTAGTTTCCGCCAAAGGGTCGATGTTCATCCACCTGCCGAGTGCGGGATCATAATTTCTGGCTCCATAGTCGTACCAATTTAGGTCTAATTCTTCATTGTATTCTTTACCATTGTATTTGTACTGATACCCCGGATTTTCAAAAGCAAACGTTGGGGGTGCGGTGTCGAGGAGGCTTTTTTCGTTGTTAAGTTCCTCATCGCGGTCTATTTTTGATCGGTGTGAGTTAAAATTGCCGTGTTGCAAACCAAAAGGATAGTAGTGTGACTCTTCTATAATTTCCAAGTATTCTGGTTCTTGGGGGTTTTGGGTGTAACTAAGGCGTACGTTGCCTAGGTGGTCTTTATACTGGTAGATATAATCAAAACTCGGGTTACCATTTTCATCGGGGGTGTTTTTTACGTAACCCTCGGGGGTATGAAAGAATTGCAATACAGTGTCATAGTATTGAAAGCCGTGGAGGTAACGGGTTTTTGCCAGCACGCCAGCTGGCCCCTGCACTAAAAATGTCCTCAGGACATTTTCTTTACGTTTGGTTCTATCTTGGTGTTGCACTGTTTTTTGAACTTTGATTTCCATCGTGTACTAAAGGTACTATTTTTTTGTATTTTTGTAATGAACAGTCAATCAAATTAGAATTATTTTACCCGGTTATTGATAGCTTATGTATCAAAAATGCATTAAAAAAAGGAATTATGTCAGAACAAACCTTTATTATACAAACAGTCACCCCAGAGCAAGAAAGTGCTTTAAAGGCATTTGTGAAAGCTTTAAAAATGAAATTTGAAGTTACAGACAAACCCTATAATGCTGAGTTTGTGGCTAAAATCGAAAAAAGCAAAAAACAAGCGCTAGAAGGTAAAGTCACTAGAGTAGAAAAAGAAAATTTGAAAGAATTTTTAGGATTGTAATATGGCTTTTTATTTAGATTTTACTGATGAGGCAACACTAGATATTGCTAAACACAAAAAAGCAGGAAACAAAGCCATTTTAAATAAAATTTTAAAGCTTTTAGAAGAACTAATTAAACATCCTTTTACTGGAACAGGAAAACCAGAACCGTTAAAATACCATCTTACGGGCTATTGGTCTCGAAGAATAAACAAAGAACATAGACTAGTATATGAAGTAAACAATCAAACCGTAATCATACATTCTGCTTATGGGCATTACTTTTAACTTACAAACTCTTGCAGTAGCTTGGGTTTGTAAATTTTTATGGTAAATCAATAATTTTAATAGGTCCAGATTTTTAATATTGATTTTCAGAAATTTAAATATTTAAAAAATCCCATCAACACATTTGATACATTACCGCAGCGGGGGTGTTAGATAGTTTCACTCATTTAGCTACTTATTAAATATTATTTTCTTTTTATTGTTTGTTGTATCGTAAATTATAGTCAATTTTGCATTCCAGTTCAACAAGGATAAGTCGAACGAATAAATTTCGCCATTTTCATCTTTTTGAATTTTAGATTGTTTTGCTTTTTCTAATATAGCTTCATCTAAATCATTAAAAATATGGCGGTAGTTCTGTATACTATCACTTTGGATTTTACATAAAATACTTTTATATGTCCCCATTATTATATTGTGCTTCTCATTCTCTTCGAGATTGTTTAAGTCTCCAAAATAAACAATTTTTGGTGCGTCATTTATAACATATGTAATCTTATTGCTTTCGTTTATTGTACTTACCATTATTACATCTAAAGGTTCTTCAAAATCATAAGATTTATAGGAATTTATAAAATTTTCCAAATAATAAGTCATCGTTTCGTTTTTGCTATTCTTGATTGAACTACACGATGAATATGTAATCGTTAAGAATAAAACAACTATTTTAATTCCCTTTTTGTTTAGTGAATTTCTCGTTGTCATATGTATATGTTTTTCCGTTTTTAGTTGTTACTTTTCTCTGTATTGGTTGACCTTTACTATTTGTTTTATAGTTTGTCGCATTTCTTGCATCTCCAATAGGGGCATCTGGATTAAGGTTTTTACCAGTTGCAGGATTATAACCTGATGGAGGGGAGTTTTTTGGATGATTGTGTGTTATGTCAGTAACGGCAGTATCTCCAAGGTCATATAGACCTTTAGCAATTATATCGCCTGAATTTGTATCCCTCTCACCATCGCCGACAATTGCTGAATCTTTTACACCTGTTGCAGAATTTTCCTTATTCACAAGTGCAAATTCACGATTTGAAGTACTGGTAATTTCATTAAAAGCTTCTTGAGCTTTATCTTGATCAGAAATTTCGAGAACCTGTACACCCATCGAATCAAACTCAAGAAGATTTGCGTCATCCCCAATTCCTATTCTCTCACTAATTTCGTTTCCTTTTCTGTCTACAACAACTACGACATGTTCTCCTTCTGCTTCAATCTGAGTGATTTTTCCTTTATGTTCAATTTGAAAAATATCCTCAGGAGCCATCCCATCTGGATCTATAAAACGCAACGGATTGTTAAACGCATAATTGTACGGCGAGTGCCTTCTCATCTGTTCAGCCAGTGGATCAATATTCATCCACCTGCCCAATGCGGGATCATAATTTCTGGCTCCGAAATCATACATTTCTACGCCGAATTCGTACTTGTACATTCCTGCGCAACATTACTAATTTTAATTTTTTTTTCTGCGGTCATAGATTTGCATAGTTATTAACGTATCTAAATCCTTTCTCTTCAATCTCAAATCAAGTGTACCTGATTTTTTTGATAATGTATCACCCACTTCTATAAATTCATATAATCCTCCCATAACAAAATCGAAAAGAATAGTGTATTCTTTATTTTTTTGTTTAACTATTATAGTTTTAAAATTATGCTGTTCTTTATCTATATATTTTTGTTTTACCAAACCCGAATATTCTTCTTTGAATATAAAATCCTTTTCATGTATTTGAAAAATTTCATTAACCTTACTTGAAAATAAATTTATTATAATGAAGCCTATGCTAAACACAAAAATTACAAGGATAATTAAATTTAATTTTTTCATAATACATAAATTAATTTCCAGAAACTTTTGTAAAAGTGTTCCAATTAGTATAACCAAAGGGTAAACCTATACTTCCGCCCAAACTAGGAGTAAAATATCTTGTTTCTCGACCTGATTTTGCACTATTATCAACACCTAAAGAACCACTTATAATTATGGAACCCGATGCTTGAAATCCTTCCCCTCTTAAAATAGTACCATTAATAGCATTTTGGGTATTATTGATTAACCAAAGTCGTTGAAAACCTATACCCAAGGAAACTCCCGCTTCATTCGTTGTCTTTGTAGTAAAAACAAATCTTGGCTTGTCATTTTGTGCTTTTACAATTCCAAATTCATAACCTATTCCATTTAAATCATCTAAAAAAGGTATTTTGACAGGAGTAGATAAATTTGCGTCAACTACTAAACCACCACTATTACTATTAACCCATTTCATGGTTTTTGCCATTATTCCAAAGATATAGCAAAAACCGCAAGGTATATTTTTAATATCATTGTTGTTTTCTGAGCCACCCCCATCACTACTTGAAGAAGCATCACTTTCACTATCATTTTCACCACCTTCTTCACTACTATTATTACCAGCCAATGAATCGACCTGCAAAGCATCATTACCCGAAGTATTTACCCTTGTCATCTGTGCTATGGCATGCACACGATCTCGTAATGATTCTTCATTATCTTCTTCACTAGGTTTCGGTGCCATCCCATCAGGATCAATAAAATATATGGGGTTGTTAAAGGCGTAGTTGTAGGGGGAGTGGCGGCGCATTTTTTCTGCGAGAGGGTCTATATTCATCCATCTACCAAGCGCAGGATCATAATTCCTAGCCCCAAAATCGTACATTTCTACCCCAAACTCGTTTTGTAGCTCTTTGCCGTTGTACTTGTAATTATATTTCGGGTTGGCAACTTGTTTAAAAATAACGAATTTCAAAATAACAGATATATCGATTTATTTTAATTTAATCCAATTTGATGAAATTATTTGATTATTAGTAACATAATGTAATCTTGCTAATGAATCTGACTCTGTTACTTTTAAATCAATTTGATAAATATTAATTGTTCCAAAATAATATTTTCCGGGCTTTAATTTTAGATTATTAACTCTTCCTTCATTTTTTAAAGTTAATCGTTGATAAAGAAAAAGACAATCATGAGAACGTTGTTGGTTTCTATAAATTTTTAAGTTTTTATACCTGTTTTTATCTTTATCTGTTTTAAAATTTTTGAAATATTTCAAGTCTCCTTTTTCATTTTCTAAAATAAATAAGGGATACTTGGTTTTTAAAGAAAGAATATCTGACCAAGAATCTATTTTTTGATTATAATCAAAATCATCTTCTATACTACTATCAATACAATCTGGGTATAAAGCCTCTAAAAATGGATATTTTACTTTTTTGTAATTGTCTACTAGGTGAATATAAAACTTCAGGTAATAGTATGGATGCTCTTCTTCTTTATCGGAATTATGAAGAGAATCTTTATCAATATCAATGGAAAGACTGACATCCTTCCTGAAAGTTTTATTTACTCCACAAGAAATATTTAAAAAAAATAAAAACACCAATAATCCCTTAAAAAATAATTTCATTTTTAATTGTTTTTAAAATAATCATATGATTTTAAACTACCCTTTTTAAACTGTTTTGTAGTATTTTGCCAGCTAGTATGATTAATCTGGTAAAAATAGGCTCTTATTTCTCCATCTCTAAAGAATGCTCTTTTTCTTGTATCAATTAAACTTAATTCGCCTTTCAAATACTGCATATACATTGTATGTAAATCACTAATATGGAATTTTTCATGTTCTGCTGCATTCACTATATTATAATAATTTGAAAACATATGTGATTTTTTTTGTGATATTTGAATTTCAAAATTAAATTTTCTTGGGTCATTTAATTGTACCCAATTTAATTTTTTTAAAATGTTTGAAATTGCTAAGCGATCAGATTTTCCTTCCACTTCTTCAATTTTATTAAAACTATTCAAATCAATCCCACTTTTAGTCAATACTGCTTTAATCATTTTAAAAGCAAGTTCAATTGGACCAACAAGTTTATTATTAGAAAAAAGTAATGTCGAATTGGCCTCTAAATCATCAACTCCTCCTTCAAAACCGTCATTAACCAAATATAAATTTCCTCTTCCATTTTTATTACTGTGTATTAAATCTCCATTTGAATTTACAAAGTGTGTGCCATTACCTTTAAAGCTTCCTGTTGTTGTGCCACTATCATGCGGTGCTTTATAAACCGTTTTAATATTAATAGCGGTTTCGCCTCCTAGATATTCTTCGGCTCCCATTACCACT
>PHDJ01000049.1 GCA_002842575.1 Bacteroidetes bacterium HGW-Bacteroidetes-2
CGAGCAACAAATAGATGTATCTAGTTTAGCCTCTGGCGTGTATATGGTAAACATCAGCAGTGAAAGAGCAACCGTTGTAAAACGATTAATCAAAAAATAATGTAGTTTTTTTTCCCTATTTAGTTAAACGATAAAGCCCTCATATTTGAGGGCTTTATTATTATGCTTTTTTAAATCTATTTACAAAGTAAATTCTAGTTATTAGTAATGTTAATAGAATTTGCTTTACCCACACCAATAATTCTATCATATCTACCACCTAAATCTCTGTAGTAAACTACAACAGTATAGTCATTTTCAGTTTGGTCAAAGTTACCGCTTATCGCACCTTCATCTATACTTCCGTCAGGATTAAGAATAACATATTTGTAGTTATAAAACCCTTGTTTAAATAGCCGTTTGTTTCTATAGGTATCCGACGTTTCGTCATAAACCATTTTGGTGTCTTTAGTAAAGCTGAAGTTGTTAAAATTTCCGTAAATATGAATTTCCTGCCCTTCTTTTAAGTCGTCATAATATTGCAACGCAAAATGCAGCCAAACATATTCTGCATCAATACTTTCTTTTTGCCCACGAATATTTCGTACTAAAAAATTACCGTTTATATCAGGGAAGTAGGTATAAGGCCTGTCTTTTCTTTCAATGTTTGTATAGAGGTAGTTGGTGTATAAATCGTCTAATTCTACTCTTCTGATATTTACTGTAGCTCCTCTTACATCGCTGTTATCAAAATTTAAATATTCATTTCCAGCCCAAAAGGAAGCTTCTTGATCGTAGCGATAAATTAATTCATTACCAATGGTGTATTGTGGTTTTAAATCGGTAATGGCAGTTTTTAAATTGTTGTTTTGGAGTACTAACGTTTTTACATTCTGATTTGGATTAATTAAAAGCAAACTAGATGAATTTATAGTAAAATTTACTACCTGTTTGTTTTTAATAAAATTTAAGTCACGCGATCTTTTTATGGCCACACTCACACTGGCGATGTCTTCATAAACCATAAATTTTCTTGAAAACATAAGAGCTCCTTTATCGTCAAGAATTTTTAGTAAATAGTTTCCAGTTTTAGTAATGGCTTTAGTATCTCTATTAGGAATGTTTAATTCATAATGTGAATACATTTTTAGTGTGTTGAAAGAATTTTCATAATAGTATATTCTCACATCGTCAAAACCGTCTAGGTATTCTGATTTTGAAAGGTCTGATGGTGTCCAATCAAAGTTAAAGTGTTCAATAATATAGTAATAATCACTTTCATCACCATTAATATCATCAAAACTTAGTTGTAAAGACTCACCTAGTTTTATAATAGGTAGTTGGGCTTGAGGTGTGTTTCCATAAAAGGTAATTGTTTGTAAGTTATTGGGTGGGTTTACGTCTTTAACTTGAGTAAAGCCAGTAATAGAAAATACAAATAAGGGTACAAGGAAAAGAGTGGATATTTTCATAAAAGTTAGTTGTTCAAAATGTAAATATAAACAAAATTCAAGCCATTAGTTGTGAAATAAAATGAAAGACAAAATTTCTTATTTATATTTGTTATAAATAATAAATTTAGCTACAAATTGACTATAATAATACGTTTCAAAATTTGTAAATTTGCGCTCCCGATAAAGCAATTATATAAACTCGGGAAAAATAAAGAGAACTCTAATACAAATATCCTATGTCAAAAGACATTAGAATTACAAAGGGGCTTGATATCCGTCTTGTTGGCGAATCAGATAAAGCACTCACAAATGCCCCAAGATCAAGAACATTTTCCATAAAACCTTCTGATTTTCATTTAATTACACCAAAAATGGTAGTAAAAGAAGGTGCAAAAATTCAGGCTGGAGATGAAATTTGGTTTTCAAAAAACCAAGAAAAAATTAGATTTGTTTCCCCTGTTAGCGGAATCCTAACTGAAATTAAACGAGGAGCTAAGCGGGTAATCACAGATTTAGTAATCACTGCAGATAGTGAAGATTACTATCGTGATTTCGGAAAACTGGATGTTACTTCGGCAAATGCAGAAACCATTAAAAACAGACTTTTAGAAGGGGGCTGCTGGTTCTTTATAAAACAGCGTCCTTATGATGTGGTTGCAAATCCAAGCCATACGCCAAAAGCAATTTTTATTTCTGCTTACGCAAGCGGTCCGTTAGTTGCTGATTATGATTTTACCCTTAATGGTAAAGAATCGCAACTGCAAGCTGCTGTAACTGCTTTGAGCAAATTAACAGATGGAAAAGTACATATAGGTGTTGGTGTAGATTCTGGTTCGCCAATGTCTAATTTAAAAGATGTTGTTATTCATAAAATTTCAGGGCCACATCCTGCTGGAAATGTTGGCACGCTTATCAATAAAATAGATCCCATAAACAAAGGAGAAACTGTTTGGACCATTACTCCTCAAGATCTAGTTATTATAGGAGAACTTCTATTAACTGGTAAATACAATTCCGAAAGAATTGTGGCTCTATCAGGTTCTTCGCTTAAATCACCAAAATATTACAAAACTAAAATAGGAGCTGAAGTTTCTACTATGGTTTATGACTCCGGGCTGAATGAAGAAAACGTTCGTGTTATTAGTGGAGGAATTCTCTCAGGAAAAAAAGTAGCGAAAGATGGTCATTTAGGTTTTTATGATAACACAATTTCAGTAATTCCGGAGGGAGATGATTATGAATTTTTTGGTTGGACTAAACCTGAATTCAATAAAATATCATTAACCCGCGCATTGACTTTTTCTTGGTTAACACCAAATAAAAAATATACCTTAAATACCAATACTAATGGTGAGCACAGAGCATTTGTGCAAACCGGTCTATACGAGCAAGTTTTTCCATTAGATATCTATCCATTACAGATTTTAAAAGCGTGTATGGTAGAAGATTTAGACGGCATGGAGCAATTGGGAATGTATGAAGTTGCTCCTGAAGATTTTGCATTGACAGAGTTTGTATGTATTTCAAAACAACCTCATCAAGATATTATAAGAAAAGGATTAGATGTTATGTACAAAGAAATAGGTTAAGCTATGAGTTTGAAAAACAAATTACACGATTTAAAAATGAAGTACAAGGGCACCAAAATGGCGCCTGCTTTTAATGCATTGCATACGTTCTTGTACATGCCTAATGATGTTACACATTCCGGCACACACGTGAAGGCAGCAGATGATTTAAAACGTACCATGAATACGGTAATCTTAGCTTTAGTTCCGTGTTTGATTTTTGGAATTTTTAATGCAGGATATCAACATTATGCTGCAATTGACCAAACTTTGCGTTTAGACCCTTTAGGTAACTTTTTTACTTGGGAAAATTTAACTTTAGGTGCTTGGACAGTACTTCCATTAGTTATTGTATCCTATGTTGTAGGTCTAGGAGTAGAATTTGTTTTTGCAACAATCAAAGGGCACGAAGTAGAAGAAGGATATTTAGTTACCGGAATGCTGGTTCCGCTTATTATTCCTATTGATACCCCAATTTGGATGCTTGTTATCGCTGTAATTTTTGGAGTTATTTTAGGTAAAGAAGTTTTTGGTGGTACAGGAATGAATATTTTAAATCCTGCATTAACCATTCGCGCTTTCTTGTTTTTTGCATATCCCACTTGGATGAGCGGTGATAAAGTATGGGTGCACGGCGCTGTGGAAAGAGATGCACTCATTTCAGCGGGTTCTAATCTAGATGCCATTTCAGGCGAAACCATTTTAGGAACTTATGCTCAAAATCAAGAACCTATTTATTCTGTTATGGATATGTTTTATGGCTTTATTCCTGGTTCTGTTGGTGAGACTTCTACTATATTAATTCTACTAGGCGGGCTATTTTTATTATATACTAAAGTAGCAAGCTGGCGAATAATGTTAAGTGCAATATTAGGAGCCCTAACCATGGGACTCTTATTTAATGGTGTAGTAGATGCCGGTTGGATAAAAGAAGGAAGTAATTTCTTTGGATTAATGAGTGTACCTTTTTGGGAGCATTTAATAATAGGTGGTTTAGCCTTTGGGATTGTTTATATGGCAACTGACCCTGTTACAGGATCGCAAACCAATAAAGGCAAATGGTATTATGGTTTCTTTATAGGTTTTATTTCTGTAATGATTAGGGTTTTTAACCCAGCATACCCGGAAGGAGTCTTTTTAGCTATTCTATTAATGAATGTATTTGCTCCTACAATTGACCATTATGTAATTCAAGGCAACATAAAAAAGAGAATGAAACGTATAAAAATAAAAACTGCATAATCATGGCAAAAAAAACTGACAGTAATCTATATACATTCCTCTTTGCCATTTTAATGGTAGTGGTAGTTGGGTCGATACTAGCTTTTGTTGCATCGGCATTAAAACCTACTATAACTGAAAACCAACGGTTTGAAAAACAACAAAACATCCTCTATGCAATGGGGGTTAACAACAATCAAGAAGAAAATGATGTAGTTTTTATTTCTACGGATAAAGTTGGTCAAGTATTTAAGGAAACTATAATAAAACAACTAGTTTTTCAAGGAGACAAAGTTATCGAAGATGATGAAGCGTATTTAATTGACCTAGCAAAAGAAGATGCACAAGCAAAAAAAGCTGGTTATGAAAGACGATTACCTCTTTTTATTGGTGAAAAAGATGGCAAAACTTTTTATATAGTACCCATGCGCGGCAAAGGCTTATGGGACGCTATTTGGGGCTTCATATCACTTGATGAAAATCTGGTTGTGCAAGGTGTCTTTTTTGATCATAAAGGAGAAACACCTGGTTTAGGTGCTAACATCAAAGAACGTTATTTTATGGACGACTTTAAGGAAGAATTTATTCTTGATGAAAATCAAAATTTTGCAAGTATTAAAATAACGAAAGGAAATAACGACCCACTTAATAACAGAAAAGAAGACAATAAAGTAGATGCACTTGCAGGAGCTACTATCACCGGAAATGGTGTTACTGCAATGATAAAAAAATATTTGAGAATATATCTTCCTCATTTAAAAACGTTAACAAAATAAGTTATGGCATTATTATCCAAAAAAGATAGAGCATTAATCCTAGATCCTCTTGCAGATAACAATCCTATTACCATCCAGGTTTTAGGTATATGTTCTGCATTGGCAATTACCGCACAATTAAAAGCATCTATTGTTATGGCACTTTCCGTGCTATTTGTATTAGCGGTTGGTAACGTAGTTATTTCACTTATACGAAATATTATTCCCTCAAAAATTAGAATTATCGTACAACTTATTGTGGTTGCCGCTCTTGTAATTATTGTAGATCAAGTATTAAAAGCGTATGCTTATGAATTGAGCAAACAACTTTCGGTATTTATAGGTTTAATCATCACAAACTGTATTATTATGGGACGTTTCGAGGCTTTTGCATTAGCAAATGGCCCTTGGAAATCCTTTCTAGATGGCATCGGTAATGCCCTAGGATATAGCGTTATCTTAATTATAGTAGGTTTTTTTAGAGAACTTTTAGGTTCAGGTACATTACTTGGCATTCAAGTTTTAGGAGATCCTATTACAAAAACCGGATTGTATGCTATTGGGTATGAAAATAACGGATTTATGTTACTATCGCCTATGGCACTTATCGTAATAGGGATTATCATTTGGGTACAACGCTCAAGAAATTCTAAATTAATAGAAGAAAACTAACTATAGATATTTACACCCATATTCATTAATTATGGAACACTTAGAATTATTTTTTAAATCAATATTTGTCGACAATATGATTTTTGCAACATTCCTTGGAATGTGCTCTTATCTAGCTGTGTCTAAAAAAGTTGCAACTGCAGTAGGTTTAGGTGCCGCTGTAATCTTTGTGCTTGGAATAACTGTGCCCTTAAACTGGTTGTTAGACCAATATATATTACGTGACGGTGCCTTAGTTTGGCTAGGTTCTGAATATGCTTCTTATGACCTGAGTTTCTTATCCTTTATACTTTTTATTGCAACAATTGCTACCATGGTACAACTAGTTGAAATAGTGGTAGAAAAATTCTCCCCATCGTTGTATAATTCATTAGGTATTTTTTTACCACTTATAGCAGTAAATTGTGCAATACTTGGGGGCTCATTGTTTATGCAATCCAGAGAAATTGCATCGTTTGGACTTGCAGTTAATTATGGAATCAGTTCTGGTATTGGATGGTTTTTAGCCATTTTAACCATAGCTGCAATTCGAGAAAAAATTCGCTATTCTAACGTTCCACCGCCACTTAGAGGATTAGGCATTACATTCATCATTACTGGACTTATGGCAATTGGTTTTATGAGTTTTGGAGGTATGTTAACCGGCGGCGATGAAGAAGCCACAGCCGAAACAGCTCAAGTTTCTGAAACAGTAAAGCCAGCTTTAGAAATTAATACCGATACAGAAAATGACTTATTGGAAATGCTAGAAAATTCAGAGTCAAACCAAGATTCATTAGAAAAAACAAACAACGAAATAAACTAACGAAATGATATTAGCAGCAAGTATATTAGGTGTCGTTTTAATAACCGTAATCGCTTTTTTGATATTGACTTTACTTTTAGTAGGGATTCTAATTTTTGTAAAAGAAAAATTATCTCCCTCCGGACCTGTAAAAATAACCATTAATGGCGAAAAGATTATTGAAGTAGAATCTGGAGGCTCTCTTTTAACCACCTTAGGTTCAGAAAAAATATTTTTACCATCCGCTTGTGGTGGTGGCGGTACTTGTATTCAATGCGAATGTCACGTTCTTGAAGGAGGAGGAGAAGCACTTCCTACCGAAACACCTCATTTTTCAAGAAAAGAATTAAAAGAAGGCACTCGCTTAGCTTGTCAAGTTAAAGTGAAACAGGATATGAACATCACTATACCAGAAGAGGTTTTTGGTATTAAAAAATGGGAAGGAACTGTTATACGTAATTATAATGTAGCTTCATTCATTAAAGAATTTGTAGTTCAAATTCCAGAGGATATGAATTATAAAGCTGGTGGATATATTCAAATAGAAATACCACCTTGCGAAATACAATTTAAAGATATTGACATAACTGCGCATCCTGAGGAACACGATAGACCAGACAAGTTTCAAGAAGAATGGGATAAATTTAAATTATGGCCATTAGTAATGAAAAATCTGGAAACTGTAGAACGGGCATATTCCATGGCTTCTTATCCTGCAGAAGGTAGAGAAATTATGTTAAACGTAAGGGTTGCTACACCACCATTTGATAGAGCAAAAAATGGATGGATGGATGTTAATCCGGGAATTGCGTCCTCTTATATTTTCTCTAGAAAACCAGGAGATAAAGTTATAATATCAGGTCCTTATGGCGAATTTTTCATTAATGAATCTGAGGCAGAAATGCTGTATGTTGGTGGAGGAGCAGGTATGGCGCCAATGCGATCACATCTTTACCACCTTTTCCGTACCTTAAAAACCGGAAGAAAAGTAACGTATTGGTATGGAGGCCGTTCTAAAAGAGAATTGTTCTATTTAGATCATTTTAAAAACTTAGAAAAAGATTTTCCTAACTTTAAATTCTACTTAGCACTTTCTGAACCAATGCCAGAAGATAACTGGAAAGTTAAAGATGGAATCGATAGTGAAGGTGACGGATTTGTAGGATTTATTCACCAAGTGGTAATTAATAATTACCTAAACCACCATGAAACCCCGGAAGACATTGAACTATATTTTTGCGGCCCACCATTAATGAATAACGCCGTTCAAAAAATGGGAGAAGATTTTGGTATCCCCGATGAAAATATTCGCTTTGATGACTTTGGAGGATAAAATAATATGTAAAAAACCGATGCCTTTAAAGTATCGGTTTTTTTTAATAATTATTTTTTAGTTTTAAAATACCACCGAACACCGAACACCGAACACTGAATACTGAACACCGAACTGAAAACAGGTAACAGGGAACTGGTAACACTGACCACTGACCACTAAATATGTCCCTTCCACTTACAGAACAAGAACGACACAATTTGGCAATGAACATTGTCGGTAAAGATTTAGAGGCTCAAGGCTTTGAATTTTTAGCAGTAAATTCTACTTTAAAAAAAAATCCTCAGTTTGTTGTCTTAAAAGATAAAACAATACACTTTATTGTTGTTAAAGCAATTACTTTTCCTAATCCTATTCAGGATTATGACAAGAATAGTATGTTAAAAATGAAAATGCACGCAGATAAATTTGAAGCTAAAACATTTTATGCAGGAGTGGGATTAGGTCATGGTAGCAATTATCAATTACCAATTCTAAAAGATGAATATTATACCGTTGTATATCACGGTTTGCAAGAAATTGTTTTTTAAAATAATGAATTTAGATTTCGAACTGGATAGTTTTATAGAATATAGTTAAATCACCCATTTTTTTAATGAAAAAAGCAACAATTTTATTTCTCGTTTTCATAGTGTTTTCCTGCAAAGAAGAATCTTCTAAATCTGGCTTAATTCAAAATATTGGAGAAGCATTAGGTACAACCTTTAACATTCAATATGAATCTTCTGAAGATTTTATGGCAGCGTTTGAAGACGTTTTTAAGAGAGTAAACCAATCCATGTCCACTTATCAGAAAACCTCCGATATTTCTAAAATTAATCAAGGAGATACCTCTGTAATTGTAGATACTCTATTTATTAATGTTCTAAAAACTTCACAACATATTTGGAAAGAAACTAACGGTATTTTTGATCCTACAGTAGGCCCATTAGTTAACGCCTATGGCTTTGGAGCTAATAAGCAATTAGGATCTATTGATAGTACAAAAATTGATAGCATAAGGGTCTTTGTTGGTTTAGATAAGATTAGCTTGACCTCAGAAAATAAAATTGTGAAAGTAGATCCTCGAATTTTTATCGATTTTAATGCCTTAGCAAAAGGATATACCCTAGATTTACTTGGTGATGTTCTCAATAAAAAAGGCGTAAAAAACTATCTAATCGAACTTGGTGGTGAACTTTTGGCGAAAGGAAAGAATACCGATAAAAATAAAAACTGGACAGTAGCCATAGATAATCCTACCCAAAATGAAAACGAGCGCACTTTTATTCGCTTTTTAGAACTAAGAGACAATCGTGCAATGGCAACTTCCGGAAACTATCGAAAATTTTCTGAAGACAGTTTAACGGGTCAAAAGTTTGTACATTCTATAAATCCATTAACCGGATGGCCAAAAGTAAGTAATGTGCTTAGTGCTTCCGTTTTAGCTTCTACTTGCATGGTGGCAGATGCTTATGCCACGGTTTTTATGGTTATGGATTTAGAAGAAAGCATCGCTTTTTTATCACAACACACAGAATTAGATGCTTTTATTATTTATACAGATGCTTCCGGAACGTTACAAGAATGGATGACAGAAGGTTTTAAAAAGGTTATGATTGACTAAAAATTTCGAAGGAATAGTTTAAAGTTTCTTTATTTCTTACAAACCGGAATAATCTCCCCTTTGGCAAGCCTGAAGTACTCCACTTCTTTTTCTGAAAGCTTTTTTGTATAATCTACATCTTCCACCTTTTATTTAGATCCTAACAATCCTTTGTTGATTCATTAATAGTATCAATAAGTAATGTAAGACCCCGGTATTTCAAGAGTTTGTTGTGCGTAAAACTACATTTTAAATTCTATACGACTTACTTTTTAAGAATTTTTTCTATTTGCTTAGACCCATCTTCTGCTATTACTTCTACAAGATACATCCCTTTGGAGAGATGCTGAGTAAGAACAAAGTGTTCTATTGTCTCAAGCAATAAAAGACCTTCAAGAGAAAGAACCCTTATTTTAGAAATATTTTGAGTAGTAAGAGCCCTAACATTAATTATGTCAGAAACTGGGTTTGGGTAAATAGAAAACATTTTTTTATCAAAAGATTCCACACTCAGATAAGTTTCATGAAATTCAACGTAATCACCGTTTGGAGCAATCATAATTGGAAAATAATTGGGAGGATCAAAATCTACAATACCAATATAATAAGTGAATTCTGTGTTTATTTGACTTTGGAAGAAGTTAAATAATAAGGCTTCAAAATCACTATTTTCAATTAGTGTACAAGCATCACCAGATACTGTTAAAACAGAAGGAAAAATCATAACATTATTGGCAGGATATTCAATCTCACCACTTAAAGTTTGACATACCTTCAAGCTAAAAGTATAGGGAGTGGTATCATAAAAATTTAAAATAACATTATAGTTTAACTCAGCATTATAAGGAATATCTGTTTGCCCTTCAATATTTATCTGATTTAATTGCCAAGAATAATAAAATAACATATTATCTGGCTGGCCTTTGCAAAGCAATATGGATGCTAAAGCAAAAAATAGAAGGATTTTTTTCATTTTATACTTACTTTTTAATGACAGTTGTAACCACCCGTTCTCCTTCTTGCCCTTCAATCCATACAAAATAGATTCCCGGAGTTAAAAATGTAACGTCTATGCTTTCAAAAGAAGAAGTAACCGTTTTTAATGTTTTCCCTTGACTTTGGTAAAAACTTACACTTTTTAAGGGAGTTTTGCTTTTAATGGATAAAACGCCAGCTACCGGGTTTGGAGTAATGGATAAACCTTTTAGGACTGATTCTTGAACATCTAAGATGGTTTGGTTTTCATACCACCATAAAATACGAAGTGAAGGATTACCATTTATCGCAGCTATATTTATTAAATCCTTATCGCCGTCGCTGTCAATATCAAGAGGAAAATTACCAACAGAAGTAATACCTGTTGGGGGGTCAACATAATAAGGATTGCTAAAATTACCAGACCCGTCGTTGAGTTGATAGTTAACACCATCATTTATTGAAGATAAATAAACTACATCCATCGTACCGTTATTATCAATATCAAATACTGCAAGTTGCGAATATTGAATTGCAGAATCTGTAGTTGAATGTATAATATGTTTTGAGATAAAAAATGTTTGAAATTTTAGGATGTAATATTGACTTTATTTAAAAATAGTTGGTAAAAACTATGACGACCTCAAAGTTTACTTTTTTGAAAAGGTCAACAAAAAAGGAATAATTTTCGTGTTTTACTATTATTAGAAATTCTCACTTGTATCCAAAACTAACTTCATTACCTTAATGTATTGGGTAAGGAATCATCCTTTATTAATTATGATATAGGTGTTAAATATTTAGTATGGATGTTTCACTTGATTTTTCTGCAAACCGGTATAATTTCACCCTTTGCTAAACGGTAAAAATCATTTTCCCTTTCTGAAAAGTTTTTAGTATAGTCTGCTTCTTCTACTACAAAACCAACCGCTCTTAGTTTGTCAAAATAATCTCTTCCATACACACGCACATGGTCATATTGCCCAAAAATTTTAGTACGTTCTTTAGGGTCTGTTATGGTATTGTCTTCAAATGTGATTGCCCTGGATATTTCTTGCGGTATTTGAAAAATCCCAATTCCACCGGGTTTTAATATGCGATACAACTCCTGCATAGCTTTTTGGTCATCGGGAATATGTTCTAAAACATGGTTGCACAAAATAAAATCAAAACTGTTGTTTTCAAAAGGTAGATCACAAATATCTGCCTTCACATCAGCAAGCGGCGAATTTAAATCGGTTGTGGTATAGTCTAGATTTTTGAGATTTCTAAAGCGTTTATAAAAAGCTTGTTCCGGCGCAAAATGCAATACTTTTAAAGGTGCTGTAAAAAAAGTTGTTTCATTTTTTAAGTAGAGCCATAGCAATCTGTGCCTTTCCAGCGAAAGTGTTCCGGGTGCTAAAACATTTTTCCGCTGGGTTTCATAACCGTATGGCAAAAAACTTCGGTAACTCTTGCCGTCAATGGGATCGTGGTATTTTTTTCCGCGGTAAAATAAAGCAAGACCGGGCTTTAAGATATAACTTAATCTAATGAGGGTCTGTCTCGGTATTTTATTTAGAAAAAATTTGAAAATAGATTTCATTCATTAGGTTGTTACATGTTGTTACACGGAGATGCGCGGAGTTTTACACGGAGCTTCACGGAGAATTTAGGGAGTGTTGATGAATCTTTTTATTCCATTTTTTAAAAGTTTTGTATGAAAATTTATTAAGAGACCGACAGGATATCCACCAAGTTTTAAATAGGTTAAAACCTGAGCAGTAGGAACATCTGTAAAACATTCCACAGTTTTTAATTCAATAACAACTTTGCCTTCAACTAATAAGTCAATCCGATAGCCGTGATCTAATTTGATGTCCTTATACACAATCGGACAAGAAATTTCCTTTAAAACATTAAGATTTTTTGATTTAAGTTCAAAAAATAAACATTCCTGATAAGCAGACTCCAATAGACCCGGACCAAGCGAACGATGCACTTCCAAAGCAGAATGTATGATTTTATTTGTCAATTCTTCCTCAATCATCCTTTTTTCTGTGTATCTCCGTGTTTCTCCGTGTAACAACAACAATCCGCTCAATTCAAAAAAAAGCACTCATTCAAATCTAAAGCACCAATTCCTTTTGGCGAAATTCATTTTCCTCGTCGCTTACAATGCCTAAAGCTTTATAGACATACGCAAAAGTGGACAATAATTCGGGTTTTCCGTCTATTAAAGCAACATCATGTTCAAAGTGAGCACTTGGTCTGCCGTCAGCCGTAACTATGGTCCATCCATCTTTAAGTTGTTTTATGCGATGGGTTCCCATATTTATCATAGGTTCGATGGCTACGGTCATTCCTTCTAAAAATAATTTTCCTCTGCCTCGTTTTCCATAATTTGGCATTTCAGGATCTTCGTGCATTTTTCTCCCTAAACCATGTCCGACTAGCTCTCTAACTACTCCGTAACCGTGACTTTCACAAAAATTTTGAATAGCAAATCCAACATCACCCACGCGATTATTGGCTTTAAATTCGCGGATACCGATGTATAAAGATTCTTTAGTTACTTGAAGAAGTTTTTCGGTTTCTGGAGCTATTTCGCCTATAGCAAAGGTATAGGCATGATCACCATAAAAGCCATTTTTTATAGAGCCACAATCTATGGAAAGGATATCGCCTTCTCTTATTTCAGCATCTGTAGGTAATCCATGAACTACTTGCGAATTACTACTGATAAGTAGGGTAGAAGGACAATCATAAAGTCCTAAAAAACCGGGAATAGCATTTTCTTCTTCTCTAATATATGCTTCTGCCAGCTTATCTAAGTAGTTTAATTTTACGCCTGGTTTTAATTCTGTTGCAAGCATGCCTAGGGTTCGTGAAACAACCAAAGCACTTTCACGCATTAATTCAATTTCTTCTCTGGTTTTTGGTATAATCATTCTTGTTTATTTTTAAAAAAAACGAAAGCTTTTTTCTTTTTTATTCCGATTTTTTTTTCGCCGATAAGTTGGTGGTATATTTCTCCCCATCCTAATAATCCTCCAATATTTTTGTCATCAATAAAAATATCAGCACTAATTTTTCTGCTCACTTTAAAATCAAATTCTTCCTCTGGAAAACTCTTGTTTATGGCATAAAAAATAATGCCATTGTCTTTACAAAAAGAAATAGCTTCTTCTAAAGATTTTCCATATCTGAATGTCCATAAAATAAGCCGATGCCCATTATCTTGTAATTTTTTAAGGGTATCAAAGGCGAAAATTTTTGGTTTGCCTATTTTTGGATATTCATTTTCGACAATTGTGCCGTCAAAATCTATTGCTATGATTAAGGTTTCTGTCAACATAGTGTTGGCAATTATTTAGATATTTTTTAATAACTCACTCCTCATAGGTGTGTTTGTAAGCTTCTCCTTTTGCTATTTTCAATAAATCTGCTTCTAGTGTTTCTACAGGGGCTTCTACAATTCTTCCTATTTCTTTTCCGTTTTTAAATAAAATTATTGTAGGCACATACTGTATGTCCATTCCTTTTTCTAAACCTTCAGGGGTGTCTTTATCTTTTGAAACGGTAATAAGGGTTGCTTTTTCAGAATCATATTTTATGGCGTCTAAAATACCATAAAGTGCGGGCACTTGTAATTGGCTATCTTCACACCAAGTGCCCATAAAAATAGTAATGGTTATGTTGTCTAAAGCTTTATAAAGATCTGCTAAGGCTTTTTGATTGGGTTGGTACATGTAATTTTTTGTAAACCAGCTGTTATAAGGTTTAGACTCAATGGTTTTTCTGTTTTGAACACCTAAAAGGATGGGCATATCTTCTATAGTCATTTCGGTTTCAGCTTCTATTTCTTTGGCACCTTGTTCTTTATTTTTTTTGTCATTTCCGCAGGCAAAAAATAGGGTCACTATTGCAAATAGTACTATTGCTTTTTTCATTTGTTTTTAAATTAGAGATTCACGATTCATTAATGTGGGTTTTTTAATGCCCATAATTTTTAAAATAGTTGGAGCAATATCTGCTAAAATACCATTTTTTACTTGATTAATTTTGTTGTCAACAATGATAATTGGCACAGGATTGGTTGTGTGTGCGGTGTTTGGCGAGCCATCTGGATTGATTAAAGTTTCACTGTTTCCGTGATCTGCTAGAATGATGATGGTATAGCCATTTTTTAATGCGGTTTCTACAATTGGTTTCGCACAGGCATCAACGGTTTCACAGGCTTTTATGGCCGCTTTAAAATCGCCCGTATGTCCTACCATATCTGGATTTGCAAAATTCATACAAATGAAATCGGCGGTTTTGTTTTCTATTTCGGGTAGTATTTTATCTCGAAGGGCATACGCACTCATTTCTGGTTGTAGGTTGTAGGTAGCTACTTTTGGCGATGGGCACATGATTCGTTTTTCTCCTTCAAAAACTTCTTCTCTTCCTCCTGAAAAGAAAAAAGTTACGTGTGGATATTTTTCTGTTTCTGCAATGCGAATTTGTTTTTTACCGTTTTTTGAAAGTACTTCTCCTAAGGTCTCTGTTACATTATCTTTATGATAAATAGTTTGAATATTAAAATACGTATCATCATAGTTGGTCATGGTTACAAAATGTAATGGTAAGCTTTTCATTTCCTGATCTGGAAAGTTACATTGTGTCAAGACCTCTGTTAGTTGGCGTCCTCTATCGGTTCTGAAATTAAAAAAAATTACAACATCATTGGGTTGAATCGTGGCTACAGGATTGTCGTTTGCTGTCATTACAATAGGATCGATAAATTCATCGGTAATATTGCCATCGTAACTTTTTTGAATACTTTCTAAGGCATTTTCAGAAGCAATACCCTTTCCGAAAACTAATAAATCATACGCTTTTTTAGTGCGCTCCCATCTTCGGTCTCTATCCATAGCAAAATACCTGCCTATTACAGATGCTAGTTTTCCTGTGGTTTGCTGCATATGGTTTTGTAAATCTTCGATAAAACTTTTTCCAGAACGTGGATCGACATCACGGCCATCGGTAAAGGCGTGAACAAATACATTGTTTAATTGTGCTTGATGCGCGGCACTCAATAAACCCTTTAAATGGTTAATATGGGAATGTACGCCTCCATCAGAAACTAAACCCATAAAATGAATATTTTTAGCATTATTTTTGGCATAGGTAAAAGCATCTACTAAAACCGGTTCTGATGAAAGTGAATTATTTGTAACGGCAAGATTTATTTTTGCCAGTTCTTGATATATAATTCGCCCTGCACCAAGATTAATATGACCCACTTCACTATTTCCCATTTGTCCCTCCGGAAGGCCAACGTTATAGCCATCGGTTCGCAATTGGGCATTAGGGTATTTTACATAAAGGGAATCTATAAACGGCGTTTTTGCTTGTGCTATAGCAGAAACATCTGGATCTTGAGTAATGCCCCAACCATCGAGAATAAGTAAAAGGACTTTTTTGTTCATGGTGCAAAGATAAAAACAATATCTGGCTTATTGGGAAGGTTTAATAAGGAAGATTTTAAAAATTATCCGCCATGTTTTATTATGGCCTCCTTAATTTTTTGAATTCTATTATCGGGGTCGGGATGCGTGCTTTGAAATTCTGGAACTCGATTGGGGCCTGCAGAGGCTTTAAGTATTTCCATTACTTTAATCATTTCATGGGGGTTGTATTTAGAATTCAACATAAAAAGGACTCCTAAATCATCACTTTCTAGTTCATC
>PHDJ01000069.1 GCA_002842575.1 Bacteroidetes bacterium HGW-Bacteroidetes-2
CGTTGGGCAATATTCAAAATAGATTCTCAAAATAAAATATTAATCAATGAAGTTTTTCAAAAAAATTGATTCCAACCATCAGCATAAGTTAGCCATTGAAGAACTCAAACGAGGTCGAACTAACAATGCTCTTACAGTATTGAACCGATCCTTAGAAAATTTTGAAGACCATGTGCCAAGTTTGGAACTAAGAGCAGATATTAATGCTAGACTTAATAAATGGGATAAAACACTTACTGATCTTAAAAAAATTCAATCTCTGAATTCAAGCTTCAAAGACATAAATATGTTTGTTGGAAACTCTTATTTCTTCACTAGAAACTTTGATTTGGCAATTGAATATTTGACTTTACATATTCAAGATAAAACACATTCTTTTGAGGCGTACCTGCATAGGGCTTATTCATATTTAGCGATTGGCAAAAAAACTGAGGCTCTAAGTGACATTGAAAAAGCCATTTCGATTGTACCTAGAAATTTTCATCTTTACATTGCAAAGGCAAATATTTTAGAAGAGTTAAACAAAATTGATACAGCATTATTAACATTTGATAAAGCCATTGGAATTGAGCAAGAAGATACATCTACTTATTTTTCAATAATCCATAAAGTTGACTTTTTACAGAGAAACGATAAAGGGAAAGATGCTATTTCTATTCTAGACAAAGAGATAAGTGAAAATCCGTGTAATGCCGATTTATATTTCAAAAGAGGAGAAATACATTTAACCAACGGAGACGCCGAACTGTCTAAAACGGATTTGAGCATTGCTTTGAACTTTGGGATATTCGAAGCCAAAACAAAAATAAAGAACATTGCACAACACCGGCGATAAGCTATGGCTTGTCCACGCTCACTCGGAAAATCCTATCGGATTTTCCTCAGGTTTGGGTTTTGTTTGCTAAATTAGTTGCTCAATCCACGCCACAGCTCATAGCCGAACCGTTGCCAGTAATGCAGAAAAACACATAAAGTTTCCATATAATTCAACTTTATTTATTATCTTTGTTCAAATAAAACGACAAATAAACTGAATGAAACCAAAATTTGAAGTAGTTTTTCTTGAACAAGCTATTGATTTTATGTCTAAGCTGGACGCTAAAGCCAAAAAGAAAATCTATTACAATTTAGATAAAGCGAAACTGGAAAATGACCCAAAGCTGTTTAAGAAATTAACTGACGAAATTTGGGAGTTTAGAACACTTTATCAAGGAATTCAATACAGACTCTTTGCTTTTTGGGACAAAACTGACAAAACCGAAACACTTGTATTATCTACACACGGAATAATAAAAAAAGTAAGTAAGGTACCAAAAGCTGAAATTGAGAAAGCATTGAAAATTAGAACTGAATATTTTGAAGAATAAACTTAAAATTATGGTAACGAAAAATAAAAAAATGAAAATGATGACACTTGACCAAATGAAGGACAAGGACATTGGGGAAATTGGAACACCAGAACGTGACAAATACGAATTTGACTTGCGAATGGAAGTGCTTGGAGATATGATAAAGTCTGTACGAAAAGAAAGAAAATTGACCCAAGAACAACTCGGAGAATTAATCGGAGTTCAAAAATCGCAAATTTCTAAATTAGAAAGAAATACTAAAAACGTAACCATTGAAACAATTTTAAAGGTATTCAGCGCACTTAAAGCAAATGTTCGATTTAGCGTTGAAATGAATGAATCGGAATTTAAAGTAGCATAAAAGCACTACTGGCAACAATGGCTATAAGTAATTGCTTGTTCTCGCTTACTTCTGAAAATCCTCGCGGATTTTCAGTTTGGTGTGTACTTGCAATGTTAACCGCTAAACCACGCAACTACTCATAGCCGAGAGCGTTGCCATTAATACTGACCCGTCCTGAATAAAGGCTACATAATTTCAAACATTATGTATAAAAATGACAAAGTAATCAGACGGTATTCAGAATCTTTTAAACTG
>PHDJ01000050.1 GCA_002842575.1 Bacteroidetes bacterium HGW-Bacteroidetes-2
TATTAGATACGTTACAAAGTTAGCTAATTAGATAACATTTTCCAAATTAATTTCGGGATTTTGATGTGAAGATGGATTTTTTCAGTATTAATGGCAACGGTTTGCAGCTACCCGAAGGTGGCGATTTTTAGCACTGAAATTCATTAAAATTACAGAACTTTGATTTAGCACTTTACTTTCATAGAAGCACTGAACCGCCACTTTTGGGTAGGTGCTGTTAGCTGTAGTACTTCGGCTCGTTACTTATATATTCTGTCTTGTCCCAAGTAGTCGCTTTCTATAAAAAGCTTACTTAATTTGTCATAATTTATGCTTTCTACCTTTAAATGTTCTTTTGTAGTTTTTGCTATTTTTATATTATTCAGTTTTTCATCATCAAGCTCAAATAGAAAATCACCGGTTTTAAAATCTAACCTGTCGAAATAATATGAAGGATGTGATTCATCAAATGGAAAGAAAAGTGTCATAATCTCTTCTTTGTAGTATAAGGCAATTGAAAATCGTGAACCAATTGAACTTATATGAACATAATAAATAGCGTTTATTGGGTCATAAGATAGTCCAAATTCGCTATTATTTTCACAGAGATTGAACCTATCTCCATATACATTTGCAAATGTAAATTCATTACAAAATTCATTTATATCTACAATTCTATCATTATTGTATAGCTTAAATGCAAAAGAATAACTGTAGCTATATTGCGAAAATGCAAAATTTACTTTCAGAAATAATATGAATAATATAAGCATTTTAATTTTCGACATATCTAATTATTTACAGAGTGTTTTTCAGTATTACAGCTAACGGTTAGTATATGAAAAGTAGGCGATTTCGAAGCATTAAACTTTCGGTTAAGCACAAAGTTTGATACGAGCCTAAACCCTTGATTTTATTACTATTTCGCCTATTTTTTATATACATTGTTACCTGCTGGCTTTTTTCTTTCATTTCGTTTGCGTTGGCTTTGGAAGCTCTTTTAAAAGCTTTGGTCGAGCGTTGGCTGGTGCGGCTTTTAAATGTGCTTACAAATTGCGTGGGCTTTACATTTTACTTATCAATTCCTTTGCTTTGTCCAATGTGTATGCTCCTTTAATTTCTTTCTTGTCAAAAACCATAAAATAGGCAAAGTCTTGACCTGCTTGCCTTTCCCATTCATTTCCAAGTCGGCATTTTGCTTCGCTGTCTGAACCGTCTAAATGGTCGCCTTTGGTTTCTATTAAAATCGTCTTTCCCGATTTTGTCTGCATAATAAAGTCAGGGTAGTGGTTGGCTTTAAATCCATTGATGTAAAATCCTTTTCCACGTTCTAAGTTCCTGTGCCAAAATGCAACGTTTGAAGAAGTTCCAATCTCCATTGCAACACGTTCTTCAAATCCATTCATTGAGCCTTCTCTTTCGTAAAGTGAATTTCCAATGGAAGAGCCTGTATTTCCCGGCACTATTTCATTCCCTAATTTCCAATTTGCTTTGGTATTTATTTTTTTGGATTTCAATAAGTCCATAAAACGACCTTCTGCGTACGAGTCAGCCAATTGGCGGATTTTACCTTTTATTTTATCCGTATAACTCCACTTTCTTACTAAAATATCTCGAAGTTGTTCGGTGTTCATACTGTTTAGAATACGCCCAATGTATACCTTGATTTCTTGGTCGGGAATTGGGTACATATTTCCAATAATCTGCATCATCTGATGTGTGATGTCTGTTATTTGATTCTCTTTCGGTTTAGCTAAAATGTATTCTGCAATCGGGTCTTTTACCATACTATCTTCAATCTTGGTAAAAGAAGGTCGGTACTCGTTCTTTTTAGATTCTTCTAAGTCAATTTTATACAAGTCAGACGAAATTTGGTCAAAGTCAATTTTGATGTCTTCATCTGAAAGTTTAAAATCTTTGAGCAAGGATTCACGATTTAACAATTCTTCTTCTGTACCGAAAATGTCGCTTGCTGTTACTTTAATGAAGAACTGCGGAAATTCAATTTTGTCAATGAAATCCTTATTGGAATCCTTGACTTTATAGCGTTTTACTTTTGTGCCCATTTCTTGAAATATATTTTCGTCAACAGGTTGTTTTTCCTGTTCTTTAATTTGCTCTTCCAATTGTCGGTTTTGCTCTTCTGCAATGGTTTCAATTTCTGTAATTACCGAAGTTGTTTCAGTTTCTTCTTCGTCTGCATTTGGGTCAAACGTTACTCTGTTTTTGTCTATCGTTTCTTCTTGTTCTTCAGCTTGTTGTTCTGGGAAAAGGAAAGATTCAACTGGGTCAGTTGTAACCGTTTTCTTTTCATCTTCGGTCATCTTATCGACTTTGCGATAATCTTTTTCACTAAAACCTGATTCTTGTAACCCTTTTACAATGCTCTGTAAAGTTTCATTGAACTTGGCAGATGCAGTAAGTACATAAGAAAGATTTAATTGAAATGATTTGTGCTTCTGCACATAAGGTTGACGTAAAACACGACCCAAAATTTGCTCCACATCTACCGAACTTGATTTGTCTGCTAATGATGCCAAAATGTATGCAAACGGGCAATCCCAACCTTCTTTGAGTGCGTTGATGGTAATGATGTAACGAACTTCACATTCCTTGCTCATTAAATCAAGGCCTTTCAATTCGTCAATATTGGCAGTTTTTATTTTGATATGACTTTCGGGAATACCTAAACCTAACAATTGTTCTTTCAGTTTTTCAAATGTGGTGTTGTCGTCTTTGGTTTTGGGTTGTGCTTGAAACAATACAATTGGGCGAATGTATTTACCGCCTTCGGATTCTTGCTTTTTTGCAAGATTTTCCAATTTACGTTGTAAGTGTAAAGCGTTGTTTATGACTTCCGTTTTATCGTGGTTGTTGTACACGATTACAGGAAGTTTTACCATATGTTCCTTTTTCAATTCAATAGCAGGGACAAGGCTTACAATATTGCTATTGTCTTTTGGTGTTGCTGTTAAATCAAGAATAAAAGACGGATTTAAGTTTTTGAGCATATCTACACTTAAATCGCTTTCGGCATTGTGGCTTTCATCCACTACTAAGACAGGATTGAGGTAACGCAAAACATTGATTAGTGCAGTATCGTCCACACCACTCAAAATATGTTCGCTGTTTTTGTATTGCGACACAAAGGCTTCTAACTGTCCATTTTCCTGAAATACCTTTCTATCTTCTTTATTGTTGGCTCTTAAACTTGCAAAACTCATTACAAAAATGCTCAACTGGTCTTTTACCACCGTTGGGTTGAAGTTTGAACCTTGCAACAAATCTGCTTTTTGGTAAATTTCTACTCGGTTGTTAAAAAGCGAATTGAGTTTTTGACGATAAGGATGTTCAGGATTCGAAAGTGTGTTTACCGTTTGTTGTAATAAATTACTCCAAGGCACTAACCAAATAACTGCTTTTGGTTTTGCGGAATCGTAAGCTGAAAAGATGCTATGCAAAGCATTAACGGCAATAAAGGTTTTCCCGCCTGCCGTTGGTACTTTTACACAAACGTGGGCTGCATTTGGAATGTTGTTTTTGTAGGGCTCCATTCCTGTGCCGTCCAATGGATTGTAAGGTCCAATTTTGTCTTCCCAATATTGGTTAAATGCTTTTGCCAAGCTTTTATGCTCCTGAACATACCCCAAGTATTCTTCAAGATTCTCAATTACTTTTCGCTGATAACTTTTTAATTCCATATTTATGCTATTTCATCGTGCACAACAAGACACCATTTCCTGTACATACTTTAATTCTTTGCACAACAAAACGGCATTTCTTGTGCATACTGAGTTTCTTTGCACAACAAAACGCTATATCTTGTGCATACTTTGAGTCAACCATCATCTTTCTTTTAAAATATTGAGCAGTGGTTCATTCAAATAATAATTTTTATTGCCAATTTTTACTTTGGTAAGTAATCCTGCTTCTGCAAGGGTGTTCAAGTAGCTTGAAGCAGTGTTTCTGTGAATTTTTAATTCACGTTCCAAAAAACTGTTCTTGGTGTAAGGATGCTTAAAAAGGATATTGATTAAATCGTGGCTGTAAAAACTAAAATTGCTGCGGATTTCCTTTTTGTATTCGTCCATTAGTAGTTTTATTTTGTTTACCACTACAATGGTTTCTTTAGCGGTAAGTTCAACGCCTTTCAACATCCAAACAATCCATTCTTCCCAACTACCTTTAGTGCGAACTTCTTGCAATAAACGGTAATAATCACTTTTATTTTTAATGATGTAACTACTTAAATACAAAACAGGAATGTCTAGCAAACCTTGTTGTACCAAATACAAAATATTCAGCAAACGCCCTGTTCTTCCATTACCATCTAAAAATGGATGGATACTCTCAAATTGAAAGTGGATGATGGGCATTTTTATCAAAGCATCTATATCGTGAAATTCTGGTACGTTGATGTAACGCTCCAAATTATCGAGCAAGCTTTGGATTTCATCATAATGTTGTGGTGGTGTGTAAACAACCTCCTGTGTTTTGGGATTTTTTAAAACAGTTCCCGGTATTTTTCGAATAGGATGATTGGGTGAAATTAATTCTTGAATACGTTTTATGTCATTGACTGTTAGCAAGTCTTTATTTCTAACAATCTCCAATCCTAATTTTATAGCCTTTGAATAGTTGAGTGCCTCTTTTGCCGTAACCGAAGCCACCGTTTCGTCAATACTGGCTTGGTACATTTCATCATCTGTAGTTACAATGTTCTCAATTTCGTTACTGTCTTTTGCCTCTTGTAAGGTAAGCGTATCGAGTAAAATCTGAGAATTTGGAATTTTAGAAACCTCTCCTTTAAGTTGCCCTAATGCTCGTGAAGCCCTATTCAATTGCTTTAATATGGTTACAGACTCAGAATCTATTTTAGGTGGTAGAGTTTCTATTTTAATTTCCATAACTTAAAATCTTGTAATGTCTCTTGGTATTTTTTTGAAAATGATATTCTTCTTTGCCATAAATTCTTTTGGCAACAAACAATTGTCGGCATAGATAACATATTGTTCCCCTTTGGTTTTTATGAGTTCCAAAGCATCAAAATCTAATGTGGTTAGTCTGTCTTTTTCGTAAATGAAATAGTAAGCCGATTCATCCTTTTTGCCTAAAAAATAAGGTTCTTTGTTTGGCTCTTCAAATGAAGTTCGAGTTTCTGAAAACCAAATGTATTCTCTGATTTTTGCCAAGCCCACTTTCTCGTTTAGGTTTTGGTTTTCGTCAAAGAGTGGCAAGCCGAGTTCGTAAAAGTCAAATGCCCCACCTGTTCCTGCTACTGCTTTTGCACCTGTTCCATATCCTTTGCTTACACGCTTTAC
The DNA here is from genome assembly GCA_002842575.1 of Bacteroidetes bacterium HGW-Bacteroidetes-2. Taxonomy (GTDB): domain Bacteria; phylum Bacteroidota; class Bacteroidia; order Flavobacteriales; family Flavobacteriaceae; genus Planktosalinus. The sequence continues at coordinate 5,301 of PHDJ01000050.1, forward strand.
TCTTTCAGCTGTAATATCATTGGCATAATCTTCCATTTCTACCAAAATGAATTTGCGATTGCCACCGTTTTGTTTATTCAAGTTTAAAACTGCGTGTGCTGTGGTGCCTGAACCTGCGAAGGAGTCGAGGATGATTGAATCTTTATCTGATGACAGACTAACTATACTCCTTATTAAGTGTTCAGGCTTTGGCGTTGAAAATGCTTTTTTACTTGACAAAATTGATTCCATTTCATCGGCAGCATCCTTGTTTGAAACAGAGTTCAAAATGGAACGAAAAACTTTTCCTACAGGAATTCTAACCTTCCTAACTACAGTCCAAGCATCGTTCTTGTTTCGTATAAAATTTATTTCACCTGATTTTTCCAATTTTTCGAAGGTGTTAACTGAAACTTGCCAAGTACCATCTTTGATTATTGTGCCATCGGGACATTCCACATCATAAATAATCGGATTGTTTAGTCCTGGTCTTGACAATGTGTCCCAATAGAACCGTCCATTTTCATCTTCTTTATTATATCTTTTCAAATAATCTTCTTCATATGGTACTCTCCACTTTTCAGTTTGATTTTTTTTACTCTTTACGTAACAAACAATATACTCGTGGTCATTTGCTATGAAGAATGAATCATTCCCGCCTCCTTTTCTTTTTTGCCAAATGAAGTTTGAAATGTGGTTAGAAATTCCAAAAATCTCATCACACATCAATTTTAAATTCGCTTGTTCATTGTCATCTATACTGATGAAAATTGCTCCGTCATCTGCCAAGAGTTTATGAAGTAATTTCAATCGTGGGTACATCATACACAGCCATTTATCGTGTCTTGTAAGGTCTTCGCCATCTTTGCCTACTACTTCGCCAAGCCACTTTTTTATTTTGGGGTGGTTTACATTGTCATTATATACCCAACTTTCATTTCCTGTGTTGTATGGTGGGTCAATGTAGATGCACTTTACTTTTCCTTCATACTCGGGCAGTAAACTTTTTAAGGCTTCAAGATTGTCTCCGTGTATGATTTTATTTCCGCTGTTAGTAGGTTCGGTTTGTTCGCCTTTATCGGCTGTAAATCCATATTTGTGTTCCAAAACTCTGTATGGCACATCTTGGTGGTGGCTCACCACTTTTTCTTTTCCTATCCAATTGAGTGTTGGCATATTAGTTTTCTTTTATTTTCTTCGGTTCTACAATAATTTCCTTCTCATAGTTTTTGAGAATGGAATTCGTTTTATACAATACTCGTCCGCAAGGAATCTTTTTACTTGAATCACTTAGGTGAGTATGTTGGTCGTCAAAAAAGATATGAGCACCGAAGGCTTCTAATACTTTTTCTTTTGGCAGTCCGCCCATAAAGTAAGCTTCATCAACATAAACATTCCAATGTCTTAGTGTTTTGATTACTCGCATATGGCTTGGTGCATTTCGAGCTGTAACTATCGCAATACGTAAAGGTGAAAGTTCCTTTTCAACGGGCAGGAAGTCTTGAATATCGGATAGTTTTCTTAGTAGTACTGCAAAAGGGCCATCATTCAAAGGAACATCTTCATTTTCCTTTTCGTGTTTATGGAATGCGTCAATATCTTTTGTCTTGTAAATGATTTCAGATTCTTCTGAAAACACAACTGCATCTGCATCAAAAGCAAATTTCACTCTATCCGTTTCAGGTTCAAAATTCTGTGGCGGGTCGTAAATTAATGCAGTTGCACAATTTGCTGTGTCGGCAATTTTTTGAACATCACTTTCGTCACGAGAAAGAAATAAGTCAATATCAAAAGCATCAATGAAAGGGGCAAGTGGTTCGCCACCTGAAAATGCCCATCTTGTTATTGGAAGTTTATAGTGTTCAATTGCTTTTAAAACTCTTACTCCTGTTTCGGGGCTGTTTCTTGACATTACTACAACTTCTACGATTGGGCTTTTCTTGTCAACGTGTGTATTTAGTTTTAGTAATGCTTCAACCAAAGGGAATGCAGTTCCTTTTTCGAGTAGCTTATCTTCATTAGCTAATTGATATTCCCGAAAACCACGAATATTTTTGTCTCTAAAGATTTGTTCTTCTTCTTCGAGATTGAAAAGTGCTCTCGAAGAAACACCAACTACTAATATTTTTGAAAAGTCTACTGGCATCTATTTTTCTTTGTTTGATATTATCAATTCTTTCACGTCAATGTCCAAAATCTCCGCTATTTGCATCAAGGTTTCCAAGCGTGGTTGTTGTCGGTTTTGAGCATAAGCGTTTACCATATTGTAACTTTTCCCAAGTTTTTCAGCCAACCAAGTCTGTTTAATTCCTTTCTGTTCCAACACTTCCTTAATTCTGTTCATTGTCAGACGTTATTTTGTCAGCCGCTAATTTAGTCAGTTTATTTTAAATATCTCAAAAAACTGTGTATATAATGTAAATATTCTGTTCAGGTGCGTTGGGAAAGGGCAAGCTCTTTTGGTTTTTCAGCGTTGGCTTTGTGTGTCGGCAAAAACCAAATGTGCTTGACCGAGCGTTGGCTTTTTTTTCAGCTTGCAGGTAACGTTTCAGGCTATGAGCTGTGGCGTGGATTTAGCAACTAATTTAGCAAACAAAACCCAGACCTGAGGAAAATCCGTGAGGATTTTCCGAGTGAGCCTAGACAAGCCATAGATTATAGCTGGTGTTGTGGTGTCGTTTTTTTTTATTCAGTTTGTTTTATAAATTCGCTCCAATCCGATTTTATTTTCTCAGATTTTTTTAATATCTCATTTATATTAAAATCTTTTTCCTCAGTTGCTACAATAAGTTTAGAGGAGTCAAAATAGGCTGAAATTTCATTTTCTGATATTAGGTTGTCTTTGTCAAACTCTAATGTTTTTTTATCGTACCGAATTAGTTCATCATTATTGAAATAAAAATGTTCGATAATAGAAGTATTCTTTAAATTTCGGGAAGTCTTAATTAAAAAAACAGTTCCGTTTTTAAAAATGACATTTTCATGAAAACCTCCGATTGTTTTTTTAAAGAATATTAATCTCTTTTTTGAGATCAGACCAGAAGCTTGAATAATTTCGAAAGGGTCATTTTTACTCGGATTTTCTGGAATTAATGAAACTTGGTAATCAATTGTTTTAATTTTTAGCGAGTCGGATTTTTGCCCAAAAGTGCTTAGAGTAAAAAACCAAAGTAGTAAAATTAATATATGTATTCTCATTCGTTTTTTAAATGCACCACAACGGCTCCGTATATGAAAAGTTGCGTGTAAATAAGCGCAAATTTTTCGGTTAAGCACTGACATTAAAAATACAAAAAGACCTTTAAATTCAGCACTTACCAGCAATTTTTTATATACATTGTTAGCCACTGGCTTTATTCCGTTCTGCTTTTCAAATCCGACATTTTCTTGTCAGTTCGGATTGAACGTTGGCAAGACATACTCTTTTGCAATTTTTGGCTTTAGCATTGGCTGGTGCGAATTGCAAATGTGTATGGCTTTTAGCGTTGGCGTTATGCTATAAAAATATGATTTGTGAATAACGTATGTGGCGCACTCACAAGATTTATGTCAAATTTCAGCGATGGCTCAACTCTTGAACTTGCATTGTGAATCCTAAAAGATATTTGCCAACCTTCATTTAATGAAACCAACAAAGTTGTTGTCGAATTATCTTGATAAACAATTTCGATTAGTCTTGTCGGTAATTTCAGTTTTGGGATTTTCGCTTTTGGTTTTATAGATTCAAATGGCAAATTCAAAGTTCCATTTAAGTTATAGGCTTGAATTTCCACTTTTTTATTGCCTTTGATTACTTTATAAAAGTCCTGATTTCCAATCAAATATTGCACGAGATTCTCGGCAACAATATTTGGGTTTGCTTTATCAAGTCTCAATAATTCTTTGCGGAAAGCGTTTAAAATTGGAATATACACGACTTTGTGCATATTTTCAATTGAAGTCCATTTAGTTGATTTGTCCTCCGCTTTTAGATTTGCCAACATATCAAATATTGGCTTAATTTCCGCAAAGTAATTTTGTGAACAAGGAACTCCCAACCATTTTTCGCCAAAGTCAATATTCAATGATAATCGAGAATGTTTAACTGCTCTGTGATTGTTTTTCGCTGAAATTCCGATTTCCCATTTTTGAAGAGAACGAATTATTAAAACATCACGAACATCGCCTGTTTGTCCAGCTTGGTCGCTCACAATTTCAAGAACCAAAACGTCATTTTTGTCAATTCCGTTTGATAGTCTTGGTTCAATATCTATTAAAAAATTAATCGCAGCACTTGCTGTAATTCTAAACGTGTCTTGTTCATCCTCAACAAAACTGTCAAAACATCCTTTTGCGTTTTGGTAAGGCTCATTTTGTGTAATTGAAACGCTTGTAATATTCTTCAAGCGTTCATAAAATTCTAAAAGTAAAGCGTATTCAAAAGCTTTCCCATTGATTGTTTGACTTGCCATACTTTATGATAATGTATTTTCTAATTCTAATTGTTTTTTATTGGTTTTTGCAGTTTGTTTTTCTGCGTTTTCAATTTGAGTTTTAATACTTAAAGCCATATGTTTTGCAAGGTTTACAGGAACTGCATTTCCAATCATTTTGTAACCTGCTGCTATGTGAGTATAATGAAATTTGAAATTATCTGGGAAGGTCTGAATTCTGGCACATTCTCTAACACTCAATCTTCTGTACAAATCTTCTTTACCTTTCACAAATTCGCGAACATTTTGTTCGATGAATTTCATTTTTGGTGCTTGTGGATGAATAGGTGCGTGACGACCACCTGCTTGAATTGTAAACGATTGCTCGTCCCAAGTCCTTACTCGGTTTCTTGACATAAACATTGACGAAAATCCTCCAATCATATATTCGTGGTTTGAAACTTTACAGTTTTCTTTATTGGTTTTATTTCCCTCTTTTGCTGGAACTACACTCTCTTTCAAGTCAGAAATCGCTTGTTCAAGCGTGATTTTTTCTTTTACTGGTTTTGGAAATTGGAATTTGAAATTTAAGTCTTTGCGAATGCCAACAAAAAACACTCTTTTTCTATCTTGTGGAACATCAAAGTCTGATGCGTTGAGCAATTGGAATGATAATTCATATCCTATCCCTGCATTTTTGAACAATTCTTTTATGTTTTTTAAAGCGTCGCTATGTCTATCTAATAGCATTCCGCTCACATTTTCAGCAAGGAAAAATTTTGGTTGTTTTGCCTCTAAAATTCTGATAAAATCGAAGAATAATTGTCCTCGTTTGTCATTAATACCACGCAACGAACCTGCCTCACTCCAACTTTGGCAAGGTGGTCCGCCAATTATTCCATCACATTCAGGAACTTCGTCAGATTTTATGTCAACGATACTTCTTTTGTCCAAAATGGTTTTGGGATGGTTTTTTTCATAGGTTTCCCATATTTCTTTGTCATATTCGTTTGCCCAAATTACATCAAAACCTGCTTTTTGGAAACCCAAGTCGAGTCCGCCTGCGCCTGCAAAAAATGATACTATTTTCATACTGCTTTTTCTGTTTGAAGGTTTTTATTTAGTGTTCTGCGATATTCTGCCTTTTCTTCGGCAACTTTTAAGAGTTGAGTTGTGCAATTCGTTTCGTAGATTTTTTTCCCGAGTTGGTCGGTCAGATATTCTTCACGCAATTCTTTTAAGCTCAATCCGAATATTCTCGCTAATTTCGGAAGTCTCTTTTCATCAAAATCCCGAATTCCGTTTTCAATTTTGCTCAAATTTGCAGAATCCAAATTCAATTTGGCCGCAAGTTGTGTCAAAGTCAATTCCTTTTCGGTTCTCAAAAGTCGAATATACTCGCCAAATGTTGTTTTCATAAGACTTGTCATTTTTTGACAAATCTAAAACAATTTTATTAATATCCAAGGTGTGCGGCGGGAAAATTTTAGCTCTTTTGGTTTTTTCAGCGTTGGCCTTGTGTGGAGGCAAAAACCGAAAGTGCTAAAATGTGCGGCTGGCTTTATTTCTTTGGGATTTTAATGGAAGTTCGGATTTTTTTTCAGCTTGTGGCTAACGTTTTGCGTGTATGAGAAGTAGCGGATTAAAAAGCTCTTACTTTCAATTTGGCACTAACTTTTATTAAAAGCACCGACCTTTGATTTATCACTGAACCCGCTATTTCTTATACACGCTGTTACAAGCTGACCTTTTGTCCATATTTTATTCATTAATTGAAACAAATACCTTTATAATTCCTCTTTTCTGCCATTCGCCATTTCTAAATTCTGGTCTAGACCTTAAGTTTCCTATAACGCCTGAACTTTCTCTAAAACTGTTCGCTGTCCAAGGTTTTTTTTCATTTGTCCCGTTTGCGTAAAATGTAGTTATATAAGCTTTTTTAGTTAAAAGTAGTTTTCTTTTAAATTCATCTTCACCAGAAGGATTTAATTCTATTGGTAAAATTGTACTGCTATGATTAAACTCTTTTGGTTGGGAATATTGCTTAATTTGTGTTTTTGAATTATTTATAGGTATATTTTTCTCAATTATCTCAATTCTTAATTCTGTAAGAACAGAGGCGATTAATTCACCATCATATTCACTTATAAAATCTTGCTTAATTAACTCATTTAGTTTGTCTTTATAATTATCAGACAGAATTTTACTTTTGAGCCTTTTGAATTCTTCTTTGCGATTTATTTTTTTAAGTGCATTTAAAGTAAATTCTTTTAGTAATTCCGTATTGAAATTTTCTTTACTAAATATTTGTACAAAATTTTCTCCTTTTTCACTATTTTTCTCAAATCTTATTGTTTCGAGTAAGACTGGGTCTTCTTGCTCTGCTAAATTTCCGTCATAAAATATTTGAATTCCTTGACCAATTAAAATTCCATATTCCAATTTTAATTGTCGCATATACGAGAATAATTGTTGTTGAAAAGTTGAAGTTAGTGGAATGTTCGGTTGTTTAATTTCTATTACAAAAAGCTTATGATTGTCAGAGGATTTAATGACAAAATCTGGCGTAATTCGGTTTGCTGCTCCGATTTGATAAGAAGGTCTAATTTCAAAGTCGCCTGAAAATTGTTTCCAACCCAAAACTCTTAATGCTTGAATTACATTTTGTTCAAATGAGTTTTCGCTTATGTCACTTTTAATATTCTCCGATAGTAAAAAACAGATTTCATTCCATTTGTCGTTGTTCATATTTTCGTCTTTTTAGGTTTGCTTGTAACGTTTTCGGGCTTGGCGAAGGTGGCGATTTTTAGCACAAATGTTGATGCGGAGAACCAAACTTTGATTTACCACAAATGTGTCTGCGGAGCACTGAACCGCCACTTTTGCCAAACCCGTGTTAGCACCAGTTGTTCTCATTTTCAGCTTGTTAGTTCGTCCATTTTTTTCGTAAGTCTTGCTTTAACTCTTGGTTTTTCTTCGCCTGCAAGTTTGTCTAAACACAGTTTGTAAAGTTCGTGTGCTTTGTCTTTAAGTTTCCACTGAACATAAATGTCTGCAATACTTTCTATTGGCTTAATTTCTTTACCAATATATAGTTTGATAAAAAGGTCAAGCATTTTTAATGTTTCATCTGTTTGCTCTAATTGCAAGACGTTAAAGTCAAAAATTCTAAAAAGGTTTTTATTAAAGTCTTCCTTTTTATATGAATACCAGTCGCGAGACTGTTGCCCGTATATTTTAGGTTTTATCTCTCCTTTCGCTAATTTGTCAAGTGTATCGTTGGTTTTGTGGATGTAACTTATAACCTTATCAATTTTTTTATTTTTTAATAATGCCTTGAACCAGTCAAAAATTTCTCCAGTATGAATTGGACTATCAATGTCAAATTCGTGTTTCTTAAATTGTTGGTCAACAATATCTTCGTTGCCTAATTTAACTTGAATATCTTTTTTCAACTCTTTATAGTCAGAAGTTGCTCTGATTGAAATTGCTAATTCAATTTCTTTTAATGCTTCTTCATAATTATTTTCTACAAATAAGTCGTCTGCTTTAATGAAGTGCTTTAAATCATCACCATTATCCACAAAGTCTTCGAGAGGAATACCTTGTTCAACGAGAGCTTTTATGAAATAAGGTTTTGTCGTTATTCTTTTTCCAGTTTCTAATGAAAGTTTGTGTCTTGGGTTGGTAGCGGAAGCACCAACAAACTCAAAGTATCGTTCTTGTCGTTTAATATCGTTCCATCTGCCGTATTGGTCTTTTTTTGGCTTTAAGCCCAATTCATTCCATTGAGATATTGTCCTAACAATGTCAATGTGTTTAATTACTGATTTTGGAAGTTCTTCAAAATTCAATGTTTCAAGGAAAACGAGAGTGTTGTCTTGGCTTGTAGAAGTTTGGACTGGTTCTTTCTTTTTGCGTTCAGAAGGCGGTAAAAACTGTTGTGGATATTCCAGTCCGTAGTATGCTCTAAACTCGTCATACTCTTTTCTGATTGTCTGCAAATGGTCTTCAAAACTTCCGTTTTCTGTAACGTTTTGTTGTCTGATACTTTCAATAAGTTTTGCGTATGAAAGATTTGCAAGTTCTAAGTCGCCATTTGCAAGTCCTTTGTCAATGGCTTTAATGTGCCAAACGATTGCGTCTATTCTGTCAGGAAATGGTAGGTCTGAAATTTTAGATTGAAATTTTTGTCGAGTTGAATTTGTCTGACCGCTTGCTGTTGAAGTGTTAGAACTTTGCTTGTTGTCAATAAAAGTCTGTTCGGATTTTTTTCTTGTCCCGAAGTAAATTAGTAGTCCAACTACTGCTATTATTATGATTACTGTCATTGGTTACGGTGTCGTTTTACAATTGGTGCTAACGTTTTGGCGCTTGGCGCAGTGGCGGATTTCGGGGCACAAAACTGTCAATACACCACAAAAGTTGATGCGAGGTAGAATGTTCAATTAACCACGTCACCCGCCATTGAGCCAAACGCCTGTTATGGGCTGCTTTTTTATTCATTTTCACTAATTTGTTTAATAGTACAAAATCTCACGTTTGTATTTTAACTTCGTATATTTACCATTTGCGTCAGATGTGTTAATCGTCATTTCCTGCCAATTTCCGTATTCGTCATAATTATCGTATTGAAACGTTGTTATTTGATTAAAGTAAAACTTGGAACGTGTAGTCCCATTTTTCAGAATTTCTGTCAGCTCATTGTCTTTGTTGTATTTGTATGAAAAATTATAATTATTAGGTAACGAGCTTCTTATATCAGGCTCGTAACTAGTTTGAGCAATAATATTACCTTTTTCATCAAACATTGTTGTTGAAGAACTTCCAAAAAAATATTCTTTCCCTTTTCCTATTATTGTATCGGTATATAAAGTCTTTTCATAGCTTTCGCCTTTAAAAGAAAGTTTACCTTGTTCTACTTCTTTATTTAGATAGTGATAATTAAAAAGATAATTTACTGTATTTCTTTGCTTGTTCCAATCGTAATTTTTAGTTTGGTACATCTGTTTTTTTTCTTTAATGCCAATACGATAATTTACTTCTTGTTTTAGAAAACCTAAACTGTCGAAATCTTTTTCTGTAGTTGAATTTCCATTAGTTTCTTTAATTTTTAACAGCTTATTATTTTCTTCGTCAAAATAATAAGTAGTGGTTTTGATATACTTACTATTACTTGGGGTGTAATTTTGATATTCGTTGTATTTGTATTCTCTCTCCAATTTCTCTTCATAAGTTTGTAACTTCTTATTGGGCAGAAACTCAAATTTATAGGTTTCATAAAGACTTTTAATATTGTACCTTTCTTCTTCTTTATAAGTTAATGTATCCACATTTCTATCCAATAAGGTTACTGTTACTGATTTTACATTGCCTTTGAGTTGAGAGGCTTTAGTGTCTGTTACTAAATTTTCGGCATATAATTGCTGATATTCTGTGAGGCTTAATTGAGGTCGTTGATAGAATATAAGATTTTGTGCAGAAACCAAGTCTGTAAAAAAAATGACAATTAATAAGGCTAATGTTCTGTTCATCTTTACTTACTCTAATTTAATCGTTTGACGGCTTTTTCGTTAAAGTTGCCCATAACATGTTTATATCTCCATGTTTATTCAAAAACATGCGGATATATTGCTTATCTACGACATGTCTTTTTTGTTTCTATCGAATGTAGTACTTTCCATTAATATATCCAAAGGACTTTTTAAAGTTTTACTGTTTATG
>PHDJ01000005.1 GCA_002842575.1 Bacteroidetes bacterium HGW-Bacteroidetes-2
AACAGCTAGGGTTTCGTTGCGTGCGCAGGACGAACAATGAAACCCGTGTTGAACGGAACCGGCTGCTAGTCTGATTACTATGGGGTTTTCGTTAAGTTTGTTGAAAAGATTTTAAGAGGAATCTAAGTCCTCTTTTTTTTTGCGTAGTGTTATCGGGTGGTTTTAGCGTGTTTTCCTTCACTTTTGAGCATAAATTCCCTTACCTACAAGGGTTTCGTTGTTTCTGCAACTACCGCTTACTAACCCATACTACTTTTAAAATTTTATGATTTGTTGTATCTTGCAAAGAAAAAATTATGTTTGGTTTATTTAAAAAGAAAAATCAGGAGGAAGTCCTTCAAGAAAAGTACAAAAAAATTTTAAAAGAAGCCTTTGAACTTTCCACTACAAATCGTTCCGCTAGCGATAAAAAACAAGCAGAAGCGCAAGAGGTTTTAGAAAAAATAGAAGCCTTAAAAAAATAAAAAATCCCGCTGAAAGAAGCATCTTTCATACGGGACTTTTAATGTAATGCAGACCTATAAGCCGGATTCTGTAATTCACCAAAGGCGAATCCTTATCATTTATCTGGACCAAACATTACTGTCTGGCTCTATCTGCCTACCCTCCTGCATCGAACGAGCCGCCCTCAAGCACAGGTTTACATGGCATTGCACCGCATAGAGTTTACATGATTTCACTACAGCATTACCTGTACATCCTTTCTGTTGCACTTGTCCTACCCAGATATAAAATCGGGGTGACGGCCGCTAGCCGCTATGCTGCCCTATGGTGTCCGGACTTTCCTCCCTCCCGAATTTGCATCGGGATAGCGATAAGGCAGTCTGCAAGCACAAAGATACATATTGATTTGTTAATATCTATTCTTAAAATTATTAGAATGCTATTTACTATTTACATCGCAATACTTATATTTGTTTCCACAACTTTCTATGGAACACTTTATCGTATCAGCCAGAAAATACCGCCCCACTACCTTCAAAAGCGTAGTTGGCCAGCAAGCTATTACCAAAACTTTAGAGAATGCTATTGAAAACAACCATTTAGCCCAAGCTCTTCTTTTTACTGGTCCGCGAGGGGTTGGAAAAACAACTTGTGCACGCATTTTAGCAAAAAAAATAAATCAGAAAAGTACAGAAGATGACCCGAATGAGGATTTTGCCTTTAACATTTTTGAGCTAGATGCAGCATCTAATAATTCAGTAGATGATATTCGAAATTTAACCGACCAAGTACGTATTCCGCCACAAACAGGAAAATATAAAGTATATATTATTGATGAAGTACATATGCTTTCTCCATCGGCCTTTAATGCGTTTTTAAAAACTCTAGAAGAGCCACCCAACCACGCTATTTTTATTCTTGCTACTACCGAAAAACATAAAATCATTCCTACTATTTTATCGCGATGTCAAATATTTGATTTCAAAAGAATCACGGCAATCGATATTAAAAATCATTTGGCTGAAATAGCAGTAAGTGAAGAAATCATAGCAGATGACGATGCTTTGCATATTATTGCACAAAAAGCAGATGGAGCACTTCGCGATGCGCTTTCTATTTTTGATCGGGTGGTAAGTTTCTCCGGAAAAAACTTAACGCGACAAGCCGTTACTGAAAACCTGAACGTTCTTGACTACACCACCTACTTTGAAACTACTGATTTTTTATTACAAAATAACATACCTAAAGTGCTAGTTTTATTTGATGACATTTTAGCTAAAGGATTTGATGGACATCAATTTATTTCAGGATTGGCATCGCATTTTAGAGATTTATTAGTGTGCAGACATCCTGAAACCATTTCTCTGTTAGAGGTTGGTGATCAAATAAAAACAAGCTATTTTCAACAAGCAAAATCGGCTAACTTTGATTTTTTAATCCGTGCTATTGATTTGGCAAACGATTGCGATTTAAAATACAAAAGCAGCAAAAACCAACGGCTTCTTGTTGAGTTATGCCTTATGCAGCTTGCTTCTATCATAACCGATGGCGAAAAAAAAAAACAATATCGGCACATAATTTCTCCACAACATCAATTAGCTGAAAAAAAAACCCATTACCTACAAACAAATTCAGAAAAAGCAGCAACAAATAATGTTGTTATAGAACCCGATGTCTCCTCTAATTTTTCTGATATTAAAGAAAACACCCTTCCATACAAGGAAGAAGTTATGCCCCCAAAAATAGAAAACACTTCCTTAGAGGAAAAATCTAAAAAATTAGTAAATCAAAATGCCGAAAGAATTTCAGCATTTTCTTTAAAAAGTATTGAAAAGAAAAAAAAACTAGCAGAAGAATTTAATACCTTAGCTATCGATTTAGACAAACCACCAGAAGAAGCTTTTACCGAAACCGACTTGCAAGTTTTCTGGAATGAATACATTAAACTTTTAGAGCATAAAGGCGAACATATATTAGCTTCACAACTACACATGAATTTGCCTGTTTTAAAGGGCAATGCCATACAGGTTTGTTATCCAAACCATACAATGAAAGTAGAGCTAGAGCGTTCACAACAAGACCTTTTAAATTTTCTTTCTAAAAAATTAAAAAACTATAGTATTATTTTAGAAATCGATGTCGATGAGAAAGCAGAAAAAAAATATGCCTATACGCCTAGGGAAAAGTTTGAAAAATTAAGAGAAAAATATCCATTAATAGATACCTTAAGGAAAACTTTTGATTTGGATATTTGACGTTTGTGCGCGAGTACGTTTATACTTAATCATTATAAATTAATTGGCATGTTTACTATTAAAATATTCATAGACCCAAACTGGATAAATACATTAAAAAAAACATAGAAGAGTTACTTGTCAACCAAAATTATCGAGAGCACATGGCAAAAAACATAGGTATGCTTAAAAAAAAACGATTACAATATTTGTATGGCAACCAGCCAAGATGTTCGTCTAGAATGCAGACTTTTATTTACTCCTGATGATTTAACACATTATTTATATGCCCTTTTCCATTGCTCAAAATACAAAAAGAATTTTCACCATATACCGATGGATTTATTAAAAATTCTTGAAAAGACAGATTATAAATTATCTCTACAAAATTTTTGGCAACTAGTAAATTATGGGAGAGAAATAAAAAGCCTATATTTTATAGAAAAAAAAACCTTAGAGCAAAATGCAAATTACTTTCCTGTTTTTAGAAACCCTATCGTTACACAAATAAAAGTGATCCACAGGGGTACAAAAAAAGCCACGGGCGTAGATGTTTGTATAAATAAAATGCAATTTTACAAAAACGTTTCTGAAGAAGGGTGGGCATTTTGTCTAGACAGTTACTCTCCAGCACAAAGATGGTTAGAAAACAAGACTGGAAAAAACGTAACCACGATGGATGTAGCTATTTTTAAAAAAAATATTTCTTTTTCAACGGAAATGAGTAGATTGACTAAAAAAATTAATGCTATAACAATTTAAATTAAATACCTAAACAAATGCTCGGTTTAAAATTACCTACAGACCCTAGATGGGTAAAAATTGCAGAAAAGAATCTGGAAGAAATACTTACAGACCATGCTTATTGTGAGCAGAAAGCGGCGTCTACGGCAATTTCATTCATTGTAAGTTTTCCAGAACACCCTGATTTGGTTGAAGAAATGATTGGTCTAGCTAAAGAAGAAATGAGTCATTTTAAAATGGTACACGATAAAATTTTAGAACGAGGGTGGCTATTAGGGAGAGATAGAAAAGATGAGTATGTCTTAGCTCTACTAAAATTCTTTCCAAAAGGTGGGAGCAGAACGACCCAAATGGTGCATCGTTTACTTTATGCTGCTCTTATTGAAGCAAGAAGTTGTGAACGTTTTAGACTTCTTTCCGAAAAATTAATAGATAATGAGTTTAAACTTTTTTATAAAAAACTAATGGTTTCAGAAGCAAATCATTATGCCATGTTTTTAAGATTTGCACGAAAACACGGAAATTTAGAAGAAGTGAATAAAAAATGGCAAGAATTACTTACCTACGAAGCGTCTATTATGAAAAATTTAGGCAAACATGAATCCATTCATGGGTGAAAGTGGATGCTATTCTAATTATTGACTTCAAAATTCTTAGCCTTTTCCTCTTTATACAAATCTTTTATGATACCGTCAGAAAGGCCTATTTTAGGGATGTAAATTTTTCTGGCTCTACTCCATTTCATTGCAGAAAGATAAATGCGTGTAGCTGGAATAATTACATCGGCGCGATCTGGATTCATATCTAATTCTACCATTCTATCTTCAAAAGAAAAGTTTTGAATATATTCATAATAGGAATTTAAATACATGTAAGAAAGTGATTTGCCTTGCGCTTTTCCACTTTGTTTAAAGATACTGTTTATGTTACCACCAGATCCAATGAGTGCTATTTTAGTGTAATGTTTTGTTTGATTTTTTATCCAGTGTTCAACTTCTTCCCACATGGTATCATCCACCATATCGTTAATTAATCTTACGGTTCCGAGCCTAAAAGATTTAGAGTTTATTATTTTTCCATTAGAAAAAATTGTAAATTCTGTGCTTCCACCACCTACATCTACATAAAGAAACGTTTTATCTACCATAATCAAATCGCGAATATCCGTAGAAGAAATAATAGTTGCCTCGACTTCGCCATCAATTATTTGAATGGAAACGCCTGTTTCTTTTTTAATTATTTTTGCTACCTCTATGCCATTTATTGCTTCCCGCATGGCAGATGTTGCACAAGCTCTAAAATTGGTTACCCGATGTGTTTCCATTAAAAGTTTAAATGCGTTAATGGTGTTTTTTAATCGTTTAATATTAGTGTCTGAAATATTTTTGTTCATAAACACATCTTCACCTAGACGAATGGGTACACGAACTAATGATGTTTTCTTGAAGACAGTATCTTTTCCTTCACGCTCAATAACCGTAGCAATGAGAAGCCTCACAGCATTTGAACCAATATCAATAGCACCGTATTTTTGAATTTTCATTATTATGAGATTTCTTCTTTAAATTATTGAAATGTTTTGTTTTTCTCTAATTTAGTTTGCACTTCTATTTTTTTTAAATAATATGTATATGTTTCTATTTGAGAGCGAAGTTTTGGTTTGTGGTTTGTTTTATATGCATTATCTTGTTTTATAGAAATAATACGTGCTTTTACATTATCGTTCCAACAAATTTCAAAAGTTTCTAATAATTCCTTTTGAATTTCTAAATCATAAATAGGGCAAGAAATTTCAACACGTGTGTCTAGGTTTCTAGTCATAAAATCTGCTGAAGAAATATATATTTTTGGAGTCCCACCATTTTCAAAAACAAATAATCTTGGATGTTCTAAAAATTTATCTACAATACTAATAACTTCAATATTTTCACTCATTCCCTCAATACCAGGAATTAAACTACAAATTCCTCTTACAATCATTTTAATTTTTACGCCAGCCCTACTCGCCTCATAAAGTTTATCAATTATATCATAATCGGAAAGACTATTAAGTTTTAATTTTATACCACTAGGTTTTCCTGCTTTTGCATTGACTATTTCCTTATTAATTAGCGTATTGATTCCATTTCGGGTATAATGAGGTGAAACTATAAGGTGTTTGTATTTTTTTATTTTGTAGTTAATTTGAAAAAAATCAAACACTTTGTTCACTTCTTTTAAAATACTTTGATTGGATGTAAATAAGGTATAATCTGTATAAATTTTAGCGGTAGTTTCGTTAAAGTTTCCGGTACTTATAAAACCATAACGCACAAGTTTTTCATTTTCTAAACGTTCTATAACACAGGCTTTGCAATGAACTTTTAATCCTGGTACTCCAAAAATTAACTGTATGCCTTCATATTGCATTTGTTCAGCATAATTAATATTAGCTTCTTCATCAAAACGGGCGCGCAATTCTATTTGAACGGTAACATCTTTACCATTTTTTTTGGCGTTTATCAATGAACTTGCAATATTTGAAATTTCTGCTAGGCGGTAAATAGTTATTTTTATGGTTTTTACTTTTGGGTCTAGTGCTGCTTCTCTTAAAAATTTTATCAAGTAAGCAAAATTTTGATAAGGTGCATATAGTAAATAATCTTTTTCTGCAATTTTATCGAGTAATCTACCTTGCAAAACCATTCCTGGTATAGGCAAGGGTAGGTGTTTTTCATAAAACAGCTCTTTTATTCCTAGGTTTGGGAAATTCATGTAGTCTCTTCTATTGTGGTATCTGCCTCCGGGAATTATGCTGTCTGTATCATCAATATTCATTTTTTTTAGTAAAAAATCAAGTGTTTCTTTGTCTATGTTTTTATCATACACTAAGCGCACAGGATCTCCTATTCTTCTATGTTTTACACTTGCAGATATTTTTTCAATGAAACTTTTACTCAGATCACTTTCAATGTCTAACTCGGCATCACGGGTTATTTTAATCATGTGTGTTGAAAAACTTTCAAAATTAAAAATGTTAAATAGTATGCCAAGACAATTTCGAATTAAATCGTCTAACATAATAATGTAATGCTGATCACCAACCTTGGGCATAACAACAAAACGATCAACAGATTTAGGTAACTCAATTAATGCGTAAGCAATTTTATTTGGAAAAAAATTGTCTTCCGGTTTCATCTTTATTTTAACTGCTAGATATGCCGCACTATCTTTTAAAATAGGGAATTGGTGAAGATCATCTAGCATGATAGTTACCAATGCAGGTCTAACTTTTTGAGAAAAGTATTCTTTTATAAAATCGTTTTGATTTTCTGAAATTTCTTTTTCAGTAATAACATTTACGTTATACTTTTTTAATTGTTTTTGAATATTACTAAGTATTTCAAGACTTTCTGATTGTTGTGCAATTACGATTTTAGTTATTTCTTCTAATAATTCTTTTGCACTTATACCTCCCAATGCGCTTTTGCCTAATTTTCCAGCTAAATCAATGCGCTTAATAGTTGCATATCGAACCTTAAAAAATTCATCTAAATTGTTTGAAAATATTCCTAAAAATCGAAGTCGCTCTACTAATGGCACCTCTTCATCATCGGCTTCTTGAAGTACTCTGGCGTTAAACTGAAGCCAACTTAGTTCTCTATTTATATATTGATTTTGGTTTTTTGTCATTTATTTTAAATCTTTTGGAAAAACTATTGCTATAGTTTTTCCTTTAGTTAAAGAATTCCAACTCTGTATGTCAAAATCTATTTTAACAAAACCACAAGTGGGTACGTTATCTATATACTTTGTTCCAAGTTTATTTGCAATTACGGTAAGCGCATGGTTGTGACCAAAAATCATCAATACCTCGATATCGTCTGAACAATTCTGTATTATTTTTAACACATTTCCCCCAGAAAAATCATACATATCATGATTTTTTATAAAAGCAAATTCCTGCATTTGGAATGCTTTTTTAAATTGTAATGCAGTTGTTAATGCTCTATTTGCATCGCTGCTTATCATTAAATCTGGTTTTTTAAAAATAGAGGCTACAAATTCAGAAACCTTTTGCGCATCTTTTTCGCCCTTTTTATTCAATGGTCTTTGATGATCGATGACATCTTCTTCCCAAGAGGATTTTGCGTGTCTTGTTATATATAGTGTCTTCATTTTGTTTTATTTAGTATATCTCGCTTTTACATATATTTAATGGTAAAGAGATAATTTAGTGTCATTCAAGTTTATGGCGCTAAACGTTCCATTTTCCAATCATACTTATCTTTCCATGTATATCTAATTCTATCGTGTAATCGGTTAGGTCTGCCTTGCCAAAATTCTATGGAAAAAGGTCTCACCAAAAACCCTCCCCAATTTTTGGGCCTTGCTATTTCCTTACCGGCATATTTTCGTTCTAATTCTTTTAACTTATTTTCTAATAAATTTCTGTCTTCTGAAATAACTTTACTTTGTTTAGAAACAATTGCACCAAGTTTACTGCCATTAGGTCTGGATTGAAAATAGGCTTCAGATACTTCTTCAGAAACTTTTTCTGCGGTTCCTTTTATGATAACTTGTCGTTCTGCATTTGGCCAAAAAAAAGAAAGACAAACTTTAGGATTTGCTATAATAGATTTTCCTTTTTCGCTATCATAATTTGTAAAAAATATAAAACCTTCTGCGGTATATTTCTTTAAAAGCACTACCCTACTTTTAGGAAAACCATCAAGTCCAATGGTAGAAATAGTCATAGCATTTGCTTCATCCATACCTCCAAGTTTTTCTACTTCATAAAACCAAGTCTGAAATTGCTGAATTGGATTTTCATCTACATTGGAAATTAGGAGTTCCGTTTTTTCATACGATTTTCTATAGTTACTTAAATCTTCATGCATAATCTATATTTGGTATGCAATTTACGTGTTTTTGTACGATTTAAAAAAAAGGATGTGTGAAGTTAATTATAAATTTTTGAAAGAAAATAGAATGCATTCAAAAATAAAGAATTCCTAAAATTCAAAAACCTTAAAATCATCTGCAAGTTCTGTTTTTTCAAATACCAATTGTGCTTCTTCTTTAAAAAAATCTGTAGAGGGGTATCGGGTTGAAAAATGTCCTAAGATCAAAAGTCCTGCATTAGCTTGTTTTGCAATTGCTGCCGCTTGTTTTGCGGTGCTATGTTTGGTTTTTTCGCACAGGTGCTGGTGTTGGTCTAAAAATGTAGATTCGTGATATAGAGCCGTTACATTTTGAATGAGCGGAACAATATCTGGTTTATACATCGTGTCACTACAAAAAGCATAACTTTTTGGGTTTGGCCCATCTTGGGTTACTTTTGCATTAGCAATTATCTCCCCTTCTTCATTAATAACGTCTGCACCACTTTTTATTTTTTGGAAATAGCTTTGGTGAATATTGGCTTGTAAAACAGCATCCATATTTAGTTTTCGTTCACCGGGTTTTTCTTTAAACAGAAAACCATTCGTATATACTCTATGATTTAATGGAATGGAATAGACCTCTATGGTTTCGTCTTCAAAAAGTAATGCAGATTCCCGGGATTCTAATTCGTGAAAAAGAAGGTTGTAGTTGGTAAAGGAATTTGCAAGTTTTAATTGTAAAAGGATTACTTCCTTAATTCCATTAGGTCCATAAATATGCAAATCTGCCTCTCTTCCCAAAAGGCGAAAAGTAGAAATCAACCCGATGAGTCCATAAAAATGATCGCCATGTAAATGCGAAATAAAAATATGTTTTACCCTCGCAAATTTAGCTTTACTTTTTCTGAGAGCCACTTGGGTTCCTTCACCACAATCTACAAGAAACAGATGCCCTTTTATTTCTAAAAGCTGCGAAGTGGGATTGTTAAAGGTACGTGGTGTGGCTGAATAGCATCCTAATATAGTAAGCTTCATTTTTTGATGGTATGATTATTAGATGGTTTGAAGTGCTTTATGGTAAATTTTGAATCTTTTTCTTGGATTTTGTCTTATGTTATTTGTTATGCACTCTTACTTCAAAATCCTAGATCTTTTTCAATTTCTTCCATTTCAATGACATCTTCTGCTTCTTGAATTGTTGGAACCACAATGAGTTCTTCTGGAACACTATCTGGGTTTATGGCATCATTAATGATTACAAAAGATTTCTTTTTGGCTCTTTGGGTATTGGAAACTTTCAGAAAAAAAAGCAATTCTGGAAGGGTTAAGTTAGCATACTTCGCTAGGTTTATTACTACATTCTCTTTAGAAAATTCTTTAGCAATTATATATTCTAAAAAAGTAGCGAATTCTAAAATATCGTCTTTTTCATCTTCAATAAGTTGAAATGTTTTGTGTTTGCTAACTTTCATGAACTTTAATTTTAGATGCTAGGAGATAAATAACTGCCATTCGTATAGCAACTCCGTTTTGTACTTGTTCTAAAATGATGGATTGTTTTGAGTCTGCCACATCGCTGGTAATCTCTACACCTCGATTTATTGGGCCAGGATGCATAATTACGATTTCCTTTTTTAAGCTATCTAAGAGGACTCTGTTTACACCATATTGCTGTGTATATTCTCTTGTGGAAGGAAAATAACTAATGTCCATACGCTCGTTTTGTATGCGAAGCATATTTGCCACATCACACCACTCTAAGGCCGCCTTTAAATTACTTTCTACCTCAACTCCTATTTTTTCTATATATTTTGGAACAAGAGTTTTAGGCCCACATACTTTTACTTTAGCACCTAATAATTGTAGCGCAAAAATATTAGATAAGGCTACTCTGGAATGAAGAATATCGCCCACAATAACCACTTTTTTTCCAGAAACACTGCCCAAGCGTTCTCTTATAGAATAACAATCTAAAAGTGCTTGTGTAGGGTGCTCATGTGCCCCGTCACCAGCATTGATGATACTTGCATTAATATGTTGTGAAAGGAAAACACCGGCTCCCGGATTTGGATGACGCATCACCACCATATCTACTTTCATGGAAAGTATATTGTTTACGGTATCTATAAGTGTTTCTCCTTTTTTTACTGAAGAGGATGCTGCTGAAAAGTTTATCACATCTGCAGAAAGTCGCTTTTCTGCAAGTTCAAAAGAAAGTCTGGTCCGGGTACTGTTTTCAAAGAAAAGATTTGCAATGGTAATGTCTCTTAACGAGGGTACTTTTTTAATGGGGCGATTAATTACTTCTTTAAAATGGTCAGCGGTCTCAAAAATGAGTTGTATGTCTGCCTGTGTGAGGTGTTTTATCCCTAATAAGTGGTTAACACTTAATTCGTTCATATCTTTTGATTTACGATTTTAGAAATATTATTTGTGCTACTTTGTTTTTATAAAATCTAATTTTGCTTTTTACCCTGCTTTTCTAACTATGTGCCAATTAAAATTTCAATTTGAAATTAAATATACGGTATCCTCTCCTTCATTTTCCTTCCAACATACCTTTACCTTTTCATCGTTAATAGCATCTACCTGTCTTCCACGATAATCTGGCTGTATGGGTAAATGTCTACTAAATCTTCTATCAATAAGGGTTAACAACTCTATTTCTGAAGGACGACCAAAAGATTGTATTGCCGTTAAGGCAGCTCTTATGCTTCTTCCGGTGTATAAAACATCGTCAATAAACACTATTTTTTTATCTTCAACTAAAAAATTGATGCTTGTTTTATTAGCTTCTAAAGGTTTTTCCCCTCGCCGAAAATCATCTCTAAAAAAGGTGATATCTAGATATCCTAACTGGATATTTTTAATTTTATAGTCGTCCTCTAACATGATTTTAATTCTATCTGCTAGATAGATGCCTCTGGGTTGAATTCCTATTAAAACAGTATTATGAAACGTATTGTGGTTTTCAATTAATTGGCAGGATAACCGATGAAGAGCGATGTTAACTTCTTTAGCATTAAGCAACACTTTTTGACTCATATTGGTTTCAAATTTCTTTACAACAAAAGTAAACAAAAAATATCATAACCGCTTTAGCTAGTTTTTAAATTTAAAATCTCATTAACCCCTCACTAGAAGCTTTGTTATTTTGTAAATCGTTAATTCGTCAATTGTTATTGAGTAATTAAGGATAAATATATCATCTCTAAGGGGATTTAAAACATGCTCTGTTTTTTCTACTACCAATATTTCGTCCATAACGGGACTTGATAAAAGATGTTATTTCAACACCGTTATGGGTAATATATTATTGCCGTTTGTTTGAAAATTAAATTATAGGTTTAAAAAACCCCATTAGGGGTGACATATTGAAGGTGTTAATTAACTTAAAAAACCAATTATGTAAAAAGACCAAAAAAAGATAAGAGTGGGAAATACAAATGGGTATGTTCAATAAAATTTTATGCAAAAAAAAGGACCGCTATTGCTAGCAGTCCTTTTCATTATATAGAAATGGGTGGTTACTCTTATTTTTTACCGTCCATTTTGTCTTTCAATGCTTGTAATTGTTCATTAGCATCTCCTAAAGTTGGTTTAGCTTCAGCAGAAGTGTCTGCTTGTTTCTTCACAATTTCTTTAAGGATTTTTGCTTCTTCTTCTTTGAAAATTACCGTGTGCGACGCAACCACTCTTTTGAATTCTTTGTTAAATTCAATAATTTGGAAGTCTGCCGTTTCGCCTTTTGCAAGTTTACTTCCGTCTTCTTTCTCAAGGTGACGTGCGGGTACAAAAGCAATGATGTCTTCATTAAAGTCTATAGTAGCACCTTTATCAACGATTTCAGAAATTACACCAGAGTGTGATGTACCTACTGCAAAGTCTTTTTCGTAAATATCCCAAGGATTGCTTTCTGTTTGTTTGTGACCTAAACTTAATTTACGACCATCCACATCTAGTTCTAAAACAACAACATCTAGGGAATCACCAACATTAGTAAACTCACTAGGGTGTTTAATTTTTTTAGTCCAAGAAAGGTCAGAGATATAAATTAAACCATCAATTCCTTCTTCTAGTTCTACAAAGACACCAAAGTTTGTGAAGTTTTTCACGACACCTTTATGATTTGAACCTACGGGGAATTTAGTAGTAATATCTGTCCAAGGATCTGGAGTTAATTGTTTGATACCAAGTGACATTTTGCGTTCATCACGATCTAAAGTAAGAACAACTGCTTCCACTTCATCTCCTATCTTCACAAAATCTTGCGCACTGCGTAAGTGAGTGGACCAAGACATTTCACTTACGTGAATTAACCCTTCTACTCCTTCAGCAACTTCAATAAACGCACCATAATCTGCAATTACAACAACTTTACCTTTTACTTTATCACCAATTTTCAATTCGCTGCTAAGTGCTTCCCAAGGGTGTGCATTTAGTTGTTTAAGACCTAATTGGATTCTGGTTTTAGCTTCGTCAAAATCTAAAATAACCACGTTTAGTTTTTGATCCAGCTCTACAATTTCATTTGGATGATTAATTCTACTCCAAGAAAGGTCTGTTATATGAATTAATCCATCAACGCCACCAAGATCTACAAATACACCATAAGAAGTTATGTTTTTTACCACACCTTCAAGTACTTGACCTTTTTCTAATTGACCGATAATTTCTTTTTTCTGTTCTTCAATATCTGCTTCGATAAGTGCTTTGTGAGAAACTACAACGTTTTTGAATTCGTGATTGATTTTAACCACTTTGAATTCCATTGTTTTTCCTACATAACCATCATAGTCGCGAATAGGTTTCACATCAATCTGAGAGCCTGGTAAGAATGCTTCGATGCCAAAAACATCTACTATCATTCCTCCTTTAGTTCTGCATTTAACGTAACCATTCACAATAGTAGCATTGTCATGAGCTTCGTTTACACGATCCCACGCTTTGATGGTTCTTGCTTTTCTGTGTGATAATACTAATTGACCTGTACTGTCTTCACGCACGTCAATTAACACTTCAACTTTGTCACCAACTTTAAGATCTGGATTGTAACGAAACTCGTTAAGAGAAACCACCCCTTCACTTTTTGCATTAATATCGATGATAGCGTCACGATCAGAAAGATAAACAACTACTCCTTCTACCACTTCATCATTTAATGTGTCCACAAAATTTGCGGCAACTAATTTTTCAAATTCATCTAGTTTTCCTTCGTCGATAGGATCGATACCTTCTTCGTAATTGTGCCAGTTAAATTCTTCTAAAAATTTTTCAGGATTAGCTTCTTTTGCAGAAACTTCCTTTTTTGGTTCTTGAGCTACAGCAGATTCCTCTACTTGTACCTCTTCGTTTTTGATTTCTTCAGACATGGAAGATTAAATTAATTTGTATTCTGTATATATAGAAAATTCAAGCAACATAAACACAGAAGTGTTAGTACTATGGTTTAAAAAAAATCCCTTTATAATTTTCGACGTTGCTAAAAGGAGCGCAAAAGTACTACTATTTTTTTAATATTCAAATATTTATTGCGCTAAGAAAGATGCTTTTAGAGTGATTTTACTTTTATAAATTTTATGTAGATTCGTAATCTCACTTTAATGAAATTAATTATGTTTAAAAACCTTCTTCTTGTTGTTATTTTACTCCTATTTTCTAACTCTTTTTTTGCACAACAAAGTAATCTTACTGTTGAAAAAATAATGCAAGACCCCAAGTGGATAGGCACTTTTCCTTCTAATATAGAATGGAATGTACATAGCGACGCTATATATTTTAACTACAACAAATACAATAACCCTTCAGACTCCTTGTATCTAATTTCTTTAAAAGCGCAAAATACTATTGAAAAAGTAAGCTGGAAAGATGAAAAAAATAGGGTTCCAAATAGCGGAGCTTATAATGCCTCAAAATCCAAAAAAATATATGTAAAAAACAATACCCTTTTTCTTTATGACATAAAAAGCAGAAAAGAATTAAAAGTATTAGAATTATACCAAAACATAAGGAATCCAATTTTTTTAGCAGATGAGAATAACATTGCTTTTACTTTTGATCATAATGCATATATCTACTCACTAAATAATGGGAATTTAAATAAATTAACTAACCTAAAAGCTGGTGAAGACAGCAAGAAAAAAGAAGATAATTTAACAGAAAAAGCAACATGGCTAAAAGAAGACAACTTGCAGGTACTTCAAGTTATTAAAAAACGAGAAGATAAAAAAGAAGCTTCAAAAAAATATAGAGAGTACTCAAAAGAAAAAGTAGCAAATCCCTTTTATACTGGAAAGAAATCGGTCTCCAATATTCAGGTTTCACCAGATGCTAAATATGTAACCTTTAATTTAGTAACTCGCAATGAAAATGAGCAGACCATTGTGCCAGATTATATAGATGCATTAGGATATACTGTAGATTTAAAAACCCGAGAAAAAGTGGGCAATGAAAAAACACAGGTGGAACTCGCTATTTATCATATAGAAAAAGATACCACATATATGGTAAAAACAAACCAACTTTCAGGAATAAACGATTTACCAGATTACACAAAAGACTACCCTGAAAAAAAATGGGACTCCGTAAATCGAGAAGTCCTTATTTCCAGAGCATATTTTTCAGACAACGGCAAAAACGCTATCGTAAATGTGCGCTCAAAAGACAACAAAGACCGATGGATTGCCAAACTAAACCTAGAAACAGGCGATTTAGAAACTTTAGATAGGCAACGCGATGAAGCATGGATTGCAGGACCTGGTATTGGCTGGTTAATGGGAGGCGCTACTATTGGCTGGTTACCCGATAACCAACATATTTATTTTCAATCAGAAATTACAGGCTATTCACACCTCTATATTATAGATGTGACAAATAAAGTTAAAACAGCATTAACCTCTGGATCCTTTGAAGTTTTTGATCCTGAAATTTCAAACGACAAAAAAAACTGGTATCTAACTACATCAGAAATACATTCTGGAGAAAGACATTTTTATAAAATGCCCTTGATGGGTGGTGCCATGATAAAACTTACATCACTAATCGGAAATAACGAAGTTTTTCTTTCCCCCGATGAAAAATATTTAGCCATTCGACATTCTTATAGCAACCAGCCATGGGAATTATTTTTAAAGAAAAACAATCCAAAAGATAAAGAAAAACAACTCACTTTTGGACAATCTGAAGCGTTTAAAGAATACAATTGGCGCGACCCACAGCTAGTAAACTTTCAAGCTTCAGACGGCACCATGGTACCTGCCAGACTTTACACACCCGATGCATCGGTTAAAAATAATGCCGCTGTACTATTTGTGCACGGTGCTGGTTATTTGCAAAACGTTCATAAATGGTGGTCTTTATATTTTAGAGAATATATGTTTAACAATATGCTAACGGATTTAGGTTATACCGTTATTGATATTGATTACCGCGGAAGTGCTGGCTATGGGAGAGATTGGCGCACAGCTATTTACAGGCACATGGGAGGAAAAGACCTTTCTGACCAAGTAGATGGTGCAAATTATCTAATTACGGAACACGGCATTAATAAAAACAAAATTGGACTCTACGGAGGAAGTTATGGCGGATTTATCACACTTATGGCACTTTTTAATGCACCAGAAACCTTTGCTTCCGGTGCAGCACTTCGCTCGGTAACTGACTGGGCACATTATAACCATGGTTATACTTCAAATATTTTAAACGAACCCGCAAACGACCCAATTGCTTATCGCCGCTCCTCACCTATTTACTTTGCCGATGGTTTACAAGGCCATTTGCTTATTGCTCACGGTATCGTTGATATAAATGTACATTTTCAAGACGTAGTGCGCTTGTCGCAAAGATTAATTGAATTAGAAAAAAACAATTGGGAAATGGCTATTTATCCAGCAGAAGACCACGGTTTTATTGAACCCAGTAGCTGGATAGATGAATATAAAAGAATTTTAAAACTGTTTAACAATACATTATTGGAAAATTGATTACCGTTATAGTTGCGTTAATTAAAATACCCAATCATTAAACCAATTGCAAAAACCCTTAGTTTTCCTTACTTTTGCAATTCAAAATAAATGCCAAGTATGCAGACCAAATCACAAACTAAAAGTGCTCTTTCTTTTGATGAATTTCAAACAGAGGTACTAAACGATTATAAAATAGCAGTAACCAGTAGAGAATGTAGTCTTCTTGGACGACGGGAAGTACTAACAGGAAAAGCAAAGTTCGGAATATTTGGTGACGGAAAAGAAGTGCCACAACTAGCTTGGGCAAAAGCATTTAAAAATGGCGATTGGCGTTCTGGATATTATCGAGACCAAACTTTTATGATGGCAATTGGCGAAATGACTATACAACAATTTTTTGCAGGATTATATGGAAATACCGATATAAAACAAGAACCTATGGCTGCTGGAAGACAAATGGGTGGTCATTTTTCTACACATAGTTTACACGAAGATGGAAGTTGGAAAAATTTAACTGCACAAAAAAACTCAAGCCCCGATATTTCTCCAACAGCAGGGCAAATGCCTCGATTACTAGGCTTAGCGCAGGCTTCTAAAATTTTTAGAAATGTAAAAGGCATCCCAAATAAAACCAATTTTTCAATCAATGGAAATGAAGTAGCTTGGGGCACTATCGGAAATGCAAGCACAAGTGAAGGATTGTTTTGGGAATCTATAAACGCAGCTGGTGTGCTTCAAGTGCCTATGGTAATGAGTGTTTGGGATGATGAATATGGCATTTCAGTACATGCAAAACATCAAACCACAAAAGAAAATATTTCTGAAATATTAAAAGGCTTTCAAAGAAATGAAACAGAAAATGGCTTCGAAATTCTTAAAGTAAACGGATGGGATTATCCTTCATTAGTAGAAATTTATGAAAAAGCAGGTAATATAGCTAGAGAAGAACATGTCCCGGTTCTTATCCACGTAGTAGGGCTTACACAACCACAAGGCCATTCAACTTCAGGCTCACATGAACGATACAAAAGCAAAAACCGCTTGGCATGGGAGGCTGCTAATGACTGCAACCTAAAAATGAGGGAGTGGATAATAGCAAACAATATTGCTACTGAAGAAGTCCTTTTAAGCATAGAAAACTCGATTAAAAAGGAGGTTCGCAGTGGCAAAAAATCTGCTTGGGAAGCCTTTGTTTCTCCACAAAAAGAAGAACAAAACGAATTAGTAAGTTTATTAAATAACGTCGCCAATTCTAGTGGAAATAAAAACCTTATTCTGAAATTAAAAAATGATTTAGAAAGAATCCAAGAGCCAATTCGTAAAGAAATACTTTCTACAGCAAGAAAAACCTTACGATTTATTGCAAAAGAAAATTCTACTGAAAAAAAACAATTACAAGATTGGATTTCAAAATATTACAAAAAAATACAGCCAAAATTCAGTAAATATTTATATAGTGAAAACCCAAATAATGCACTAAGCATTTCAGAGGTTAAAGCGTCTTATGCTACAGATGCTGAAATGGTTGATGGAAGACTAATTCTAAGAAACAATTTTGATGTTATTTTTGAAAAATATCCAGAAGCCTTAATCTTTGGCGAAGATAGTGGAACCATTGGTGATGTAAATCAAGGACTAGAAGGAATGCAGGAAAAATACGGAGAACTACGTGTTGCAGATACTGGTATAAGAGAAGCTAGCATTTTAGGACAAGGCATTGGAATGGCACTTCGCGGACTTCGCCCTATAGCTGAAATTCAATATTTAGATTATGTTTTATATGCTCTACAAATTATGAGCGATGATTTAGCCTGCATCCAATACCGCACAAGTGGCAAACAAAAAGCACCACTTATTGTAAGAACCCGTGGTCATAGGTTAGAAGGTGTTTGGCACAGTGGTTCACCTATGGGAGGTTTAATACATCTGTTGCGAGGCTTGTATATTTTAGTGCCTAGAAATATGACCAAGGCCGCAGGTTTTTATAACACCCTTTTGGCAACAGATGAGCCAGCATTAATTGTAGAATGTTTAAATGGCTACCGATTAAAAGAAAAAATGCCAAACAACCTCGGAGAACTTCGCACCCCAATCGGTGTGGTTGAAACCATAAAGGAAGGCACAGATATTACCCTTGTATCTTATGGCTCTACAATGCGTATTGTAGAAGAAGCGGCAAAAGAACTTCAAGAAGCTGGCATTTCTGCTGAAATAATAGATGTACAATCTTTACTTCCTCTAGATGTAAATCACGATATTGTAAAAAGCGTCGCCAAAACTAATCGATTACTAGTGATTGATGAAGACGTACCTGGTGGTGCATCGGCATATATTTTACAACATATTTTAGACGACCAAAATGCGTATGTTCATTTAGACAGTAAACCACAAACCCTTACTTCTAAAGCACATAGACCCGCTTATGGAACCGATGGCGACTATTTTTCAAAACCCTCTATGGAAGATGTTTTTGAAAAAGTCTATGCAATCATGAGTGAAGTTGACCCTAAAACATACCCTTCATTACTATAAATTGGCATATCATCGAAAAAAACAATTTTAAGTTTTCTTGTTAAAAAATAATTTGATCTTTGTAAAAAAAACAATACCATTTGAAATGAATAACAACAATTTAAATAATAATAATTATACCTAACAAGAAAAACTTGTCAAGATACTCTGGCCTGTCAAGTTTTTAAATTTGATAGGCTTTTTTTATAACTTTAAAACTTAAATTATGTGTGGAATTGTTTGTGCATTTCGTTTAAAAGAATCGTCAGAATCCCTTCGCCCTCAGCTATTAGCTATGTCAAAATGCATCCGGCATCGGGGACCAGACTGGAGTGGCATTTTCAATAATGACAAAACCATTATGGCACATGAACGTTTGGCTATTGTGGACCCTACTTCTGGAAAACAACCTTTGTTTAGTGATGACCATAATCTAGTACTTGCTGCTAATGGCGAAATATACAACCACCAGCACTTGCGAAAACAATTTGAAGGTAGATATATCTTTCAAACAAAATCAGATTGCGAAGTAATACTTGCTCTTTATAAAGAAAAAGGCTCCACATTTTTAGATGAGCTCAATGGAATATTTGGTTTTGCGCTATATGATGTTCAAAATGACGCCTATTTTATTGCCCGTGACCATATGGGAATCATCCCCTTATATATGGGCTGGGATAAAAACGGCACTTTTTATGTTGCATCTGAATTGAAAGCATTAGAAGGTGTTTGTACTAAAATTGAACTATTTCCTCCTGGACATTATTTAGACAGCCGAGAAGGTGAATTAAAACAATGGTACAAAAGAGATTGGATGGAGTATGAAGCCGTAAAAGATAATGCAACAAGTATTTCAGAAATAAAAACAGCTCTTGAAGCTGCTGTTCACCGCCAATTAATGAGCGATGTGCCTTATGGTGTTTTACTCTCTGGTGGTTTAGATTCTTCGATTACATCAGCGGTGGCTAAAAAATATGCCGAAAAACGTATAGAAAGCGATGATAAAGATGGCGCATGGTGGCCACAATTGCACTCTTTTGCTGTTGGATTAGAAGGATCTCCCGATTTAGCCGCTGCACAAAAAGTAGCAGCACACCTAGAAACTATTCACCATGAAATAAAATTTACAATTCAAGAAGGAATTGATGCTATTAGAGATGTTGTATATCATCTAGAAACGTATGACATTACAACCATTAGAGCTTCTACCCCAATGTATTTGATGGCAAGAGCTATAAAAGCTATGGGAATAAAAATGGTGCTTTCAGGAGAAGGAAGTGATGAAATTTTTGGAGGCTATTTATATTTCCATAAAGCGCCTAATGCCGAAGAATTGCACAAAGAAACAGTAAGAAAATTAGACAAACTCCATATGTATGATTGCTTACGTGCCAATAAATCTCTAGCGGCTTGGGGTATTGAAGGCCGAGTACCGTTTCTGGATAAAGAATTTATGGATGTGGCAATGCGCATTAATCCGAAAGATAAAATGATTAATGGCGAACGCATGGAAAAATGGGTTCTTCGTAAGGCCTTTGAAGACATGCTTCCACATAGTGTTGCTTGGCGTCAAAAAGAACAATTTTCTGATGGTGTAGGTTACAGCTGGATTGATACTTTAAAAGAAATGGTAGCTCAAGAAGTAACAGATGAACAATTAGAAAACGCACAATACAAGTTTCCACTACAAACTCCAACTAGCAAGGAAGAATTTTATTACCGTTCTATTTTTGCAGAACATTTCCCTAGCGATGCTGCCGCTATGTGTGTTCCTTCCGTGCCTTCTGTAGCTTGCAGTAGTCTTATTGCTTTAGAATGGGACGCTTCCTTTAAAAACTTGAACGACCCGAGTGGCAGAGCTGTAGCTAATGTCCATTCAGATGCCTATCAAAATTAAAAGGTAATCTTTTCAGTTGCAAGGGCCTTCTATACCGTTTGGTTTAAAGAAGGTCCTTAACTATTTATTCACATTTATACACAATAACTTTAAAAAAATAGTTAATTATTTAAGGATTAATACTTAACGAGTTAATTATATGATAATGTTTTATTTAATGCTATTCTTGCTTTTAATACCTCTACCTTCACCGTTGAATTTTTTTTTAATTTTCTCAACTAACTAATAATCAGTAAAAAATGGATTTTACTAACCCATTAGTATATGGGGTTCCTTGCTTTTTAGGGCTTATCTTATTATAACTTACCTATAGCAAAAACACTCAAAACAAAGATCTTTATCAATGGAAAGACCTTCTCTCTAGTTTATCACTTGGAGTTGGCTCTGCGGTGATTGCTGCTCTGGTTAAAACAGTTTCTGCTATCTTTATTTTTACTCTTGTTTATGAAATTTTTAATCCTATTGTGAACGGTATTCGCATCAATATTTTTGGGTGGAATTCTTTTGGATATGTATGGTACGTCTGGCTATTATGTATGCTTTTAGACGATTATACCTACTATTGGTTTCATCGTCAAAACCATATGGTTCGTTTTTTATGGGCTGCTCATATTGTTCATCATTCATCTGATAACTTTAATTTAGGAACTGCTGTTCGAAATGGTTGGTTTACCATTTTATACAAACCGTTTTTTTATGTTTGGATTGTAATGATTGGTTTTCCACCAGAAATGCTTGTGGTTTGCTTAGGAATAGAAGCCTTATGGCAGTTTCAGCTACACACAAAGTACATACACAAATTGGGCATTATTGAAAAATTTATTAACACCCACACCATGCATCAAGTGCATCACGCTAAAAACCTCGAGTACATGGACAAAAACCACGGCGGAATTCTTAATGTTTTTGACAGAATTTTTGGAACATGGAAAGAACTAGATAAAAAAATTACTATTGAATACGGTGTTACTAAACCTCCTAATTCCTATAATATCTGGATAATTTTAACTCATGAATATAAAAACATCTGGCAGGATATGAAAAAATCCTCAAACTGGAGGCATAAATTTATGTATGCTTTTGCTGCGCCAGGCTGGAGTCATGATGGCAGTACTTTAACCATTAAGCAGGTTAGAAAACAAATAAAACAAGAGGCTTTAAAAATAATTTCTGACTTTAATATAGAAGAAATTCTTTGTGAAAATAAAGAAAATTTGGTGGTTGAAATATTTTCAGAAACAGGTTAACACACGATGTTTATTATTCTTTAATTAAACATTAAACCCATCTGAGCTACTCAAAAAACTACGGCAACCACTTTTTATCAAAATTTGGCTTTCTTTTTTCTAAAAATGCATTTCTTCCTTCTTTAGCTTCATCGGTCATATATGCTAAACGTGTAGCTTCCCCAGCAAAAACTTGTTGTCCTACCATTCCATCATCCGTAAGGTTCATTGCAAACTTGAGCATTTTTATAGAAATAGGAGATTTTTCTAGAATTTCAAGAGCCCATTCATAAGCAGTATCTTCCAATTCAGCGTGTGGAATTACAGCATTTACCATTCCCATATCAAAAGCTTCTTGTGCGTTGTAATTTTTTCCTAAAAAAAATATTTCCCGAGCCTTCTTCTGTCCAACCATTTTTGCAAGATAAGCAGAGCCATAACCCCCATCAAAACTAGTCACATCTGCATCGGTTTGTTTAAAGATGGCGTGTTCTTTACTTGCCAAAGTTAAATCGCAAACCACATGAAGACTGTGCCCACCCCCTACTGCCCAACCGGGAACCACCGCTATAACTGCCTTTGGCATAAAGCGAATCAATCGTTGAACATCTAGAATATTCAATCTGTGGTAGCCATCTTCACCTACATAACCTTGGTCGCCACGTGCTTTTTGATCACCGCCGCTGCAAAAACTGTAAACACCGTCTTTAGAAGATGGTCCTTCGGCAGAAAGTAAAACAACACCAATCGTAACATCTTCTTGTGCATCGTGAAAAGCATCTAGCAGTTCGCTCGTAGTCTTTGGGCGAAAAGCATTGCGAACCTCTGGGCGATTAAAAGCTATTCTCGCAACGCCCTTACTTTTTTTATAGGTTATATCTTGGTATTCTTTAGCTGTTTTCCAATGTGCCTTTTTCATATATTATATATTAAAATGAACGATCCAATAATGTCCGCTAAATGCAAATTTAAACTTTTATAGGTGATTTTTTAGGAATAATAAAGTTCGTTTTCACAATGGATAAGTGCTATAGACTTGAAAAGCCTTGATTGTTACTATTTTATTAAATAATCTTTAATAAATTCTTAATTATTTTGATTAATTTTTATTACTTTTAATTTAACTAAAAATTAACTCCTTAATTAAAAACTTATGAAAAAAACACTACTTATTATAATTTGTGTATTCCTTCCTAGCTTTTTGTTTGCTCAAGTGGTAAGAGGAACTATAACAGATATTTCAGGAACAGTATTGTCTGGCGTAAATGTGATAGAAAAAGGTACTTCTAATGGTACTATTACCGATTTTGATGGAAACTATACCATTCAAGTAAACGAAAATGCTACTTTAGTTTTCAGTTATATTGGCTTTGAAACCTTGGAAGAAAAAGTAGATGGCAGGTCAAACCTATCCTTAACGCTTCAAGACGGGATGCAGTTAGGTGAAATTCAACTTGTTGGAACTAGAAGTCCAAAAAGAACAGCCATTGACACTCCTGTTGCTATTGATATTATAGATGTTAGGGAAGTATCTACCCAAACAGGACGTATTGAATTAAATGAATTATTGCAATATGCCGCTCCCTCCTTTAATGCAAACAAACAATCTGGATCTGATGGTGCCGATCATATTGACCCAGCCACATTACGTGGTTTAGGACCAGACCAAACCTTGGTATTAGTAAATGGAAAAAGAAGACATCAATCCTCGCTTGTTAACATATTTGGAACACGAGGAAGAGGAAATACAGGTACCGATTTAAATGCCATTCCAGCTTCGGCAATAAAAAGAATTGAAATTTTAAGAGATGGCGCATCTGCTCAATATGGCTCTGACGCTATTGCCGGAGTTATTAATTTAGTATTGAACGACAAAATAGACGTTTTTTCCGCAAACATAAATTACGGCTTTTTCAACACCAATGCAGACGGTAATTTTCCAGCAGGAACGCCAAATACAGATGGCAATCGGTTAGATACTGAAAGAGATGGAAATGCCATAGACAAAGACAAAGATTTTGATGGAGGCTCAGTAAAAGTAACTGCCAATTATGGTGTGGGTATAGGAGAAAAAGGATTTGCTAATTTTACTACAGAATACATTAGTAAAAACAAAACACTTCGCCCTGGATTTGATTTTAGAAGAGGAATGGGAGAAGCTGCAATAGATGGTTTTAACTTCTTTGGAAATCTATCTATGCCTATTTCTGATAAAACTGATTTTTATGCCTTTGGAGGCAGAAATTATAGAGATACCGATGCTTTTGCATTTACAAGAAATAATCCAACCGAAAGAAACGTAATTAGCATCTACCCAAATGGATTTACACCTAGAATTACATCTATAATCACCGACAACTCAGTAACTGCAGGATTTAGAACTAAAAATGATGCTGGTTGGAAAATAGATATAAGTAATACTTATGGAATCAATGACTTTCACTATTTCATTAAAGGAACGTTAAATGCTTCGTTAGAAGAAGTTTCTCCCACCGATTTTGATGCAGGTGGACACAGTTTGAGCCAAAACACAACCAATTTAGATTTTTCAAAATATTATGATTCCATTTTAGAAGGATTTAACCTTGCTATAGGTGCAGAATACAGAACTGAAAACTTCATCATCTTTGCCGGCGAGGAAGGCTCGTATGGAACGTATGATACTAATGGTATTTTAATTGTTGATCCTACCACACAAACACAACCCACAGACCCTATAACAGGAGAGTTACGCCCAGGTGGATCACAAGGTTTTCCGGGATATAGCCCAGCTAATGAAGTGGACAGAAGTCGCTCTAATATTTCCTTATATGTTGATGGAGAATTAGAGATTACTGATAAATTATTAATTGCTGTTGCGGGTAGATTTGAAGATTATAGTGATTTTGGCAGCACTATTAACGGAAAATTTGCTGCACGTTACAAAGCCACAAACAACATTAATGTTAGAGGTTCTGTAAGTTCAGGGTTTAGAGCTCCTTCCTTAGCTCAATTATATTACAACTTACGATTTACTAATTTTGTGGGTGGACAAGGATTAGAAACCCAATTATCTCCTAACAATAGCCCAGTTACTGCATCCTTTGGTATAGGCCCACTTAAAGAGGAAACCGCTTTTAATGCATCTTTAGGTTTTACTGCTAATTTTGGAAGTTTCACTGCAACCGTCGATGGGTATTTTATAGATGTTACCAACAGAATTGTCTTAACAGGAAACTTTGATGCACCACAAATACCAAATGTAGAAGCTGCTCAATTTTTTGCAAATGGGGTTAATACCGAAACTACCGGTTTAGATATTGTACTTTCCCATAAAGCTAAAATTGGAAATGGCACTTTTACATCTAGTTTTATTGGTAATATTAATAACATGACCATTACAGATGTAAAAAATGGAAATTTAGACGAACAAACTTTTTTTGGCGAACGCGATAAAGCATTTTTATTAGCCTCTGCTCCAGACAGTAAATTAACCTTAAATTTAAAATATAATATTAAATGGTTTGACGCTGCAGTAGGCCTAACAAGATTTAGCGAAGTAACTTTATTAGATTTTCAAATGTTTGAAGACGTAGCTAATTATGGCAGTTTAGCAAACCAAGTTGCTGCTGCTTCCGATATTTACAGTGAAAAATATGTAACTGACTTAAATTTAGGCTTTAAACTAAATGAAAATATGAAACTTAATCTTGGAAGCAATAACCTCTTTAATATCTACCCAGACCAACAAGACGATTGGAGCGAAGGTGGTGGATATTGGGACTCCGTACAAATGGGATTTGGGGGTGCATATTATTATGCAAAATTGAATCTTAATTTTTAATAAAACACAAACAAGCATAAAAAAAGCGGAATTTAATAATCCGCTTTTTTTATGCTTGTTTGAATTAGAAAACCTTACACGATTATTTTTTTTATTAATTTTAATGAATATGATTTGCCAATACAAGTTCTTATTAAAATAAATTATATTTGACTATACGGACACCAAACCATGAAAATCATATTTTTTTTTCTACTATTATTATCATGTAATTTTTCTTTGAACTCTCAGAAAAAGGGAGAGTCTAATGATTTGCTCAACACTGCTGAAAATTTAATACTTATAAATCCAAACCAATCCATAAAAATTGGAGAACAAATTTTAAAAACTGCTTCCACCGAAATTGAACCTGAAAATATCCATTTAATTCTTTCAAAAAGTTATTTCATAAAAGGGGAATTAAAAAATGCCATTGAACACTTATTTATTACAAAACAAGACGCTATCCAGAACAACAATCAGGAAACCTTAATTAAAGCACTATTTCATGGCATTACCATTTCTAAATTTTTAGGTCTTGACAAATTGACTGACCGATTTTATATAGAAGCTTCCCAGCTTATCAATTCATTTACTAACCAAGAGCTTAGAGATAAATATACCCTACAAATACAATGGATTCAGGCAGATTTATTAAAAAATTCAGACCTTTTAAAAAAAATCATAACAAAAACTTCTTCTCCTGAGCAAAATCCCAAATATTTTATTGAAAACAAATTAATTACAGCCCAAATTTTAAATTCTCTTGGAGAATTGCAATTAAACAGAAACAACCTAGATTCTGCAAAATATTATTTTGAAAATTCCTTATCAAAAATCAGAACGGATCAAAATACAAGTTTTTTAGAATTGCAAATTCTAACTAATTATTCTACTTACTTTTTTTTATTAAAAAAGTATCAAAAAGCGATTGACACGCTACAAAAGGCCCTAATAATTTCTCCAAACTTTAAAAATGCCTACTACGAAGAAAAAATTACAGCCCAATTAGCTAAAAATTATATAGCTCTTGATGACAAAATGAAAATTCAAGAATTTGATCTAAAAGCAACAGAAGCTGCTAACGAACTCTTGACTCAAGTTAATCTTGCATCAAATGCAATTTTTAATGCCTTACAAAAAGAACAGAATATTAAAAAAAATGAATTACAACAAAAATTCAATATTTTAAAAATAATTATAGTAAGCGTTATATCCTTTTTAATTTTCCTTTGGATTTTTATAAAATGGTTAACAACTAAAAATTTAAGTCACGCACAAGACGTGGTAAATTATCTAAAATTAATAGACGAATCTGATAAAAAAGAAGATTCCATAAAAAAACAATTAGTAAAGAGTAACAGAATTCCAAAAGAAACTGAACAAATTCTTATTGATAAGCTAAAAAAATTTGAGAGTGGCAATAAATATACAAATCATGATATGTCATTAGCCCAAATGTCTTCTCAATTTGAAACCAACACAAAATACCTTTCAGAAGTTATAAATAAGCATAAAGGAAAAAATTTCAATTTATATATTAATGACCTTCGAATTAAATATATTGTCAAAAAATTAAGGTCAGAACCCAATTATTTGCAATATAAAGTAAGTTACCTTGCCAAAGAAAGTGGTTTTTCATCGCATAGTAGTTTTGCAACCATATTTAAAAATATAACAGGAATATCGCCTAATGTGTTCATTAAGCTTTTGAAAAAGGATTTAAAAAAATAAACTAGAATTTTAAAAGAGATGCAATTACGATTTTTATATTGTAAAAAGAAAATACTTCTAAGTGTTCTACTTAGTAGTTTTTTAATGTCCTTTTCACAAAAAAAATATGATATTATTATAAACGAAGCAAATCCTAACGTCTATGAAAACCCAAACAAAGCCATAAAAATTGGTTTAGAAATATATAATGCTTCTGATAGTTCTTTAGAAAATAAAGTAGAAGCTTTAATGCTAATTTCTACAGCGTATTCCTCAAAAAGAATCTATGAAAAATCACTAGAATTTGCCAATAATGCTTTAGAATTACTCCCTAATATAAAAAATAATTCTTTTAAAATAAAAATTTTAAATAAAATAGGCTCCCAATACCAACAATTAAAAATTTATGATAAAGCAATTTCTTATCTTGACAAAGCACTTCAAATAGCAAATGAAGAAAAAAACAAAGATTCTATTTTAAATTTATTAGGATACAACTATGGCGCAAGAGGTTTTATATACAGAGAACAAATGAGCTGCGAAATTGCCTTAAATTATTTTAATAAAGCCCTTTATTTTTTTTATAAAAACCTTGAAAACGACCCAATAATGAATGCAAACATAAGCATCATTACCTATAACAAAGGAAACTGTTTTCTTGCTACCTTTAATATAGATTCTGCTAGGATTAATTTTAACAACGCCATTTACTTTGCAAAGTTTATAGATGCAAAGAGTTTACAAGCATTTGCCCAAAAAGGTTTAGCTGAAGTATATACTTCAGAAGGACTATTTACAAAAGCTATTACAATTTTAAATGAGGCACGTGTGAATTCCTCTGACGTTGAAGATTTAGTTTTAAATCAAGGAATATACAAAGGCCTTTCCAATAATTATCTTGCTTTGGGTGATTGGAGCAATTACCAACATTTCAAAAAAAAATATGAAGAAACTATTCAAGAAATTAAAAACACAGAAACCACTACCATAAATAATTCATTAGCCAATCTTTTAGAAGAATTTGACGCCGAAACAAAACAACTTGCTGCTAAAAACCAATATGCCCTATTAGTAATTATTCTGGTAATCTTATTTTTTTTCATTTTAATAAGCAAAGCCTTATATGTTTATCGAAAAAAATTAAATGGTTTAAAAAAAGTTTTCCCAAAAAACTCCACTACCTAATCTTTTTTTTTAATCCCTAATCACAACTATTAGTATTTATAAATCAGTTACTTATCTAGTATTAAACACTTTCAAATTTCGTCAATTTTAATAGCATAGTAATTTATATAAAGCGTAAATTTATTTACTTTGCACTAAATAAATTAATTAAAATATTTTTAAAATGAAAAAACAGTACAAGAAAGTTGGATTGCTTTTTTTGGGTGTTGGGCTCAGTTTTTCTGCTGCAGCGCAGGTAACTAACCTAGGAGCAAATTTTGAAGCAAACGGTGTATCCAACCAAGGAATGGCAGTTTCTGGAAGTATAGGAAATTCAAATTTATTATGGACTCAAGCAACAGGTCTTCAGGTTATTGGAAGTATAACTAATGGTTTCCCAATGGCTGGAAGAGCAACCATTTCAGCAGACGGACTAAAAATTAGTGCAACTCTAACAAACCCAGCTACAAATTTTAACGAAGCAGGGCTGTATAACGTTACTACAAGCAGTTGGACCTTTTTAGGAGGTCTTGGTCAAGTACTAGATTCAAGTACAAGTTCTGCTTGGGGAACTTCAAGTGATGGAAATACTGTTGTTGGGCTAGCTTGGGTTACAGGAGGCAATGCACATGGTTTTAAATGGACAAATGCTATTGGTTTAGAAGATTTAGGCAGCTCTGTAGCAAACAGAAGCTCAAGAGCTAATGATGTTAATGCTGATGGCTCTATTATTGTGGGCTGGCAAGATGGTCTAGATGGTTTTAGACAAGCCGCTGTATGGAATAACGGCGTTCAAACTGTATTATCTTTCCCTAATAACGACCCTGTAAGTGAGGCTGGAGCTGTTTCTGCAAATGGAAATTGGGTAGTAGGAAGTGGAAATTTTTCAAATAATAATGAGGCTTGGAGATGGAGTGAATCAACAGGAATAATAAATATGGGATCTATTTTTGATCCTTCATGGAGAGGTGCTGCAACAGCTATTAACGCAGATGGAAGTAAAATTGTAGGATTTTATAGACCAAATGGACCTGCACTATTTGGACAAGGTTTTTTCTGGTCTGAAGAAACTGGTATGGTAAATTTAAACGATTATGTAACTAGTTTAGGTTTTGACGATTTAGGTATTATCCTTTCATTACCTCTTGGAATGTCTGATGATGGAACCGCAATTGTAGGTATGGGATTGGGAGCGGCTGGCCCTGTTGGTTTTTTAATACAATTACCTTCAGAAGGTATTGCCAACAATAACTGTTCTGGTGCAATAGCACTAATCTGTGATGAAACAGTTATTGGAAGCACCGTTGGTGCCTCCGATTCAGGTGGCAATATTGCCCCAGATGTATTTTATAGTTACACAGGTAATGGTGTTGCTGAAAACATTACCATCTCCTTATGCGGTCCAGGAACAAACTTTGATTCTTTTTTACGCATATTTACAGATTGTACTTTAACTACCGAAGTTACAACTAATGACGATTTTTGTAATGAACAATCCGAAGTAACTTTTGAGTCTGATGGCACTTCCTCCTATATTATTATGGTAGAAGGTTTTAATGCAGAATCTGGTGATTTTGAGTTAACTGTAACTTGTGGCATTTTGGGAGTTAGTGATTACACATTAAACAGTATTGTTCTTTATCCAAATCCTACAAAAGAAATTCTTAACTTATCTTCAAATATTGAAATAGACCATATTGAAATTTATACGATAAGTGGTCAATTAGTTTTATCTAAAACAATCCAAAACACCTCTAGTATTATTTCTATTTCTTCATTAAAACGAGGAGTTTACATTGCCAAAGCAATTTCAAAAAACGCTTCAAAATCTTTTAAAGTTATCAAGGAATAATTTTTTGAATGATTTAACAAAGAAAAAAAGGTCTTTTCAAATTGAAAAGACCTTTTTTAATTTAATTAAAAACCTACTTATTTCTTCACAATTCTTTTAACGACACTAGCATTTTCAGAATATATTTGTGCAAAATACAATCCGGAGGCAATATCATTTAGTAAAATTACCGATTGATTTTCCATTGCAGACAAATCATAAATACGTATGATTCTTCCATTTACATCGGTAATAACTACAGACTGAAGTACTTCATCACTTTTGTTTAAAATAGTTACTTCTCCAGATGTGGGATTTGGAAATAAAACAACAGA
The DNA here is from genome assembly GCA_002842575.1 of Bacteroidetes bacterium HGW-Bacteroidetes-2. Taxonomy (GTDB): domain Bacteria; phylum Bacteroidota; class Bacteroidia; order Flavobacteriales; family Flavobacteriaceae; genus Planktosalinus. Next base: position 30,731 of record PHDJ01000005.1, read on the forward strand.
TTGGTTAGTAAAAGTTTGATCACCAATGCTTAAAAGTTCTTCTACTTCCAACTCAAAATCACAGGTTACCTCATTACCTGAAGCATCAGTTACCGTGATTTCAATGGTGTATATACCTTCTGGAAATTCTGTTCCAGCGGCCGGTGATTGTACAATATTTGTAATAGGATTTGTACAATTATCAATAGCTGATGCATCTCCTAAATCGAAATAATCGGGAATTGTAAACATTTCTCCTTGCACAATTTGTACAACTTGATTTGCTGGACAAGTCAAAACTGGTGCTAAAGTATCTTCAACAGTTACCGTTACTTGTGTAGCATTACTATTTCCAGAACCGTCAGTTACCGTTAAAGTTACTGTGTTTGGTCCTAAATCAGCACAAGCAAAATTTGTAATGTCTAGTGCCATTGTGTCAATGCTACAATTATCGGAGGAGCCGTTATCCACATCAAATGGTAAAATAGTTACTAATCCATTAGCATCTAAAGAAACAGTAATGTTTTGGCCAACAGCCACAGGATTTATATTGTCCATTACGGTTACTTCAAAAGTGCACGTAGCAATATTACCTGAACCATCTTCAATTTCAAAACTATTTATGGTTGTACCAACAGGGAAAACGGATCCAGAAGCTAGTCCTGAAATTTGTGTAGTTACAGGTTCTGGAGAGAAAATACCAGAAACACGAACATCATCCAACCAAACCCCAGCACCAGTAACAGAGCTATCCGATCCCATTCTCCATCGAAATTGAACGATTTGTCCGTCTAATGCAGCGTTTAAATTTACAACGGTATCTACAAAACCTCCTGAGCTACCTGTCCATGCCGCTCTACCAGGTAAAGGATTACTGCAACAAGTGCTTAAGGAACCGTTATACCCGCCTGAAGAAAACGTTCCTCCTCCATTTAAAATATCGTTCCAAGTAGTGCCTGCATTTATAGTAAATTCTAATACCATTCCGTCAAATCCACTTTCAGTTTGATAATTATTTTTAAAGAGAAGTTGTGCAGAAGTACTTGCTATTGCTATAGGTGAAGAAATTAATGAAGATAAATTTGCGCTTCCAGGATTATTAGCAAAAGCTGCATTTGGCGAAGAATTAGAACCTGAATTTACGGTTGTCCAAGTTATCACAGTGCCTACCTCTTGTGTAAATGTCCAGCCTACAGGTAAAGAAGGTGCTGTTACGCCGTCAAAGTTTTCTGCGTATTCTGCAGCACATCCAGAAGTTCCTACGGGAGGACTAAAAGTAATCACTGCACCACAGGAACCTGCATCTGCATTTACAAAAATATCGGCTTGACAATTAGTAACTTGTAAAGATTCAAACACTTCAATAGTATCGCTTGCAGTTGAAGCTGTAGCACAGGCACTTGCAAATACTTCATAATTTATAAGGTGTATTCCAACTCCTGCGATTTCAGGATCAAAAGAAAACGTAGATCCATTTCCATTGTCGGTTACGCCAGGGCCGCTGTACACGCCGCCAGGAGGTGTCCCCCCACCTAAGTTTGTTAAAACCCCTATTGTTTCACAAACATCACTTGGGGCAGTAAAAGCGGCAACACCAGAAGGAGTGTCAAATGCTTCTGTTCCATCTGAACGGCTTGCGGAGCTTCCCTGAATAGCACTTACACCAAGACCTCTTTTGGCAAAAGCATCCCAAATTGTACATTGGTTTGCACCACCATATAACGCAACATCTGCAGCTAAAATAGCATCTCTTCCATCTACAAATCCTGGATTACATGGTTGTAATTTTAAGGCTTCTGTTACTAATGCCAATGCCATGTTATTTCCGCCAGTTCCATTATAAAAATCGGCATCAAAACCGTATACATCTATAAGACCCCAAGTCATTTCCCAAAGCATCGTTGACCATACCGAACCAACGCCATGTGGCACTGCTGCTGTTTTTATATGATCGTAAGTTTGTGGGTTTATTGCCATATCTGTATTGTATGGAAATGGTCTTATACCAGGCCCACCGGCTCCCTGTCCAAAAAGATAGGTGCCAACAGCTCTAGATTGTGTGGAAGTATCAGATGCGTCCATTGTCATTAATAAACCATACCAGTCACTCCATCCTTCGCCCATTTGTTCTGAACCACTTAAACATCCTGAATTACCTGCACCACCCGTTAATCTATTGCTTATTCCATGACCGTATTCATGCACAATAACTAGATTATCAAAATCGCCATCTTGGGTGTTACAAATAAACATTTGCATTCTGGGTAAGTTTCCATCGGTAGGTGTGCTAAAATTGGCGTTACAAGTACCGCTTCCGTCTTGTGCCTCTGCTCTTACAAAATCATTACCTAGGCCTCCATTTCCATAGTTATTGGATTGAAAATTTCCACTGGCTTCATCAAAACCATATATATAAATTAAATCGTGAATTAAGTTATTCCAATAAAACAAATTGGTAATGGCAGCAGATTCACTTTCATTTCCTCCTGAAAATATTGGATTAAATGGAAAATCAAAAACCAGTGTTGGGCCTCCATCTGGCTGAAAACCGGAATTATTGCCATCTTCATAGGCGTTTACATTGTTGCCTCGTGTTACTGTAAATTCAGCACCTATAACGCCATCGGTATCATGCCATCCAAAAGGAGACGCTGTTGTATTTACGGCAGTTGTTTCTAGGGTTCTTGGGCCAAAATATGGACTTTCTGTAGGCATTGCAATAACACGATAACTTCCTGTTAATATGGCACCATATTCTTCTAAAACTGGGGTTTCATTTTCTAAAAAACCAGGTGTAGCAAAATATTTATCCTCTTGATGTGAGTGGGTTAAATTACAAGAAGTCGTCCAATTTATTTTATCTACAACTTCACCGGTATTAGCATTTACTCTAACGTTATACCATTCAGTTTTAGTGATAGATTCTATAGAAAGATCCCAAACCAATACTACATTATCCTTTTCTAAGCGGTGGTACATCAATCGTGCAGGTATATCCGATATTGAAATTCCTGAGGAACTTATGCGAGTTTCTTGGCTAGGTGTGTTTTTTTTCTGAAGAACTGATAAAGGCTCCCCAATAACATATCCTAAATGTGCCGCAGCCTTTTGAACCGCTTGAATTGCTGTTATTGATGGATTTGCAGTTCCTTTTACCTTTTGTTGTGCATCTTTTATAAAAGAAATATGCGATTGAAAAACGGATTGATCAGACATGCTGTGCACACTGGATTCTGTGCCAAGAATTTCTAAACCATTTACTACTTGTCTTAAATACAAATGATGTATTCCGCTAGTGCTGCTAGTGTGTTCGCTAGTGATATTCCATGAGGAAATGTCTTTTACCGTTGCTTTGTTCTGTTTGGTAAGTTTTAGTAATTCATTTTCTACAATTTTATGTGAAAATTGTGCTTGGGCGGTGAAACAACAGACACCTAAAACAAGTATTAGACTCTTAAGGATCGTTTTTTTCATAGTAATAAAATTAGGATTTAAGGTTTATTTTGGGGATATATATTAAAAAATAAAACCAATTATACTAAATAAAAGTTGTTTTGTGAGCTAGTTTAATAAATATTCGATAAAAAGTTATTAGATTAGCTTAAACCTCTTCCATATTTCATAAGTTGAGAACATAAAATTTTAATGGATTTTTTTATGTTATATTCTCTGCACAAGCAAAAATTAAATGCAGCAAGACATTATGACTTTAAAAAAGAGTTTTCAACAATTTTTGAAATATATTTAAAATCTTTTAGATTTATTTATACCATTATAGGGTATTTGACACATAGGTTTTGTTGAAAAATAATTTCTTTACAACGCATTATTTGTTTTCTAACTGCTTGCTGTTTGATACAGGTGTTATCTTCTAAAGTAAATTCAATAAAACTGGTTTTAGTTTTGCTGTTTATTTTTCAACCTTTAATGGATAAAAAGTTTATTAAAAAAAAAATGGAATGTATTTAGAATGAGCTTGGTTTTTGAAAATAAAAAAACTGCATTGGTTTTTACTAATGCAGTTTTTTTATTAAAAGATTGCTCGTTTAAAAAGGCGACGCTAAATAAGGAAAATTGGCTAAAAATGGTTTGTCATTTTCACTTACACCATCACGAATAAGCAAAGGTTGATTATTTGTGCCATCATTTAATGGATTATTTACATCTGCCCCACCATAGAGTAATAGCAAATGAAAATCCATTACATCATCTTGTAATCTTCTTCCGGTTAGGATGTTTGTACCATCATAAAAAGTAGCAACACCTGTTTGTCCTACCCAAAGTACATCTTTGGAAAGCAGGGAGGTAAAAGCAGCAGCATCTTGACCTAATATATTAGTAGCATAAGCCGGATTATGAAGCATTAAATTAGCCTGCATATCTTGCTGAAAATTGACAGTTAATTCAGATGGAATCGTGGTATTATAGGCATCTCGCAAACCAAGAGTTACGAAAACTATAGACACTGCAGGTCTTCCTACTTGGTCTTCTTGCACATAGATGCCAGAAAAGTCGAGACCTCCAATAGCATCTTCGCAGGGTTCACAATTGCTTCCGCCGCAGTCAATTCCTACCTCATCACCATTTTGAATGCCATCGGTGCATGTTGGGTCAGGAATAATAATATTATTAGATATCTCATCTGTGCATTGCACAAAAAGTAATGCTAAAAACAAAAATGGAATTATATAAAGTAATTTTTTCATCGTTTTTTTTTATTGCTTTCTTTTAGTTTCTACCCACATAGAAAAAATGGGCGTGGTAGGTGCATTTGGGTTGATTCCAATTGCGCCTGTACCTAATAAAGATTTAGGTAATTCAATAACAATGGAAAGTGTATTTGTGCCAGCAAAGGTGTCTTGACCTATCTCATTAAAATCTGTAACTTCACCTGATACGATTGCGTTATATCTGTTTAAATCAAAAAAGAAAGCATCGTCACGAGCACCTGCAAAAAACTGCATGCCATTATTGGTTGCTATGATAGCCTCTGCATTAGCGGTGCCTGAAGAAATAGCTACTTTATTAAGTGTAGCAAATGTAGCAATTTCACTTTGTAATCCTGCAGAAATAGGCACAACGGGGCCAAAAAAATACATTGTGTCTCCTCTTTTTGTGGCTTGAATGACTAAATCTTCTATCAAGTCGCCTGTGGTGTCTATATTGAATTCTACTAACACATCTTCATCAAATTGTGCTATTTGTGTAGGAGCCCCGGGCGGCAATAAACCCTGAAGGTTTGCTACCAAAACTAAATTGTTTGTGTTTGCACCCTCAAAAGCATAAAAACTACTCAAGTCAGATGACGTACCACTAACCGCGGGAGCGTCAATATGATCTCCTGCAAGTAAAAAAGGAGCTGTAATAAGCATTCCTACGAAGGCTATAGTAACGGCTAATTTTGTTTTATACATAATTTCAGTTTTAAATATTAAAATAAGAAGCATTCTTTTTCTTCAAAATAAAGGATTTTTTTGTTTATAAAAATACAACGTTCAAAAATAGACAATATTTGAGGACTAATACATAAACTTAACTCGTAAATTTGCATTGAAAAAAAAAACAAAATAATGAATCCATCATCCTCGGGTTGGATAGATAAATATCTTTTTATTTTGGAAAAGGCTCAGCCAACGATTTCTTTTCCGGCAGCACATGTATTTTATTCTGCCTTGCGAGAAGTAGGGTTTGTGTACGGCTTCTCTGTAAGAACCGTTTTTGTTCATGATTTTTCCAAAGTTTTACTAACGGAAGAAGAAATTTCAAAAGTAAACACGCTACACGCTTTATTAGTCACTTATTTTCAATATTATCCAGATGCTTCCTATGAGGATGCCATTCAAAACATTTTACAATTTTATACTAATTTAATTCAAAAAAAAACCGGATTTTCCATAAAATCACCTTTAGGGTCTTCCAAATCGAAAGATTTAGAACATATACTTTCACAGCGGGTTGAAAAAAACAAAGCATTAGAAAAGTATAATTTTGAGCGTATTATGACCTATGCCCTTTTATTTATTGATGTGCTTGCCTATCAATTTTTCTTAAAAGGGGGCAAAAAAACAGATGCTTACGCTGAAGCAATTGAATTAAAAATTCTTCAAGTATGCTATTTAGCCCTTCAAACTAAAAATCAAAAAACTGCTTATGATATTCTTTTAATCGATTTGTTTAAAGCCTCTGAACAATATGCTGGAAAAGGAATGGATAAGCCTATTACTATACAAACTGTTGATGTTAACATTTTTTCTTCTTCTGTTGAAAAACAATATGTGCTAGATTTATGCTGTCTTGCCGTTTGGAATGATTTTAAAATAGAAGATTCCGAAATCTCTTTTTTAAATTCTTTGAATACTAAATTAGGGCTTCCTAAAAATTCTGCAGTGGAAAGTTTAGCTATTTTAAAAACATTTGCCTCAAAAAACTCTGCCTCTATTCAATTGTTTCAATACAAACATCCGGTTAAACAATTGTATAACCAATCGACCAAAGCAGTGAAACTACTTATTTTAAGAAACAAAAACCGATTGGTAAATGAACTTTCGCAAAGCAAGGAATTAGTGTTACTCTTAAGTAAATCAACCTATACCGATTTAAATACGGAGGAAAAAAACAAAGTAAAAGAGCAGCTTTTGGATGTTTGTAAAACGATACCATCGCTTACTATATTTCTTTTACCCGGTGGCTCGTTGTTACTGCCATTATTGGTAAAATTTATTCCACAATTACTGCCAAGTGCTTTTAATGATAATAAAATTCCGAAGAAATAATATAAGAAATGTGGTTTTAGGTTCTTCTTTGTAATACAATACAAAAAGTGGGACACAAGCCATTCTTCTTTTACTGCAACCATTCTTTAAAATCTTTCACTCGTTCTCTGGCTACGATGATATCTTCGTTAGTAAAATTTTTAAGTTTAATTTTCAGGCGACTGTTGCTGTAAGTCACTATATCTTGTATGCTGTGAATTTGAATAAAAAACTTTCTATTCACTCTGAAAAAATTTTTGGGAGAGAGCTCATTTTCTAATGCTTCTAAAGAGGTTTCTATTAGATAATTTCTTCCTTCTGTTGTGAAAAGATAGGTCCCCTTATTTTCACTATAAAAGCAACCTATTTCATCAGCGGAAATCATTTTTAAGTGTGATCCAACTTTTACAGTAAATCGTTTTTTGTATTCACGTTCAAGAGGATTGATTAATAATTTTTTGATTTCTTCAAAATTAATTTGCAGGTTTTTAGTGGTTTCATTCTTTCCAAAAGCAGCCTTCATACTTTGGTATTTATTTACAGCGGCTTGCAACTCTTCTTCGTCTATAGGTTTTAATAGATAGTCCACACTGTTTACTTTAAAAGCTTGCAAGGCGTATTCATCAAAAGCTGTAGTAAAAATAATGGCACTTTGTATATTCACTTTTTCAAAAATTTCAAAGGAAAGACCATCACTTAGCTGAATGTCTAAAAAAAGCACGTCTGGATGCTCATTTTTTTTAAACCAATCTATAGCATCTTCCACAGAATACAAGGTAGTAATCACTTTTACATTCTGTTTTTCTAACATGCGACTAAGTCTTCTTGCGGCGGGTTTTTCATCTTCGATGATAATTGTATTCATATATTTGTTTCTGCTTGTGTGTTGCCGGTTGCCGTTTTTTGGTTTCAGGTTTTCAAGTTTGAACATGTTTTATCCTCGTCTCAAAATCCATAAATCACATATCGTTAATTTCAAATCATTACTCATTTACTCCCACTTTTTTTGTTGTTCTTTATCTTTCTTCATTAGCTCCATAATCTTTTTTTCTTCCCATTTTTTTCCAAGGAACAAAGATGGTCCGAAAACTGATGCCCAATGAGCAAAAAGGCCAATACCCCAAAAGAAAGCAGTGTAAAGATTAGATGTTTCAAAGCCAAAATTTCCAAATATTTTGAAATTGAAATTTGTGTTCATAGCGATGATGGCAATATTAACAAATAAATACACCAAAAGGTGAATATAAAAACCTTTGATTTCTTTTATTTGTTTTTTTGCTGCTTTATACCTTTCTTCTTCTTGATAATTGCGCTCCATTAGTTCCAGGTTTTTTTGTTTTTTTCATCTTTTTCCATAATTTCTCTAATTTTCTTTTCTTCCCAAGAGGATCCATAACCAAAAACGGAAAAACCGTGAATGGTAAGACCAAGTCCCCAGCCAAAAAGTGGAAACCAGAACCATTGAAACCTAGAATAGGTATATAAATTTATAAAAATCAGAAAAGGAATGACCACACAGTAAGATATCAGGTTACCGTAGAATTCTTTTATTTCTTTTACGCGTCGTTGCGCTTTGTAATAAGCATTGTTTTCATTAAATTGATTTGTATTTTCCATGACATTGATTTGTTTAGTTAGTATTGGTATTTTCACTTTAAATACCTTTTCATTTTGTTCAATGAATACATTTCTTTTTGTGATGATGCCATAGCGGTTTACAATGTTTTGTAGACCGACTCCTTTTCGGGTTTGCATAACTTCTTTTTTCTGGTAATCATTTTCCACCACCAGATAATTATCCTTTTCATAGATGCGAATGTTTAAAGGTCTTGTGTTGCTTACAATATTATGCTTTACCGTGTTTTCCAAAAGTAGTTGCAGGGATAGCGGTACTACTTTGGCATCGGGATTTTCAAGTCGCTCTGGCACTTCATAAAAAACACTGTTTTCAAACCGCATTTTTAGCAAATCCATATAGGTTTTGGCAAAAGCCAGTTCCTCTTCCACACTTACAAGTTCCTTGTCTTTTTGTTCTAACACATAGCGGTATATCTTAGATAAAGAGGTAGTAAACCGTTGTGCATTTTCAGGGTTTTCTTCTATCAGCGATGTCAAAACATTCAAACTATTGAATAAAAAATGAGGATCAATCTGGTTTTTTAAACTTTCAAATTGTGCGGAAGCTGTACCTGCTATTATTTTTTGCTCTTTTAGCTTGTTCTTCTGTAATTCCTTGTAAAAATGAATGGCGTGAAACAGAAGTACAATTATTAGAGTAATAAGAACAGAAACAACATAATAAGAACTTCTTTCCCCTTCAATAAATGTAGCATAGGTTTTTTCTTCCAATACCACATTAATAAAGAGTCGTATAAAAAATATTCCTATGAGTGTTAATACCACACTTCCGATAATACCTAATACTATCCTATATTTTGTATGCTTGCCCCATACTACCCTTTTATTTATGTAGTCAAAAAAACCTCCGTTAATAAGGGTGAGAACCACTGCATATAAGAGATAATACCCCACGTCTTTTGCAAATACTGCATTCCATTCTATCGATTTTCCGGAGGATATATCTATAAGATAAAATATTCCTGCTATGGCAAAACCAATTACAAGCCCAATAATTATGGTTTTAAAGATATATTTTATTACAGATTGTAGCATTATTCCATTTGATTTACTACTTATTTACATTCGTTGACTTGTTGCATAGCACGATCTTTTCCCCAGTTGGGATGAAAAGGTGTTTCCGGTTTAAAGGTATCAAAAAGTTGAACAGCTTTTTCAATTTGCAGACATATTGGTGTGGTATCTGTACCAAAAAATCGTGCAGATCCCATCTCAAATTCTGCCTTGTTAAGTACCACTCTAGGATTTTCAGGGGCGATGCTTTCTGCCTGTCCATAAATTTGCATTACTGTGCCTGAAAGTCTTTGCCCGTTGGTCATAGGATCATGTGCAATCCACGCAGTATGTATCATCGCTTGCATTACCATCAATTCTACATTGTATGGGTCTTTGTCGAGTTCATAATCCAATGCCGCTTGAGCCTTGGCTAACAGTGCACTAACCTGTTTGTTGTCTTTGGTTTGAAAAGCAGTGGTTGTGTTGACCAAAGCCACATAATAATTGGGCAGCCAGTTGTCCTTTTCTGCGGAAGCTATCCTTTCAAAGAGAGCGGTTGCTTCGGTAATATTCCCTTCTTCCCAATGCTGAAATGCTTTTTGCATTCCTTGTTCATAATTGCTCTGTGCCATCATAGCTATGGAGCTAATGGTGAGGGCTAAAATTAAAAGTACTTTTTCCATGATACTTGTATTTTTTGGTTATTGATAGGGCAAATATCCAACGAGTGTGTTTAAGAAAAAAATTGTTCTTACTGAACTGTGCTTTTTTAGAGATGAATTGCATTTTAAAATTTGTAACGCCCAAAGCCACTTCTCTCACTAAAGTTATTTGTTAAATTTAGAAGAAGCAGCAACATATTTAACGCTTAAAAATGTGTTATGATTTTTTTTATTTACCAAACAGGGTCATTTGTGAGAGAAATGAATACCTTTCATCCTTCAGAATATTTTATCTGCTTTATCGAATATTTTTTTTTATATCGTATGTTTTTAGTGAAATATTTTCAGCGGCTCTACACACTTCAAACTTAAAATATTGCTTCTATAAAAAACCCATTCTTAAAAAAATAGGTATATTACGCTAATACTTTTAGCAAAATGAAAATAATTTTACTGTATTCATCCATTGATGGTCAAACTTTAAAAATTTGTTCTAAAATTCAAGAAGAATTAGTTGCTCTAAACCATAATGTTGCACTTTTTTCTATCCTAAATTTCCGCCAAACAATTCTAGATTACGACAAAATTATTATTGCTTCCAGCATACGTTATGGAAAGCACAACATAAAAATAGTGGAATTTATTCACGAAAATGTTATCTTATTAAACACAAAAAAAGCAGTTTTTATTTCTGTGAATTTAGTGGCTCGTAAGGATGAGAAAAGCCAAGCACATACCAATCCGTATGTTATAAAATTCTTGAATAGCGTATCTTGGAAACCTAAATTAGTGGGGGTTTTTGCAGGAAAAATAGATTATAAAAAATACACTTTTTTTGATAGGACTATGATAAAACTAATCATGCTAATGACCCATGGTCCTACCCATTCTGACGCTGAAATTGAATATACAAATTGGTCTAAAGTAACAAATTTTGCAAAACAAGTTGATGAATTATAGTTAATTAAAAACAGTTTATTACCTCCCATTTCCTAACGGAAACCTATAAATTATCTAACTGATTTCTTTTTTTATCCTCGCTAATGGTCCAAAAGAAGCCTATAAAAAAGAAACGATCGGCAGTAGGTGTAATAGCGCGACGGTTAAAAATCCCTTCATTGTTCGGAGTTGTAGCATACTCATACCCAAAAACATTTTTGGAACCCAAAACGTTAGAAACAGAAAAATACAAGATTTTTTGTGCGCTTAGTAAATACGCCCAATTAAAACTTAAACTGTTATAATCTTTGGTTTTTCCTCCCATAAATTCAATCTCGTTTGGGTTATTATATGGTCTTCCTGAGCTATACAAATGGCTAAAACCCACTTGCGAACGCCAGTCTTGTATCCAGTATTTGGTAACTAAAGAAGCCGTATGGTCTGCAATAAAACTCAGAGTTGCCTGAGTTGGAAAGTTTCTGTAATCACGTTCACTATCTATATAGGAATAGGAAACCCAATATTCCAGATTCTTAATAGTCTTGCCGTCTCGCCAAAAAATATCTAGGCCAGTGGCATAACCACTTCCGGTATTAGTAAATGCGGAATTAAAAACAACAGCTTCCGTATCGTATTTTACCAAATCAGAATATGCTTTATAATATACTTCTGCTCTAAATAGCTTTCTGTTTTTACTGAATTGGTAATTTAATATATAATGGGAAGCTTTTTCAGAATTAAACTGGTCAGAATATTTAATAAACTCACTTTCAGGTATCTGAGTAAATATGCCATAAGCCAAAGAAAACTGACTGTTTTGTCCGGTTTTATATCCCATGGAAATGCGTGGCGCAATAAGTTTTTCTTCTAGTAGATCATTATAAGATGCCCGCAATCCTACTTTTACTGCAAATAGGTTTGAAAAAAGAAAATCTGTTTCTGTATAAACTGCGCCTAACTGCGATTGATACCCAATGTTAAAAACGCTTTCAGGTGTCTCTATAAAATCTTCATCAAACTGCGTTCTAAAATAATCGACACCAAAAGAAAATCGAACACCATTAGAAATTTTCTTACCAAGTTTCGTTTTCAAATGTACTGCATGTTCGGTGTTTTTTACTTTGGAAGCATCTATACCTATATTATTTGTGCCATAACCATAACTGATACCGGTGAAAATTTGCCAGTTATTTCCGAAGTAATTTTTATATGTAGTATTCAGATAAAAGTTATTGTTTTTTAAATCAATTTTTACTTTCTCTGTTGTGTTTATATTTTTCTGATTCAAATCAAAATTAGATGCATCAAAGGCAGCATATACTTTCCACAAACCATTTTTTAATTGTTGCCTATAAATTACCTCTCCTGAAAGGGATTCAAATGGTTTGTTCCAATCTATATTTTCTGGCACAGCAAATTGATAAGGTGCCAAATTAACATAAGCGGTATTTAAACTAAGCGAACTTTTTTCCCATTTTTTGGTATGCCCAACGCCAAGACCAACAGACATAAAGGAAATATCGGTTTTATCCTGTAGGGCGATATCTTCTGTATTTAAAAGTAATACCGAAGAAAGAGCTTCGCCATATTCCGCACTGTAACCACCTGTTGAAAAAGAAATTCCGCTAAAAAGAAAGGGAGAAAACCTGCCGCGTGTAGGTAAATTTTGAATGGTAGCACCATAAGGTTGTGCCACACGAATACCATCGACATAGGTTTGAGTTTCACCTGCTTCACCACCTCTAACAAAAAGACGCCCGCTTTCGCCTACATTTTGAGTTCCAGGTAAGGTTTGTAATGCTGCTACAATATCACCCGCGCTTCCGGCGGTGGTAACAATATCTAAAGGTTTTAAAACCGAGACCCGCGCTTTCTCTCCTGCCTTAAAAGATCCTGCGCTTAGCACTACAGCATCTAGGGCATTTACATCTTCCCGCAATACAATTCTTAAGTTTGAAAATTCATTGATACCCCCTTCTTTTCTAAAGGTCTGAAAGGATAAATAGGAAACAATAATAGTCTGTAATCCGGTAGCCGAAGTGGTAAAATAAAAATTGCCGTTTTCAGAAGAAGTGGCGCCGTCATAGGTTCCTTCAATAAAAATATTAGCTCCCATAATAGAAACCCCTTTCACATCAGTAACATTACCTGAAATAGTTGTTTGCGCAAAAAGAGACCAAGCACCGGAAAATAAAAAAGCTAAAAATGGTAAGGTGATTTTCATGTCTGTGAATTTGATACTACAAAAATGCAGTAGGAAGAAAAGCTTCCCTAAAAAATAAAACTGAACTGTGATAATAATGGGATGAATGGTAGGAATTGTGTTTTTTTGTAATCAAGTTACGTGATTACAAAAAAGAAAATAGAGAAGAGAATAAAATAACCGAGGATACAAAATTAAAAAAAAGACCCTTGAGAGGTGGTCTGTGAATAACTGTTTTTTGAATGTCTTGCCCAAGGCAAGAGTTGCTGAGATTACTTCTTTTTAAGAGAAGTCTTCGGAGCCTTTTTTGGTGCTGCTGTTTTAGGCTGAGGCTTGCTGTTTGACTTTTGTGTTGCCATAATTAGCTTTATTAAATTATATTAAATGTATAACAGATTTTTATTCCTTTTTCATCCTTAGTAAAAATTTAACGAAAAATTTATCCTAATTATCTAATCTTAAAAAAGGGGGAATGCATATTTTATAAAATAAAAATATTTTGCTGTTTTTTCTTAAGGGTACTTATTTTTTCTTAAGGGTACTTATTTTTTCTTAATGTAGGGTCTAATAATTAACCTTGCAGCCTGATCAAAGTTAATGTAATTGTAGGTCCAGTTAAAAAAGGTAACAATTCTGTTTCTAAAGCCTACTAAAAACCATAAATGCACAAACATCCATAAAAACCAAGCAAAGAAGCCACCAAAGTGGAGTTTTTTATAATCGGCTACAGCTTTGTTTCTGCCTATGGTTGCCATAGACCCTTTATCGATATAACTAAATTGATTTGGTTGCTTATTTTTCAGGATTAAAAGCAGGTTTTTGCCTAAATTTTTTCCTTGCTGAATAGCTGGTTGTGCTAGCATAGGATGCCCCTTAGGATAGGTTTCGGTTTTCATTTGTGCAATATCCCCAATGGCATAAATAGCCTCATACCCAATAACTTTATTGAAAGAGTCCACACGATATTTATTCCCTCTTTCTGTGAAAGATTCTACTGCAAGTCCTTGTACTGCAGCTCCAGTTACTCCTGCCGACCAAATAAAAGTTTCCGTTTCAAAACACAAATTGCTGTTTGTGGTTACAGTTTTTCCGTCATAATTTTTCACAAAAGTATTTAAATGAATGGCTACACCCATTTTTTTTAAAAAACGCTCTGCTTTTTTAGAAGCAAATAAACTCATAGGCGGTAAAACTCTCGATTCGCCTTCAATCAGATGAATGGTCATTTCTTGGGCATTCAAATTAGGATAGTCCTTTTTAATGATGCCATTTTTAAATTCGGCTAAAGCCCCTGCGAGTTCCACACCTGTAGGGCCAGCACCTGCAATTACAAAACTCATTAGGCTTTTTCTTTGATTAGCATCTTCACAAACAACTGCCTTTTCAAAATTTTCTAAAACTAAACTCCTAATATTTAGTGCTTGAGGCACTGTTTTCATAGGCATACTGTTTTGCTCAATATCAAGGTTTCCAAAAAAATTGGTTTTACTTCCACTGGCAATTACTAAATAATCATAGCTAATGATTCCAATAGAAGTGTTAATTTCTTTAGTTTCTGCTAGAATTGCCTCTACCGATGCCATCCGGAAATGAAAATCGCGGTAGTTTTTAAATATTTTTCTGAGAGGATAGGCAATAGAGTCGGGCTCTAAACCGGAGGTTGAAACTTGATATAACAAGGGTTGAAAAGTATGGTAGTTATGCTTGTCGATTAGTACAATTTGGATAGGCTTATTTTTAAGGGATTTCACTAAAGAAATACCCCCAAACCCACCACCAATAATAACAACTCTAGGATTTTTACTTTTTGGAATATTCATAAATTTATTTATGGTCTATAAAGATAGTCTTTGCTTAGTGTTTGACCATCTAATTAGAGTAAATTTGGGATTAAATGTAACAAAATAAGACTAAAACATACTAACAAGCAACTAACTTCAAATCTTTGAGTAAAGAATTAGAACATAGTTTTGTAACCCAACTGCAAGCAAACCAAAACATTGTGCATAAAATCTGTAGGCTATATACCAACAGCACTGATGCACATAATGATTTGTTTCAAGAAATCACCATTCAGCTTTGGAAAGCATTTCCAAAGTTTCGTGGCGAATCAAAATTTAGTACCTGGATGTATCGTGTAGGGTTAAACACTGCAATAACCCTATACCGAAAGTCTAAGCGAACGATAGATACTCAAGATTTTGAAGCCGTTAGCTTTAGGATTTCAGCAGAAGATTATGACAACACCATTGAAGAACAGTTAGAATTGATGTATGATGCGGTAAAGCAACTGAATGATATTGACAAAGCATTGGTTTTTTTATATTTAGAGGATAAAAATTATAAGGAAATTGCAGAAACCTTGGGTATTTCAGAAGTCAATTCCCGAGTGAAAATGAATAGAATTAAAGAAAAATTACGCACTATTTTAAATCCGTAATACGATGGATGAATTAGAATTATTAAAAAAAGACTGGAAAACGAGAGAGCAAAAAAATCCACAACTCTCTTATGACGATATTTATAGCATGTTGTTTAAAAAATCTACTTCCATTGTGAAATGGATTTTTATCATCAGCATTGGAGAGTTACTTTTTTGGTCAGGATTAAGTTTATTAACTCCAAAATCATCTTATGAAATTCTGGATAAATTTGGTGTTACTCAAATTTTATGGGGAATAAACATCATACATTATATAGTTTTTATAGGGTTTATCTTTTTGTTTTACAAAAATTATTCGGGCATAAAAGTAACCGATTCAACCAAACAGCTTATAAATAACATCATTAATACCAGAAAAACGGTTCGTTATTTTGTAATTTATAATGTGGTAGTTTTTGTTCTGACTCTTATTTTTATCAACATTCTTTATTATTTAAAAAGTGATGTTTTAATTGATTATATAAAAGAACAAAATGGCTCAATTTATAATCCATCCACTTTTCTTAATTACTTTTTTATAATACAAATAGTTATTGGAGTGCTTATGCTTGGACTTCTTCTGTTGTTTTATAGGGTAGTGTATGGCATTTTATTACAAAGACTCAAAAACAACCATAAGGAATTAGAAAAAATAGAAATCTAGTTTGGAAAGAAGGAATTTACAATTTACACATAATCGTAAATTAGGAATAATTAATAGACTATCTGGTAAACCTAGGCTTATATTTTCGGTTATGAAACCTGAAAATTAAGTAAATTTTACCTTTCAAGATCACTAATATTCCCATTTTCTCTTTTCATTAAGTTCTTCTTCTTTTTTAAGCTCCTCTACCGGAATTACTTTTAAAAAGGAAGGGTGTTGCTCAATAGCAAATTCTATTTTTTTTACAATATCGTCCATAGTATCGTTTTCATAATCAATGTCTAAAGGTTTTTTTATTTCCATAGATTGTAGGATCCCCCGTTTTTTAATGCGAATACCTTTTTTATCAAAAGAACGTCTAAAACCATCAATGACAATAGGCACTACAACAGGACGATATTGTTTTATGATATGTGCTGTGCCTCTTCTAATTGGTTTCCAAGGTTTTGTTGTGCCTTGCGGAAAAGTTATCACCCAACCATCTTTAAGAGCCAAAGCTATATTACTGATGTCACTCATTTTAACTTGGCGGTTTACCTCTTTACCTTTTTCTCTCCAGGTTCTATCAATGCTTATAGAGCCAGCATAGGCAAGAACTTTTGGAAGAAAACCCGACTTCATCGTTTCTCGAGCGGCCACATAATAGATATTTAATTTAGGCCTCCATAAATAGCCTATATTTTTTATGGAATCTTCTCTTCCACTTAAACTGGCGTTAAAAACATGAAACATGGCAACGACATCGGCAAAATACGTTTGGTGATTTGATACAAACAAAACGCCAGTTTCAGGAAGGTTTTTAATAATTTCAGAACCTTCAATGTGTAATTCATTAAACCCATTGAAACGTCTGTGGGTCATAGCACCCATAATGCGAATTATCCAAAGTTTTAAAAATAATATATGACCGAAAGGATTTTTTTTAAACAATCCCATAGATAGTTATAATTTTGAGGTTGAAACAAAAATGACACCCACTAAAAGGGGTGCTAATATACAAAAAAACAAAGGTTATAAAACTTGTTTTAACAGTTGTCGTATTTCACTAAGCATCATTGCAGTTGCGCCCCAAACTACATGATTGTTAAGTAAATAAGCCGGGACATCTAAATCTGTTGCGTACGAGGTTGTTATCTTTTTTGAAATAAGAATACTATCTTCCATAAAATGAGATATTGCAACTTCTATAAGCGCTTCTACTTCTGTTTCTTGCAGTATAAAATTTGGTGTTTTTTCGGTAATTCCAAGAAAAGGCTGCACAATAAAATTACTTGGTGGCACATACATTTGGGTAAGTTTTTTAAAAATAGTGATGTCCTTTTTAGGCACGCCTATTTCTTCCTGCGTTTCCCGAAGTGCCGTATCTTCTAGAGAAGTATCTAGTATTTCAAACTTACCTCCAGGAAATCCCACTTGTGCTGAGTGTACTCCTGTATAGGTTTTTCTTAAAATTAATATTAGTTTTGCTTGTTCTTGATAATCTGGATAAAAAAGGGCTAATACACCTGCTTTTTTGGCAATATTCATTTCTAACGCCTTTCTTTTTAGCTCTTGTAATCGTTCTATCGGAGCCATTTTATACTGAAATTTTTCGCCAGGAAGTTCTAAGTTTTTTACTTTTGAAACAGATTCTTTAAATTTTTTAAATTCCATTTATGAAAAAATCGTTGCTATTGATATTTTTAAGTTTCTTTTTACTGAGCTGTGAAGATAAAAAAAAAGTGCCGGATGTGAAGGAAATTTTAGTAGAAGAAAAAACAATTTCTAAAGAGATAATTTCTGAAATAAATACTATTTCAAACACAGAAGAAACAAAACAAACCCATATATTTCTAACCAATGAAAATATAGAAGAATTTTTATTACAGTATGGTATAGAAAACCCAGAAAAAAAAGTAGCACTAAATACCTCTCTAGGTACTATTGAATTAGAATTATATACCGATACTCCTTTGCACAGAGCAAATTTTATTTATATGCTGAAAAATGGATATTGGGACACCACTTTTTTTCATCGTGTACTTGAAAATTTTATTATTCAGGGTGGCAATAGTGACCGACAGGAAACTAGTAAACTGCGAAACAAACTAGGAAAATATACCATTCCAGCCGAAATAAAATACAAGCACCACCGAGGTGCACTTGCCTCGGCTAAGGAATATCGTGAAAATCCGGATGACCGCTCCTCTCCTTTTGAGTTTTATATTGTACAAGCCCCAAATGGGGCAAATCACTTAAATCCTAACTACACTGTTTTTGGCAAGGTAACCTCTGGTATGGACGTAGTTAATAAAATAGCAAAATTAGAAACCGATGCTTCTGAATGGCCACTTTTAAACGTGTTTATGGAAGTAAAAATCTTAGACTAAGGGGTTTCTTTTCGATAAACAGAAGGTAAAGAAAGATGAAAACGAACCACAAAAAGGCGTATAATTATTACAATTAATCCTGAAATAACAATTACCCAATTGGTTTGCATTTGCAAATAGCTTAGTAGAAAATAAAATATCCCTCCCACTATGCAAGCCGTTGCATAAATTTCCTTTCTAAAAATAACGGGAATTTCATTACAGAGTATATCTCTAATAACGCCACCAAAACAGGCTGATATAGTGCCAAGAGAAACGCAAATTATGGGGTGCAAGCCCATTTGAATTCCTTTTCCAATGCCTACAATAGTGTATAAAGCAATTCCAATAGTATCAAATAAAAACAACGATTTTCTTACATAATTAAGCTTTGTTCTAAACATTACTGCAACTATTGCTGAAATAAAAATAACATACACATACGTCATATTGTGCATCCAACTAATAGGTACATCAAGCAATACATCACGTAAGGTGCCACCACCTACAGCGGTTACAAAAGCAATTATCAAAATACCAAAAGCATCCATTCGCTTTTGCATTGCAGTTAACACCCCTGAAATAGAAAAAGCTATTGTTCCAAAAACATCGATTAGCAAGTAGATACTCATTATTGTTGGGTATAATAGTTATAATCTTTTAAGATAGTGTCAATAAATTGCATAGGATTTTCTTCAAATTGCACTTCCATAACTTGGGCTGCTTTACTAGAAAGTTTTAAAATAATATTGTGGTTTCTTTCCTCTTTTGCTTTTGTAAAGATGCTTTTTATGTTTTGGATTTCTATATCCTTAAAAATAAGCACTTGTGGATATTTGGGCTGATATTCTTTTGGAAGATCCATAATTATGGTGTCCAATAAAAGAATGGTTTTCTTTTCAGAAATGACCATAGTTGCGGCGGCAATATCGCCAATGCGTTGTCCTTTTCCATTAAGTAAAATAGTTACAATTGCTAATGCGCCACTGGTTATGCTTATATCTACTATACGCAATAACCATCGCAAAAGATAATTTGAAAAAGCAGGCTTAGAGCCATCGAGTTTTACCACTCGTAATTGCATAACTGCTTTACCTGGACTTCTGCCATTCCATAACATTTCAAATAATAAATGATAAAGAAAAACTGGAAGACTTATGGTTATCAAAAAAAGAAAATAATAATCCTCTGGTATTTGAATTCCCGAAAAAAAGATGCTCCAAAAAATTATATAAAGAGAGATAAAAAGCATATCTAAGACAAATGCTAAGATACGATCGCCTATTTCTGAAACATTCTGATAAATATTGACATTTTGTGCGGTTTCCATTTGAAAATTATCCATTAAATATGTTTCTTTGATGAATTATAAAAAATATTAGATGCGCGAGGCTGCTTTTGCAAAACAAAATAAAGACAAATGGTTACGATTTGAAAATGTTCTGATAAATAATATCCAAATAAATCCGGACGAATTAAGTGCTTTATATATTGAAATAACTGACCATCTAAGTTTTGCACAAACTTTTTATCCTAATAGTAATACCTTAAAATATTTAAATAGCCTTTCGGTTTTAGCGCATCATAAAATATACAAAACCAAAAGAGAATCGCGCTCTCGATTTATCACTTTTTACACGCGCGAATTTCCACTTTTTTTTGCTCAATACCAAAAACAATTGGCTATTGCCTTTTTAACTTTTGTTTTATTTTCAATAATTGGTGCCTACTCTACAGCTACAGACAAAGATTTTGTAAACCTTATTTTGGGCGATGGATATGTAAATATGACGTTGAGCAATATTGAAAAAGGCGATCCTATGGCCGTTTATAAAGAAATGAATGAAATAAACATGTTTTTAGGCATTACTATTAATAACATTAAAGTAGCCCTAAATGCTTTTGTTTTTGGTCTATTTTTAAGTTTAGGAAGCCTATATATTTTAATGCAAAACGCTATTATGCTAGGCTCTTTTCAATATTTTTTCTATGAACAAGGATTGCTTTGGGAGTCTGCCCGAACAATATGGATTCACGGTACTATTGAAATTTCTGTTATCATTATTGGCGGTTAGGTTTGGTGATGGGAAATAGCTTACTTTTTCCAGTCACTTACACTCGGCAGCAATCGTTTATGCGTGGCGCAAAGGACGGTTTGAAAATTTTGTTGAGCACCATTCCATTTTTTATTATCGCCGGTTTTCTTGAAGGGTTTGTTACAAGGCACACCCAAATGCCAGACTGGCTAGCCATTCTAATTATTAGCGGCACTTTCTGCTTAATTCTATTTTATTATGTACTTTATCCTATAAAAATAAATAAAAAACATGAAACAATTTTTACAATTCAAAAAACAACGTGACTTAGGCGATATATTAACCGACACTTTTAAATTTATAAGACTTGAGGGCAAGTCCTTATTTATACTTATTTTAAAAATATGCGGCCCGGCGCTATTGGTTATTTTACTCTCTTTTATATATTATGCCCAATCTACAATGAGTAGTTTCGGTACTGTTTTTTCAAACAATACTAATTTTAACATTTTCTCAACTGATGTGATTTTATCAATCATCCTAATGCTTATTTCTATGATGATTTATTACGCATTGCTTCAAAGTACCGTGCTTAGCTATATTAAAATCTACATAGAAAATAAAGGCATAGTTTCAGAGCAGCAGGTAAGAGATGGGGTTAAAAACTCGTTTTGGAACGTTCTTGGGTTAAGTTTTTTAGTGGGTTTGCTACTAGTAGTTGGTTTTGCTTTTTGTGGCTTTCCCGGAATCTATCTTGGAGTGGTTTTAGCAATTACATACTCTATAGCCATTTTTGAAAAAAAAGACGTAACAGACACCATAGGGTATAGTTTTAAACTTATTAAAGGCGAATGGTGGAATACTTTTGCAACGTTTTTTGTGGTTATTATTCTTTTTTATATCATTCTTGTCATTTTTCAGATCCCGCAGTACATTTATTTTTTTTCTAAGTCCTTTACCAGTGGCGAAGACTTTAGTGCTGACCCTGCACAAGTTTTTGATTGGGTTTATATAGCATTAAATAGTATTGCTATGATTGCACAATACTTATTATATACAATACTAGTAATAGCTTCATCTTTAGTGTATTTTAATTTAAATGAAAAGAAAAACTTTTCAGGCACCATAGAAACAATAGATGCAATAGGCAATAGAGAGTAACCCAATGCAAAAAATACTTTTAATACTTTTTCTGTTTTCATTCAATTCCAGCACCATTGCTCAGGATTCTATTGTCGTTCCTCTAAAAAAAGAAGTACTTTATGACCGTGACGGCGAAGTGAATCTTTTGAAATTTGATCAAGAAAAAATTGAAAGTTTAAAAAAAAACCCGGATTTTGACTATTCTGAAAAAGAAACCGAAGATAATTCATGGCTGAAATTTAAAAGGTGGCTGTGGCAAATATGGTCAGGATTTTGGAGTTGGCTATTTGGTAATTATCAAGGAAACAGCTTTTTGGTTTTTTTGGTGAAAATTATTCCATACATAATCATTATTGGACTCGTAGCCTTTGTAGTTTGGGTATTTTATAAACTAAATATCGGTGCTAATCTATTAAAATCAAAGGCAAAACCCGAGGTTTTTTTTACCGATGAAGAAGAAATTATAAAAAGTAAAAACATTCCAGAACTCATTGAAAAAGCTGTTCTAGAAAAAGAGTATGGCTTAGCTGTGCGCTATTATTACTTATTGCTTTTAAAAAAATTAGCCGAAAGTGAAATAATAACCTACGAATTTGACAAAACGAATAGCGATTATATAAAAGAAATTACTGAGGAAAAAATACAAGTTAATTTTTTAAAAGTAACCACCATATACGATTATATATGGTATGGTAACTTTACCATTTCAGAAACAGATTTTAAGAAAGCCCAACAAATTTTTAACTCATTAGAACTGCAAATTCCAAAACGTATTGACTAAAATTCAAAAAATATTAGCCATAGTTTTTCTGATAACCATAGCTGCCTTGGTATATGTTGAATCTACAAAGCCAGTACCTTTAAGTTGGTTTCCCAGTTATTCCAATGAGGATAAAATTCCGTATGGCACCTATGCATTATTTAATTTATTGCAAGATACTTTTAAAAATAAAGTAGAAGAAGTCAACCTAGCTCCTTTTGAAAAATTAAACGACTCCACCTTTTTTGGAACTTACCTTTTCATAAACAATACCATAAATTTTGATAAAACAGAGCTAGAAAAACTTCTAGCATGGACAGAAAAAGGAAATACCACGTTTGTATCGGCAAATTACCAAAGTGAAGCACTTCTAGACTCTTTAAAATTGAAAACAAATGCGGCATTTCTTTTCAATAAATTTGAAACTCGTGCACTATTAAATCTAGTAAACAAAAAACTTGCCGCAACCACACCTTTCCTTTTAAATAAAGATGTACCAATATTATATTTTAAAGAAATAGACACTACGCAAACCACCGTATTAGGAATAACTCAAGTATTTAATGACGCTCTTATTATAACAAAACCATTGGTCAATTTTATAAAAATACCATTTGGAAAAGGCACTTTGTACTTACACAATCAGCCAGAAATTTTCACTAATTATTTTCTTCTTACCGAAAATAATATACAACACACCCAAAATGTACTTTCTTACATAAGCAATAACACTACGATATACTGGGATAATCATTATAAAACCGGTAAAAAAGTAAATTTTTCACCTTTACACCTTTTATTTGCAAACAAACACTTAAAATGGGCCTATTATTTTGTACTATTTAGCAGTATTCTTTTTATTATTTTTGAAGGAAAACGAAAACAAAAACCAATCCCGATAGTAACACCGTTAACCAACAAAAGCTTAGAATATACCCAAACTATAGCATGGATGTATTTAGAAAAAAAAGAACATCAGGAAATTGCAAAAAAACAAATAACATTATTTTTAGAATTTATACGCATTCGCCTTCGAGTAACTACAGAACATTTTAACAACCGTTTTTTTGAAGCAGTTGCCTTACGAAGTAATTCATCTGTGGAAGAAGTTAAATCTATATTTGCAAACATAGAAAGCATACAAAAAAAGACGGAAATTAGTAAAGAAGAATTACAAACTCTATATCATAAAATCAATCATTTTAAAACTAAAGTAGATGGAACAACAGCAAACAAACAATGACGAAGTGCATTTTAATACCCGCATACCACTTGAGGAGTTAAAAATAGCGGTAGAGGCAATAAAAAAGCAGTTAGAAAAAATAATTATAGGACAAAATGACTTAATAGAATTGCTTATAGTAAATCTTCTTGCAAATGGGCATGTACTCATAGAAGGCGTTCCAGGAATTGCAAAAACAATCACGGCAAAACTTTTTGCTAAAACCTTAAAAACAAACTTTAGCCGAATACAATTTACCCCAGATTTAATGCCAAGTGATATTTTAGGAACCTCGATATTAAACATGAAAATATCTGAATTTGAATTTAAAAAAGGCCCCATTTTTTCAAACATTGTGCTTATTGATGAAATTAATAGAGCTCCAGCAAAAACACAGTCGGCACTTTTTGAAGTGATGGAAGAAAGGCAAATCACTATGGATGGCATTAAATATGAAATGGAATATCCTTTTATGGTCATCGCTACCCAAAACCCTTTAGAACAAGAAGGAACCTATGCTCTTCCGGAAGCACAATTGGACCGTTTTCTATTCAAAATTAAAGTAGGTTATCCAAAACTGCAAGAAGAAATACGCATATTAAAATCGCATCATGACCGTAAATTAGAAGTGCCTTTAGATAAGGTTGAACCCGTTTTAACCTCAGCAGAATTAAAAACCTTTCGCTCCTTGGTTCAAGAGGTTCTTATTGAAGATAAAATTTTTACCTATATTGCTCAAATAGTAGATAAAACCAGAAATCATCCACATTTATATTTGGGTGGCTCCCCAAGAGCTTCCATTGCTATAATGAATGCTTCAAAGGCTTTTGCAGCCATACAAGGGCGCGATTTTGTGACTCCTGAAGATATAAAGAAAACCCTAGCTCCGGTGCTAAGTCATCGCATTATTCTTTCGCCAGAAAGAGAAATGGAAGGTATGACGGCAGAAACTGTAATTGAAAGTATAGCCCAATCTATTGAAATACCAAGATAAGTGATTACAATTCTAAAATCTCTTTACCTTACTTCACGTTTTTTTTACGTGATGGCATTTTTTGCTTTACTTTTTTTAATTTCATATTGGTTTCCAATTCTTTATGGAATCGGTTGGGTTTCCGTTTTAGCTTTTGCAGTTTTTATTCTTATGGAAATGAGCATGCTTTACAGCAGCAAAGGTTTTGAAGGACAACGCATTTTACCTGAGAAATTTTCAAATAGCGATAGTAATGAGGTTCACCTAAAATTTAAAAACAACTACCCATTTACTGTAGAAGTGGCAATTATCGATTCGTTACCCGTACAATTTCAAAAAAGAGATTTTTTAAAGAACATTATACTGCCTGGAAAATCACAAAACACCTTTCTATATGAGGTTAGACCTGTAGAACGAGGTGAATATATTTTTGGAAATTTACACTGTTTTGTTACCTCAAAAATTGGATTACTAAGAAGAAGATTTATTTTTAATAACAAACAAATGGTAAAAGTATATCCCTCTTTTATACAAATGAAACGATATGATTTTCTAGCAATAGACAACAGGCTTACCTCTTTGGGAATGAAAAAAAATCGTCGCATTGGCAACACCTTGGAGTTTGAACAAATAAAAGAATATGTAGTAGGCGATGATGTAAGAAATGTAAACTGGAAAGCAACTGCAAAAAACGCACAACTTATGGTAAACCAGTATCAAGATGAAAAAATGCAGCCCATATATTCAATTATTGACACTAGCAGAGTGATGAAAATGCCATTTAACGGATTAAAATTAATGGATTATGCCATAAATAGTGCCTTAGCATTTTCAAACATTGCACTAAAAAAAGGCGATAAAGTTGGTCTAATAGATTTTTCAAATAAAGTGAAAAAACATTTACCTGCAGATAACAAAAAAAAACATTTAAACACCATTTTAGATTCGCTTTATAACATAAATACCCATTTTTTAGACGCAGATTTTGGCGCACTACAATCACTAGTAAAAAGGAGCATAACCCACAGAAGCCTTTTACTAGTTTACACTAATTTTGAGCATATTTCCTCCTTACACCGGCAATTGCCTTATTTACAGGCCATCGCAAAAAAACATGTCCTTGTAGTTATCTTTTTTGTAAATACCGAACTTTCTAAACTTGCTACTCTAGAAGCTAAAACCATTCCTGAAATCTACCACCAAACCATTGCTAAACAATTTCAATATAACAAAAAAGTTATGGTGAAGGAATTGCAAAAAAGAGGCATACAAACCATATTGACAACACCTGAAAATTTAACGGTAAATACCATTAATAAATATTTAGAAATTAAAGCGAGAGGGCTTCTTTAAGAATTTTATTTTTAACTCTAGCACTATTTTTTTCAGATAACTACTAGATTTTTTCATAGATTTTTCTTATTCTATATATCTTTGCATAATAAATTTAAATAAAATGACCATTACCCAATTAAAATATGTTTTAGTAGTTGCTGAATATAAAAACTTCACAAAGGCTGCAGAAAAAATATTTGTAACCCAACCTACCCTTAGCATGCAAATTCAAAAACTAGAGGAAGAATTAGACATCCTTATTTTTGACCGTAGCACAAAACCCCTGAAGTTAACTACTATTGGCGAAAAAATAATTACGCAAGCTCGAAAAATAGTGGCTGAAGCTGAACGAATGCAAGATGTTGTAGATCAAGAAAAAGGATATATAGGTGGTGAATTTAAATTAGGAATCATACCAACCGTAATGCCCACTTTATTACCAATGTTTTTAAAAACATTCGCAAAAAGATATCCTAAAGTACACTTAAAAATTGAAGAGCTGAATACACAAGATATAATTAAAAAACTAAGCGAAGGGCATTTAGATGCTGCCATAGCTGCCACGCCGTTATTAAATGAAAATATATCTGAGCGTGTCGTTTATTATGAGCCATTTGTGGGTTATATTACAGAAAACCACAGGCTTTTTGAGAAACAAAAGCTAACCATAGAAGACCTAGACCTTAATGATATTTTATTATTAGAAGATGGACATTGTTTTAGAGATGGCGTAATAAATTTATGTAAAACCTTTAAAAAACATACCGATGACACCTTTCAATTAGAAAGTGGAAGTTTTGAAACCCTTATAAAATTAGCAAACGAAGGTTTGGGAATGACGCTATTGCCATATTTACATACCCTAGACATTAAGGAAACAGAGAAAAAAAACCTGCGCCATTTCATTACACCGCCACCAGCAAGAGAAGTGAGTATTATTCAAAATAAAAATGAATTAAAACCTCAAATAGTAAATGCATTATACGATGTTATCTCCGGAATTGTTAGAGGAGCTATTGCCTTTCAGGATGTAAAAATCATAAGCCCTGTGGGCAATAAAAAGGCTTACTAAAAAGAAAATAAATTTAATGAACTTTTGCGTTTGAATCTAACAACACTTAAATTAAATTCAAACAAAATAAATTTAGTCCCTTTTTAGCAAGCCCGAGTTATAATTAGGGTTTCAAATAAATTAAACATTGGTTTAAATCGGGGTTTTGCATAATAAGCGAATTTACCCACACTTTTAACTCCTCAATTTCATAGGGGAGTAAACGTTGTAAAGCTTTTTTTAGTTCTTTGCAGAATAAGGTAGCATCAAAACTAACCTTTGCAAGTACGGCTTTAGTGTAATCAAACATAGCTCTTGCCATAATTATGAGTTTAGATTAAAATTTAAGGCTTAAAAGAGTAACTATGCAGAATAGGCAGAAGAATTAAAATTAATATGTCTAATTTACTAAAAAAACAGATTGAAAAAACATTTTTAAATAAATTTAACATTGGAAATTTAAAAAAATAAAAGAGAACCATAAGATAAATAACCTTAGTTCTAATAAAATCAATACCCTCGATAAAATATTACGGTGCTTAGTGTTTTTAAAAGAATATTTAAGTCTAAAAACAAACTACGCTTTTTTATATAAAACAAATCGTATTGCAATTTTTCCAAAGCGTCTTCTGTAGATGCTGCATAAGTGCCTTTTACTTGTGCCCATCCTGTAAGCCCTGGTTTAATGATATGCCTTATTTCATAAAAAGGTATTTTTTTGGAAAGCTCTTTCACAAAAACAGGGCGTTCAGGTCTTGGACCAATTACACTCATGTCCCCTTTCAAAATATTGAAAAACTGTGGTATTTCGTCAATACGTGTTTTACGGAGTATTCTACCAAATTTAGTTACTCTTCCATCCTCTTTTGATGCCCAAACGGCACCATCTTTTTCGGCATCTTTCACCATGCTTCTTAGCTTTATAATAAAAAATGTCTTTCCATGTTTTCCAACTCGCTCTTGAAAATAAAATAATTCTCCTCTATTTCCTATTAAATTGCCTATCAAAATAAAAGGCAATAAAATAATGCCTATAACGATACCCAAGAGAGATACTACTATATTTGTTAATTGGTGAAAAAGCAAATACAGTTTGTTTTGATTGCTCCTGCTGAATGGAAAATAACGGTAAAAATCTTTATCTACATGATGCACCGGAACTCTAAAGGTAAGCTCTTCATAAACTTGTTCATATTCTTTTATAGGAAAACCTCTCTCTAATAAATCTAATAATTCATTATATATAGTCACAGAAATTTTTTTTGAAATACCCGTTGCTACAATAATTTCTGAAATAGCATATTCTTTAATAATTTTCTTTATATCAAGGGTTGTAAATTCTAGAATATTCTCATAAACGATTTTATCTAATTTTGTTTTACTTGTATCTAAATATCCAATTACTTTATAATTAGGGTCAGATTTTTCAATAGCATGGATCATAATACCAATATCTGATGCATTTCCTAAAAGTAAAATTTGTTTGTAAAACCTTGGCGAAGAAATAAAGGTTATATAGGTTAACCTCCATAAAAATAATGCCACGACTATTGCAACAAAGAAATATACAATTTGCAACCTATTGTTAGGAAGGGTTGGGGTATAAAAAGGTGTTAATAAATAGAAAAGTACCGTTAATGATACCGTTAATATAATATTTTTAAAAACGATTTCTGCCTTGCTTGCTTTTTGCAAATCATACATTTCAAAAATAGTTCCGAATATAGAAATATATAAAGCAAGTACAATAAGCCACTCCCAGCGCTCTGTTGATATAGAGAAATAATCAAAATTAAATAAAATTCCAACTAGATACAATACCAATAAAACAGATAGTACATCAAAAATACGCAATAGAACTTTGCGTTCTGATATTTCAAAATGGATTTTTGAATTGGTTTTCATCGTTTAAATTTGGGAATTAAAAATACAATTTCTTATTCAAAAACTGACTTCCAAAGATGTTTTACTTCGTTCCAATCAAATGTTTCTACTTTTTTTCTTGCAGTTTTAGCAATGGTTTGTGCTAATATTTCATTTTGCAGCAAATGTTTTATTGCCGTAGTCATTGCCTCTGCGTCTTCAGGATTTACTAATATTGCTGTTTGTCTGTCTTCTAAAAGGTAAGGAATTCCTCCAACATTAGTAGATACAATAGGAATACCTAATGCCATTGCCTCTAAAATGGTAAATGGTGTGTTATCAAAGTTTGCTGTATTGATAAAAATAGTAAAATCTTCAGAAAGTGCAAGCCAATCTTTTTTACTTAATTTTCCAGTAAATGTTACGGGGATATTATTTGCAATCGCCCATTTTTTACATTGCTCTAAAGACCCATCTTTATCAGGCCCTACCATACATAAAGTGGCTTCTGGATAAGTTTTTCTTATTTTGTCTATTACTTTCAACGCCATTAAAGGGTTGTATATTTTAGAAAAAGAACGCACCCACAGGAATGCTGGCGCCATTTTTCTTTGCTTAAACACATAGTTTTTTAGTTCTAAACTGTTAGGTATCAATACTAAATTAGAATATCCCGCATCTTTGAATTTTTGAAGCAAATACCCAGATGGAGTTACATTTACTTTTGCTTGTTGAAAAAGCCTGTTGCTTAATTTTTTACTTTTTTGTAAGCGATATGGTAAATTACCTCCATGCAGAATAGGTATGTATGGAATTTTAAAAAATCTGCACCACCAAGCAACCGTAACAGCGTAGTAAAAATTAGTAGTGCTGTAGGTATCTATTAGAACAATATCTATTTTATTTCGGTATTTGATGATAGAAAAACACATATCCAATAGCCGCAATCCTTTATTTTTTTTATTCGATGCTGTGTGTACCAGATAGCCTTCCTTTATTAATAAGGTGCCAAGTATGTCCACAGAAGTGGGTGTAAAATTATTCTGCTTGAGTTGGTTTCCTATGTAAAGTATTTTTTTCATTGATGATATATAACAGGCACAAACCATATATAAAGCCAGGTGCTGCGAGCCGCATCGAGGAATGATTTATGGTAAATATCCAAAAAAAATAAAAAGCAAAAAAGTAGATACTTGGTTTGTAACGCAACCAATAAAATAATGGAGATAAAATAAGAATAAACAAAGCCAATAAACCTGCTACTCCATGTTCAGAAAGCATCCTACTTATTTCGTTATGTGTTGCAGCAGTAATTCCGGTTTTAGCCTCCCGATATTCTTTTATTTTGCCAATTCCTATACCTGTTAAAGGTGCATTAATAAATGCATCTAACTCTGCAGATACTAAATCTGCTCTACCAGTGGTTACATCCTCTTTTACACGACCAGCCGCATCTTGATTTGAATACCGTTTGTCTATAAATCCTAGGGTTTGAAAAGAGGTAAACATCCAGGTAATTAATATTATTCCTGCAACACCAATTATTTTTGGAAGTAATTTTGCTTTTGTAAAAGCGTCTGATTGGTAAAAGAAAAGTGCCAAGAAAGCAGCCCCACAAACTGCAGCGGTTATAATACCACCCCTAGAAAAAGTTATAAACCCTCTATACAAGACCAAGCATAATAAAATTAAATCTATACTATTCACTAATCTGCTTTTTATAGTAAACAATCGTATAAATAAAAGTAATGCTCCAAGTCCTAAAACAGTAGCTACCTGATTGGGTCCGAATCCTCCTGAGGCCGCAAAATTTGAAGATGTACCACTAAGTGAATCTCTTATATTTGGTGTGTATATATACAAATAAAGGGATAATGTAATTATTGGTAAAAGTATCGCAAGAAACAGGTGGTGCATGCGGTTTGCCGTAATTTTTCTAAAAAAACAATAAATACCAACAATTCCAACAGTTACTGGACCGCTTATATTAAAAGCTATTGTGGTTCTTACGTTGGTGTCGTAATTAAGATTTATGGCTGAAAAAAGAACTCCAGGCACTAATAAAAAAAGGTATATCCAATAACCAACTGCCCTTTTAGAGGATCCACTAAGAAAGAGCCCTAATACAAGAAAAATAATTACTAAATATTTTCCAGATTCATAAAAAAAAGCACCTCCAGTCATTCTAAAAAAAAGTTCGGCTCCTGTAATATATGCAGCGGCTAAAAGCGCTTCATCATTTTTGTTTCCCTTATTTAAAATTAAAAAGAAAAAAAAACCTACGATACCTAGATAAATAAATTGTGATGACAATGGAAAAACATAAACAAGAAATGCCATTCCGGCATGCAGAAGCAACAACTGTATGTAAGTAATTCGTTTTATTGGTCTTACTCTTATTGCCTTCATCAAATAAAATATTCTTTAAAAATAAGCATTATTGGGTTCTGTTCAATTTTAATCCCAAAAATACAATCTATATAAAGAAAACCGTATGCTTCTTGTATCTTTCAAACCTAAAAAATTAACGTATTATTATTTTTTCTGAATGAATCATCATTTCATTTTGCAACTGCACAAAATACATACCTTTTGATAAATTGCCTAAATTTATTTCTTGATTGGTATTGCCACTTAAAACAAATTTTCCTGAAATACTATAAACGCGATATTCAAACACAGTTTGCGATACATTTTTTACATACACCAAACCGTTTGTAATTGTAGGATATAGAAATGGAGTATCTATATTATTATCTGCAACCTCTAAAACATCCCATGTTTGTTCCGCATCCGGTCCATTCCATAAGATGGTAGCTAAATAGGGGTTGTCTATAAAAGGATTTCTGTTTCCTTGTACATCAAATATAACCGTGTTTCGCTGTGTTTCCAAAGAAGAAACTGGATCTTCTGCATTCCATTCCAGAAAAATATCTGGCATATCCCCTAAATTTGAATAGTTTGTAGAACCAATTCCAACAGTAACCGCTGCACATTGGGTAGGATAACGAACATAAAGATACATGATAATTCGCGCTACATCGCCTTTCCATTCATTACCGGGATAAAAATTACTATCTGGTGTTATTTTTGCATTTCCACTACCTTGCTCATAGGGTCTGTTGTTTCTTGAGCTATTCATCTGGCTGTCGCAGGCATGCAGTCCGTGAGCATCTGTGCCGGCATTTGGATAATTGGTTTCTAAAGGTGGTGTTGCTAAAGATCTAGGGAAAATGTGCTCTCTATTCCACAACCCAATACAAGAGCTGGATGTGCAGTTTAACTCTTTATTTCGTAATCTATCGGTTTTTGAAATACCATCAAAATCATCATATCCATAAAGTAATAACACATCTTCTGCTTGATTGGGTTCTAAATCGGCTATTTTTAAAATATCCCAAACCTCAGGCGTATAATTAAGCTCATAGCTGTGGGTTGTGGTTATTAAATTTGTAAGTTGTTGCTGAATTTCTTGCGGAGATACTGTAAAATCTACTTCGTTGTAATATTCGGGTATTTGTGCTAGTAAGCATAACGGAGTAACTAGAAAGAAGAGCAAGTAGGTTGCTTTTTTTTTCATTTTTTGGGGAGTTTTAGATAAAGTGTGAATATAGTAAAAAAAAAGCACAACAAGATTTTATATACCTCTAATTCCCGTTTACCCATTTTGAAGTACCTTGCAGTATTATTTCAAAAAAAATCTAACAATGAAAATATATTTTATTAGTATAGTATTGCTCTCTTTTATTCTTAGGCTACAAAGCCAGAAACTTCCTTTGGTTTTAAATTCAGAAACCTATGTTTTTCAAGAGAATGCTGAAGGTTTTATCATTAAAGAGGAATTGCTTACGCATATTCAGTTTCTAGCCTCTGATGAACTTGAAGGCAGAAAAACAGGAGAATATGGAAATCTAGTTGCCAGAAATTATATCGTTTCTTATTTAGAATCTTTATCTTTAAACGTAACCTTACAGCCATTTTCTTTCCAAAGAAAAAAAGAAAAAATTGAAGGTATAAATATTCAAACGGTTATAAAAGGCACCGATTTTCCAGATAATTATCTGGTTATATCGGCGCATTACGATCACGTAGGCATAGGAAAAGCAGTTGAAAATGATTCTATTTATAACGGGGCAGATGATAATGCTTCAGGAATAGCTGCCTTGCTAGTTTTAGCAAAGTATTTTCAAGAGAATAAACCTAAAAATTCGCTTATATTTATTGCACTTGATGCTGAAGAAATGGGATTGCAAGGCGCAAAATATTTTGTAGAAAACAATAAAGAAAATAAAAAAATTGTGTTAAACATTAATATGGATATGATTAGCCGAAATGTTGACAATGAATTATACATCTGTGGCAGTCGGTTTACTAAATCACTTGAAAATTATTTTAAAAGTATTGCTGAAGATGCTTTCCCAATTACCGCTAAACTTGGCCACGACGGTCTTGATGGAAAAGATTCTTGGGTAAATCAATCCGATCATTATTATTTTTATACGAATAACATTCCTTTTTTGTACTTTGGAGTAGAAGACCATCCTGATTATCATAAACCTTCTGATGAATTTAAAAATATTCACCCAGATTTTTATTACGAAGTGGTAAAATTTATTGCAAATACTATCACTGATTTAGATAGTAAAATAAAATAAACCGAATGGTGTAACCTTAATCACTTTTTCTAAAAATGGGAAATCTTATTTTTTGCCTAAATACATTTAAGTTGGAAAAATACCTTAGCATTATAAAAGAATCTTTTACTGGTTATTTCAATTATTTAGTAAATGAAATTTCCAATCCATCATGGACTAATTATTTTTATTGGTTATTGGCTTTATCCGCCTTGGTTTGGTTTCTAGAAGTAATTATTCCCTGGCGAAAAAATCAAAAAATAATTAGAAAAGGATTTTGGCTTGATGGTTTTTACATTCTTTTTAATTTTTTTCTCTTTTCATTAATTGGTTTTAATGCTGTATCTAACGTAGCCGTAGAGTTGTTTCATGATTTTTTAGGTCTTTTTGACATAACAAATTTAGTTGCCATAAATATCCAAAACCTACCAGCTTGGGCACAATTACTAATTATGTTTGTGGTAGCCGATTTTATACAATGGAATGTGCACCGCCAATTACACCTTCGCCCTTGGTTGTGGAATTTTCATAAAGTGCATCACAGTGTAAAAGAGATGGGTTTTGCTGCTCAGTTTCGGTTTCACTTTATGGAAACCATTTTTTATAAAGTATCGCAATATATCCCCTTAGCGATGATAGGGTTTGGGATACAGGAATTTTTTGTGGTATATATGTTTAGTGTTCTTGTAGGCCATTTAAATCATGCCAATGTGGGTTGGAGTTATGGAATATTAGGATATATTTTTAATAACCCGAAGATGCATATTTGGCATCACGCCAAAGAGCTTCCCAAAGAACATCCTTACGGAATGAACTATGGATTAACCCTAAGCATTTGGGATTATCTATTTAAAACAGCTTATGTGCCAAGAGATGGTAGAGATATTGTCATTGGCTTTGAGGGCGATGATAATTTTCCACAAGATTTTGGAAAGCAGGTGGTTTTTCCTTTTAGGAAGGAAAGCCAAGAATATAAAAATACTAAAGGAAATGAGATTTGCAAACTTCCTGAAAGTTAAAGGCTTATTTCACCGCATCTTTCACCGTTCCATACGTATCATACAAATAAATTAAACTTGCCATCGCAGCACCTCCCAATTCTAACTCTCTTTTATTTATTTTGTCAAAAGTATCGGTATGCGCGTGGTGGTAGTCAAAATAGCGTTGTGAATCGGGGCGTAATCCTGCCATAACATTGCCTTCTTTTTTTAATGGGGCAACATCTGCACCACTGCCTCCTTGAGCAAATAAATGAATTAAATAGGGTTCAAATAAGGGCTTCCAACTTTCAATTTGTTTAAAATCCTCTGCAGAACAATCAAAAGAAAACCCTCGTGGGCTAAACCCTCCGGCATCACTTTCTAGTGCAAAAATGTGTTTTTCTTTATTTTTATCAGCCACTTCAGCATATTTTTTTGCTCCACGTAAACCGTTTTCTTCA
This sequence comes from Bacteroidetes bacterium HGW-Bacteroidetes-2, assembly GCA_002842575.1. GTDB lineage: Bacteria > Bacteroidota > Bacteroidia > Flavobacteriales > Flavobacteriaceae > Planktosalinus. The sequence continues at coordinate 65,792 of PHDJ01000005.1, forward strand.
TTCATAAATAAAACCACCCGTATGGAATGTTTTGGTTTGTATTTAAGGTTTTTAAACAATCGTAAGACCTCCATAGATTGTACAGTTCCTGCGCCATCGTCATGAGAGCCATCTCCTAAATCCCAAGAGTCTAAATGTCCGCCTACCACTATATATGAATTAGGATATTTTGTTCCAGTTATTTCTCCTATGACATTAAAGGATTCTACGTCTGGATAGGCAATGCATATTTGGTTAAAATAAAATTGAGTTTTAGGTTGTAATTTTAACATGCTACTAAGGTAGTTTGCTCCTTGCGTGCTTATGGCTGCAGCAGGAATTCGCTGGTCTAGAGGTAAATCGCCATAGGTCATGGTTCCGGTATGTGGTTCATCGTCAATTTTTAAACTCATAGAGCGCACTACCACTCCCACTGCACCATATTTTGAGGCTTCCATAGCACCGGAATATCGTTGATCCACACACCCGCCATAGGCTTCAAAAGTTTGTATTTTTGTTGGATCCATTGGCCGGTTATAAAACACGATTTTACCTTCAATATTTTTTTTACCTATTTTTGCTAAGTCTTCAATTCCTTGTATTTCAATTACTTGTGCTTTTAGTCCACCTACAGGAGTTGGAGCAGAACCTCCTAAAGCACAAATATTTGTAACAGAGGTAATTCCAGTAGTGGTTTCAATATAGGCGTATTCGGGTACACCCCTTACCCATTTAGGAACCATTACAGGCTGTAACCACACTTTGTCTAAACCAAGTTTTTCTAATTCCTCTTTAGTAAATTCAATGGCTCGTTCTGCTTCTAAAGAACCAGAAAGTCGCCCTCCAATAGAATTAGAAAGATGTTCTAACCAATCAAAGCTTTTTCCATTAAGTAAAGCTTCATTAAAAATTTTACGCAGCATAATTGAATCTTGCTGAATTAGATTTTGTGAAAAAATTGGGCTAGTGAAAAGAAGTATAAATAAAAGAATAAATGGGTTTTTCATGGTATAGAAAGGGATTATATTTTAAAAAAATAAAAATAGTGTTTATATTTTTAATTTAGAGATACTTTATGCTTATTGAAGTGTTAAAAGTAAACGAAAAAAACTTAGTTATTCTTTATTCAATTGTTCTATATAACTAGGTATTTGTAATTTTAAGTTCTCTGCTAATTCAGGCTCTTGAATATCGGTATAGGTTTGCATAACTTCAAGCAATGTTTTGGCCACTAAATAACGTGCCGTGAGTTTATCGTCTGCCGGAATGTTATACCAAGGAGCGTAGTTTTTTGATGTTTTATTGATAGCCTTCTCATAGTTTTGCATATAGCTGTCCCAAAGTTTTCGCTCTTTTAAATCTCCTGGAGAAAATTTCCAGTTTTTACTTTTCTTATCCAACCGACGTAAAAGTCTGCTTTTTTGTTCCTCTTTAGAAAGATTTAAGAAAAATTTAAAAATTATGGTGCCATTATCGGTTATTGTTTTTTCAAAATCGTTGATTTGTTGATAACGTTTGTCCCAAAAAGCTTCATCCACATCCTCCACATGTTCAATTCCTGGAATATTTTCATTCAATATGTATTCTTTATGCACTCTAGTTACGAGTACATTTTCATAATGCGTCCTGTTAAAAACCGAATATTTACCTCTTTCAGGCAATGCTACATAATGGCGCCACAAATAATTGTGCCTTAATTCTATGGCTGTAGGTGTTTTAAAGCTATGACAAACCACTCCCCTAACATTGAATTCTTTAAACACTTCACGAATTAAACTATCTTTTCCGGCGGTATCCATTCCTTGAAAACAAACCAAAACACCATATTTGCCATGAGCATAAAGTGTATTTTGCAAATCGCCCAGCTTTTTTGAAATACTAGCAAGTTCTTTTTCTATTTCATTTTTAGAGGCTTCTAAATGTAAATTTGTTTGTAAATTTTTTATTTTTATTGGTTGTGAGATTCTGAAATCCTCTGGTTTTAAATTTTTCATAAGGTTGCACTTATTGGATCAAGATTTAAAGATAATAAAAAACAAGTACGCTTTTTTTGAATATAAACTAAGAGATAAGAGCTACATAAACTCTATACTGTAAAGAAGTCCAAATCCGAAAGTATCAAAGCGTTTTCCGAAACTTTTAAAATTATATTCCGCAAAAAGATATAAACGTTCACTTAACGGCAATCTACCGTTAAATTTGAGTTGTAAGCCGTGACTTACATCTCCGCTGTTTATAAAAAATGTGGTTGTATCTGATCCGCTCTTGTTTATGGGTTCTAAATAAAGTACATATCCTAATCCGCCAAATACTTTAATTCTGAGTATTTTAAATATAGGGTAGTTTACTGAAAGTCCTATTTCACTGAATTGTTCATTATTACCTTTATTTCTTCGGAAATATGAACTGTACTCTGCAAGATAATAGAATTTATGAAACGTATGATATCCTGCACGAAGTTGTATTGCCCATTCTTGCTGCAGACCTACGCTAATAAAGGGACCTACACCAAAATCAAATGTATCTTGTTGCCCGAAACTTCTGTTTGAAAAAAAGCATAGCATACAAAAAAGAAGACAACCAAAAAGTTTATTTTTTAATTTATTTACTTGCAAAAAGTTTAACATCTTGCTCACTTATTTCTTTTCCACCTAAAATAATAAGGCGTTCTATTACATTGCGTAATTCTCTTACATTGCCAGTCCAATCGTATTCTTGAATGAGTTTTATGGCTTTTTTAGAAAATTCTTTTTTTGTTGTGCCCTGCTCAGTAGAAATTTTTTCTGTAAAAAAATCAACAAGTAATGGGATATCTTCTCTGCGCTCATTTAAGGAAGGAACTTGAATTAAAATAACGGCTAATCGATGGTATAAATCTTCGCGAAAACGTTTGTTTTTAATTTCTTCTTGTAGATTTTTATTCGTTGCAGCAACTACTCTAACATCTACCTTAATATCTTTATCGTTGCCAACCCGTTGTACTCTTCCTTCTTGCAGAGCACGAAGTACTTTAGCCTGAACCGAAAGACTCATATCGCCTATTTCATCCAGAAAAAGAGTGCCTCCGTTAGCCGCTTCAAATTTACCTGCTCGGTCTTTTACGGCTGAAGTAAATGCCCCTTTTACATGACCAAAGAGTTCACTTTCTATTAATTCTGACGGAATAGCAGCACAATTTACTTCTATCATTGGGCCAGCTGCTCGTTCGCTTTTTTCATGAATCCAGTGAGCAACTAGTTCTTTTCCCGTTCCGTTTGGTCCTGTTATTAAAACTCTAGCTTCTGTTGGGGCTACTTTTTCTATAATTTCTTTAATCTTTTGAATAGGCTGCGACTCGCCTATCATTTCAAAATTTTTACTTACTTTACTTTTAAGTCTTTTATTTTCTACAACCAATTCTTTTCTATCTAAAGCAATGCGAACGGTGTTCAATAATCGGTTTAAATCTGGCGGTTTTGATATATAATCGAATGCACCTAAACGCATTGTGTTTACTGCTATATCTAGATCGCCGTGTCCAGAAATCATCACCATCGGAATTTCTGGTTTTATTTTTTTTGTGGCTATTAATACTTCTACGCCATCCATTTTTGGCATTTTAATATCGCAAAGTATGAGGTCAAAATCTTCATTTTTTATGAGTTCCATTCCCTCTAAACCATCTTCTGCTTCATAAACTTCATAGGTGTCATTTTCTTCAGAGAGAATTTTTTTTAGTACTCTGCGAATAGCAGCTTCATCTTCTATAAGTAATATTCTAGGCATTCTGTTTAATTTATTTGATAAAAATAAGGTTTTATTATGGAAGTTATCCTCTTTTGAACTTTGAATATGAGTGCTTTTAAACTATGTTTTTTGGTGTATATGCAAATCTCTTTGTGGAAATGGAATGATGATACCATGTTTTCTGAATTCGGCTTCGATTTTAAAACGCAAGTCGCTTTTTATTTTAGGGTCGATAAAACTATCTGAAATAAAAAAATTAAGAGAAAACACCAATCCTGAATCGCCAAAATCTTCAAAAAACACGATAGGACTCGGCTTTTTTAAAACTTCTTTTTGAGCTTTAGCGCAATTTTCTAAAATTTCTTTTACTTTTTGTACATCGGTACCATAGGCAACACTTACCTTAACAAACTCTCGGGTAGCTCTGTGATTTTGTGTATAGTTGAAAATGGTTTCTGTAATAAAATTATGATTTGGTATTATGATAACTTTATCATCTCTTGTTAATGCTCTAGTGGTTCGAAGTTTTATTTCAAAAACGCGTCCTACTTTTCCATTAATTTCAATAATATCGCCTACCAAAAGTGATTTATCAAGAATTATATAAAGACCTCCTATAATGTCTTGAAATATTTCTTTTAAGGCAAGTCCTAGACCTACAAATAAAGCTGCAGAAGCTGTAAGGAGTAAGGTTATATTTACTCCGGCAGAACTTAAAATACCAATAAAAATAAGGATGTAAAGAATGTATTTTATAAAATTAAAGATGCTTAAAAATTTAAGTTGGTCCTCACTAGGTAGCTTTCTTGAAACAATTATACGGATGAGTTTAAGCACCAAACTTGCAACATAAAAGGAAACAACAACAAGAAGTAATAAACCAACAGTAACTACAATTTTTGAATCGTCAGCTCCTACACTAAGAATTTCTATATTAAAAAAGTGCTTAATAGAACCCCAAATATCCTGTGTAATTACATTTGTTACCGCTTCAAGATTTTCTTGCATTTATTTAATATTTAAGCCACTTATATAATTCTTTATACGTCGGTTTTTTACCATACATCAATATACCAACGCGATATATTTTTGCAGCAAACCAAACCACCAAAGCAAATGTGGCAAATAGAAGGAATAATGAAATTAATATTTCCCACCAAGGCACCCCAAATGGAATACGCATCAACATAACAATGGGTGAAGTAAGTGGAACGTATGAAAAAATTACTGCTACCGTGCCATGAGGGTTTTCAATTACTGCAAAAAAACCAATATAAATGGCAAGCATTAAAGGTATTATTATAGGAAACATGAATTGTTGGGTATCGGTTTCGTTATCAACGGCAGCTCCTATTGCGGCATAAATAGAACTGTAAAGAAAATAACCTCCAATAAAAAAGAATAAAAAAGAAATTATTAATGTAGTCATAGGTAATCGTAAAATATCGTTCATCACTGTTTGTACACCACTGTTATTTACTTGATCTATCAATTCTTGATTTGGCATCGTAGTGGTTTCTAGCTGTAGTCCAAATACAGAGGTTGCTACAATTAACAGAATACCACCAAGGACTACCCAAATTAAAAATTGTGTAATTCCGGCAAGTGAGGTGCCTATAATCTTTCCCATCATCAAATGATAGGGTTTTACCGAGGAAATAATGATTTCGATGATGCGATTGGTTTTTTCTTCAATAACGCTTCGCATTACCATATTGCCATAAATAATAATAAACATCATCAATAAATAACCCGCTGCTCCTCCAAATATAGCTTTAATCCAACTAGACATTTTAGAGGTTTGCTCGCCTTGAAAATTTTCGATATGTATATCAATATTAGATTTTGAAGCTTCTATTTGAAACAAATCCACTCCATCTTGCTCCAATTTAAGGTTTGTAAGTTTTGAATTTAAGCTTTTTTCTATGTATTGAATTGCCGAAATATTTGGCGAACCTTCCACAAAAAACTGAATATTTTGGTCTAGTAGAGCAAGGGAATCTGCTTGAGGAATATAAAGCAATCCATGATATTTACCTTCTAAGCTAATTGTTTTTGCATAATCTATATCTATTTCGGCAAGGAACGTAAATTTTAAATTTTCTGAATCTTCTAAAGCATCTTTTAACAATTCACTTTGATCTAAAACAGCTATTGTTCTAACTTCTTCATTATTCAAACTGCTTAAGTACACAATTAAAAAAATCATCCCAACCAAAATAAGCGGGCTTAAAACAGTCATTATTATAAATGACTTATTTCGCACTCTGGCATTGTATTCTCTTCTTATAATAAGTTTTAAATTTCTCATCTTACTTATTTGCTACCGTTTGAATAAATATTTCGTTAACACTTGGTATGACTTCTACAAAGTGATTAATTTGCCCTTTTGAGGTTAAATAGGTTATTAATTCATTTGGTGAACTGTTAGCATCCATTTTTATATTTATTTTAAGTTCCTCGCCAAGGGTTTTAAAATTTGCCTCTGACACAACAAATCGATCTTTTAGTTCATTCATCAATGGTTCTTGGTTACTACAAATTAGCCCAACTTCATAGGTGTTTGATTTATAAGAAAGTTTAATATCTTTTAATCTACCATCTAATAATTTGTTTGCATTATGAATTAATGCAATATGATCACAAAGTTCTTCAACAGATTCCATCCTATGGGTTGAAAAAATTATGGTTGCACCATTTTCTCTTAATTGAAGAATTTCATCTTTTATTAAGTTTGCATTTACTGGATCAAAACCACTAAAAGGTTCGTCAAAAATCAATAATTTTGGCTCGTGTAAAACGGTAACAATAAATTGCACCTTTTGTGCCATTCCTTTAGAAAGCTCTTCAATTTTTTTATCCCACCAACTTCCAATATCTAACCTATCAAACCAATACTTTAATCGTTCTTTAGCTTGTCCTTTTGAAAGACCTTTTAATTGTGCAAGATAAAGAGCTTGTTCGCCCACTTTCATTGATTTATAGAGCCCACGCTCTTCAGGAAGGTAGCCAATGTTTTGTATATGATGTGCTTGCAAGAGTTCCCCATCCAAAAAAACTTTCCCCGAATCAGGCATAGTTATTTGATTTATGATGCGAATAAAAGTAGTTTTTCCTGCTCCATTTGGACCTAAAAGTCCATATATGCTGCCTTTTGGCACTGCTATGGAAATATCATTTAATGCAGTAAATTCACCAAAATTTTTACAAACATTTTCTGCTACTAATAAATTTTCCATGAAATTTTATGTGTTTAGACATTTTGTTGTTAGAATAAAAAACCCTTGAAATGTTACAGATATACCTATAAAATTGACAAATAAAATAATCTTTTTTATAAAAACAAAACCCACCCTTAGAATATACAAAACCAAGGATGGGAAAAAAAATTGCTATGAAAAAGAAAAATTGGTTAGTTAAGAACTAACTTAACAAATATAAGAATAAAATTTTAATCTTAATAGGCTTATGAAAACATATCTTTTACTTTTTCAAAAAATGATTTATCTTCTAGTTGCGGCTTGGGTTGAAAGTTACTATCGTTAGCCATTTTTTCAAAGAAATCTTTTTGTTCTTTAGAAAGAGTTTTAGGTGTCCAAACATTTATGTGAACAAGCAAATCGCCTGTTCCATAACCATTTATACTAGGAATGCCTTTATTTCGCAAGCGCAATATTTTTCCACTTTGTACGCCCTCTTCAATTTTTATTCGCACTTTACCACTAACGGTATCAATCTCTTTAGAAGCTCCTAGAGCTGCTTCAGAAAAACTTACATATAAGTCATAATGCAAATTATCGCCTTCTCGTTGTAAGGTTTCATGTACTTTTTCTTCAATAGCAACAAGAAGGTCACCTGGAATTCCATTCCCCGGTGCTTCATTCCCTTTGCCAGAAACTTTAAGCTGCATTCCATCAACAACTCCTGCTGGTATTTTTATTGAAACGGTTTCTTCAGTTAATAACATACCATCAGCATCGGCATTTGCAGGTTTTTTATCAATAATTTGTCCTGAACCCCCACAAGTATTGCAAGGAGAAGATGTTTGCATTCTTCCTAAAATAGTATTTGTGATTCGCATTATTTGACCACTTCCATGGCAAGTAGAGCAGGTTTTATAGGTGGTTCCGTGAGCTAATTTTTTTCGTTTTACTTTTATTTTCTTTTCAACGCCATTTGCAACTTCTTCCAAAGTTAATACCACCCGAATGCGAAGGTTACTTCCTTTCATTCTGCGTTGTCCTCCACCGCCAAAGCCACTAAAACCTGAAAAACCACCGCCTCCACCACCAAAAATATCTCCAAACTGACTAAAAATATCTTCCATGTTCATGCCTCCACCACTAAATCCTCCAGCACCATCAAAGGCTTGATGACCATACTGATCGTAACGCGCTTTTTTATTGGGATCACTTAGGACTTCATAAGCTTCTGCGGCTTTTTTAAACATACCTTCCGCTTTTGGATCTCCCGGATTTTTGTCTGGATGGTGTTCAATGGCTTTTTTTCGATATGCCTTTTTTATTTCTGCAGCTGTTGCATTTTTAGAAATGCCTAATATGTCATAATAATCTTCTTTCATGAAATTTTGTTCTAATTGAGTGGATGCTCTATTTTTAAAAAATAAAAATTATTGTCCTATGATTACTTTTGGATAACGTAAAACCTTATCTCCAATGGTATAGCCTTTTTCTACAACATCGATAATTTTTCCTTTTAAATCCTCTGAAGGAGCGGGTATTTGTGTGATAGCTTCGTGATTATCTGCATTAAAAATTTCGCCTTGTTGAACTTCAACTATTTGCAATCCTTTACTTTTTAATGTTTCTTTTAATTTATTGTTAATAAGTTGAACCCCTTGAAAAAGTGAGTCATTTCCTTCTTTTTCAATTTGTATTAAGGCGCGGTCAAAATCATCTAAAACGGGCAATAAAGACTGAATAACCTCCTGACCTGCCGTTTTAAAGAGTTCTATGCGTTCTTTGTTTGTCCGCTTTTTATAATTCTCAAATTCTGCAAAAAGTCGTAAAAAACGCTCTTTTTCTTTTATTAATTCTTCTTCTACAGAAATGATTTCTTCAGCAGTAACATTCTCTACATCTGTATTATTTTCTACTGTAGCTGGGTTTATATCTTCTATTTTTGTTGCTTCTGTTTCTTTTTGTTTATTTTTCTTACTCATTGGAAGTCGCATTTTCTATTTTAACTTTTTACCATACAAAAGTACTGCCAATAACATGTAAGTGCCAAAATGTCATTTAAAAAATTTTAATATAAATTTATGCATTTTTTAAAAGAGAGCCAGTATTTTTACAAATATTAAAAAAGCCTTAAAAACTTATTTATGAGAAATAAAACATACCAACTTTTTTTAGCAGCAATTTTTGTAATTACAATAACATCTTGCAAAAATGATAAACAAAACGGAACCGATGCTCGAGAAACTTTAACTACTTCTGAAACCTCAATAGTTTATTTACTAGATGCCAATGCATCCACGATTGAATGGAGTGGTCGGAAACCAACAAAAACACATACAGGAATCATTAAAATTGCCTCGGGAAGCTTTAATATATCAGAGGATAACGCTATTGAGGGAGGTGACTTTATCCTTGACATGAGAAGCATAACTGTAACAGATCTTGATCCAGGAGATGGCAAAGAAAATCTTGAGGGCCATTTAAAAGGTACCGTTGTGGGAAAAGAAGGAGATTTTTTTGATACAAACAATTTTCCGGAAGGAATTTTTGAAGTAACTGGAGTCAAAATGGCGGATGGAAAATCTTGGTTACAAGGAAACTTAACCCTGAAAGATGTGACAAAAAATATAGAGTTTCCTATAAATGTGTCTTTTGAAGGAAATAAAATAATATTACAAAGTGAACCGTTTACATTAAATCGTACACATTGGGGATTAAACTTTGGCTCAAAAAGTGTCTTTGATAATTTAGGAGACAAATTTATTAATGACGATATGGAAATCACCGTTATCGTAGAAGCTAATAAAGCATGATACCCTTCTCATGATTTTAAACCTTATAGGATGTGCAAAAAAACGGATATTCTTTTTTAATTAAATCAAGTTTTCTAATGCTTTGACCAAAGTAGGATACTTAAATTGAAACCCTTTATTTTCAATTTTCTTAGAACTTACTTTTTGTCCTGACAACACTAAAATAGCCATTTCACCTAAGATTACTTGCAAAATAAAAGCAGGAATGTTTGGCAACCATAATGGTTTTTTAAGCCTTTTAGCTATTTCAATTGTCATTTCATTGTTTGTAACTGGATTTGGAGAAACCGCATTGTAAACACCTTCTAAATTATTTTGTAAAACAAAAAGATATAGTGCTGCAATGTCTTTAATATGAATCCAAGACTGCCATTGTTTTCCACTTCCCAATGGTGCTCCCAATCCAAGTTTTATAGGTTGTATGAGTTTTGGTAAAGCCCCTTCTAGTGCATCTAAAACAACTCCTGTTCTAATTTTTGCAACTTTCATATGCTCGATGGCAAATTTATCGGCGATTTCTTCCCAATTCAATACAACATTCCCTAAAAAAGAATCGTCTATTTCTTGAGATTCTTCAGTGTAAAGTTCTTCTAATGAATTTGGGTAAATATTGATACCGCTTGAGGATATAAATTGTTTTACTTGATTTTCATGCTTATGAAGTGTATTAAACAAAAGATTAGCGCTTAAAACCCTGCTTTCGATTATTTCTTCTTTATAATCTGGCGTCCATTTACTAGCGATTGAAGCACCTGCTAGGTGAATGATGGCATCTACACCTAGAAGGCATAAAGCATCTATTTCACCTTGTTTGGGATTCCAAAAATATCCGCGATAATTTGGTTTGTTTTTTATTTTATGCTGAGAAGTGGTTAAATAATGAACATCAATAGTATTTTGATGGCAGAGTTTAATTATTTCTTTTCCTATAAGTCCCGTAGCACCACTAATTAAAACTTTCATTGAAAAACGTATTTGCAACGAATTTACAACTTACTTTGCGGTTATGCTATTTTTTAAAAAAGGTTTAACAAGACATTGCATATACCTCTTTTTAAACACTATTTTGCTACACTTTATTTAGTAAATATTGACCATAACTACTTTTTTTAAGAGGCTCTGCAAGCTCTAGAAGTTGTTTTTTATCAATAAAACCTTTACGATAGGCCACCTCTTCAATACATCCTATTTTCAATCCAGTACGTTTTTCAATGGTTTTTACAAATTCTGTTGCTTCTGTTAGTGCTTCATGGGTTCCTGTATCCAGCCAAGCGTAACCGCGACTCATTATTTGCATTTTTAATTTTTTTTGTTCCAGAAATGCCGAATTAACACTAGTTATTTCTAGCTCCCCTCTTTCAGAAGGTTGTACTTTTTTAGCGATATCTACAACAGTATTTGGGTAAAAGTATAGCCCTACTACGGCATAATTACTTTTTGGATGTAATGGTTTTTCTTCGATACTAAGAACATTAGCAGATGCATCAAAAGCGGCAACCCCGTAACGCTCTGGATCATCAACATAGTAACCAAAAACGGTTGCTTTTTGCTCCTTTTCAACAGCTAATATAGCCTCTTGTAATAATTTTTGAAATCCTGCTCCAAAGAAGATATTATCGCCTAAGATTAGACAGACATCATCAACACCAATAAATTCTTCGCCAATAAGAAAGGCTTGTGCTAGGCCATCTGGTGAAGGTTGCTCTGCATAGGAAATCGATATTCCTAATTGTGAGCCATTCCCAAAAAGTTTTTTAAAATTAGGCAAATCGGAAGGGGTTGATATAATTAATACTTCTTTTATGCCAGCTAATAGCAATACTGACAATGGATAGTAAATCATTGGTTTGTCATATATTGGTAACAATTGTTTTGAAACCACTTGGGTTAGTGGGTGCAATCTGGTGCCTGAACCTCCTGCTAAAATTATTCCCTTCATTTTTTACAAATTTATTAAATCGATATAGAGATTAGCAAAATAAACTTTTATACTATTCTTTATACTGCTTTTCATAGTATTTTTGATAAGCTCCTGAGGTAACATGCTCTAACCAAGTTGTATTTTTTAAATACCAGTCAATCGTTTTAAAAAGTCCTTCTTCAAAAGTAACACTTGGTTTCCAGCCTAACTCTTTGCTGATTTTTGTAGCGTCAATGGCATAACGTAAATCGTGTCCTGGCCTATCTTTAACAAAAGTAATTAAACTTTCTGATGCGCCTTCTACTTTCCCAAGTTTTACATCCATAAGCTTGCAAAGAAGTTTTACTAAATCTATATTTTTCCATTCATTAAATCCACCAATATTATACGTTTCTGATATTTTTCCATGGAGAAATACCGTGTCAATAGCCATTGCGTGATCCAAAACATATAGCCAATCACGAGTATAATTTCCATCGCCATAAACAGGTAGTGCCTTATTTTTAAGAATGTTATGAATAAAAAGTGGGATTAATTTTTCAGGAAACTGGTTTGGCCCATAATTATTGGAACAATTTGAAATAATATAAGGCAATCCATAGGTTTCTCCATAGGCTCTTACAAAGTGATCAGAGCTAGCTTTTGAAGCAGAATATGGTGAGTTAGGATTATAAGAAGTGGTTTCTGTGAAAAGTCCTGTTTTACCTAGGGTACCATAAACCTCATCGGTACTGATATGATAAAAAAGTTTGTTTGAAAAGTTGTTTTTCCAAGTAAACTTTGCGGCATTTAATAAATTTACCGTTCCTAAAACATTGGTTTTCAAAAATTCTAAAGGATCAGTAATTGACCTATCGACATGCGATTCAGCTGCTAAATGGATTACTTTATCAAAACGATATTTTTTAAAAAGGGAAAAAATAGTATCTGCATCGCAGATATTTGCTTTTAAAAAAGTATAATTAGCTGCCTTTTCAACATCTTTTAAATTTTCTAAATTACCGGCATAGGTTAAAGCATCAAGATTATAAATGGTATCATTAGGATATTTGTTAACAAAATACCGCACTACATGCGATCCTATAAAACCTGCTCCTCCAGTAATTAAAATAGTCTTCATTATTTTTGAATCAAATAAAAAAATTAAACAGTATCAATAAAACTCTTTTCTGTTTTATTGAAAATTATTAATCCTACTAAGAAGATAATAATTGAAATTGCTAAGGTATATAAAAAACCAAACCAGCTAAAAATACCCGTATCTAAAACCATAAACCTAAACCCTTCAATTATTTGTGTTAGCGGATTGTACTCAACTATCCAAGCATATTTTGGCTGTTTATCTTTAATTTCTGATAATGGGTAAGGTACCGCAGAAATATACATTAGTAAAGAAACACCAAAACCCACTAGTATATTTAAATCGCGGTATTTTGTGGTTAGTGCAGAAATAATCATTCCTAAACCTAGCCCTAAAAGAGCCATAATAAGAACATATACGGGAAATAATACCAAATTAAAATTGGGTTTAACCTCAGCACCAATAAATACATAATATAAATAAAATGCTATAAGTATAAGTAATTGAATGCCAAATTTTAAAAGATTTGAAATGGTAACAGACAATGGCATAATGACTCTTGGAAAATATACTTTTCCAAAAATATTTTGATTTGCCGTAAAGGTATTTGATGTGCCCGTTAAACAAGCAGTAAAATAATTCCAAGCTGTTATACCGGTAAGATTAAACAAAAAGGCAGGTACGACTCCTGTTTGAATGTTTGCAATATTATTAAAAACCAAAGTAAAGATAATTGAGGTAAACAAAGGTTGGATAAAAAACCATAAAGGACCGAGAATTGTTTGTTTATAAACCGTTACTATATCTCTTTTGACAAACAAAACTAACAAGTCGCGATAGCGCCATATTTCTTTAAAATTAATATCAACCATCTTATATTTTGCTGATATTTCGTAAAGCCAGGTATCCTTTTCTGCGGTTTCTTTCATTAGTAACTTGCTAGAGATGCATAAATATATTTTAAGTCTTTTGCAAAAGACCAATTGGCAACGTATTCTTTATTAATTTTAACCTTATCGGGCCAAATAACCATGTCATTAAAATATTGAGGATTTTCTTGCTGTAGTAAAACCTCCTCCTCATTTTTATATTTTAAAGTAGCAGGACCTGTAATACCTGGTCTTATAGAAAGAATAATTTTATCCTCTCCTTTTAATTTATCTGCATAACCAGTAATATCGGGCCTAGGGCCAACGATACTCATATCTCCAATTAATACATTGATAAATTGTGGTAGCTCGTCAAGTTTTGTTTTTCGCAGCCAATGTCCAAAACTTGTTTCTAAATTTTTTATTTCTTGAACACTTTGGTGGTTTAAACCTTTTAAGGTCCTTATTTTATACATGATAAATGGTTTTCCATTTTTTCCTATTCTTTTTTGACAGAACAAACCTGACATTTTTGTGCTAAAACCGGCAAAAACAATTAACAGTAGTATAGGAATACCTAAAACCAATACTATAAAAAAAGAAAAAACAACATCAAACATACGCTTAATACTTTGTTGACTTGATGTTAGCATAAATAGAAAGCTATTTTTTTTTGAATATTTTTTGAAGAAATCCTTTTTTGTTTTCTGTTTCATGATAGCCATTTCCATACCCTCCGTATCCATAGCCGTATCCATAGCCATAGCCATAGCCATAACCATATTTTGTTTTTTCTTGAAAATAATTTAAAACAATGCTTATGTTTTTTACTTCACCTGTTTTATATTTCTCGTTTATAACTGCAAACATTCCTTTCTTGGTATAATTCTGTCTTACTACATAAACTGTAGCATCTGCGTGTTTTATAAGTTCTAAGGAATCTGCAACTAAACCAATTGGGGGTGAATCTAAAACGATATAATCATAAATTTTAGAAAGCTCTTCCATCATCTCACTCATTCTATCACTGAGTATTAATTCAGAAGGATTTGGCGGTATTGGTCCAGAGGTAATTACATCTAAGAAAGGATACTCTGTTTTTTGAATAATTTGGTTTAAAGAAGAATCATCAATAAGATAATTCACCACTCCCACCTCATTGTTTATATGAAAATCATCAAATATCTTAGGTTTTCTTAAATCCAAACCTATTAATACAGTTCGCTTTTCACTCAATGCAAATACAGATGCAATGTTAATAGAACAAAAAGTTTTTCCTTCACCACTAACAGAGGAGGTTACTAAAACAGTTTTTGTGCCTTGAATGCCTCTTTTTTTATACATAAATTGCAAACTAGATCGAATAGCTCTAAAGGATTCTGAAATTGCAGATTTAGGCCTATTCATTACGGCTAGATTATTAAGGTCTTTACATTTTCCTATAACACCTAAAATAGGAATGGTAGAAAGTCTTCCTATTTCTTGTACAGAATGAATTTTATTATCAAAGAAAACTAATATAAAGACAAATACAAAGGGGATAAAAGAACCGAAAACCGCTGCTAACACATAATTAAGTTGATTATTTGGCCCCACTTGGCCTCCTCCTATATCTTTTGCTGAATCAATAACTAGAACATCACTTACATTGGCGGCTTTTACTAAGCCGGCTTCACTGCGTTTTGACAGAAATAAATTATACGCTTGTGCGCTTAAATCAAATCGCCTTTGAATGCCTAAAAGTTGCTGCTGCTCTTTGGGTAGTTTTCTTATTTCACGTTCATATTCAGCTAAGTCGTGACTAATGGTATTTAATTCTCTATTTTTTAAAGATTTAGAAGATATTATGTTTTCCAATAAAACCGCTTTTACAGCATTTATTTGTCTATCTATATCTGCAAAAATAGGTGCTCCATCTTTAAAAGAATATTGATATTTATTGCGCTCCTCTGCCAGTGAAAGGATTCTGCTTACTCCAGATACGATACTTGCCTCGCCTATACCTGCAACAGAAGGTGCAGGCACATTGCTATAATCTGTTCGGCTTATTAAGTAATCTTCAAGGATGTTATAATAATTTAATTCTTGCTGAATTGCACTTTTTCTAATATCTAAAGCATTCAATTTATTGTTAATTTCCTGCCCTTCTGTATCTAAATCTAGTACGGTTGATGAATTCCGAAAAGCCTCTAATTCGCCTTGTACTACTGAGAGTTCATCGGTTTTAATGGCTAAAGTACTATCTATAAACTGTATGGTTTTTGTAGCAAATAAATTTTTTCGTTCCAAAACATCTTCGCCAAGTACTTGCACTGTGCTATTTAGATAATCTACTAATTCTGCTTTATTATTTCCAGTAAGAGATAAATTTAATACTGAAGAGCCTGTTGATTCCGGTTGAACGTTTAGAGATCGGAAACGTGAAACTGTACTGTCAAAATTTCCAAAACGAATATAAAAAGGAATGCCTACTTGTAAATGGGTATTAGAACGATGTATCACACCGCTGAAAAAAGGAAGTATAATGGTTTGTCCAAAATTAAATTCTCTGCTAAAAGTTTCTTCGGGCATGGCAATAGTGCCTTTTTCTTTGGTTCCATAATGTTGTGTAGGAAAATTTCCTGCTTCAAATGAAGCGCTAAGTACAAATTTTGAAGAATCCTTTACCGTTATGGTAATTAATTTATTTAATATTTGAGATTTTGAAGTGTCTACAACTACCAAAAAAGGCGTTTGTTTGTAGGCGTTTTCTATTTGATATTTACCTTCTTTCAGATAACTCATATAATACTGTAACCGCTGCACCACTTTTTCTGTATGCGAACGTGTTTTTAGGGTGACAATGGCAGTATTCACTTTATCGGTTGTGCCACCCCAATTAAAAGTTAAGCTTGTTGTGGAGGTAAAAAAAGGATTTTGATCGTCTTTTATTGAAATTAAACTTCCCATTTGATATACAGGTAGCTGTCTTACATTTATGTAGTAGGCTATACTAAAAGAAATTAGTAGAGAAACAAGAAAAAGCGGCCAATAGGAGATTAATCTAATTACAAATCCTTTAAAATCAAATGTAGATTGTAACTGCTCTATTTCAAATTCTTCTTTCATTTTATTAATTTATAAACGGTTGAAAAGTAATATAGTAGTTGCCAATAAACTAATAATGGAAGCAATTGTAGTTATGGATTGAATAGCGGTTGTACCTGTTCCAAAAGATTTTTGCGGCAATGGATTTACTAATATCAAATCATTTGGCTTTAAATAATAATAAGGGGAGTTTAATGCTTCAATAGTAGTCAAATCAATATGATGCACGCGTTGCCCATAAGGATATTGCCTAATGATAATAACATCTCTTCGGTCACCAGTTAATGTTATATCTCCAGAATTTGCAATTGCTTCCATAATACTAAGCTGCTCTCGATAAATAACCTTGGAACCAGGACTTCCAATTTCGCCAGTTATCGTGTAACGTATTCCAGCTAATTTTACCGTTATAAATATATTTGCTTCTGCTTTAAAATAATTTTCTAGTAGCTCTTTTTCTAGGTTTTCTCGAACCTCTTCTACAGTAAAACCCAACACATTAACTTCTCCTAAAGTTGGAAACCGAATATTTCCGTGGGCATCTACCATAAAGCCGTCATAATACAAACGCTCTTCACCTGTTGCATTTAGGTTTTCGTCATTGATTGGATTAAACATCCCAACTAAACTTTGATCTAAAGATTTAATTCGAATACTCAACAAATCATTTATCTGAATGCGATAGGGCTCTTGTTTCTTTTGAATAGAAATTAAAGAATCTGCCCGTTTTACATTATCCTGTAAATAAGATAAACGCTTTGTAGAAATACAAGAAGAAAAACTGAAAAAAATCAGTAAAAAAAAATATAAATAAGTTTTTTTCATTTATGGTCTGTCTAGTTAAAAACAAATATAGGGCAACCTAGGTAATTATGAAATTTTTAAGCCGCCAATATACTAAGGAAATTTGATTTAGTGTTATTTTGCTATTTCTTAAAAAGATTTAAATAAAAATAGTAGAAAATATAGGGCATTAATCTTTCATAATTATCTAAGCTTTTCTAAAAATACCTTTAATATCTCTTTATTTTCACTTCTTTTGCAAAAAAATAAACTGTGAATTTTCTTTCTGTTGAAAATATAGCCAAATCCTATGGCGAACTTGTCTTGTTTAAAGACATTTCTTTTGGAATTAATGAAGGGCAAAAAATTGGTTTTGTAGCTAAAAATGGTTCTGGAAAAACTTCTATTTTAAAAATACTTTCAGGAGAAGACACCCCAGATACTGGAAATGTAATTTACCGAAAAAATATTGTAGTAGCATTTCTTCCTCAAGAACCAAACCTTGATGGGCACTTAACGGTAGAACAAACCATTTTTGCAGCCGACAATGAAATTTTAAAAATCATTGAACGCTATGAAAAAGCATTGACAAACCTAGAGGATACCGATGCCTATCAACATGCTTTTGAAGCTATGGATGCCGCACAAGCGTGGGATTTTGAAACTTTATACAAACAAATTCTATCTAAACTAAAATTAGAAAATTTAAACCAAAAAGTAAGCACCCTAAGCGGAGGGCAAAAAAAACGTTTAGCTCTTGCCAATGCGCTGCTCAATAAGCCCGATTTGCTTATCATGGATGAACCTACTAACCATTTAGACCTAGATATGATTGAATGGCTGGAGAATTTTTTTGCCAAAGAAAGTATCACGCTTTTTATGGTTACCCACGACCGTTACTTTTTAGAACGTGTTTGTAATGAAATGGTAGAGTTAGAAGACGGAAAACTCTACAGCTACAAAGGAAATTATTCGTATTATTTAGAAAAAAGAGACGCACGAATAGACGCTGAAGAAACAGAAACTGGCAAAGCCAAACAGCTTTTCAAAAAAGAACTAGACTGGATGCGCAGACAACCAAAAGCAAGAACTACAAAAAGTAAGTCGCGAATTCAGGATTTTCACGAAATAAAAGACCGTGCCAGCCAGCGCCGAAATAACCACAAAGTAGAATTAGAATTAAACATGGAACGCCTAGGGAGCAAAATTGTGGAATTTCACAATGTATCAAAATCCTATGGTGCCTTACCTATCTTAAACAAGTTTAATTACAACTTCTTAAAAGGAGAACGTATAGGAATTATTGGTAAAAATGGTACAGGAAAATCTACTTTTCTAAATATTCTAACTGGCAAAATGAAACCGGATCACGGTAAACTAATTATAGGCGATACCATAAAATTTGGATATTATACCCAAGACGGCATCAACATTAAAGAAGGACAAAAAGTAATAGATGTAATTCGAGAATTTGGCGATTTTATTCCACTTAAAAAAGGAAGGCAAATTTCAGCACAACAACTTTTAGAACGCTTTTTGTTCGACCGTAAAAAACAATATGATTTTGTTGAAAAATTAAGTGGAGGCGAAAAAAAACGTCTTTATTTATGTACAGTTCTTATTCAAAATCCAAATTTTTTAATTCTCGATGAGCCAACAAACGATTTAGATATTGTAACTCTTAATGTTTTAGAAGATTTTTTACTTGATTTTCCGGGATGTTTAATTGTAGTATCGCACGATAGGTATTTTATGGACAAAGTTGTTGACCATCTTTTTGTGTTTAGAGGCAATACAATTATTGAAGATTTCCCCGGAAATTATTCTGATTTTAGAAGTTATGAAGACAGTGCTATTCTAGAAAAAAGAGAAGAAAAATCGGAAAACACCGATAAAAAATCCTGGAAAAAGGATACTCCTACAAACAAACTTACTTATAACGAACAAAAAGAATATAACCAATTAGAAAAAGCCATTGCAAATTTAGAAAAAGACAGAGATATTTTACAAGAACAGTTTGCCTCTGAAAATTGGAATGTAGAAGAAATTAAGAAAAAATCGAAAGAATTACAAAATAAAATAGACACTATTGAATCTAAAACCGAGCGATGGTTTGAACTTATTTCAAAAATGGAAGGCTAATTTAAGTTCTCTTATCTTGCCTCCTTTATTTATTTAAACTGCAAAAACAAGAAAGTTGAGGTTGAAAAATTAATATATATTTGTGTAAAACAAACTGCATGCAATTTCTAATTTATCTATTAGTTTACCCCATACTTTGGCTAATTTCCATTTTGCCTTTTCCCTTATTATATGCCTTTTCTGATGTTGTTTATATTTTAATATATCACATCATAGGCTATCGAAAAAAAACGGTACGTGAAAATCTAGCATTGGCTTTGCCACATCTTTCAAAAGAAGAACGATTAGTTATTGAAAAAAAATCATTCCACCATTTATGTGATATGTTTTTAGAAATGATAAAAACTATGTCTATTTCAGAGGAAGAAATGGATAAGCGATTTCAATTTACAAATTTGGAGGTTTTCTTGAGTTTAGAAAAAAAAGAGAAAAGTATTGCCTTATTATGCGCTCATTATGCTAGTTATGAATGGGTAATTTCGATGAATAAAAAAATTACTTTTGAAGGATATGCAATTTATAAAAAAATTGCTAACCCCTATTTTGATAAGCTAGTTAAAGACATTCGCTCAAAATTTAATGCACATCTAATCACCACAAAAGAAACTGCAAAGATTATTTTAAAAAACCAAAATAAAAAAATATTATCTACTTACGGTTTTGCAGGAGACCAAACGCCAAAAATTAATAAAGCCCATCACTGGACACCTTTTATGGGCGTAAACGTTCCGGTGCATACCGGTGCAGAATTGCTAGCAAAACGTTTTGATATGAATGTGGTTTTTCTGAAAGTAAAAAAACTAAAACGTGGTTATTATCAAGCCACTTTTGAAGTCCTTTCTGAAAATGTAAAGTCTATTCCTGATTATGAAATTTCTGATAGATTTGTAAAACGCGTTGAGCAACAAATAGCGGAAGCTCCAGAATACTACCTATGGACACACAAACGATGGAAACATAAAAAAGTTTAATTTGTTGGTTTTGAATGGTATTTTTTTTGTCAAAAATCACCATTATACAAGCTCTCCTATTTCTTTTATAATTCTTTCTGCCAAAGCATCTGCCTCATCCTGGGTTTTTGCTTCGGTGTAAATGCGAATAATTGGCTCTGTGTTTGATTTCCGCAAATGCACCCAATTGGTTGTAAAATCAATTTTCACTCCATCAATAGTTGTAATTTCTTCAGAAACGTAACGATTTCTTATTTTGTCTAGTAGGGCGTCCACATTTAAATCAGGGGTTAACTCCATTTTTTTCTTGCTCATAAAATAACTAGGATAGGTAGCACGAAGTGCGCTAGTTTTCATTTTTTTCTCAGCTAGCAAACTTAAAAACAGGGCTACTCCTACAAGACTATCCCTTCCGTAATGGCTTTCCGGATAAATAATTCCTCCATTACCTTCACCACCAATTATAGCACTAGTATCCTTCATTAACTGCACAACATTAACTTCACCCACTGCACTTGCTTGATATTTACCTCCGTGTTTTTCTGAAATATCCCGTAAGGCTCTGGAAGAAGATAAATTTGAAACGGTATTTCCCGGGGTTTTGCTAAGTACATAATCGGCACAGGCTACAAGAGTATATTCTTCGCCAAACATTTCACCATCTTCACAAACCAAAGCTAACCGGTCAACGTCAGGATCTACAACGATGCCTAAATCTGCTTTTTCTTTAACCACAAGTGCTGAAATTTCGCCTAAATGCTCTTTCAGTGGTTCTGGATTGTGAGGAAAATTGCCATTTGGTGTGCAAAATAGTTTTATAGTTTGTACCCCTAATCGATCTAAAAGTAAAGGTACTGCAATACCTCCAGTAGAATTTACTGCATCTACAACCACTTTAAAATTAGCTTTTTTAATAGCCTCTGAATTTACTAATGGCAAGTCTAATATTTCATCAATATGAATATCTATATAAGCATCATTCTTAGTGATTTTTCCTAAATAATCTACTTCAGAAAACAAAAAGGATTCCTCTTCTGCTATTTTTAATATTTTTTCACCTTCAACAGCGTTTAGAAATTCCCCTTTATTATTTAGTAATTTTAAAGCATTCCATTGTTTGGGATTATGGCTTGCAGTAAGAATAATTCCACCATCTGCCTGCTCCAATGCCACTGCAATTTCTACAGTAGGAGTTGTTGATAATCCCAAATCAATGACATGAATTCCCATTCCCACTAGTGTATGCATCACTAATTCCTGTATCATTTCGCCAGATATTCGGGCATCTCTCCCTACAACCACTCGGTAATGTTCTTTTTTGCGTTGTTGTTTTACCCAACTGCCATAAGCCGCCGCAAATTTCACAGCATCAACAGGCGTTAAATTATCTCCTACACCCCCGCCAATGGTGCCACGTATACCTGAAATTGATTTTATTAAAGTCATCTTTAAATTTTAAACGTTATATATGAGATATTTTTTTATTCGAATTTGATTTAGGTTTCTTTATTTCTATATATCCATACTATACTCAATACTATCATGCAAATATACAACACCAAAACGGGAAAACTTACAAGCTATTTTGTAATTTGGCACTATGAATTTTCTAGCCCATATCTATCTTTCTGGAAACAATGAAGAGGTCATCATTGGCAACTTTATTGCCGATGGCATCAAAGGTAAAAAATATCAAAAATATCCCGATGGCATACAAAAAGGAATTTTACTACATCGCGAAATTGACACCTTTACCGATGCACACCCCATTGTAAGGCAAAGCACTAAAAGACTTCACGAAAAATATGGGCATTATAGCGGTATTATCGTTGACATCCTTTATGACCATTTTTTAGCAAAAAACTGGAATACGTATAGTTCTATTCCTTTAGATACATTTGTAGACAACTTTTACCAATTACTCCATAATAATTTTGACCTTTTACCATTACGCATCCAAAAAATGATGCCTTTTATGATAGCCGATAATTGGTTATTGAGCTATGCCACGGTGCCAGGTATTAGTAAAATATTATACCAAATGAATTACCGCACAAAAAACAAATCTAAAATGAATTTTGCCGTTTTAGAGTTAGAGGAATATTATAATGCATTTGAAACCGAATTTACCTCCTTTTTTATAGAACTTAACAATTTTAGCACAACTAAATTAAAAGAAATATGCGATACATTTATATAGCACTTTTACTAGCTTTTATTTCCTGCAAACAAGAAAGTATTAAGGTAAAAAAACAAGGTCTTATTGCCGAAAATGCCATGGTGGTTACCGCTCGAGTTGAAGCCTCTGAAGTAGGTCTTTCCATTTTAAAACAAGGTGGAAATGCCTTTGATGCCATGGTTGCCACAGAATTAGCGCTTGCAGTAGCTTTTCCTTTTGCGGGAAACATAGGCGGTGGCGGCTTTATGGTTTATCGCACAAAAGATGGTGAAATTGGTGCTTTAGATTATAGAGAAAAAGCACCACTTACTGCCCATCGGGACATGTATTTAGACAGTTTAGGAAATGTAATTCCTAATAAAAATTCCGTAGGAGGAACTTCAGTAGGTGTTCCTGGAACTATAGCAGGTGTTTTTGCGGCTCATGAAAAATTTGGCAGTTTGCCTATGCAAACCATTCTTAAACCGGTTATTGCTCTTGCTAAAAAAGGAGTCGTAGTAACTCAAATTCAGGCAAAAAATTTGGCAATTTCAAGAGAAAAAATTCGTGAAGTAAGCGGTGAAAACACTTTATTTTCAAAAAAATATGAAGTAGGTGACACTATTAAACATATAGCCTTTGGCAAAACATTACAAAAAATTCAAAAAAATGGAAAAGACGAATTTTACAAAGGTGAAACAGCAAAAATAATAGTTACTTTTTTACAACACAACGGAAGCAATATCACCTTAGAAGATTTAGAAAAATATGAAGCAAAATGGCGAGAACCTGTTATTTTCAATTTTAGGGATTTAAAAGTCATTTCCATGAGCCCCCCCTCAAGTGGCGGAATCTGTTTAGGACAAATATTAAAAATGATAGAACCATACAATATAGCCAGTTATGGACATAATTCAGAAAAAGCAATACAAATTATAACCGAAGCAGAACGGCGTGCGTATGCTGATAGAAGCTTCTACCTTGGCGATCCTGATTTTGTTGATGTTCCAACAGAAAGATTACTTGAAAACAGCTATTTAAAAGAAAGAATGACCTCTTTTTCTTTTGAAAAAGCTACTAAATCTGAAGATGTTTCTCATGGCACTTTGCAAATAACTTCTGAAAGCAATGAAACTACTCACTACTCTATTGTAGATAGTTTTGGTAATGCCGTTTCTGTAACCACCACTTTAAATAATGCATACGGATCTAAACTTTACAGTGAAGAAATAGGAATGTTTTTTAATAATGAAATGGATGATTTTAGTGCCAAACCGGGAGAACCAAATAGTTATGGACTTATTGGAGCAGAAGCAAACGGTATCGCTCCCGAAAAAAGAATGCTTAGTTCTATGACTCCTACAATTATAGAAAAAGACAATAAACTTTGGATGGTTTTAGGAACACCGGGGGGCTCCACAATAATAACTAGTGTCCTACAAACTATTTTAAACGTGTACGAATTTAATATGACTATGCAAGAAGCTGTAGATGCCCCGCGATTTCATCACCAATGGCTGCCAGATGAAATTACTTTTGAACCCGACTCCTTCTCTCCAGATCTTATACAAAAACTTGAAAATAAAGGATTTAAAATAAGTCAAAAAAACACTTCAATTATAGGAAGTATTACCGCTATTCTTGTTTTAAAAGACGGAAATTATGAAGCAGGAGCTGACCGAAGAAGAGATAATAAAGGTGTTGGCTTTTAAAAATATTTAATAAATGTAGGTATTATACTACTTTTGTAAGAATTTTGTTTAAATTAGCAGGCTGATTACAAACCAAACTGATAATAAATATAAAGCAGAAAGACTATTGGGGAACCGTCTTTAATGTTTTAATGTCAATAAAATTAGGGAAAATAAGTGATTTATATTTCGTAAGAATATTTAAAAATTATAAAAATTTAGTTCCATAATTATTGTAATATAAAACATTTTAGAATATAAAAACAAACATCTTATAGCAAAAGATTCCTTTAGTTTCAAAAAAAACCACTTGGTTACTGCATCGTAAATATGCATGGGAAATAAATCTTTAATTAAAGATATTTTGAGACTGATGCCACTATTATTTAGCGGTATTTTGTGTGTCGCCATTATATATTTATTATGGGATAAACTGACTTTTGACCCTGCTTTTCTAACCCTTCTTGAACGTATTTTAAAAATTATTATCACTATAAGTGGTGTCATTTCAGTTTCTATAATGTTCTATTTGGCAACGATGGTGATTAACCTAAGAACAAACCGAACAAATATCATTTCTGATTTAAATAAAATTACCCAAAAAATGCATAATTTCAGATCGATTATTGATCTTCTTTTGCGTTCTAAAATGTGGTTGCCAGGTTTAAAACATTATCTAGATGAAGAATATGCTAATTTAAACTTTTTTGAGGTTAAGGAATTTTATAAAGGCTCTTCAAAATTGGCTATAGAATTTTTGCAGGAAAATCACCCATACCAAGATACAGAAAATTTATATCTAGAATTTAAGGCTTTATTAATCACTTCGCCTAAAGAAAAAATAGTTACAGAAAACATTAAATACCCAAAACACTATGACAATACCATTGTTGAAAAATGGTTAGAACACAAATGTGGTTCGGGGCTTTGGTATTATTTTGGCTATAAATATGCATCCTTCAAAAGTGCTTTAGACCTAGAAGCTGTTTTTGAGCGTCATCAAGACAAAATAATGACTTTGGCGCAATCCATAGATAGCGAAGCCTTTGAAGATTCCTCCTTTAATGAAGTTTTTCTATCTAAACTTGGCGAATATATAAATAAAGAAGTCATTCCAAAACTTCACCAATACCAAACTTTTGCCGCACAAAAACTTCCTAAAATGGTTAACTATATATTTGTTTTATTTTTAGGGTTTGTGCTTTTTGGGGTACTATTGCCAATACTCTACCTTTTGTTTTCTCTTGACCCTTTTATGCTTGTTCTTTCCATTTCTATAATTATTAGTTTAATTTTCTTCATTGCAACCTCTTTTTATCAGTTTTTAACCAAAGAAATTGAAATTTAAAAACCAATAAATTACTGTTATTTTAACATTACAAAAGGAACTTGACCTTTACTATTTTGGCATAAAATAAGTATCTTTGCAAACATGGTTAAAAAAGAGGATTTTATTGAGGTTTTTGGTGCCAGAGTGCACAATCTCAAGAACATTGATGTTAAAATTCCAAGAGAAAAATTAGTAGTTATTACTGGGCTTTCTGGCAGTGGGAAATCGTCATTAGCTTTTGATACGATTTATGCTGAAGGACAACGCCGGTATATTGAAACGTTTTCCGCTTATGCAAGACAATTTTTAGGTGGTTTAGAACGACCGGATGTCGATAAAATTGATGGACTTTCACCTGTTATCGCCATTGAACAAAAAACCACGGGAAAAAACCCTCGATCCACAGTTGGTACCATAACTGAAATTTATGACTTTTTACGACTTTTATATGCTAGAGCAGCAGATGCTTATAGCTATAATACCGGTAAAAAAATGGTTAGTTATACCGATGAGCAAATAAAATTGCTTATCCTTGAAGAATTTTTAGATAAAAAAATTACTTTTCTGGCACCAGTAATTCGCTCCAGAAAAGGACACTATAGGGAGCTGTTTGAGCAAATTGCAAAGCAAGGTTTTCTTAAGGTGCGAGTAAACGGCGAGATGTTAGATATTACCAAAGGAATGAAAGTAGATCGCTACAAAACCCACGATATAGAAATAGTAATCGACAGGCTTCACCTTTCGTCTGACCTAGACAACGAAAACCGACTAAACGAGACCATTAAAACCGGTATGTATCACGGCGAAGATGCCATTATGATTTTAGAAAATGAAAGCCAAGAAATTCGCTATTTCAGTAGAACTTTGATGTGTCCTAAAACAGGAATTTCCTACCCAAATCCAGAGCCAAATAACTTTTCTTTTAACTCTCCAAAAGGAATGTGCCTTCACTGCAAAGGACTTGGACATTTGTATGAAGTAGAAGTAAATAAAATTATTCCCAATAAAAAATTATCCATAAAACAAGGAGCCATAGTACCTCATGGAGTACAAAAAGACAATTGGATTTTTAAACAACTGGAACTCATTGCCGAAAAATTCACATTCAAACTTACAGACCCCATTGAAAAAATACCAGATGAAGCGCTACAAATGATTTTATATGGAGGCAAAGAAAAATTTGAAGTTGAATCAAAAACTCTTGGCATTACCCGAAGTTATAAAATTGACTTTGAGGGCGTTGCCACTTTCATTCAAAACACCTATAATAGTAACGACACTTCTTCTTTAAAACGCTGGGCAAAAGAATATATGAACCATATATCGTGTCCTGAATGTGAAGGAGCCCGCTTAAAAAAAGAATCCTTATTTTTTAAAATAAACGAAAAAAACATTGCTGAATTAGCAGAAATGGATATTGATGAGCTACAAAAATGGTTTCTAGACCTCCCAAAAAATCTTTCAGAAAAGCAAATTAAAATAGCAGAAGAAATCATCAAAGAGGTAAATACAAGAATACAATTTTTGGTTGATGTTGGGTTAAACTACCTTTCCCTAAGTAGAAGTTCAAAATCTCTTTCAGGCGGTGAATCGCAGCGCATTCGGTTAGCCACACAAATAGGCTCGCAATTAGTGGGCGTTCTTTATATTCTTGACGAACCAAGCATTGGGTTACACCAAAGGGATAATGAAAGGTTGATTCATGCCCTAATTCAGTTAAGAGATTTAGGAAACTCTGTAATCGTAGTAGAACACGATAAAGAAATGATTGAAAATGCTGACCACGTTATTGATATTGGCCCTGGCGCTGGAAAGTTTGGTGGAAAAATAATTTCAGAAGGAACGCCTGAAGAATTGAAAGAACAAAATACTTTAACCGCATCCTATCTAAACGGAACAAAAAAAATTGAAATTCCAAAAAACAGAAGAGTAGGCAGTGGTGAATTTTTAAAACTCAGTGGAGCTACAGGAAACAATCTAAAAAATGTAACACTAACTATTCCCCTAGGGACGATGACAGGTATTACAGGAGTTTCCGGAAGCGGAAAATCTTCTTTAATTAATGAAACGTTATATCCCATTTTAAATGCCTATTACTTTAACGGTGTTAAAAAACCTCTTCCCTACAAAAAAATAGAAGGATTAGAGCATATTGATAAAGTAATAGATGTAAACCAATCGCCTATTGGCAGGACTCCCCGATCAAATCCCGCAACCTACACTGGCGCATTTTCAGAAATTAGAAGCCTCTTTGTTAAAGTACCTGAAGCAATGATACGTGGTTATAAACCGGGTCGTTTTAGTTTTAACGTAAAAGGTGGCAGGTGTGAAACCTGTCAGGGCGCAGGAGTTCGGGTCATAGAAATGAATTTTTTACCTGATGTATATGTTACTTGCGAAACCTGTCAAGGCAAACGATTTACCAGAGAAACTTTAGAAATACGTTATAAAGGAAAATCTATTTTTGATGTATTGGACATGACCATCAATGAGGCGGTATCCTTTTTTGAAAACATCCCAAAAATATATAGAAAAGTAAAAACAATACAAGACGTAGGTTTAGGATACATTACTCTAGGACAACAATCTACAACCCTTTCTGGTGGGGAAGCACAACGCATAAAATTAGCAACCGAATTATCAAAACGAGATACCGGAAACACCTTATACATACTAGATGAACCCACCACTGGATTGCATTTTGAAGATATAAGAGTTTTATTAATAGTGTTGAATAAGTTGGTGGAAAAAGGAAATACTGTACTCGTTATAGAGCACAACATGGATGTTATAAAAACGGTTGATTATATTATAGACATTGGCCTAGAAGGCGGAAAAAAAGGTGGGAAGATTATTGCCGAAGGAACTCCGGAAACTATTGCAAACCACAAAAAAAGTTATACTGCCAAGTTCTTAAAAAAAGAGTTATTTTAGCAAAAAAACCTAGGGAAACAAGTACACAAACTGTTACATTTTAAAATACATGAGAAGAGAAACACATACCAGAGAATGGAATGAAGTAAAAACAAATGATTCATGGGCAATATTCAAAATCATGGGTGAATTTGTAAGCGGCTATGAAAAAATGAGTAAAATTGGCCCTTGCGTTTCCATTTTTGGATCTGCAAGAACAAAACCCGACAATAAATATTACCTATTAGCCGAAAAAATTGCAAAAAAAATAACAGAGAGTGGTTATGGCGTAATTACAGGAGGTGGCCCAGGGATAATGGAAGCCGGTAATAAAGGAGCACATCTTGCAGGAGGCACTTCGGTTGGGCTGAATATTTATTTGCCTTTTGAACAGCATGATAATCCTTATATTGATAGTGACAAAAGTTTAGATTTTGATTATTTTTTTGTAAGAAAGGTAATGTTTGTTAAATACTCACAAGGTTTTGTGGTTATGCCAGGAGGTTTTGGCACACTTGACGAACTTTTTGAGGCCATCACCCTTATTCAAACAAAAAAAATTGATGCGTTTCCTATTATTCTAGTAGGTACAGAATTTTGGGGAGGTTTGATTGATTGGATACGTGTAACCATTCAAGACAAGTTTGGAAATATTAGCTTAGGTGATATAGATTTATTAAATTTAGTTGACACCGAGGATGAAGTTTTACATATTTTAGATGAATTTTATGGAGAATATAATCTTAGTCCCAATTTTTAAAAAATTAACAAAATGCAAATAAAAAATTTATTATTCGGTTTCTGTTTTTTTATATTTCATGGAGCCTTTGCTCAAGAAATTATAAAAACAATGTTTTACAACGTTTTTAATTATCCTAGTGCACCTACGCCAAATAGAGCACAAATTTTATCGGACATCATTGACTTTTACGACCCTGATATTTTTATGGTTTGCGAAATAGAAACAGAAGAAGGCGCAGAGGATATTTTGAATAACGCCCTAAACAATAATGGTGTTATTTATGAAAGAACCCCTTTTGTTGCAAATCAATCCGGGATTTCTGAATTACAACAAATGGTGTTTTTTAAATCCTCTAAATTTTCACTAGAAACTACTGATATCATTGTAACTAGCGTAAGAGATATCAATAGATTTCAACTAAAACTTCTAACAGATGACCAACAAAATAATCCTATTTTTCTGGACCTATATGTAGCACATTTAAAGTCAAGTACTGGATCTGCAAACCGACAAATACGTTTTGAAATGGTTTCTGAATTTACTGCTACCTTACCCAATTTAGATCCAAATTCCTTTGTAATTTTCACAGGCGACTTAAATTTATATAATGCTACTGAACCCGCATACCAAGAACTTTTAAATCCTAACAACCCCATCACTATGGCAGACCCTCTTGACGCTCCCGGAGCTTGGCAAGACGACCCAAACTTTGCTTACTTACATTCACAAAGTACCCGATTAAGCAACGTAGGTTTTGGGGGTGGAGCCGGTGGTGGATTAGACGATAGATTTGATTTTATACTTGTTTCTGAAAATATGCTGCAAAATCCAGAAATGCACTATGTGGAAGATACATATAAATCTTTTGGCAATAATGGAAATTGCTTAAACAACCGCATTGACTCTCCAGACTGTGATGGTTTTTACAGCCAAGCCCTGCGTGACCGATTGTATTTAATGAGTGATCATTTGCCCATTGTTATGCAATTACAAACCAATCAAACATTTTTAAGCACTCCTGATTTTTCAGCCACAAATCTTATACAATTTCCATCAGGAAATATTTTTACAAATTATTTAAACATTCAAGTAGATAGCAGCATACAACAAGATATAGCTTTTGACGTTTACAATGTATTGGGTCAAAAAATGGCAACCATTGTAAACAATAACTCCATTATCTATACCCTTGATATTTCAAGCTATGCGAGTGGAATTTACTACTTGATTCCAAACCAGTTTTCTAATAAAACCTATAAATTTTTAAAAAAATAATTGAGAACAGTTGCTAAATTTCTTTGGGCATTTTTAGTTATAATGTGTTATGGTAGTCTTTCAGCGCAACACGAAATAACCATTTTTGCTGAATTAAACACAGAAACAAATACCCTTCAAATTAAGCAACAAGTAAACTATAAAAACACTTCAACCAAAACACTAGATACCATATATTTTTTAGATTGGGCAAATAGCTTTTCCTCTAAAACCACTCCCTTAGCAAAACGGTTTTCCTATAATTTTCAAAGTAATTTTCATTTTGAAAAACAACAAAATCGAGGTAAAACTTTTTTACACTCCATATCAAATGATTCTTACAAAACCATGAAATGGAAAAGAGGGGAAGAAGTAGATATTATCCAAGCTATACCTGAATATTCTATCGCTCCCGGAGAAACCTATATATTTAATTTTGTTTATGAAGTAAAACTTCCAGATGCAAAATTCACTCGATTTGGTTATAAAAAAAATGGAGATTACAATTTAAAATTCTGGTTTATAGCTCCCGCAGTTTTTGATGGACAGTGGCAAGCATATAGCAATAAAAATTTAGACGATTTTTATATGCCCCCTTCTAGCTTTAACATTCAATTTAAAACACCAGAAGAATTTCAAGTAACATCCGATTTAAATTTCGCTAATGACACCTTTTTAAATGGTTTTAAAACCGTCACATTAAAAGGCGAAAACAGAACTTCAGCAACACTCTATCTGGAAAGAGAACCTACTTTTGAAAGAATAATTACCGATGAGGTTGAAGTGATAACAAGTATCGATGATAAAGGTCTTTTTCCTCCTTTAAAAGCACTTCAAATTGATAGAATTATTCAATTTTTAAAACAGGAGTTAGGAAATTATCCTTTTGAAAAAATGGTGATTTCTGATGAAGAGTATAAAAAAAATCCAGCCTATGGGTTAAATCAACTACCTAGTTTTATTCGTCCTTTTCCGGATGGCTTTCAATATGACATTGAACAACTAAAAACTATTACAGGAGTTTACCTAAAAAACACTTTACAATTAAATCCAAGAAAAGAACATTGGCTTGTAGAAGCTTTGCAGATATATTTGATGATGAAATATACAGACACGTATTATCCCGAAATGAAAAGTGCGGGAAATTTAAGCAATGTTTGGGGATTAAAATGGTTTCATGCTGCACAATTAGAATTTAATGACCAATATGCTTTTTTGTATATGAATTCTGCCCGTTTAAATATTGATCAGCCTATAGGAATGAGAAAAGATTCCTTGATAAAATACAATGCAGAAATAGCCTCAGGATACAAAGGAGGTGTAGGACTTCATTACCTCAATAAGTATCTAGGAAGCACTATTGTTGACGAATCTATAAAAGAATATTATAAAGAATATCTTTTAAAACCAGCCAAAGCAAAGAATTTCAGAACTATTCTAGAATCCAAAACAAGCAAAGATGTGTCTTGGTTTTTTGATGAATATGTAGCTTCCAATAAAAAAATAGATTACAAGATAGGGAAAGTGGAAAAAATAGACGATTCACTTGCAATTACTATAATCAATAAAAGAAAAAATACCATGCCTTTTTCCTTATATGGCATGAACAAGAAAAATATTGTTTCTAAACAATGGGAAGATGGTTTTGAACACACAAAAACCATAAAAATTTCTAGTGAAGGTGTAGATAGAATTGCCATTGATTTTGAACAAAAAATACCTGAATTTAATAAAAGAAACAACTACAGAAAAATAGATGGAATTTTAAAAAAGCCATTACAATTTCGTTTGTTACAAGATATAGAAGACCCCGAATATCAACAGCTTTTCTTTATGCCAGTTTCTGAATACAACTTATATGATGGTATTACATTAGGTGCAAAATTGTACAATAAAACGGTGCTTACAAAAAATTTTATATTTAAAATTGAACCACAATATGGGTTTACATCAAATACTATTGTTGGAGGTGGCTCTGCCTTTTACACCTACCCTATAGAAAACAAAAAACTTTATGCCTTGATATTAGGCGTTTCAGGAAGAACCTTTTCATACAATACCGATTTGTTTTATAGAAAATTAGCCACTTTTTCTACTTTAGCTTTTAGAGAATTAGATTTAAGAGGTAATAAAAAAAGATTTATTAATTTGAGAAATGTTTTAGTACAAAGAGACATTAACACTAATATTATAATTCCTGATGAGCCAAACTACAACGTCATCAATTTACAATATGTAACCTCAAACATCAACTTAATTGATCATATAAGAGCTAAATTTGATTATGAAATCTCTTCTAAATTTCAAAAAGCTCACGCTACAGTTGAATACAGAAAATTGTTTTTAAATAACCGTCAGCTTAACCTTCGCCTTTTTGCAGGCACTTTCATAACCAATAAGAATGCCGCGGAATCTAACTTTTTTAGTTTTGCTTTAGACAGGCCTACAGATTATCTTTTTGATTATAATTATTATGGAAGGTCAGAAAACTCTGGCTTGTTTAGCCAACAAATTATTTTTGCCGAAGGTGGCTTTAAATCTAAGTTAGATACACCATTTGCTAACCGATGGATGACCACTTTAAATGCCAGTACAAACATCTGGCAATTTATTCATGCTTATGGAGACGTTGGCTTAGCTAACAATCGCTATATTGGTACCAAAGCTCTTTTTGATACAGGAATAAGGGTAAGTTTAGTGGCTGATTATTTTGAATTATATTTTCCTATGTATTCCAGTATTGGCTGGGAACCTTCACAGAATAATTATGACCAAAAAATACGGTTTATAGTTACTTTAAGCCCAGATACTTTGTTTAGATTATTTTCTAGAAGATGGTATTAGCTTTAGAAATAAGAGAAAAAATAAATTGAAATATTCCTACCTATAAGCAAGTTATAAATTGTTTTAACCTTGTTTGCCATAGCTTCTTAAAGAAGTTCTATACCGTCTTCCTTAATTTCAATTTTTTTATCTCTATAAAGTGTTCCGATTGCTTTTTTGAATAATTTTTTACTCAACCCCAATTGGTTTTTTATTTCTTCTGGGCTTGATTTATCGTGTAGAGGTAAAAATCCTCCGGCGGCTTGTAATTCTTCTAACACAAATTGTGCATTAGGCTCAATACTTTTAAACCCTTCTTCTTGCAAAACAACATCAATTTTTCCATCTTCTCTTACTTTTTTAATAAAAGCATCTAGTCTGTCACCGGTGCGTATGTCTTCAAAAATATTTTCTTTATAAATAAGACCTTCATGTTTTCGATTAATGATGACATTGGCACCTTTTTCAGTAAGGTGTGTCACAAGAATATCTACTTTGTCAAACTTTTTTATGGCTATGTTATCGTTAGACAGATATTTTTTTGTTTTACTAGAACCCACTAATCGATTTGTTTTTTCATCTAAATAAGCATAAACGATGTACCAATTACCCACTTGCATGGGTCTGGCTTGCTCCTTAAACGGAACAAACAATTGTTTTTCTAGATTCCAATCAACAAATGCACCATATTCATTGACGTCCATACAGCGTAGATATCCAAAATTGTTGAGGGTTACGTAGGGCTTTAAGGTTGTAGCTGTTATTCGTTCTTCATGGTCTAAATAGACGAAAACCGTTATAGAATCCCAAATTTTAAATTCTTTAGGCACATATTTATTTGGCAATAAAACTTCATTGCCATCTTTATCTGCAAGATATACCCCTTGTGTAGCTTCTCGGATAATTTCTAAATTGTTGAATTGCCCTATTTCTATCATTCCTCAATATTTTTACAAAGGTAGTGGAATGCCATAAAAAAAGCGACTTAAATTAAGGCCGCTTTTTTAAATTTAAAAAAAAATATTTTATTTGTAAACAGACTCTTTTTTAAAGTGTTTTGCAAGCATATAATATACTACTGCTCTGTACTTATTTTTATTTGATTGCCCGTAGGTATTTATAACACTGGCAATTGCTTTGTCTAAATCAGCGCTATCTTTTAGCCCTAATTTTTTGATAAGAAAATTGTTTTTTACTGTTGCAAGTTCTTTAGAATCCGTACCGGAAACTGTTGAAGAATCGGCATTGTAAATGGATGGCCCACAACCAATTGTAACTTTTGTTAATAAATCCATGTCTGGAGCTATTTTACACTTTTCTTTTAAATCTGTAGCATATTTTGCTATTAACTCGTCTCTTTTACTCATACCTTAAATTTTTATTTATAGATGAATAACAAATTTAAAAAATTATTTTAAATTTCTAAAATAATCTAACAGGATTGTGTCATTTTCTTTTCTAGGGGTAAGTATTTCTAGAAGTATTGGACGATTACTTTCTAAATAGAAGGATTTTATGTTTTGATGTATTTCTTCTTCATTAGATGCACATTGATAGGTAATAGAATACATTTTGCAAAGCTGTTTTGCCGTTAAAGCATGGGTGGTTTCAAAAAAGGTTTCAAAGTTTTGGATGTCTTTATTGCCCTGTAATATTCTAAATATTCCGCCTCCATTGTTATTAATAAGTAGTATGCGAAAGTTATTAGGTATGTAATTATTCCACAAAGCATTGGAATCATAGAAAAAACTTAAATCGCCTGTAATAAAAGTGGTTCTTGTTTTTGATGCATATGCTGCACCTATAGCAGTTGAAGTACTTCCGTCAATGCCACTTGTGCCTCGATTGCAAAAAACGCTTATTGTTGGGCTTATCAAAAATAGCTGTGCATATCTTATGGTGGCACTATTGCTCAACTGAAGCATCGAATTTTTGGGCAATGATTTCAATAAAACATCAAATACTTTTAAATCACTTAATCCTATAGTTTGTAGAAAGGAATTATGTTTGACCTGCTTACAGTTTTTTATTTCTATAAAGTTACTTTGGTATTCACTTTTTAATTTTTCAGTGAAAGGAAGAAAAGCAGAAAAAAATGTTTGAGGGCTTACTTCAAAATATTTGGTTAAACAAAAATAAGTGTCATAAGCTTTCTTTTCATCTATATGCCAATGGTGCTCTGGTTGATACCTTCGCAAAAAGTTTTTAATTTTTTTGGAAATCACCATGCCACCAAAAGTTAATAGAATTTCTGGTTGTAAATTTTTTAAATCCTCTTCTGATAATCCGTCAATTAAGGAATCTATAGAGGACACAAAAGATTCTTGATGCAAATTAGAAGTTGTTTCAGTAAATACCAATACACTTGCGTCATTAGCAAGAACATGAAGCCATTTTTGCTCTATGGAATTGGGATGTAATACACCAACTAAAATTAATTTTCGTTTTGCGTTATTCCAGACAGTTACAAATTCAGAAAGATCTTCTTCTATTTTTTTAGGTGCGTGGTTGGCTGGAACATGCTGAGGGCGCACTTGAAGGTCTTCAACCATACCATACAAAGGCTCTTCAAAAGGTGCATTTATATGAACTGGACCTTTAATTTCTATAGCAGTATTTAGGGCAATATTAATTTGGGTTTCATTATAAAGCTGATGGTCATGGTCTTGCCCAATTACTAAATTTGCTGAATACAAAATATGGTTTGCAAAAACATTTTCTTGCCTAATGGTCTGACCGTCGCCTATATCAATAAAATTTTTAGGTCTGTCTGCTGAAATTACAACTAAAGGAATGTCACTATAAAAAGCTTCTGCTATTGCGGGATAAAAATTAAGAACTGCTGAACCTGAAGTGCAAATAACCGCTACAGGATGTTTGGTTTGTTGTGCTATGCCAAGGGCAAAAAAAGCTGCACAGCGTTCATCAACAATACTAAACACACTAAAATTTTCATTTTCTGAGAATGCTATGGTCAAAGGAGCGTTTCTAGATCCGGGACAAATAACGATATGCTTAATTTCTTTGGCTAAGCAAAGTTGCGTAATGGTTTGGGCTAAGGGAATGTTTGAAAATTTCATGGATACTACAAAGGTATCACACTTAAATTATATTTACT
Source organism: Bacteroidetes bacterium HGW-Bacteroidetes-2 (assembly GCA_002842575.1). GTDB lineage: Bacteria > Bacteroidota > Bacteroidia > Flavobacteriales > Flavobacteriaceae > Planktosalinus. The sequence continues at coordinate 102,372 of PHDJ01000005.1, forward strand.
AAATACTCACTAAAAATTACAATAAAATTTGCATCAAAGTTTCCGCTTTATATTGGGTTTCTTTCCACTCTTCTTCTGGAATTGAATCTATAGTTATGCCGCCTCCCACATAAATGGATACTATGTCCTCTACAATCTTCATACACCTTAAATTTACATAAAGGTCTGTATTTTTTTTTGTACTCTTATTTATTTCTTTTATCTCCTGGTTAAAAAAATCTTCTGAAAAATTAATTTCACCTAAAAATCCAGCATAAAATTCTCTATCATAATTTTCATAGTTTTTTATAAACTTTTTTGCGTCGTCTTTTGGCAAACCACAAACTGCTGGCGTGGGATGTAATTTTTTAATTAAACACAAAACATCACATAATCTGGTATTTATCGTTCCACCTATTTCCGTTTTAAGATGGACTACGTTTCCAGCAATGCTTGTTGTGGGTTTTGAAATCATTAAAATGGGAACAATTTTTTCTAAAGCTTTTTCAAGATATTCTGTTACTATGGCTTGCTCTTCTTTTTCTTTTTCATTCCATATAGTTTTATGATTTTCCTGATACTTTTGAGTTCCAGCAAGAGCCATTGTTCGGAAAGTTTTATTTTCTAATGAAAAAAGAGATTCTGGTGTTGCCCCTATCCATAGCCCTATTTTTGGGTGGTACCAACAATAAACAAATGCAAAAGGATATTTTGCTAATAGTTTTTGCAAAGTTTCAATAACTGTTTCTTCTGATTTTATATTGGTAATTTTTACTTGTTGTTTTCTTGAAAGTACAACCTTTCTAAGCCCATTTTGATGTATATGTGCAATGCCTTTTTCTACTAAATTTATATGTTCTTCCTTTTGTTTATCGTTTTCAGGCAAAAACTTTGCTGTTTTATTTATTTTATTTTCATTAGGAAGCTTTTCCAAGGTAGTTTTATGAAATTCGCAGTTCTCTAATGGGAAAATTATAGATTGGAGTTCGTCATCAAAAGGTGAAAAAATAAATCCACTTTCTGAAAAATTAGATGACAAATATAATGCATTACTTGTCTGTTTAATTAAATTCAAAGTATCCTTACCCGGCTTTCTATAGATTACAAATGGCAAATCACTGATGTAATGCGTACGCATCTCAGCAAATAAGTCATGTAGTTTCATACATATAAATTTTAGGTGGGGATGTTTTTGGTTATTAAATAGTTATCGTTGTTAATTTGACTAAAGATATTAATTCATTTTCAGTATTCATAATTTTTATTTGCCAAAGTTGTGTTGTTCTTCCATTATGTATGATAGAAGCCACTGCATAAACAAAACCATCGCGAATTGATTTTACATGATTTGCTGAAATTTCAATGCCTCTTACCTGTACATTTTTGGAATCTAAAAAAACAAAAGCGCAGGCACTGCCTACACTTTCAGCTAGTGCTACAGAAGCCCCTCCATGCAAAACACCATCTGGCTGGTGCACTTTTGGAGTTACCGGCATTCTGGCAGTTAAACTTGTTTCTGTAACATCTACAAATTCAATTTCTAATGTTTCCATTAGTGTGTTTTTTGAGATTGCGTTACATTGTTTTAAAATTTCTTCTTTATTTAAATTCATAGCTTTGGGTTACCTTTGTAAAAATACAAAAACATTATATAATGTCCTATAAAGAAAATGAGGTTTCCTATGAACATATCAACACTTTTTCAACGTTAAATATTGTTACTGAAAAAACTAAAAATATCTGGTTTGTTTGTCATGGTTTAGGATATTTAAGCAGGTATTTTATTCGATACTTTAATGATTTAAATCCCGATGAAAACTACATTATTGCACCTCAAGCCCCTTCAAAATATTATCAGGGGAATGATTTTAAACACGTAGGTGCCTCATGGTTAACTAAAGAAAACACCCTTCTAGAAACAGAAAATGTTTTGAATTTTTTAGATAGTGTTTACAAAAAAGAAAAATTAGAAAAGCAACCTAATTTAATTGTTTTAGGTTTTTCACAGGGTGTTTCTATTTCATTGCGATGGATAGCTAAGCGCAAAATACAATGCAAAGTAATTATTATACATTCGGGTGGTATTCCTAAAGAACTTTTAAAAGAAGATTTTCGTTTTTTAAATTTGAAATCAAAAGTATATTTAGTGTATGGCAATGATGACAAGTATATTGATGCAAAAAGGGCAAATTATGAAGAAACAAGAGCTAAAGACCTTTTCGGGAACAATCTAAATATTCTACAATTTAATGGTAAGCATGAAATAAACAGCAAACTATTAAAAGAGCTTTCTGATGACAATTTCAAATAATAATAACAATAGGCAATTACGAATAAATAGTAGAAAAAAAATGCATTTCATCGAATATATTTGCATTTTATCTAAATGTTTTTGTACATTCGTTTCAACGTTTAGAGAAAAACCCAAATTACTCTACTTATGAAAGCACTAACCTTACTGTTTGTAAGCATTTTAACTAGTTTTACAACATTTGCACAAATATCTGAATTAGAAAAACAAGCTCTTGTAGATTTTTACCAAAGCACAAATGGTGATTCATGGAATACTCCATGGAATCTTGAAACATCGGTAACTTTGTGGCACGGAGTTACTGTTGTAAGTAATACCGTTGTGGAAATCGATTTAGGGTTTAATAATTTAACTGGAACGCTTCCTGCTTCTATCGGAAATCTTTCGAATCTGAAATCTTTAAAATTATTTTTTAATCAATTAGAAGGTTCACTTCCTTCTGATATAGGAAACTTAACTCAATTACAAATTTTAGATGTAAATAGCAATAACCTAATTGGTGAAATTCCTTCTTCCATTGGTAATCTTTCTCAATTAAACACTCTTTTATTAGGCAGTAACAAATTTTCAGGCACACTCCCTGAAGAATTAAGCACTTTATCCAACCTTACCACCTTAGTGGTTTTTGATAACCAGCTTACTGGAAATATACCACTTACTTACAATCAGTTAAAAAACATGTCTGAATTAGTTGTTGCAGAAAATAAATTTTCAAACACCAACCTATACATACCCATTGAAATGCTTACTTCAGTAGGAGTTCCTATGATTTTTAAAGATGTTAATGTAATGGATAATACCGAAATATCTACCATCGTTCTGGACGATAATGATTAATATTTTTTAAATTTAATAGATGAAACCACATTTTCAAGGAAGTGTGGTTTTTTTATTATAAAATCATAGTATTGCATTTCTTCAAAAGAATAAATGCTACAAAGACTTCAATGCCTTTAATAAACATTGAATTTATTGCTTAAAAAAAGCTGCCTAAAATTAGACAGCTTTTTATTACTTTAAATTTCTGAAAGATTACTACTTCACTTCTTCAAAATCTACATCTTCTACATCACTGCTTTCTTTATCAGTTTCGTTACCGTTACTTGATGCTTCTGCTCCATCCCCACTTGAAGTTCCTCCTTGTGGTTCTGCTTGTGCTTTGTACATTTCTTCAGAAGCAACTTTCCAAGCTTCATTAATTTTGTCTAAAGCTGGTTGTATAACAGCAACTTCTTTCGTTTCAAAAGCTTTTTTCAATTCTTCCAAAGCATCTTCAATTGGTTTCTTTTTATCGGCAGATAATTTATCACCAAACTCGGTTAACTGGCTTTCGGTTTGAAAAATCATCGCATCTGCCTCATTCAATTTGTCGGCTTTTTCTTTTGCGATTTTATCGGATTCTGCATTTGCTTCGGCATCTGCTTTCATCTTTTTGATTTCATCTTCTGTCAATCCTGAAGAAGCTTCAATACGGATGTCTTGTGTCTTATTTGTTGCTTTATCTGTAGCGCTTACTTTAATGATACCGTTAGCATCAATATCAAAAGTTACTTCAATTTGCGGTGTACCCCTTCTAGATGGTGGGATTCCGTCAAGGTGAAAACGGCCTATGGTTTTATTATCTGTTGCCATTGGGCGTTCTCCTTGCAATACGTGAATCTCAACACTTGGTTGATTATCTGCTGCAGTAGAGAATACCTGTGACTTCTTTGTAGGGATGGTTGTGTTTGCCTCAATAAGTTTAGTCATCACACTTCCCATAGTTTCTATACCTAATGATAGTGGTGTAATGTCTAGAAGCAATACATCTTTTACATCACCGCTCAATACACCTCCTTGAATTGCTGCACCTACGGCAACTACCTCATCTGGATTAACACCTTTGCTTGGTGCTTTTCCGAAGAATTTTTCTACTGCTTCTTGCACTGCAGGAATACGGGTAGATCCACCTACTAATATAATTTCGTCGATATCGCTTTTAGATAATCCGGCAGCTTTTAGTGCTTTTTCACAAGGTGCTATCGTTCTTTTTACTAAATCGTCTATTAATTGCTCAAATTTTGCTCTGCTTAAAGAACGCACCAAGTGTTTTGGTCCGCTTGCTGTAGCTGTAACATAAGGCAAGTTAATTTCAGTTTGTGCTGAAGAGGATAATTCAATTTTAGCTTTTTCAGCGGCTTCCTTTAAACGTTGTAACGCCATTGGGTCTTTGCGAAGATCCATATCTTCTTCTGCTTTAAACTCCTCTGCCAACCAATTGATGATTTTTTGATCTACATCATCCCCACCAAGGTGAGTATCCCCATCTGTGGATAGTACTTCAAATACGCCATCACCCAACTCTAAGATGGAAACGTCATGCGTTCCTCCACCAAAGTCAAATACAACGATTTTTTGATCTTTTCCTTTTTTGTCTAACCCGTATGCTAATGCTGCAGCAGTTGGTTCATTGATAATACGTCTTACTTTTAAACCTGCAATTTCTCCCGCTTCTTTTGTAGCCTGACGTTGTGCATCATTAAAGTATGCTGGAACAGTAATTACTGCTTCAGTAACGGTTTGTCCTAAATAATCTTCGGCAGTTTTCTTCATTTTTTGAAGAACCATAGCTGAAAGTTCTTGAGGAGTGTACATTCTTCCATCTATGTCTACACGTGCTGTATCGTTATCACCTTTAACCACTTTGTAAGCAGCATGTTCAGCTTCACTTTTAGACTCAGAATATTTATTTCCCATAAAACGCTTTATAGAAGCAATGGTTTTAGTGGGATTAGTAACTGCCTGACGTTTTGCAGGGTCACCCACTTTAATTTCGCCACCTTCCACAAATGCAATTACAGATGGTGTTGTTCTTTTTCCTTCCGCATTAGGAATTACCGTTGGCTCGCTACCTTCCATTACGGCTACGCACGAGTTGGTTGTTCCTAAGTCGATTCCAATTATTTTACTCATAATTATTTTTATTTATTAATTTTCAACCTTTTAATTTTCTATCTGTTATTCAATGATTGTGCCAGCGGGTTAATTATGACATGTTGTCAGAAATATAATTTTATATTTTTTTAATATTGGTATTTCTTGAAAAACATTTTATTTTGAGCTTTGTATAATTAGTATTAAGGCAAAATATTATTAGAAATTAGTACTAATTCTGGATTAAACTATTTAAATAGCCTCCAATGATTTTTATCATTTTTTATAAATTATTTAGAAAATACCTTTGGTATAATTCTAAACTAATATAACTATGAAAAACGTATTTTTTCTTTCTATTGCAATTGCATTATGCAGTTTTAACTTTGGTTATTCACAAGAAACAGATGCAAGCGCATCAAATGATTTTAGCAAGTGGCAATTTAGACTTAGGGGCATTGCAGTAACTCCAGATGAGAGTGCTAAAATTGGAACTATTGGTGGTACTGTTGATATTTCTACATCTGTTGTACCAGAGTTTGATATTACTTACTTTTTTACCAAAAATTGGGCGGCAGAGCTTATACTTGCTACCACAAACCATGATGTAGAGGCTGTAAATACGGCTGTTGGTAAAATAGATTTAGGTGATGTATGGCTTTTGCCGCCTACACTTACCGCTCAATACCATTTTACAGAATTGGGCTCTTTTAAACCTTACTTAGGTGCTGGGTTAAACTACACTATTTTTTATAGTGCTGATGAAGGACCGGTTGCTGATGCTATTGATTATGACAATGCTGTTGGTTTTGCTTTTCAGCTTGGTTTTGATTATATGATTAGTGATAAATGGTTTATTAATTTTGATGCTAAAAAAATACTTTTGAATACCGATGTAAAAGTAAACGCAACTACTGCCCTTGGTGCAACTGTGGGCGCAGATGTAGATATTGACCCTTGGGTTTTTGGTATCGGTATTGGCATGAAATTATAATCCATACATTTGTATTTTATACTTTAAAAGCTGTCTAAAAATATGTAGGCAGTTTTTTTATTTTATGTAATTTTTAGTAACTCTTTCCAGCTTGTAGTGTATCTAGGACTTCTTTCTTCTTGTATGAGTTGCCATTCTTTCTTACGGCTGCCGCATTGGGCGGAATAGACGGTGGCTTTTCCATATTTATGATTGAGTTTGTCAAAGACTTTTAGGAGTTCGTTTGTGTTTTTTTTTGGTGTATGAAAAAGGTTACCCTGCACATATCTTTCGGGCAAAATTCCGCTAAGGCAGACACCCACTTTTTTATAGCGAAAACCCGGTTTGTAGATGTTATACAAACCCTCTTTAGCTGCCGCAATGAGTTGAAAAGTATCGTTAGTTGCCACCGGAAGTGTCATGGTTATACTTTTTGAATACTGTTTATCGATAGTACTGAAACTATTGGTATGTATAAAAACCTGCACATAATTGGCACAGGATTGCTGCGCCCGAAGCACCTCAGCAACTTCGGAAATATAATAGGCACAAGCCTCTTCTATCAAACTTAGGTCTTCTAGCTTTTTACCAAAGGATTTTGCTGTGCCTATCCCTTTTTTTGGTTTAGGCATTTCTACAATGTTTAAGCACGATTTCCCGTTAAGTTCATGCCAGATACGCAAGCCCACAACGGTCATGTGCTTTAGCACCCAGGCTGGAGAGAGTTTGCTAAAGTCGTATGCATTATATACTTGTATGCTCTCTAGTCGTTTAGCATGCTGCCTGCCAATGCCCCAAACGTCTTTTATTTTTGTCCATTTTAATGCTTTCACTCGCTTTTCTTCGGTGTCGATTACATATACATGGTGTAATTGTTTTGGAAATTTTTTAGCAATCTTGTTTGCTACCTTTGCCAGAACTTTTGTATGGGCAATGCCTACACCCACCGGAAGTCCAGTGTAGCGAAAGACCGTTTCTTTAATTTTCATGCCATAAGCATTCATGTCTATTCCAATAATACCACTTACATCTAAAAAAGACTCATCAATACTGTAAATTTCCACAAGAGGGGAAAAGTTGTGCAAAATATTCATCACTCGTTGCGACATCTCGCCATAAAAGGCATAGTTAGAAGAAAACATATGGACGTTGTTTGCTGCCAGCTCGTCTTTAATTTTGAAAACTGGTTCAAACATTTTAATATTGGTCAGTACTTTTGCTTCCTTATTAGCAGCAATAATGCAACCATCATTATTACTGAGCACTACCACAGGCTTCCCCCACAAATCAGGACGAAATATCTGCTCGCAAGAGGCATAAAAACTATTGCAATCGACTAGTGCTATCATGGAGCTTTATGAATGATATAAGTAATCACTCCCCAAAGGGTGTATTCCATCTCTAACTTTTTTAAGTCTATTTCAATTACTAAAAAGTCGCCATCTTTAACCACCAACGCTAAATTACCGTTTTTTGGAGAAAGTGATCGATCTATAAGCAATACATCCTTATCATGAATTTGGAAATATTCCATTTCACTACCTTCTGTCCGGATAAAAAAAGTAGCATCCGGATTTGTTACAAGCTCTTTGTGCAAATCGATACTTGGTTCAGTATAATGTGTTGCTGCACTTGGGAATCCCGTTTGTTTAGAGACTTCTGCCCGGTGTTGTTCTTTGGCTCTTATAAGCTTGCCTGGGGAATGGATTTGCATATTTCAAAGATACTAATTTTGGATATATTCCAATACATAAAATAAATTTTAACACAAAACAAAAACCATTTTTATCTAATCCTTTAAGTATCAAACGGCAAAACATAAACCTTAAATTGCGCTTAATATTTCTGTTAGAAGATTTTAAGATGCTATATTTGTGATATATTAAAAGATTATGGAAAGTATTAGTGTTTTTGATATGCTTAAAATAGGTGTTGGACCTTCCAGTTCACACACACTTGGACCCTGGCGCGCTGCGCAACGATGGATCAAGGAACTGAAAACCGCCGGACAATTTGAAGAAATTACCGAAGTATATGTCGATTTATATGGTTCCCTTTCTTTAACAGGAAGAGGGCATGCCACAGATTTAGCTAGCGTTTTAGGGCTTTGCGGTTATGATCCTGTTACGATTCCCATTGAATCCATCGCTACGGAAATTGATTTTATAAAAAAGAATCAGAAGCTGGTGTTGAATGGGGAAAAAGCCATTGCATTTCAAATAGAAGAAAATGTGGTGTTCCATAAAAAGTTTTTAGACTTTCATCCAAACGGGATGACTTTTAAAGGTGTTTTAAAAGACGGCACTAAAATAAGTTCTACTTTCTATTCTATTGGCGGTGGTTTTGTGGTGAAGAAAGATCGAAAAAACGCCAAACTTAAAAAAGAGCAATTCAGCACCTTTCCATTTCCCATAGAAAAAGCAACAGAACTACTGATGTATTGCAAAACCGAAGGAAAAAAAATTTCTGAAATTGTTTTGGAAAACGAACGATCCCTGCGCAGTGATGCCGAAATTGATGCAGGACTCAAAGCCATTTGGAAAGTAATGCTGGAATCCATGTATGTGGGTTGCCACACCGAAGGCATTCTTCCCGGGGGACTCAATGTTACCCGGCGTGCTTTTAATACCCACCAAAGCCTAATAGGCGATGCATCTTACAATAATCCTGATGAATGGATAGAAACGATTAGAAATACCGAAGTGAAGTTTCGTCAAATCCTGAAATGGGTAACCTGTTTTGCCCTTGCTGTAAACGAAGTCAATGCGTCTTTAGGGAGAGTGGTTACTGCACCAACTAACGGCAGTGCCGGTGTGATTCCTGCAGTAATGATGTACTATATGGTCATTGAAAATCACGATGCTGATTTTGAGGATGTAAAACAATTTATGCTGGTTGCGGGCGAAATAGGCAGTTTGTTTAAAAAAGGAGCTACCATTTCTGCAGCTATGGGCGGTTGTCAGGCTGAAATAGGGGTATCTTCAGCGATGGCGGCAGGCGCATTGACCGAACTAATGGGCGGTACTCCTGAACAAGTACAAATGGCCAGTGAAATTGCCATGGAGCATCATTTAGGACTTACATGCGATCCTATTGGGGGTCTTGTTCAAATACCCTGTATTGAACGCAATGCCATGGGAGCCATAAAAGCCATAAATGCTGCTGAAATGGCTATGGATGGTGATGCTTCAAAAGCAAAAGTACCATTAGACAAAGTAATCGAAACCATGTGGGAAACCGCTAAAGACATGAGTTCCAGATATAAAGAAACCAGTGAAGGAGGCTTGGCTGTACGGGTAAATATGAGCGATTGTTAATTTATCCTTCTTCTTTCTCAAGATTTTTTTTTACTTCTACTCCAGTGTAAACATCTAAGACACTATTACCCCTATTGTCTTTAGCATTAGCATTCGCTTTATTTGCTAACAATAATTTAATTAAGGGTAGGTTTTTATCCCCAACCCAAACTGCCTTATGCAAAGGCGGTTTCCACTTTTTGATTTTTATTGTCTGTGGCAAATTATTTAATAACAATTATCTTTCTGCCTGCTATCCATTATAGAAACAATTTTCCATTTATTTTTATCAAGGTATAACTGAAAAATATTTACCCCGCAATGACTTATTATGTCATTTAAATAAAAAGTATATGGAGTTGATACTGTTGCTAATACGCCATATACAGAAATGGTATAGCTATGTAATTTTTCTTCAAATTTTACTTCCTCTGGAATAGTAGCTATTGAAATCAAAAAATCTTCAAAATTTTTTGAGCTTAATACATTTTCATTAGTAGGACTAACGATTATCGATTGTAAGTGAATGTCATCACTCACCAAGTATTTCATTAATAATGTATCTTTCTGATGAAAACCTTCAAAGAAAGTGATTATTACTTTTTTAACATCATTTTCTACATCTGCTTGCTGCGCTTTTGAAATAGAAATGGCTAATAAGAGTAAAAAAGAAATCTTTTTTTTCATAATTCAAATCTCTTTTGAAAGTAGTTAGCTAATTTAGTACTTTTACCGCTATAAATAGCAACCTATGTCTGTAGCAAAAAAAGATTACAAGCGCATTACCACCAAAACGCTGGTGGATATGAAATCACGTGGCGAAAAAATATCTATGCTTACTGCCTATGATTTTTCTATGGCACAAATTGTAGATGGAGCAGGTATTGATGTCATTCTAGTTGGCGATTCAGCATCTAATGTTATGGCGGGTCATGAAACCACACTTCCTATTACATTAGACCAAATGATTTATCACGCAGCGTCTGTGGTAAGAGCAATTCACAGAAGTTTAGTTGTGGTAGATTTACCTTTTGGCAGCTACCAAAGCGATCCAAAAGAAGCCCTTCGATCTGCTATACGAATTATGAAAGAAAGTGGCGGTCACGCAGTGAAAATGGAAGGTGGTCAAGAAATTAAAGAATCTATAAAGCGAATTTTAAACGCTGGCATCCCCGTGATGGGCCATTTAGGACTAACCCCACAATCTATTTATAAATTTGGCACTTATACAGTAAGAGCAAAAGAGGAAGCTGAGGCGCAACAACTTAAAGAGGACGCGCTTCTATTAGAAAAAATTGGTTGTTTTGCTATTGTTTTAGAAAAGGTGCCTGCAAAACTTGCTGAAGAAATTGCAAAAAGTCTTACCATTCCTATTATTGGAATTGGTGCCGGTGGTGGTGTTGACGGGCAAGTATTAGTAATTCACGATATGCTTGGGATGAATACAGAATTCAGCCCGCGTTTTTTGAGACGTTATATGGATTTACATACCGAAATGACCAAAGCATTGCAACAATATTCAAAGGATATTAAGTCAGGAGATTTTCCTAATAAAGAGGAACAATATTGAGTTTTATACTAGCTTAACATTCCACTTCTTTTATACACTTTTAAGTTTGATTAAAACCATCACAAACAAAAATAACCTTCAAATACTTTTTGAAGACAACCACTTGTTAATTATAAACAAGCGTTCTGGTGATATTGTACAAGGAGACAAGACCGGAGATAAACCTTTAAGCGAAGTAGTAAAAGATTATATCGCTGAAAAGTACAATAAACCTGGAGCCGTATATCTTGGGGTAGTTCATCGAATAGACAGACCCACATCTGGCATTGTAGTTTTTGCAAAAACCTCAAAAGCGCTTGCTCGTTTAAATAAATTATTTTCAGATAGAGAGACTAAAAAAACCTATTGGGCAATTGTTAAAAATGAACCGCCAAAAAAAAATGACACCCTTGTTCATTTTTTAATAAGAAATTCCAAGCAAAACAAATCCTATGCACGAGCAAAAGAAGTGCCTGAAAGTAAAGAAGCAATTTTAGAATATGCAATACTAAAAAAATTAGATAATTACTTTTTATTAGAAATTGACTTACATACAGGAAGACATCACCAAATTAGGGCACAATTATCTGCAATAGGTTGTCCTATTAAGGGAGATTTAAAATATAATTTTGACAGAAGTAATCTGGATGGAAGCATTCATTTACACGCAAGAAAACTAGTTTTTACTCACCCAGTAACTAAGGAAATATTGACTATAATTGCAAACCCACCAAAAGAGGTGATTTGGGATACTTGTATTTAAATTTTTACAAATTCGTTTTTTAGGGCATAAATAACTAAGCCCACCCTATTTTTAATATTTAATCTATTAAAAAGTTCTTGGCGATAGCCATCGATAGTCTTTGGGCTAAGGCTCATAACATCGGCTATTTCTTTATAGGTCATTTCGGTACAAGCCAACTGTAAAAATTTTAACTCGTTTTCTTTCAGTTTTATTTTTTCGCCTTTGGCTTCATTCAAGGCATTTAGTAAAGTAGTGGAAACTTTATCTGAATGAAAATAGCCTTTTAACATCACTTCTTCTAAAGCTAGTTTTAAATTATCAGGATGTATGTCTTTTAAAAGGTACCCTTTTGCGCCGAAACGCAACATTTTTAAAATTACTTTTTCGTCATCATCCATGGACAGAGCTAGTACTTTTATTGATGGATGGTTTAAGGTTAGATATTGCATAGTTTCAAAACCATTCATAACAGGCATATTGATATCTAATAAAATGACATCTGGAATATGTTTTTGAATTTTGAGTTTGTTTTGAAAATCCACTCCATTTTTTGCATGGAAAAGCACTTTAAAATTTGGGAAAGAATTAATTAACCCTTCTAATGAGCCAGCAAATAAAAGATGGTCATCCACAATTACCAAATTATATATTTTCTGATTACCACTCATGTTTGTAAGGATATTTTATAAATAAGGAAGTTCCAGAGCTTACTAACGAAGAAATAGTAAAACTAGCGTTAAGCAATTCAGATCGACTTTTCATGGTTTGCATTCCGTTGCTAGTTTCTACTTGGCTCATATCAAAACCAATGCCGTCATCTTTTATTTCAATTTCTAAAACATCGTATTTGAAATTTAAATGTACAAATAAATTTTCAGCTTTAGCGTGTCTTATCACATTAGAAAGAAATTCTTGAAGGATTCTAAAAATAATAATTTCATCGGATGCTTTAATATCAACAATGTCACCTTCAATGGTACTAGTTACGTTTAAAAAATTAAGGCGTTTAAAACGCTCCAACTCCAAATTTAAAGATTTTAACAACCCATTTTTTAGTACCATGTCTGAATTTAAAGTCTTTGAAATGTTTCTTACCTCTTTTACTGTAGAGGCAACAAGTTGTTTTGTTTCTTCAATTTGGGTTTGAAATTCAGAGGGTATTTTATTTGCAATTAAATTTAGCTGCATATTAATAACAGAAAGTAATTGCCCAACATTATCGTGCAGCTCCCAGGAAATATTTTTCAAGGTTTGTTCTTGAATTTCTATTTGAGCAGTAGAAAGTTCTATTTCAAACCGTTTGTTTGCCTCAAACTTTTCTAATAATAGCTTGTTTTTTCGTTTTATAAAGGCGTATAAAAAAATCAAACCAAAAACAAAGACCAGAAGTAATATACTTATAAAATAAAAAATTAATAAAACCTGTTCTTTTTCGAGCATAGTATAAATCCTAAAATAAACGTACCGTATAAAAATAAATTAAGATAAAGATACATTTTCGTTTTAAAAGTTATGAAAAATTCATTCCCTTCTTTAAAATAATTCATATAAATTTCAATAGGAGTAGTACAGAGATAAAAAATCAAGACCCCAATGGAAACATAAAAAGGAAAATATTTTTGAAGTTTAAGGATCATATCACTTTTAAGTAATTGCAGATAAAAAGTCATAATACTTAGAATCATTAATATAACTCCACCAATAGTTATAAAAGGAACATTTGCCGATCCTAAAATTGAAATATCTAAAAGTAAATAAACGCCATATATAAAATAAATAAGCACAACCATTTTAATAAGCATCTTTTTTAGCTTAAAATCTGTAAATGACAAGAAATAAAGGGAATAAAAAACAGAAGTTATTAAAGTAAAAATGTTGTAAAGCCATGAGTTTCTTTGAAAAAAAGTACCTTTTAAGAAACCAAAATATTCATAATTAGTAAAATACGCAATAGCGGGTATCGCTCCAGTTGCTTCCACAACCACAATTAACCATAAAAAATAAACGAAATATCTTGTTGCATCTTTCGGCTTTACCTTTATAAGGTAATACAAACCAAAAATTGCCGCCAAAATTTCAATAATGGTTATAGGAAGAACGCTTTTTAAAAAGAAAATAAAGTCCAATTTTTATTAGTAATTTATTGGAGGCCAACCACCTAAACCATGATTAAAAGGGGCTACAGTATAGTTGTTTTCTGATTCTTTACTTGAGCCGTTTGTAGGTGCTATAAAAACGCAAGCTTTATTTGTAATATCGTTATTATATGCCCCAAAATAAATACGCACTCCGGGATTAGTTATTCCTTGTTTTTTAGATTCTTCTTTTACATAGGTTAAATATTCTTCTAACTCTGCCACACTATAAAAAAATTCTCGGGTATCGATAGACCCAATTGCTCTGTTGATTTCTGGCTCTCTTGTTTTTTTCCAATTGTCTTGAAGGGTCCTTGCTTCCTCCACTGTAACGCATTTTGCAGGTATGGCCATGATTTTTGAATTTTTGGTTGTTAGCTAGTGTAAAAATAACTTTAAAATATTAATATTTATGGCATAAGAGGAAGAAGAAGGTAAAATCCTTATTTCAATAAGGATTTTACCTATTTTTTTAAAAAAAATATGTAATGTATATTAGTATTCTAAAAATAAAAACATCACTTTATCTCCCGCATTTTTTTGTGCTAATTGGTTAATAGATTTCTCAGTAAGTTGAAGTATTCTTGCATAACCTCCCGTGGTTTGTGCATCTCGCATTAGAACCATAATTTTGCCCGATGGTGTAATTTGTACCGTACCGGGCTGTACGGGAGCGGTTATTATTTCCTTAGCTGTTATTATTGATGCATTTTTTAGCAAATAGGCCATGCGGTTACTTTGAGAGGTAACTGTAAAATGTAATTTCTGTAATTTACTTTGGTCCTCTTTTGTAAGATTCTTAAATTCAGGCCCTTTTAAAACCTCTAATCTTTCTGCTGTAAAATGGGTTTTCTTTACATGTACAGAGGCATTGGTTTTAATGCATTTTTTTTCGGATTGGTTTATTTCTAAAATAGTTCCCTTTTGTAGTAATCCTTTTGCGTTTATACCTTTATAAAAACTGGAGCTGCCTAGTGTTTTTTCTGCTTTAAATCCTCCTTTCACTGCAAGATATCCTCTAAAACCAAAAGTTGGTAAACCAAAATTCAAAATACTTTCCATAGAAACTTCTATAGGAGTGTTCATAGATATTTCTTTATAATTTAAAGTGGGAGTAAACCCTGCTCCTGTTATAACAATTTGTGTTGCTGTTTTAAATTTTAAAACAGGACCCAAAAAGGTAATTTCCAATACGGCACAATCTTTAGCGTTTCCTAAAAGTTGGTTAGCCAATTTTGCCGAATATCCATCCATAGCACCACTTATAGGCACGCCATATTTTCGATATCCGTATCTCCCTAAATCCTGAATAGTTGTATATAAACCCGAAGAAAGTATCTCAATCATTGTAGATTTTTCTTTTTAATATATATGTTCCTTCTTTAATTTGTGCTGCAATAATTTGAAAATGTTTTTTTGAAATAGAAACAAACTTCACATAATCACCTGCTTGTAGTAATGAAGGGTTAGCTCTTGTCGCATCAAAAAAATAAAAAGGGGTTCTTCCAAGGATATTCCATCCTCCGGGTGAATCTATGGTGTAAATTCCAGTTTGATTACCTCCTATAGCAACAGAGCCTTTTTGAATAAGATCTCGAGGTTCTTTTTTACGTGGAAAAAAAAGTGCATCTGCCAATCCTCCTAAATAAGGGAATCCTGGTAAAAACCCTAAAAAATAAACACGGTAAAGAGGTTTTGTATGCAATTGAATTATTTTTTTAATAGGGAATCCTGAAAGTTCTGAAAATTCATGCATATCTAACCCAAATTCTTCATCATAACAAACTGGTATGTCATAAATAAACCTTTTTTGGATGGGTTCGAGTTTTATTTCCTTTTTCAATAGAAGCTGCAGCTGTTTCATAAAAACATCGATTGCTACTTTAGGTTTTACATAAATTGCAATTTCAAGAAACGATGGCACGGTTTCTATAATTTTATTGTGAAACATAGTGTTCATCCATTCATTTATCTTTATAATTTCGTCATTACAAGCAGTGTTTATTTCTCCTTTCCATCTTAAAAGAATTGTATTTTCTCCAAATTTTTCTATTTTAGGAAGGATTTTCATGAGGTGTAGATAGAGTGGATTTTCATTTGCATCCGTAGGTATTTTAAAATTTCTACCGCATTCACATGGTCACCATGAACACAAAAACTAGAGGCTATAATTTCTTTTTTTAATCCGGAATTAGTTGTGATTTTTTGTTGCATCACCATTTCAAATAATTGGTTCCAAGCGTCTTCTGCATTAGTAATAATAGCTCTGTCTATATTTCTTTTTACTAAAGTCAAATCATCATTATATCTTCTATCTATAAATGCTTCATAAACTAAAGGAAGTAACTTTTTAGCTTTTATTGCCAGTTTAGAATCATAGGGCACGTATAGTTTGGCTTTTGCATTTGCTTTTAGAATGCCTTTTAAAACTGCTTCAGCTGTTAAATCATCTACGGAAGACAAATTATATAATGCACCATGCAATTTAACATGATGTATGCTTATTCCTTCTAAAACACAAAGTTTTTTAAAATTCGTTATTTGTTGAAAAATTGTTTCAGAAAGCTCTTTTTCTGTAATTGAAATTATTTTCCTTCCAAAATTTTCACTATCGGCAAAGGAAGGGTGTACCCCAACTAGAACATTGTGTTTTTTAGCTAATCGAATTGCCTTTAACATTGATTTTTCGTCACCATAATGACCGCCACAAGCTATACTACATGATGAAATAAGTGGCATGAGCTTTTCATCGTTGCCTGAACCTTCACCTAAATCTGCATTGATGTCGATAACTTTTTTCACACGATTTTAAAAACTTTAAGTAAACTAAATACCCCTAAAATTATGGTTGCCAATAAAATAATTATTCCTAATATGTTTTGCATTTTGCTATTCTTATAGGATCCTAAAACCGAACTTCTGTTCACTACCCAAAGTAAAAATCCTGCAATAATAGGAAGTAATAAGCCATTTGCCACTTGGGCAAATTTTATGATTTCTATAGGTCGTAACCCTAAGGAAGAAAACACAACCCCCATAAGTAAAACAAACATCCATACACTTCTAAATTTAGCCGATTTCAATCCTCCCTTCCATCCAAAACAACCTCTTGCTACATAAGCTGCTGCTAAAGGTGCTGTAATTGCAGAGGTTATACCTGCTGCAAATAAGCCAATGCTCAGAAAATAGGTAGAAAAACTTCCGTAAAGTGGCTCCAGTCCTTTTGCTAAACCAGAAATATCTTTCATTTCATGATGTTCAATGGATGCGGCACAAATAATAATAGCCATAGACACTACACCACCCAATAGAATAGAAACCAACGCATCTTTTCTAGCTATTTTTAAATCTTTGACACCATTCCATTTTTCTTGCACTAATGCGGCGTGTAAAAATAAATTATATGGCACAACTGTGGTTCCTACTAATCCAATCACGACCAAAAGACCGTCTTTTGGAAGTTTAGGTATAAAAATTGCTTCCAGTACTTTCATCATATCGGGTTTGGTAATAATAGCCGTTATTATAAAGGATATACTCATTAAAATAACCAAACCTATTAAACTGCGTTCTATAGATTTATAATTGCCTATAAAAAGTAAAACAAACGCAATTACTCCAATCAAAAGGCTTAAAAAATTAATTTTCAATCCTATAAATGCTATTGTATTTTCATTAAAAAAGGTTTGTAATCCCAAAACTCCTCCGCTAATATTTCCGGCTTCATAGGCTGCGTTTCCTATTATAATAGCAGAAAGTATAAGTAAAATTGCTATACCTTTAAGAAAAGGGGCTGTAATTTCTGCTTTAACTGTTTCAGCTAATCCTTGCCCATAAACTAACCCGAGTCGCACTGCCATTTCTTGTAAAACCAGGGTTGCAAGTATAGACAAAACCATTGCCCATAAAAGCGTAAATCCAAATTGAACGCCTGCTAGTGTACATACAGTTACTGTGCCGGGACCAATAAAAGCCGCAGCTATAAACGATCCAGGGCCTATATTTTTAAAAAAATTACTCATCGTTATGCAAAGTGTTCAATGCATAAATAGCAAAACTTCCAAGCCAGTGTCCACCTTCATAACTATCTCCAATTAAATTAGGGTAAGAATAGGCAATATGTTTGTTTGCTAAATTTTTAAGATGTGCATATTCTGGATACTGTTTTGAAAGCGCATAAAAACTCCAAGCTCTACTGAAATTAAGCCCGTCAAGATGAACGAGTTTGCCATCAGATCGGTCCATTACTTCACCAACTGCTATGAAATAAGAATCCTCTTTTAATTCTGGTAAAAAAGCATCTAACCAATTTAAAAACTCTTCTTTTGAAAGTACGCGTCGCATAATATCCACCTCCTCTAAACAAGGCGATAGAAAATCATACCCACTAGGCTCCCAAGAAATTGGACAATTAATATCCTTTAAATAAAACTCTTTTGCTCTTTTTACAATAAGTTTTTTTAATTCAATTTCTCCTCTAGAAACCGCATAATCGTATGCAAAAGTGAGACCAAATGCAGTATTTGTATGTTCTCCCACCCGAATAGGATATACTAGTTTTGGCAAAAATTCTTTATATCGCATCACTATAATATCTACTAAAGGTTGCAGGTTTTTTGCTAGTTTTTGAGCATTTGGGTCTTGCCAACTGTGTAATTCTTCAGATAGTTTTAAAAGCCATGCCCAACCATAAGTTCGCTCAAAAGAACTATTCACCTTTTTATCAAAATAGCGAACTTCTTGTGCGATTTTTTCTTCGGTAATGTTGTTTGTTAGGATAGTTTTAATTTCTTCGGCCTTTTCCAATTCGGGAAATTGTTTTAGTAAAGTAACCAAAGACCAATAGCCATGCACTGCACTATGCCAGTCAAAACACCCATAAAAAACAGGATGTAAAACAGAAGGTTCTTTTAAATCTTCTGCGCTTTCAAGTACTTGCCCAAGTTTGTATGGATAATTTGTTTCAACACAATGTAATGGAAGTTCTACCAGTTTATTAGCTTCTTCCACAGTAAAAAATGGTTCTGTGAAGATTTTGGTATTTGTTTTTTCATGTGGCATTTCCTCTGAAGCTTTCTTTGTTTTATCAGAACATCCAAAAATGGTTACTCCTATTAAAAATAAAATTATTTTTCTAGTCATTTTAAATTCTTTTCTGATTGGTAAATCGTATTTTAGTAGTGAACTAATTTAGATATTTTAAATTAAACCTATGCCCACTTCCTCAACTATTTCCAATATAAAAGAAAAACAAAACAATTTTTTTGCTATTGGAAAAACCAAAGAAATTACCTTCAGAAAAGAGGCTTTAAAAAAACTACTAGCCGTTATCCAAAAAAATGAAGAAGCTATTTGTAATGCCCTTTATTCAGATTTCAAAAAATCAAAATTTGAAAGTTTGGTTACCGAAGTAGTATTAGTAGTTAAGGAATTGCAATTATCTATTAAAAATATTGACAAATGGACAAAGCCAAAAACAGTTAAAGCGTCGTTTTTGAACTTTCCATCAAAAGATTTACTCTATACAGAGCCTTATGGAACGGTACTAATAATTGCCCCATGGAATTATCCTTATCAACTAGTTATAGCACCACTAATTGGTGCAATTGCTGCTGGAAATACAGTGGTTATTAAACCAAGCGAGCTTACCCCGGCAACATCTGCACTTTTAGAAAATATAATTTCAGAAACCTTTTCAGCGGAATATATTTTGGTAATTCAAGGCAATAAGGATACCGCGCAAGAATTATTACAACAAAAATGGGATTACATTTTCTTTACCGGAAGTGTAAAAGTGGGAAAAATAATAGCCAAAGCAGCAGCAAAACACCTTACCCCTATGACCTTAGAATTGGGAGGGAAAAACCCTTGCATTATAGACGAAACGGCTAAACTTAAACTTTCTGCACGTCGCATCGTTTGGGGAAAATTTGTCAATGCAGGGCAAACCTGCATTGCGCCAGATTATCTTTTAGTACACAAAAGTATAGAAACAGATTTTATAAAAGAACTACAAAAAGAGATTGTTAAGGCTTACGGGGAAAATCCGAAAACCTCTAAAGACTATCCCAGAATAATAAATACATCTAATTTTGAGCGTTTGTCTGCTTTTCTTAAAGATGGAAAGGTTTTAGCAGGAGGAGAATGCGACAATACGGATTTATATATATCCCCAACATTATTACAAAATCCTTCGTTAGAAAGTGAGGTGATGCAGGAAGAAATTTTTGGCCCTATATTACCAATTTTAACCTATTTAACAGCAGCAGATTTAGAAAAAATAATCTTGCGTTATGAAAAATCACTTGCCCTTTATGTGTTTTCTGAAAATAAGGTTTTTGCTGAAAAAGTTTTAAAAGATTTTTCCTTTGGTGGAGGCGCGACTAATGATGTAATGATACAGTTTGTCAATCACCGATTGCCTTTTGGCGGTGTAGGAAGCAGTGGGATGGGTGCCTACCATGGAAAACATTCTTTTGAAACATTTTCGCATAAAAAATCCATTACAAAAAAGGGTACATGGTTGGATATTCCTTTTCGTTATGCTCCTTATGGTGGAAAAACCAATCTGATTAAAAAGATTTCAAAATGGATTTAACTTTTAGGTTTTTTTTTTGAGTTTTAAGCTATATAAGTCGTGACGTCTGTCTTTTAAGTTTCTAACACTTCCATAGCTATGTAATTCTTTAAGCAAGTCTAAATCAACATCTACAAGTAAAGTACTTTCGGTATTTGGCGTGGCTTCGGCTTTAATTCCGTTTACGGGAAAAGCAAAATCAGAGGGTGTAAAAACAGCACTTTGGGCATACTGAATATCCATGTTATTTACCTTTGGTAAATTGCCCACATTACCAGCTATAGCTACATAACATTCATTTTCG
Source organism: Bacteroidetes bacterium HGW-Bacteroidetes-2 (assembly GCA_002842575.1). GTDB lineage: Bacteria > Bacteroidota > Bacteroidia > Flavobacteriales > Flavobacteriaceae > Planktosalinus. The sequence continues at coordinate 123,154 of PHDJ01000005.1, forward strand.
ATGGCTCTGGCTTTTGCGCAGTTTCTTACTCGTTCATATCCATTTTGTGTGTCGGTCATAAAGGGTACAAAAAGAATTTTCATGTCTTGGTCTGCTAAAATTCTTGCTAATTCTGGAAATTCTACATCATAACAAATAAGCACTCCTATTTTGCCACAATCGGTTTCAATGGTTTGTAATTTATTGCCTCCTTTTATACCCCAAGCAGATTCTTCAGCAGGAGTGATATGCAATTTTTCATAGCGTTCAAAACTTCCATCTCTTCTACAAACAAAACCCACATTGTAAAGATGGTCATCCATTCTAAAAGGCATACTGCCGGTTAAAATATTAATGTTGTAAGAAATAGCAAACTCGCAGAATTTTTCTAACAAAGGTTCTGTAAAATCAGAAAGTGCTCTTATGGCTTCGGCTTCATTTAAGTGATTAAAATCTGCCATTAAAGGTGCGTTGAAAAACTCAGGAAATAAGATAAAATCACTTTGATAATCTGAAACAGCATCTACAAAAAATTCAATTTGATTTACTAAGGCATCAAAATTTTTGAATAGTCTCATTTGCCATTGCACTAATCCTAAACGAACTACGACTTTTTCAGTATGAAGTGATTTACTTGGTTTGGTATAATAAATATTGTTCCATTCCATCAAGGTGCCAAACTCCATGGATTCTAAATCCCCTCCTAAGTAGCCTTTAATAACCTTTCTAACGTGAAAATCATTTGCTAGTTGAAAGGAAAGTACGGGGTCGTATACTTCTTTTAATTTTACTTTTTCGATATATTGTTTTGGAGAAAGCTCATTCACGTGTTTGCTATAATTTGGAATTCTTCCACCAAAAACTATGGAACGTAAATTTAACTGTTCACAAAGTTCTTTTCTTGCTTCATATAAACGTCTTCCTAGGCGCATACCTCTGTATTCTGGATGAATAAAAACATCTATTCCATAAAGTACATCTCCATTATCATCGTGGGTACTAAAAGTAAAATCACCAGTAATTTCTTTATAGGAGTGGTCATCTTCAAATTTTTTAGAATCGACTATAATACTTAATGCACAGCCTGCAATTTTTCCGTCAATTTCAATACACAATTGTCCTTGCGAAAATTTTTTTAGAAGAAGTTTTATTTCTTTTTCTTTCCAATAAGCCTCTGGCATCTTGTTGTAGGATTTTATCATAGATTTTTTCAATTCCAAATAATCTTCTACTACAAGGTTTCGCAATTCAATTTTTCTGGATTTATCTAAAGTTTCCATGGAGGCTAGTTTGTATTATTTTTCAAATTTACTCTTAAAAATGGCAGCTTTTGAAAGTACTAAAAATCTTTGGCAAGAAATTAAGAATTCTGCTATTAACCAAACCATCCATCCCTATCTAAACTTCTGTATTGAATGGCTTCAGAAATATGGGTTCCGGTAATGGATTCACTTCCTTCTATATCTGCTATGGTTCTTGAAACCTTCAATATACGATCATACGCTCTAGCAGAAAGATTTAAACGTTCCATAGCTGTTTTTAATAACCCAAGAGATGCTTCATCTAATTTACAAAATTCGCGAATTTGCTTTACCCCCATTTGTGCATTGTAGTGAACGGCATCTAAATTTTGGAAACGCTTGGTTTGTATATCTCTTGCTTTTGTAACACGTTCACGAATTACCACACTTTCTTCTCCTTTTCGTTCTTCGCTCAATTTTTCAAAAGGTACAGGGTTAACCTCTATATGGATATCGATTCGATCCAGAAGCGGTCCTGAAATTTTACTCAAATACCTTTGCATTTCAGCTGGCGAAGAAGTAACTGGTGCGTCTGGGTCATTAAAATAACCTCCTGGACTTGGGTTCATGCTTGCTACTAACATAAAACTACTTGGGTAAGTAACTGTAAATTTTGCTCTTGAAATTGTTACTTCTCTATCTTCTAGTGGTTGTCGCATTACTTCTAAAACACCCCGTTTAAATTCTGGTAATTCATCCAGAAACAAAACGCCATTATGCGACAAAGAAATTTCGCCAGGTTGTGGGTATGCTCCACCTCCCACAAGTGCAACATCACTAATAGTGTGGTGTGGACTTCTAAAAGGGCGTTGTGTCATAATACCAGAATGTTCCTTTGTTCTTCCTGCAACGCTATGTATTTTTGTGGTTTCTAATGCTTCGGTCAGGGTCATTGGGGGTAAAATGGAGGGTAATCGTTTTGCTAACATCGTTTTTCCCGATCCTGGAGGGCCAATAAGGATTATATTATGTCCGCCAGAGGCTGCTATTTCCATACATCGTTTAATGGATTCTTGTCCTTTTACATCTGCAAAATCAAATTCTGGGTGGCTTAAATGTTCATAAAATTCAGCTTTTATATCCACTATGGTTTGATGCAAGGAGGTGTTTTTATCAAAAAAGTCAATAACTTCATCAATTGATTCCACTCCATATACTTCTAAGCCTTCAACCATTGCTGCTTCTTTTGCATTTTGCTTTGGCAGGATAAAGCCTTTAAATCCATCTTCTTTTGCTTTAAAAGCAATGGGTAAGGCACCACGAATGGGTTGCACTTTTCCATCTAAGGAAAGCTCTCCCATAATAATGAAATCATCGGGATTATTGATAAGTTTAATTTGTTCTGTGGCACCAAGAATACCTATAGCTAATGGCAAATCATAAGCAGATCCCTCTTTTCTTAAATCGGCCGGAGCCATATTGAGGGTTATTTTTTTTCCTGGAATTTTATAGCCATTGTTCTGAAGTGCAGCAGCTATGCGAAAATTACTTTCTCGGATTGCATTATCGGGCAGCCCTACCAAATGATAGCCAACACCTGCACTACCCACATTAACCTCTATGGTAATGGTTGTGGCTTCCACCCCAAAAAACGCACTCCCGTATATTTTTGTAAGCATAAATAAATAGTTTAGTCAATTATTATATTTAAAAAAACCTCCACTTTTAAAGTGGAGGTTTAAATTACAAATAATATTTTATTCTGTATTATTTCTTTATGAATTTAAATACTTTACTTGCATTATCGATGGTAACTCTCACAAAATAAGTTCCTGCTGAAAGGGGTGCAATATCTAATTGAGTTGAATTTGTGTTTACTTTGTAAGACCCTAAAGGTTGGCCTAATATGTTTAAAATTTCTACGCCTGATATTTGTGATTTTGCTTTAATATTTAATTTATCAGAAGCTGGGTTTGGATAAATAGAGGCAACCACTAATTCATTATCTGGTGTGCTTAACACAACGTTTTCAATACCTGTTAGGATTAAAGAAACCACTTGCTGATTATTGAGCAAAACTCCTTTATGGGAAATGGTTATGGTATAGTCACCATCTGGATTGTCAATTTCAATTTTTTCTACATTGTCTCTAAAGTTGTCTCCGTTTGTTGCTGGAGCAGAAAAGTTAGTATGGTCTAATATCCAAGGTAAAAATTCCACATTATTTGAATCCGTTACTCGCAGATCTAGATCATTTACAAGCATGGGGGTATCGTCATCTTCAATTTGCCCAGCTGTTACATTTCCTTGCTTGTCTGTCCAAGTAATAGAAGCAACAAGCCTTTCTCCAGGGATAGCTGTTCCAGTTAAAGTGAAAACATTAGCTTGAGGTAATGTTAATTCTTGAACGGTAGATGTGGTTCCGTTATTAGTCAAGACTTCTGCAGCTCTTTCCGTATTCATTAACCCCCAACCAAATCTATAGTCAGGACCTGGAGCGTTACCAGCTTCATCTGCAGTGTGAATTATTAATCCTCTTAAAGTAGAAGAAAGCATAAATTCGCCAGCATTCAGGTTACTATAATGTTGTTGAAGTAAAATTGCTGCTCCTGCTACACTAGGTGCAGACATAGAGGTTCCTGAAAAATTAGCATAATTTGAATTTCCTGGGCCTACAGAGGATAAAGTGTTTACCCCTTTTGCTGAAATATCTGGTTTTATTCTACCATCATCTGTTGGGCCCCAACTGCTGAAGGAAGACATATTTACACTGGTAGAGTTTACATAATTTAATACTTGAAAAGTTGCTGCAACAACAAGAACATTTTTTGAATTTGAATATGCGGTTAAAATATCATACCCGCCATCTGCTTGGTTTGGGTGGTTTGTATTTCTGGCATTTCCTGCAGAAAATACTGGCAAATAATAAGGAGCACTAAATGTTATTTGATCCCAAAGTCTTGCGTTAGAGTCATATTTACCTAAATACCAAACTGGTGATTGGTCTGCTGGGATTCCATAAGAATGATTAGAAACTAACAAACCATAAGTAGCAATTGCATTCAAAGCTTCAGATGAATCATTATTAAAATCACTGGATACAATTTCTGCTAAAGGAGCCATTCCTTTTGCGTTTCCAGATTGGAAAGCTTCTGAGCCAATTATAGTTCCTGATACGTGTGTAGAATGGTCGCTAAAAGTTGTTGCTCCATCAATAGGGGTTACCCGGTTTTCAAGGAGTTCGTGCGTTGTGCGAACAAGTCCACCGTCCCAAACGCCTACAAGCATGTTTTCGCCATTTAGGTCTAAGCCTGCTGTTCCTCCTGTATGAACCCTATCCACTCTTGCAGTTATACCAGCTCCTTTATTAGTGGTTTCATAATAAAGAGGATAATTGCCATCAAGTACTCCTACTAAAAGTCCTTGTCCACCATTTTCTGTTTCATAGGATTCTGCCCAGCCATAAATAGCGGCAAGATCTAATGCTTCTTGTCTATTTCTGTTAAATTCTGCTGCTGCTTGAGCTTCTAACTGGCTTAAATTTTCTAAATCGTATTTGGAAAGAATTTTTTGTATTTGTTCAGGCGTTTGTGCTATGGCAGACAGAGTAGAAATAAACAACAAAATTGTTGTTGTTAAGAGGGTAATGATTTTCATAATGTGAAGATTTTAATTAATTGCATTTTTTTTTTGCTAATGTAAATAAATTTTTAATGATTTCTATAAATGCAAAAAATAAAAATTAATATATTTATCTGAAAATTATAAAAATACGTATGAACACGTATTTTTTATGCTTCTATTTATTATATATTTGCTATGATTAATTAAAACAAGCGTGCACTTTTTTTGGGTTATTTTATTGTGGGGATGATAATTTTAACTTTTTTGTGCTTTGTTTTGTTTTAATAGGTAAGTAGATAGCTTATTTATTTACTAAAAAAATCAGAAGCGTATCGATACTATCGTTACGCTTTTTATTTTTGTTTTAACACAATCCATTTATTCACTTTATTTTCTAAAATGGTTAGTGGCAAAGAGCCACTGGTTAAAATTACATCGTGAAACTCTCTTAAATCAAATGCATCTCCTAATTTTTCTTTAGCCTGTTCTCTTAACTGGATAATTTTATTCATTCCAATCTTATAAGCGGTTGCTTGTCCGGGCATTACAATATGCCTTTCTACCATTTTTATACAATCACTTTCGGCATTTGGGGTGTTCTCTTTATAGTAGTTTATTCCTTCTTGTCTTGTCCATTTTTTACTGTGTATTCCTGTATCCACAACTAGCCGGCAAGCCCTCCAAAGTTCCATAGCTAAGCGTCCAAAATCAGAATATGGATCTGCATAAAAGCCCATTTCTTTTGGAAAATACTCACTATAAAGTCCCCAACCTTCTACATAGGCGGTGTAATTTTTGAATTTTCTGAAATCAGGTATTCCTTCTAATTCTTGTGCTATTGCAATTTGCATATGGTGCCCCGGAATGCCTTCATGATAAGCAAGAGCTTCCATTTGATAGGTTGGCATTGCATCCATCTTATACAAATTAGCATAATAAGTTCCTGGTCTTGACCCATCTGCTGCTGGTCTTTGATAGAATGCTTTTCCTGCACTTTTTTCTCGGAAAGATTCTACTGCTTTTACAACCATTTCTGCTTTTGGTTTCGTTAGAAAGACTTCGTCTAATTTGCCTTTCATGGTTTGAATTAAGGTGGTTGCTTCCGTTAGATATTTCTCTCTTCCTTCTTCTGTATCAGGATAATAAAATTGTTTGTCTGTTCGCATAAAAGTGTAAAAATCTTGTAAGGAGCCTTTAAAGCCAATGGTTTTGATTATCGTTTCCATTTCGCTATGAATTCGCATAACTTCTGCTAAACCCACTTGATGAATTTCTTCTGGGGTCATCTCTGTGGTTGTAATATTTTTTAAGGCATTTGCATAATATTTATCTCCTTTCGGAAACTTCCAGGCGCCATCCTCAATAGTTGATCTCTTTTCTTGATTTTCTAAAAAATCTATAAGGCTTAGATATGCTGGTTTTACATAGTTTAATAGATAAATATTTGCTTTACTTTTAAGCTTATTTTTGGTGTCTTTATTTAAATTTGTTTTATTTATTTTTGTGGAAAAATCATTTAATAGAGTGCTTTCATTAATGGATTCTTTTTCAAAAGGAAGCCCTTTTAAAATGTTTTTTGAGTCCTCTAATACTTTTCCAAAAACAAATTTTGGTGTAACAATACCATTTTTTTCACGAATTTGTAAGTTTTCAATTAACTGATTAAATAATGGTTTTATACCTTCTAATCTTGAGAGGTAGGCTTCGGCATCTTCTAAACTGTCAATTTTATGCATGTTTATAAGAAAAGCTGGCACTTGACTATGTAAACCAAACATTTGATTTACGGGGTAATTATGAAATCTAAATTCATAATTTGCTATGGTATTTTCCATTTCTAACTTAAAAAGGTCATAGTTTAAGGAAGTGCTTTCATCTAGCAAGTCATACTCTAAAGAATCTTTAATAAAGGTTAAATAATTTTTAGCTCTTTCTAGCTCAGCAGTTTCAAACAAATGGGAAATATCATCCCATTTATCATAATTTTCTTTAGAGCCTAATTGGGTTTGAAATTCTGGTCTCAAGGACTTGTATTCCTCAAAATATGCGGCAAAGAAATCATTGGCTTTTATAGATTCTGCTTCTATTGATGCTTTAGTAAAAATTGTGTTATTTACTTCCTTTTTACATCCAATTATAATTAGGCAAATTAAGACTAGTGGAAATACTTTGAGCTTCATGATTATTAATTATTTTCCCTCTAAAATAGTGAATTCTACTGAGGAATTGTTATATACTTTGTGTGTTTGTTTATGAAAATCGGTTTCTTTTGCTTCAAAAATATTTGGCACGTAATTTTGTGGGTTTAAATCAATTAATGGAAACCAAGTGCTTTGCACTTGGATTTGCAATTTGTGTCCTTTTTTGATGGTATGATGCACATCTTGTAATTTTATATTTACGTTTGTTATTTTGTTTGGTTCAAATGGCTCTGGTTTTTCAAAACTATTTCTGTAGCGACCTCTCATAACTTCACTTCTTATCATCATATGGTAGTTTCCCATTTTTAAATACCCTTGTGTTTCTTCATAGTCTGGGGCATCTGCCGGAAATACATCCATAACTTTTACAACCCAATCAGCATCTGTGCCGGTGGTTGCCACTACTAATTTTGCAAGAATATCTCCGGCAAGAGTTACATCTTCATTCATTACAGTGGTTTCAAAAACCAAAACATCGGGGCGTCTTGCCGCAAACCGCTGATCATCTGTCATATATTTGCGTGGCGTAAATACCATTTTAATGTCTTCGGAATAAGGAACGGGTTTTTTAGGGTTGCTTATAAATTCTTCTGCGGTCAAATTTTTCTCTGCTATGGCATTTAATCGTTGGTTACTTTGCAAAAAGAATGATTTTTTAGTGGTGTTTTTTGGCGGCCAGCTTGTGTAACTATTCCATTCATTTTTACCTGTATCGTAGACATAGGCTTCAGGCAAACCTGAATTTTTATCTCCATTTCCTTTTAAGAAATGGTGAAAGAATTTTGTTTCTATATCTTTTTGATAATTTAAGGAAATGTCCTCTCCAAAATACACATTACCAATAGCTTGTCTTTTTTTAGCGCGAGCCCAATCGCCATGACTCCAGGGTCCAAAAACTAGTGTGTTGTAATTCTCGCTACTTTTTTCTATGTTTTTATAGGTTTCGAGTGGACCATACAAATCTTCGGCGTCAAACAATCCTCCTACAACCATTACCGCCGGTTTTATGTTTTTTAAATGCTGAATTATGCCTCGCGACTGCCAAAATTTATCATAATTTGGATGCGATTTTAGTTGTTGCCAAAACACGTTATCTTCTTTATAAAAAGCATCTAATTTGCTAAGTGGCGTGTGGTCTAAAAAAAACTGGTATTGGTCTTTTGAGCCAAGCTCCGGAAATTCATACCAAGTTTTATCTATTGGTTTTGTTTTTTCATATCCAAAAACAGCGGTGGCATTCCAATAACTTAATAAGTAAGCTCCATTATGATGAAAGTCGTCAAAATAAAAATCGCCAATAGGCGCCTGCGGACTCACTGCTTTTAATGCAGGATGGGCATCTAATAAAGAATAGGTAGCATAAAAACCGGGATACGATATTCCCCAAGTACCAACTTTTTCTGTATTATTTTTTACATTTTTAATTAACCAATCAATTGTATCATAGGTATCACTTGCTTCATCAATTTGTTTCCCTTTTTTATTTGGAATATAAGCACGCATGTTGTCATAAACTCCTTCACTCATCCATCGCCCTCGTACATCTTGATAGACTATGATGTAACCATCTTCCATTAAAAACCGATTAGGAGAAATTTGTGAACGGTACTTGTCTTTTCCATAAGGGCTTGAGCTATAAGGAGTTCGCTGTAACAGAATTGGGTATTTTTTTGAAGCATCTTTTGGTGAATATATAGTGGTATGCAGTTTAATGCCATCTCTCATTTCTATATAAACTTCGCTTTTCAAGTAATTATTTTTTACATAATTTGTATCTATTGTCTCAATATTCTGTGAAACTCCTAAAAAAGAAGACAATAAAAGTGCAAAAAAAATGGATTTTATTAGAAATGTATTTTTCATAAATAGTAATTTTATATATCGGTATTAAAAGCAGTTATTCCTTCTTGTAACCAAGTTTCATATTGAGAAACATCTGGTGTATAACCTACCGGAATGTTTAGGTTTTTTTCATTTAAATCTATTAACACATAATAGGGCTGAGCGTTCATTTCATAATTTTTTATTTGAAAATCGCTCCACTTATTACCTACGGTTTTAATTTTCTTTCCTGTTGTTGGGCTTATATATTGTTCACTTTCTGGCAGTGGTGTTCTTTCATCCACATAAAGTGAAATTAACACAATATCGTTTTTTAAAATATTTAAAATTTGCGGTTCTGCCCAAACGCGTTCTTCCATTTTTCTGCAATTTACACAAGCATGACCAGTAAAGTCGATTAAAATAGGTTTGTTTTTTGACTTTGCATAGGCTACACCTTTATCATAATCTATAAAGGTAAGAATATTATTTGGACCGCGTTTTGCACCTTCGGGCATTCCTTCTTTAAATTCGGTTATGGTTCCTCCACTAGAATTACCTACTCCATAAGGAGACTCGCTATAGTTCATTGGAGGTGGAAAACCGCTGATTATTTTTAGAGGAGCTCCCCAAAGTCCAGGAACTAAATATAAAGTAAAAGTAAGAGTAACTAACCCAAAAAGCATTCTTCCCACAGAAATACTTTCGGTGGGTGAATCGTGTGGCAATTTTATTTTTCCGAATAAATATAGCGTTAGTGCTCCAAAAACGGCTATCCAAATTGCTAAAAATATTTCACGCTCTAAAAGATGGCTTTGCAAAACTAAATCTGCATTGGAGAGAAATTTGAATGCCAATGCCAATTCTAGAAATCCTAATACCACTTTTACCGTATTAAGCCATCCACCACTTTTGGGTAGCGAATTTAACCATCCTGGGAACATTGCAAACAACATAAACGGTATTGCCAATGCTAATGAAAATCCTAACATTCCAACAATGGGTGCTAATCCTCCAGTTGTTGCAGCTTCAAAAAGCAAAGCGCCAACAATAGGACCTGTGCAAGAAAAAGATACAATGGCAAGAGCCATTGCCATAAAGAAAATTCCTATTGCTCCTCCTCTACCAGATTGTTTATCTACTTTATTAGCCCAAGATTGTGGTAAAGTAATTTCAAATGCACCAAGGAAAGAAATTGCAAAAACAACAAGCAAGACAAAGAAGGCTATATTAAACCAAATGTTAGTTGATAATTCATTAAGAGCATCGGCGCCAAAAAGAAAAGTGACTAGCCAACCTAAAAACACATAAATTACTACAATACTTACCCCATAAATGATGGCGTTTTTTATTCCTTTTGCACGTGTTTTACTTTGTTTTGTAAAGAAACTCACCGTTAAAGGAATCATTGGAAAAACACAGGGTGTTAATAAAGCGGCAAAACCGGATAGAAATGCAATAATAAAAATGGTCCATAAACTGCGTTTTTCGGTTTTTTTCTGGTCTTTTTCAATATTTGTGTTATCTATACTTGTAGCTCCTGTTGTTTTTGATTGTAGCGTAGATATATCCTCTGTATAGACACCCGATGGTGTTATTCCGTCTAGAAAAAGTCTGAATTCCTTTCCATCGGCTATACAACGAGCGTCATCACAAGACATATAACTAACTTCAACGTTTATAAATTTTAATTCGGGGTTATTTACTTTTACGGTTTGAACAAATTCTGCTTGGGTATTAAAATAAATAATATCCATTTCAAAAACCTCATCATAATGTGGTTTTGCAAAGGGTTCTGATGTTTTTCCTATTAATGTGTAGCCTTCTTCATCAAAAATAAATTCTGTGGGTAATGGACCGTCACCATCGCCGGCTTCTATTTGTGAATACAAATGCCAACCAGTATCCATTAATGCTGTAAATTTAAGTTCGTATGTATTTGCATCAATAGAATTTACTTGAACTTGCCATTTTACTGGTTCTATTACTTGAGAAGTGGCACTAAAAATAGAGAAAAAAGCAACTAAAACAAAGAGAAATTTATTCATTAGTATAGGATATTTTAATAATACATTTGGTGGTTGAATTTATTTTAAATCTGTCGTCAGCACGATGTCCAACAACCCAGACTATATTTTTTTGGCTACAAAGTAACCAGACATTTTTTTTATCAAACAAAGATATCTTTTCATCTTTTAAAAATTTACTCAATTTCTTTTTTCCTTGCATTCCAAAAGGATAAAACACATCGCCATTCTTCCATTTTCTTAGCACTAGTGGAAATTGCACGGTATCTTTGTCAACAAAAACAGTGTTGTGGTCTGTTTTACTACCTTGAGCGACTTCATCAAAGGTTAAATAAATAGGTTCAGAAATACTCTTTTTGTTTTCTGAAATTAGATATTGCTCTTTGTTTGTTTTTGTGTTGAAAACATCTATTAGTTTTAAAAATAAAAACTGCCTGTCTTTAAGCAAGGTATGGGTATCTGAAAATAGTTTCTTACCAGATTGCGCATTCAGTAAATGATATACATCGTCCCATTCTTTAAATCCGAAGGTATGTAAAAGTTGATATAACAATGCTTTTGTGTTTGGAAAAGACTTTAACTTTTCAATATCAATTTTGTAACCACCTTTTGTTTTATGAATGGTTTTTTTATAAACTATTTCGATATAATCTTCTAGAAGGTTTTGCGCCTCTTTAAGATGATTTTGTGTATTTCTGAAATTTTGTAAGGCTTTCGGATTTGTTTCTTTTAGTTTTGGCATTACCTCTAATCGAATTTTATTTCTGAGGTATTTAGTACTTTTATTACTACTGTCTTCTCGCCATGTAATGTTGTTTTCTTCCGCATAGTTTAAAATTTCTTCTCTGGAAAAAGGTAATAGTGGTCTAACAATTTTACCATTTACTTCGGGAATGCCTTCAAGTCCTTTTATACCAGTACCACGAAATGTATTTATTAAATATGTTTCTACATTGTCATCTAGGTGATGTGCGGTTGCTATAAAATCAATTTTAAGTAGGTCTGATATTTCTAAAAACCAGTTATATCTTAATTCTCTTGCCGCCATTTGGATGCTTATAGCATTTTCTTTTGCATACCTTTCAGTATCAAAAGTGTTGGTATATATTGGTACTTCCAATTTTTCAGACCATTGAACAACAAATTTTTCATCGGCGTCACTTTCCTTTCCACGAAGGGAAAAATTGCAGTGTAATAAAGTGACATTGCAGTTCATTTTATAGAATAAATGCGTAAGAACCACACTATCTATACCACCGCTGCATGCCATACAAATTTTACTTTTTAGGAGAAAGGGAAAGTTATTTTGTACATGATTTTTAAATTGTTGTACCATTTTTATAGAAAAATTAATCTAAAATATCCTCCGAAGTTAAGAAATCCCATCGATTCTTATTTTTATTCAACTTTTTACCTAAAACATTTTTAAATGAAAAAGCATCCATACCATAACCTTTAGGTTTTTTGGTTTCCAAATCATCAAACACCAAAATATGTCCAGCTTGTAATGGTTTATTTACCGCTAAAGACTTTTCAAAAATATTTTTTAATTCCGCAAACTGGGTGTTATTATTTTTATGGACTGGATTACTTAAGGCTTTTGAAATAGTTTTCACTGCTTTCACTAAGGATTTGGTTTGGGAAATTGTAATAGAAGAGGAGGCATCTGGTCCAGTTTCTTTTTTGTTTAAAATAACATGAAATTCTAAAATTTCTGCACCTAAAGCCACTGCAGCAATGCCTGTTTCTATTTTTGCAGAATGGTCTGAAAAACCAATCGGCACTTTATATCTTTCTTTTAATTCCTTAATAACGTTTAGCCCAAAATTTTCAGGTGTTGTAGGATAACTCGTTGTGCATTGTAAAATAGAAAAATGGGTTTTGTTTTTTCTTAAAAAAGCAACGGTAGTATCTAGCTCATCATAGGAACTCATTCCGCTAGAAAGGATAATGGGTTTTTTAGTGGTCACTATTTTTTGAAGCAATAAGAGGTTATTAACCTCTCCAGAGCCTATTTTATATCGCTTTACCCCTATTTTTTCTAAAATATCTACAGCAGCATTACTAAATGGGGAAGCCATAAATTCTAAGCCAACATCTACACAATGTTTTTTTAGTTCTTTCCATTGCTCTAAACTAAACTCCATGCGTTTCCAATAGTCAAAACGTGTTTTGTCTTGGGTTTGCATTGCTATGCGAAAGGGTTCATAAATACTACTTTCCGCTTCTGAAATATGGATTTGAAATTTAATGGCGTTCACTCCAGTAGTCGCTATTGCATCTATATAGTTATGTGCTTTTTCTATACTTCCACCGTGTGCTTGCGCTATTTCGGCAATAAGAAATGGAACGTTATAATGTTTTGCCATTCTTGTACTTGGATTTAATACTTCAAATATAGTTAAATTGGTTAGGCATTTTTTAACCTTATTTAACCACATAAACTAAAAGACAGCTAGTTTATTTTAATTGTTTAGAAGTTTGTCTATTATTTTTCTGGTTTTACTGCTATTCCAGTCTGCAGCTCCTTTCTTGTCAATTACAATTTCGCCTGAATTGGATAAAATATAGGTAGTAGGAAGTGTATTAGAGTTAAGTAGTTCGGGTGCAGCCTCAAGTGCTTGGTGTATTGGAAAGGTGTAGTTATTTTTTTGCATAAAACGATGAAGAGTTTCTTCTTTTTCATTAGAAACAAAATAAAAATTTACCTTATCGCCATAGTCGTCATATAGTTTTTGAAGGGAAGGCATTTCAGCAATACACGGTGGGCACCAGGTTGCCCAAAGATTTATCAAAACCACTTTGTTTTTAGATTCGCTAAGATTGCTCTCTTCTCCATTTAATTTTTTTAATTGCCAATTGTATTCTTGGAGTTGCTCGCGTTTTTCTTCGGCAATGGTAGAAGGACTAAATGAAATTAAACGTTGTACAAATACTTGTATGGGCATTCGTGTTTGCGGAATAAGCATCAAAAGAATAACTACTGCAAAAAGGATGTTTGAAAGATTTTTTTTTATAAAATTCATTTTAGTTATTTGTGTTTACAAAAATAGCAGTTTACAGAGATTTACCTTATAAAGTAAAGTTAAAAATACTGGTAAAAACGAGTAGAAGAAATATTTCCTTTTTAGTATTAAGATTTTTGTTTCAAATTATTTTTCTAACCTTTATTAAGTTGAGTTGTTTTATATTTTGATGTCACAGGACAATTGTTTCTTCTTTAAAAATTTTTGTAAAGGTTCTAAAAAGGGAAATGAAAAATCGGCTATACCTATTTTAAAAGCTAGAGTTGCAGCTATCTATTCCGTAATTGTTGTTTCTAAATTAACTCCTAAAACAACTCCCAAAGCACTTTTAAAAGAAAGCATCCCTGCTTCTAAAAATACTAGAACTAAAAGCGTAACCATAGAACTGCTTTGCAAAATTGCTATTACAAATGTTCCTGTTACCCCCCCCTTCCAACTCCTGTTTGTAAAACGTTTAATAAAGTAATGAAGGGTTTTCTAGCAAGCCCTTTAATGCCCTCTTCTAAATGGCGCATGCAAAAAATAAAAATTCGCAATCCGGCTAAAAAGATTCAAAAATCAAACGGTATCTCTTACATTATTAAGAATTTACATCCAAATTTAATGAATTTATTTTTTCGTTTAAAATATTTATACCCTTCTCCTGCCCATAAAACGGAAGACGATAATCCTATTAGAACTAAAAACTCTGTTACAGTAATATAAGCAAAGGAAAAAATGAGCTCAAAAAAAGGCAATTCTATTATAAGAATCATAATAATAATTGAAACAAGAATAGCCAGATTTATATACTTGTTAGAGAAAAAACCAATTTTAAATACCGATTTTTTAAGCGATCGCATATTGTAAAGATTAAATAATTGTGAGAAAGCCATTACAATAAAAACCGTTGTTCTTGCTTTTTCTAGGCTGACCTCTATAAACCAAAAATAAACAGCTAAGGAAAGCATTGTCATTATTCCTGCCATCATCAATAAAAAAGGCAAAATAGTTTTATTAAGGATTTTTTCTTTCTGTGCTATGGGTTTTTCATTCAAGACATCATTGTGTCCTTTTTCAGTTGCCAAGGCTATGTCACAAACACCATCTGTAACCAGATTCAACCATAATATTTGGGTTGCAGTTAGTGCCATGGGCAAACCAATTGCCACTAGAGTTACTAAAGTTATAATTTCTGCAAAATTGGTTGTCACTAAAAAGAAACTTGTTTTTCTGGCATTTGAAAAAACAATTCGTCCTTCTTCAATAGCATTAACAATACTAGCGAAATTATCATCTGCCAAAACTACTTGAGAGGATTCTCTGGCAACATCGGTTCCCATGATTCCCATGGAAATGCCAATATCGGCTTTTTTAAGAGCAGGAGCATCGTTTACACCATCGCCTGTCTTTGCAACAAGCTCGCCTAATGCCTGTAATCGCTCTGCGATGCGTAATTTCACTTTTGGTGTTAAACGCGCAAAAACAGATATGTTTTTAATAGCTACATCAAACTCCTTTTCGTTTAATTGAAGTAATTCTTGTTCGCTTATTGCAGCGGTGCTAATTGTACTATTTTCATCGATAATGGCAACCGATTTAGCGATTGCAATTGCTGTATTGATATGGTCACCTGTTGCCATAATAACTCTTACCCCTGCATTTTTACATTGTAAAACGGCATCTTTAGTATTTGGTCTGGGAGGATCCATCATTCCTGTTATACCGGAAAACACTAAATCTTCAAGCATTGTTTCTTCGATAGCATTACAATTACTTGAAACTTTTTTATAAGCCAAACCAATTACACGCATCGCATTTTCAGACCATGAATCCATTATTTTTTGTATGGATTGCCTAGCTGTATCATCTAATGTTTTTTCGCCAAACTCTGTTGCAGCAGAAGTCGATACATCCAATATTTTTTCAGGTGCTCCTACCACAAAAAGAAATCGTTCCTGATTGTTTTTTATAAGAGTTGCCCTCAATTTTAATTTTGAATTAAATGGAAGGTCATCTATCTTCTTGAAAAAATCAGAGGACTTAAATTGTATTCCTGCTTTACGAGCTAAAACTAATAAAGCTCCTTCTGTAGGGTCACCGGCTATTTCATAGATATTATTTTCTTTGTCATGTTTTATAGAAGCATTATTGGAACAAGCGGCAATTTCTAGTAATTGTTTTACTAATAAATCTTCACTGGGTTCAAAAATATTTTTATTTTTTGAAAAATTCCCGATAGGAACCCAACCTTCGCCGGAAACTTCTATTTCTTGTTCATTAAAAGTATATACTTTTTTTACAGTTAATTTATTTTGTGTAAGAGTTCCTGTTTTGTCTGTAATAATTGTAGTTACGGCTCCAAGTGTTTCCACCGAAGTAAAGTCTCTTATTATTGCATTTTTTTTTGCCATTCGGCTTGAGCCAATTGCTAATACTATAGAAAGTACGGCAGGAAGTCCTTCCGGAATTACAGATACCAACGCTGCAATAGAAACTAAAAGTAATTCATCTAACAAATAATTTCCGGAGATAAAGCCCACAAAAAATAACAGTCCTGCACTAGTTATAGACAGTATCACCATTTGTCTTGCTAGGGTGTCTGTTTTTTTTTGAAAATTAGTTTTTTTACGCTCTATTCCACTTATTGTCTCAGCAATTTCGCCTATTGCAGTATCTAAACCCGTTCTACAAACGACGGCTTTAGCATAACCGCCAGCAATAAAAGTACCTTTAAAAAGCATGTTTTTCTGGTCGGCTAATATGGTTTCCTTAGGTAAAACCCCCTTATTTTTAGATTCTGGAATCGATTCACCTGTGAGTGAAGCTTCCGATACTTGTAAATTTTTGAAATCAATTATTCTGGCATCGGCAGGAATATTTTCACCTTCCTCAAGGATTATAATATCCCCTGGAACAAGTTCTCGTGATGGAATAATATATTCTTTAGCATCGCGAATGACACGGGCTCGTTGTACTAACATTTTTCGTAAAGAAGAAACGGCTTGCTCTGCTTTCAATTCCTGAATAAAACCAATCATTGAATTGATTATAACCACAGAAAAAATGACATACATATCGATAATATGACCCGTAAAATAAGAAATCAAAGCCGCAACTATTAATATAAAAACAAGAATACTTTTAAACTGTTTGAAAAGTAATTTTAACCAAGATTCTTTTTGTATTTCGGGTAATTCATTCCAACCAAATTTTTGGCGTTGAATTTTAACTTTATTATCGTTTAGCCCATTTTCAGAAGTTTCAAAATTATGGAGTACAGCTTCAATATGCATTGAGTGAAACTGTTTCTTATTTTTTTTTGAATTTATAACGTTCATTATCTTATTAAAATAAAGGTGACTATATCAAAATTAAGTGTAATTTGTGATATTCAAAATGAGATTAGTCACACTTATGAATACACTTGAAATTATTACTCAATTTTATGACGCTTTTGTAGAAGGAAATGCCAAAAATATGGTGTTCCTTTATGATGAAAAAATAGAATTTGAAGACCCTGCTTTCGGAAAACTTCATGGGGAGGAGGCACATAAAATGTGGGAAATGCTTATAAAACGAAGCAATGGAAATTTAAAAGTTTCCTATACTATTTATGATGTGGCCGTAAATTTTGCTGTTGTACATTGGACAGCAACTTATCCTTTTGCTAGGACAGGAAGGACGGTAACAAACCATATTGTTGCAAACATTGTTTTAAAAAACCATAAAATCATAAAGCATACCGATTATTTTAATCTTTGGAAATGGTCGAGGCAAGCATTAGGATGGAAAGGATTTTTACTTGGGTGGACGCCATTTTTTAAAAACAAATTACAACAACAAACACAAACTTTATTAAAGGATTACATAAAAAACCAACGTAAATCTGCATAATCCATAGAACAAATTAAAACTAAAGATTACGCAGAAAAACGCAGAAATTTTTAAAAAATTAATTGCAATCCTAAACCTACATTTCTACCCCGAGTAGAAAATCGATAAATTTCCTCATATTGTTTATCTAAAATATTACTCACATTAGCAAATAATTTTAAGTTATCCAAAAATTGGTGGCTTACATAAAAATCTAATAAACCATAACTTTCTAGGGTTACTTCGTCACTTGTAAAAGTTTCCATATTAAAAAAACGATCTTGTCTGCTTGCATTATATTGATAATTCAAAGCAAAATTAGTTTTTTCATTTGGTTGAAAATGAATACTTGTATTTACTTTATGTTTTGGAATTCGCAGTGCAAAACGGGCGTCAGGCTGCGTAAATGTATAGTTTCCATTAAGTTGCCACTTGTTGCCAAAGTGTTTTGAAATCTCTACTTCTACCCCATCTGCAGTGAATTTTTCATCAATATTTTGATATTGCGAAACAAAATTAACTGGATCCACCGTTACAAAATCGACATAGTTTTCTTCTTTTCTGTTAAAATAAACTGCACTAATCCGTAATTTATTTTGGGTGTTAAATTCTAAACCGCCTTCTATGGTCGTATTTTCTTCTGGTTGCAAATTGGCATTTCCATAAAGTGGATCGTATAATTGAAATAAAGACGGTGTAATGAAAGCTGTACTATAGGATGCCAATGCTTTTACTTTATTTTCGCCAACTTTAAAATTATAAGATGGATTGATATTATACACAAAATGATTGCCATAATCACTATGGATATTTAGTCGAGCACCTGTGTTTAGGTTCAACCCAAAACCTGAAGTATAAACCATATTCACATACGGATCAATAATGGTAAAATTAGCATCATTTTTATCCACATCTTGAGCAAAATCATTCCCGCCAAAGGGAATACTATATGAATTAAAATCACTTATAGCTAAATTAAATCCTGCTATGGCTATCCATTTCTCCGTAAAACGATGCTGCAAATAATTGTCTAAAGTATAGGAGCGCGAATCAAATTTATTTGGAAATTCGGAGGCGATTTTGCGTTCAATCCAAGTATAGGAGTCGTTAAAAACATATTTTCCGCGGTTGTATTTCCATTCAAAATGGCCGCCAGTTCTTAATTGTTTACTTTCTGAAAGATGATTAGCATCGGTAAAATCAAAATTATCAAATCCAGCTTTAAACCGGTCCAGACTAAAAAACTGGCTTATTTTAATGTTTTTTTGTAATTGATAACCAAGATTAACATAGGTATTAAAACTATCAAATACATCGCTTTCAAATGCTGGCTCGGCTTTAGGAGCGGCTATTGCTGAAAGCCCGTCAACATATCTGTTACTAAAACTAGCTAGATAGAAAAACTTGTTAAGTGTACCGCTGATGTTTACATAATTTGTAAACTCCTGAGCCTTAAAATTAGAAATATCTGCTGCATTATTACTTCCCATAGTAGAAGTAAAAATAGCCGAAATAGGTTTTTTTGAACTCCTTTTAGTCGTGATACTAATTACAGCAGTTGCCGCTCCAGACCCATACAAGACGCTAGATGCTCCTTTTACAATTTCAATGGATTCTATACTTTGTGCAGGAATTAATCGCAAATCATAATCATTTGCAATTTGTGAAGCATCGGTAAGTTGCACACCATCAACCATAATAACCACCTGCCGATTTCTTCCTCCTCTTACAAAATATCCTAAATTTTGCCCATCATTGCTTCGGCTTCCGTTTATTTCCATACCCGAGACTTCATTAATAATTTGCGCAACCGATTTTCCGCTGCTTTTTTCTAAAGTTTCTGCCGTAATTTGTACAACAACTTTACCGCTGTTTTCTCGTTTCATTTTGACTTTACTGTCAATAAAAACGGAGTCTAAAAGTTGTGATTGTTGGTTTTCCTGAGCATACACAAAGGTTGTAGCGCAGGCTAGCGCTAAAAAAATTACTTTTTTCATTTTGTTTAAAAAATTAAACGAGAACAAAGAATGAAGTTTCCCTCACCCAAACTTTTATCCCGAAAGTTTGACAATGTGAATAAAGGCAGGTCTCCTGGCTCGCGTTTTGTAATAGGCCTTCCCGATAGTTCCATACATTGGAAAACATCAGTGACTTAAAGAAGAATTACAAACATCCCGACAAAACGGGACAAAGCATACAGTTGCGGGAACAGCTCAGGATTAATCCTCCCCCTAGCCCCCTCCAAAAGAGTGGGAACTTTAACTCCCCTCCTTTGGAGGGGTTGAGGGAGGAATCACCTGATTCCCTTTTAATCGAAACATTCCTGATGAAAGGTTTCAAACCAAAATTCTGGTCAAAAGTAAACATTTTTGAAGATGTAAGAAACTAAAGTTTAAATAATGTTACTTTTGTTTTTTAGAAGTGAAATTTTAAATATGATACAAAAGTCCCTACTTAAATATATCAAAGCACTATTTTTTTTAACCTTGTTTTTACTAACAATAGCTTGTCAAAATACGTCAAAGAAAACCATTTCTATTTTGCCTGAGGGCGAAAAAATTTCTATAAGGCACGCTAAAGGCTTTTCTATTACTAATTATGGTGACTACAAAATTATGGAAGTTTATAATCCGTGGCCGGAATCTGAAAAAGCCTATCGGTATGCTTTGGTGCAAAAAGGAAAAACACTTCCGAAAGAGGTTCTTGTAGATGTAACAATTTCTGTTCCAGTGGAAAGAATTGTCGTCACTTCAACCACCCATATTCCCTCTTTAGAAATGCTAGAAGAAGAAAATAAAATCATAGCCTTTCCGAATCTAGACTATATTTCTTCCGAAAAAACTCGAACACTAATTCGCAATGGAAATATTCGTGAAATTGGGAATAACCAATCTGTAAATACAGAAATAGTTATTAATATAGACCCAGATTTATTTGTTGGTTTTGGCATAGATGGCAATAATAAATCGTTTAATTCTTTAGAAAAAGCAGGAATATCTTTAGTTTATAATGGCGATTGGACAGAAACATCTCCACTTGGCAAAGCTGAATGGATTAAATTTTTTGGCGCATTTTTCAATAAAGAAGCACTCGCTGAAAACGAATTTAGCAAGATAGAAACCGAATACCTTCACATAAAAGAACTTGCACAAAACCAATCCAATTCTCCTACGGTTTTAAGTGGTGCCATGTGGAAAGACATCTGGTACCTTCCGCAAGGCAATAGCTGGGCGGCACAATTCATAAAAGACGCAAATGGCAGCTATCTTTGGGCAGACAGCAAAGGCATCGGAAGTTTGTCACTCAATATAGAAACCGTTTTAGAAAAAGCACAAAATGCCAGTATTTGGATTGGTCCCGGACAGTTTGACTCCTTGCAACGAATGCAAGAAGCACATTACGCTTACTCGCAATTTGAAGCATTTAAAACCGGTGAAATTTATAGTTTTTCTCAAAAAAAAGGAGCCACCGGAGGTGTTATTTATTATGAATTAGCTCCCAACCGTCCGGACATTGTTTTAAAAGATATGGTTAAAATATTACATCCGGAGCTTTTACCCGAGCATGAATTGTTTTTTTTTACTAAAATAAACTAAGGTGGTACAATCAAAAACATACAAACTTTCCTTCCTGCTTTTATTAGTACTACTGCTTGTGTTTTTTCTAGGCAACATCAGTTTAGGCTCTGTGGCAATTCCTTTTGATGAAGTAGTACGAAGTTTATTTCATCTTTCGCCAGAAAAGGCTTCTTGGGCCTATATCATTCAGGACTACCGATTGCCAAAAGCCCTCACCGCTGTTATGGTAGGCGCCGGACTTTCGGTATGTGGTTTATTAATGCAAACCCTTTTTAGAAATCCTTTAGCAGGTCCATTTGTTTTAGGGTTGAGTAGTGGCGCCAGTTTAGGAGTAGCTTTGCTTATTATGGGAGCAACGGCTGTTGGCGGTGTATTAACTACTTGGTTATTAAGTCCGTGGAGTTTAGTTATTGCTTCGGGCATAGGAAGTTTTATTGTTTTATTGGGTGTTTTAGCAGTAAGCATTCGCATTAAAGACACTATGGCAATACTTATTATAGGTTTGATGTTTGGCAGTTTTACGGCTGCATTTGTTGGGGTACTTGCATACTTTAGCCCCGCAGAGCAATTACAACAATACATTTTTTGGACCTTTGGAAGTTTAGGAAACAACACTTGGGAAGGCTTACTCATTTTAGCCATCTGTTTTATGGTGGGAATTCTCCTTTCCATAGCAAGTATAAAACCACTAAATGCGTTACTTCTAGGCGAAAATTATGCTAAAAGCCAAGGATTGCACCTCCAGAAAAGCAGAATAATCATTATTTTAGCTACCTGTATTTTAGCCGGAAGCATCACCGCATTTGCAGGCCCTATAGCTTTTATTGGATTAGCAGTGCCGCATATTACACGACAAATCTTTACCACTTCCAATCATAAAGTGTTGATACCTGCCGTGTTGCTATTTGGTGCCATTTTAATGTTACTGTGTGATAGTATTGCGCAACTGCCTTTTAGCGATTATACCTTACCCATCAATGCCATTACATCCCTAATTGGTGCACCAGTGGTTATATGGTTATTGGTTAGAAAAAGGAAACTTTTGTTTTAAATGAAGTATTAAGTTTTAAGATATGCTTAATGAATGGTTTACGCGCCAAATAATAAAATGTTGAATAGTAACAAGTATACTTTAAAAGCCGAAAATTTGTCTATTGGCTATTTCCATAAAAGTGGAAACCATATTGTGGCAAAGGATATCCATTTTGCTTTAGCACAAGGCGAGTTGGTAGGCTTGGTGGGTGCAAACGGTGTCGGAAAATCGACCTTACTTAGAACGCTAAGCAAAGTGCAAAATAAGCTTGAAGGAACCATTAAAATAGAAGGGAAAAATATAAATAGCTATACTTTTGAAGAATTAGCAACAACCCTAAGCGTCGTTTTAACCGAGCACCCTGCATCAAAAAACCTTACAGTACTAGAACTTATTGCTTTAGGAAGGCAACCTTACACCAATTGGCTAGGCACGTTAACTAAAAAAGACAAAGAAAAAATTCTACAAGCAATACAAGCTACCGAAGTAGAACCACTAAAACACAGAAAGTGCTATGAGCTAAGCGATGGACAAATGCAGCGCGTTATGATTGCCCGCGCTTTGGCACAAGACACCCCAATTATTATTCTGGATGAACCAACCACACATTTAGACATTTACCACCGAGCTTACATTTTAAAATTGCTTAAAAATTTAGCTTCCACCACCCAAAAAACCATTTTATTTTCAACCCACGAAATAGATTTGGCAATTCAACTTTGTGATAAAATGATCGTGATGGATCAAGAAACTACCTACTTTGACGACCCTTGTACTCTGATAGCGCAAAATCGCTTTTCTTCATTATTCCCGAAAGATTTAATTGATTTTGACGAAAAAACAGGTAGTTTTAAGATTGTGAGGTGAATAATTTATTCAAAGGAGACAATTTTTAATGAACTTTGAGGATAAAAACTTTTCGCATTGGCCAAAACACTCCCCGCAAAACCAAGGCAGCACGCATGCCACTTATAAAACGCCTCCTAATCTGTTTGTGTGCGCATTATTTTAAAATAAGCAGAATAATAAGGGCAACTCTTTTAAAACCGAAAAAGGTTTTAAAAGACCGCGCTATCCGCTATATCTTTTTTTGAAAAAACAAAAAAAGGATGCCGCTCCTATCGCTGTTGCAGGAAAGGGACACGCTATTAATTTCTTGAAAATTAAATAAGTACAAACCAATATATTTTTAATTTTCTTGGGGTTTTTATTTTGCTTGAAAAAGTGTTTTTTAAATAGGTAAAAACTACTAAAAGGGGTACATTTTTAGGTTTATTTTTCATACACTATCCATACACTATCCATACACTATCCATAGAGTATCTATGGAGTATCTATGGAGTATCTATGAAGTATCTTTTTTATCGACAAAAATAAAGGCATAACCGAAATTTCCTATAACCACTTGAACCTCCCTAAAAAAATTACATTTGGAACACAAGGCACTATGACTTACCTTTACGATGCCACCGGACAAAAACTCAAAAAAACCATG